>JBEKRS010000012.1:0-107322 GCA_049518535.1 Occallatibacter sp. | reverse complement strand
TCAGCTAAAGGCTATCGGCTTGGACGAATCAACCACCCAGGCCATCGAAGACTGGCATTACTGGGTCGCCCAAGGCAACTGCTTCTGAGGTTACGCACCTCTGCCGAAAACACACGGTGCAGGGACCATAGTGACCAAGCCAGAACCGTCATCCACGCGGACAACACCTCCTGGACCGCGTTGTTCGCTATCTCGATACCAAACGGTTCGCCCGTAGAGCGGATGCCAAGGATAGTGAATCTCTAATTCCTGACCGACATGGGCAGAATGTCTGGGGAATCGCTTTAGGCAGGAAGAACTTTTTATTCTGTGGATCGGATGCCGGCGGCGTCCGCGCAGCCACGATCTATTCGCTGCTCGGAACAGCCAAGCTTAACGGGCTCGACCCGGAACACTATCTCCGCACCGTACTCGAAAAGATCGCCGATCACCCCATCAACCGCATCCAGGAGCTGCTGCCCCGGAACCTCACAGTTCATCAGGATGATCGCGTCGGATCTCAAGTGTCCATGTGCAAAATAGCTGGACACCTACCTCTTCTCCGGGCCTAACGAATGATCCCGGTTTGGCGGTCCTCCCACTGCACAGACCAATCACGGCTTGGGGTGCTGGAGCCCGCCCTCTTTGGCCACCTCGCTGATAAGCTTTTGGGTCAGCTGCCTAAGGGAATCGATATCAGACTGGTTCGGCTCGAAGTTTAAGGGCCCATGGTCGATGTCATATGCCTGAAGAGAGATAGCACGCGCCTGCCGTGCGGCCTCGGGTAGGCGCCGATAGTGAAACGCCGATTCGAGGGCATCATAAGGCTCCATGAGGAACATCTGCGTTGGTTCGTCCTTCCAGTCCTTGTGATGGGTGGGATGGCCGAGCCGGGAGTTGACGATCTGGAATAGCTCCTGAAGGCCTTTATTGAAGTCGCCGCAGGAAAACTCCCAGCGTGCCTGTACAACGTCCAACCCACCCCCATAAGCCCACCATTGCGAGAGGTCGAGCTTTTGGTGGAGGCCGAAGACACGGCTCCGCCATCCATTGCAAGTTGCTTCCGCACTTGAAGCGTCTCCGCTAGCACGAAGGCTGCGAGCGCGCCCCAAATCGTAGTCGTATATGCTCGCCTGGTCGACCTTGGTGCCGTTCGATAAATTACGTGCTGCAAGATAATCGCTCGCTGCCTGGACATACTGGCCTGCCTCTTCCTCACGGGCTGCAATGTCCCTTCGGCCATTCGCCATTGAAAAATTGTGATCTTGCCCCACCAGCGGAAGCAGAATTTCAAGAAGCTGTTCTGCCTTACGCGCGGCCAGAAGCGCATGCGGACGGTCGTTCATTTTGTCATAGAGTCGCGTCAGAGATTCATTGGATTCCTGCTGTATGGGTGGCGGATTGTCCGAATTTGCCAGGTTCAGATATTCCTTTTCTGCTTCAGCCAGCGCACCTGAATCTTCAAGGGATTCGGCCAGACCTCGACGCGCTTCATAGAAGTTTGGAGCGAGGGCGAGAGCGGCACGGTGGTGCTCGATCGCCGCAGTCAGGTTCCGGGGATGATTCTGGCGTGAAGGCCTCGTGTATTCACGATCATCGTTTGTCATTCCGGCTACGTACTGAAGACCTGGCGATCCCGGTTCGAGAGAAACTGCGGCATTCGCGCATTCGATCTCCTTCGTAAATGAGGTAAAGGTGAAGTCTTTATCGAGATTGTCGTGGGCCCTGGCTACATCGCTGAGCAACGAATCTGGGTCGGTGCCGTCACAGGTCAACTTAGCCACTGCTGAGTCAGATAGGCCGCCCAGGGGAACATTCTGCGTGTCAGGGATCTCGAAGAGATGCGTCCTCTGCATATCGTCCTGATAGAGATTGGGAAGCACAATCAGCAACCGCTGTTCTTTCGCGGGGAGCGGATGTGCGGCATATTCTCGGTCGATCGCCTCAATGGCCGCGGACCAAAGCAGACTGAAGCTTGGATGCAAACTCAAGCTCAGCACCGGGGAGATGCAAGCGAGTTGTCCGGTGGGTAGAGTTCGCACCTCGAAGGTAGGGTCTTCGTGCATTTCAATCACCGCCGCCCGCCAGGCTTCCGGTGATACTCGAACCGAGATCGCCGGTCTTAGTACGGGCAGCGGCTGTGATGTAGGCTCGATCGGGCAAAGTGGATACTGGGATTGAGCCGACGCGCTGCCGCTGACGCTGATGAGAGACGAACAGCAGGCAGTGATGCACACCAAGTACTGAAAATCGATCCTCATTGGACTTGCACGACTTTGTTCGCCCGATTACCGGGTCGCAGATTTAATTCCTCGGCACGGATTGATGGTAACGCGATGGGGGCCGCACCTTGCTGGGGAACTGTGACACTTTCTCAACTGTCACAAGCCGAAGCGTCGTCAGACCGGATTGACGAGACTTGCGAGGATTAGAGTCGGCAGCTTTTCGGGGGAGTCGCTCCTTGCGCTTGAAAGGGCAGCAAACATCCCTCGGTCGGTCTCTGGAAACGAGCGAGGTTTCCGGCAGAGCTCATTCCCGATTGCTTCCGCTTACCCAACGGTCGGCTTCGGACGCTTACGATAAGTTCACTTCATGACGTCTAAGGCCGCGGGGTCTCATCGCTTATGACTGCTCTTTGAATTTGTTCTACCTTGCGATTGAAAGTAAGGCGAAGAAGCATTATAGGGTTCTCTCCAGGGTACGCTCTCTTCAAGCCGCTTCCGTTGCTCCCGAGTTTTGATGGCTGCTGATTCGTGCCGCAACAATGCCGACTTGGGGGGCAATCACGGCTGGGGAGCGGTGGACCCTGCTAATGATCGAAAGTGGTCGGCCACGTACCTCGTCATACACGCGTCCAAGATATTCACCTAACACACCCAGACATAGAAGCAGCAGCCCTCCTACAAAAAACACTGTAGCGGCCACGCCGAGTGCCGCGGTCTCCACTGAACTCGTTGAAAGAAGCATGAAGAGAGCCAGAAGCGAAGTCATGGAGCAAGTGAAAAAGAACAGCGCAAAACTGAGCCGCAACGGCTTGTAGCTGAAGCTCGTAATAGCATCCATTGCGTACTTGATCCGGCTTACGAACGAGAGTTTACCTTCGCCGGCCAACCGGTCGTGCCGATCGTAGTAGACAATTGCATTCCTATATCCGACCCAGGCTCGCAGCCCAGGTAAGTACCGATTTCTCTCTCCCATGGCATTGACCGAATCAACAGTCTTTCGATCCATGAGGCCGAATATTCCCGCATTCAGAGGAATTGGGAAGTCGGAAAGAGCTCCCAATACGCGATAAAAGAGAGGGAAGAGCTTAGCGAGGATCTTACGCCTTTCCTGCCGGCTCCTTCTTACAGCAACTACGACTTCAGCCCCTTGCCGCCAGGCATCGATCAATTTCGGAAGAACCGCGGGTGGATCCTGGAAATCTCCATCCATCAAGATCACCGCGCCACCGCGCGCCGTCTTAATACCGGCCGAAATCGCTCCCATGTGGCCCCAATTGCGGGATAGTTCCACCACGACTACACGTGAATCAATATCCTGCAGTCCCTTTAGAAGATCCAGCGAAGAATCCGAGGAGCCATCGTCTACATACACGACTTCCCATTGAGTGCAAGCGCGCTCCATTACGCTCGCCACAGTCTCATGGAACCGGACAATCAGTTCCTCTTCATTGTAAATGGGTACGACTATCGAAATCATATGCGACTCCTGGAATTCAGAATGCTGCTTTAATCATCAAAGCACTTTCTTCTTTTCGTTCGTTGCAACCAACAGGTACCGCCACCTCCATATTGGAGATTGGCATCACTCGGGCACCGCCTGAAAAACTCGAACTCTCCAGCGTGCCTCGGCGGGGGTCAAAATGACCATGAAGCGGGAGTGCACACGTTGAGCCGTTTTGACCGTGTCGTGATCCAGAACCTCCACATCATATTCGATGCTGTCTGTCAGTTCTATGGACAGCCCTTCAGGCGAGTAGAAAATAATTTGAAGATCATGCGCGCGATCATGATAGCGCGAACGAATTCCGAGTGTGGCTTGCTGCTGGATTGCCTCTGTGAGTTTGTCTTTGGCTGTTCCCACGAAGGCCGGATCGAGCATATCCGCGCGATTCTGTTCAAAGGCGATCGTAAAACTCTGCCAAGATTGCAGGTAGTCACGGATCGCTGCTTTTGCTGTCTGCTCTTGTAGAGGCCGTGGACCCTGCAAATTCGCTGGCTCGACGCATACCGCGGCCTGAGCGGCGCCAAAACCTGAAGAAAGAACGAGGACTATGCAGAGAACCAAAAGATACTTTAGCATGGTCATTTCTCCCAGCGAATCTGATTGCCCAAGACAACTCCGCTGGCAACGGAGATCGTAGCGCCATTAATGGCGGCAATTTGCACCTCCGCAATTCCGTGCTTGAGAGGTACGTCTACGGTAGATTGACCCCCGTTGTAGTTCTCGGTGAAGGTGACAATTGTTCCATCCGGTACCGCATTGCCGTTGCAGTCGCGCACTGGATCTGTCATCAATTGCAATTTCTGTCCGGATTGCCGTGCACTCATCTTTAACCCACACGGATCGCCCGGGACCTGCCCTACGACGCGTGTGCTGGAAATGTCGCCGATTCGAACCACAAATTTATCGATCCCTTGTTGGGCCGTGGAGTCCATTTCTGTCCAGGCTGCGCCCTCGCGGTCCGTCACCGTGCGCTTCTGCACAGTGCCGGATGGATTCGACAGTTCAAAGGACACCGGCATCGGGGTCGTAATCAGGTTGTGATAGGCATCGAAGACATAGACGGCACCAGTGATGCCATCATGCAAGCCGACCGGAAGACGAGAAGGCTTCGCGAGAAAGCCCAAGTCCTCTGGTTTACTCGAAGGCACAACATCGAATGTGCCGCTTTGCGCAGAGGAATCTTCTGTCAGAACGGCAAGGTAGTGGCCGGCATTGTAGAGTGATCCGGCGGAAAAGAAAGTGGTCTTCCCTAGTTGTACATCCCGCTTCAATGCTTGCCCTGGACCTATGATGTATAGAGTTGCTTTACCGCTCCCGGTGCTTTGAACTGAGAATGCATTTCCAGCTTCTACGGTTTTGGGCAGGCTCATATTTGGCCCTTCCGCAAAAGCCAACGTCATCGCCGCGACGGCGAGGCCACCGAGCAAGAATGCCAATCTGATTCTCATTGCGGGCCTCCGGAGCAATATGTCGCAATGACCGTGCGCTGACTGCTGACGTTCTTCGCTAGATCCTCTGGAATATGGATTTCAAATGGAACCGGGGTCTGTGGCAGGAGAGCGCGGTCGATATACTCGTCCGCTATCCAGACCACCTGGCCTGTTTTGTCGTAGAAAGTTCCAAGAACATGTGCGACGTTCACTATCTGGCCACTTTGATTAATGAGCTGCCCAGTCAACGAAGCTCCCGGAATCGGATGTAATTGCTCGTTTTCGATCTCGATCACAGGGTCTGCCGAGGCCGGAATAAGGGACGACAAAGGAGCCATGCGAATGCTGCCGACGTCTGAGAGCGCCACATCAGGAAACTTGATGAGAAACGGCGTGACTTGCTTCGGCAGAAGCAGGTGAGAAATATGATCGAAGCTGTCTTCGGTCGCAATCGACGATTGATTTTTCGAGAGCAAGGTCGCACCGACCGACACATAGGCCGGCACAACGTCTTCGTTCAGAAGCTCACCCAGGATTACCACTCCCTCAGCTCTTTCTATAGGATGCATATCAACAATGCGCACATGAGGTGCTTCCACATCCTGCACTCCCCAGTCATCCCCCGCACCACGGTAGATAACATCCCAGCGCAGATAGTTCACGGGGATCACCTGCGGTGGCAGTATGGGCTCTTTGACGATCGGCCATTCCGGTTCCCAAGTATCGCCGTTTTTGGTCAAATGCAAGTCACGGGTACTTACAGAGGAGCCGACGACGGTAGACCACTGTAATTTGAGTTCTACCTCTGCTTCATTGGCGGAGGCATGAAGGGGCAATACTTCGACGTTGTCCACGGTTGCGTAGGTAAGAAGACTAGGGTAGTAGCCGGTTAAGTCATGCGTGAACTCTGACTCGGTGAACTGGGCTTTGTTAGCGAGACTTAAATATGCCTCATGCCAGGCTTGCATGCGGATTTCGTTGCCAAGATTTCCGACTGCCGCCTCCGGTGTTGAAGATGAGCGCCGCAGGCTTTCTCCACCAGCATAGGCCACAGCGGATGGCACGGGCCAGACTGTACCAATCACCACGAGTGCAATCGTCGTAGCGCCGAGCAGCATAGCGAGTATGCGTCCGTTTTTCAAGAGACCAACCTCGCATGCATGAGATTTTCGTCGTTTGCGATTGCCTTGCCCGCCTGACGTTCGTTCCGTAGCTTTTCTGGAATGAGAACGACAAAAATCGCAAGTATGCTGCTTCCGATCGGAAGAGTGCCCCACATCAGGCCTTGCCAGTGAGGAGGCATTTGTATGGCGTTCATCGGCATAGCCGGTGGTACTCCGTCCTTGCTCCACACAGTGATGGTCTTGTCTTCGAGACTGTCAACAGGCCGCCAGCCGGCAAAGAAGAGCAACGGATCATAATAGTGATCTCGTACAAAGATCCATTTCAATCCATAGTGGTCTGCGTGCATCAGCATTGCGCGAAGCGCATCGAGGCCAGGCGCTCCGAAGTATTTCGAGCTTGTAAGTGCGCCCCCACCGTAGCGAGTCAGCTCCGGCAGCATCCGCCCTGAATTCCATTCGCCATCAACACTGCCGGCATCCGTCATCATCGCCAGCCGCGCGATCTTGTTGCCGAAACCAAGGGTGATATAGCGAAACTGATCATGACCATCGCGATTAAGCCACGAGGCAACCGTATCAACCTTGAAATCCTCGGCATCGGCCGGGCGATAAGTCGCCCACCCCACAGCCATTGCACAGCTGAACGCTGCCAGTGTAGTTAATCCGACAATCACCCACGTTCGATTTCGATCGATGAGTTTCGCAGCCAAGAGCCCAACGAAAGGAAGCGCGAGCAACGCAGCCCAATAGCTGAAACGCTCCAAGGTGAGCACGTCAAAGGCACGTCCCAGCACAAGATGACCGACCGGTGTCGTCCCTCCGAGTCCCAACAAAAATGCTACCCAAAAACCAAACAGCAAAGGACGAAGCCTCACGACCATGGAACCGCGGATGAAGATGAATGGCAGCGCAAAAATCAAAGCTCCATAAGGAATGATGAAGTAGTTAAGACCCCACTGAGGGCTCAATATGTAGTTTGCCCGGCTCGGATGTGGGATAGGAGTTTGCGTGACTGGATAATGAATTAATGCTATCCAGAACGGAAGAAGCACGATGGCAATCGCGACGCCTACTACCAGGGCAATAGTAACGGTGCGACCTACAAAGACCGCTGTCGAAATCCGTTTGCCATCTTGGCGATCAAGGATTACCAGTGCCAGAACTGGTACTGCGAAAAGGATCGACCCAAAAAGCAGCGTGGCATGGTGAGCGGCTGCAGCGGCCGTGAAAAGCACACTCGCTTTGATAAACGATTCTCGTCTACCGCGTCGAACCCACTCGAATAGAAACGGAAGCGCATTCAAATAGATGGGCGCCGCAAATGTGGTTCCTAGCTGTCCTGCGGAATAAACCAAGAAGCTCTCAGAGCCCAGAAAAACACTTGCCAGAGCAGCAATCGACGCTGCGCGCGGGCTGACCCAGAGTAGCGAGAATCGATAAACGCCCACAACGAGAAGCATTACGGCAGCGAGCTGTACCGCCATATACGCCATATCCAAGCCAAGTATATGAGATATTAACGCCACCCACTGCTGCGGCAGCGGAGGGTAGGTGGTTTGAGAAAAGCCCGCATACCACTTGGCATTCCAAGGATCGAACCAGTGGTGAACGTAGTGAGAAGCGAAAAAAATATGGAAGTTTGTGTCATACGATTTCAGAGGTAATTTCATGAACAAAAGAGGTAGATGCACGACCACAGCCGCCATCAGAAGGAGACTCATCCGTATGCGACTGTTTGACGATGCGATCGACTCAGAGTTTTGCACAATTGCCTCTCGGAATAGTTGAATTCAAAACTCCCGTGGCCACTGCTGTATTGGCGCTGCAAAAGGTCAATAAAGCTAAATGTCATTCACAATTTACGATTCACAAACAACTTAACCGGTTGCCTATGGGACTTCGCACGCACTTCATTCTCAACCCAAAATCCACAGGACGCCAAAAGTGTTTCGTGCAGCCAACATATAAAGTGCTTTTGGAATCAAAATATCTCGTAGTGGACTTGCCTTTTGGAGACCTCACTTGATTGCTAGACCTAGATCCCTGAAGATTGCATGTGCATCCATACTTGTCGCCATTGCTTGCGTCATGAATGCGCAGATTTACAATTTGGGATCTGATCCTTCTAAAAGCCCACAACCCCTAACAGACAAAGCACAATCCCCGGATCAGCCACTAGGGTGGGGATCGAATATTCAAAATGCGCGTCTTGCGCGCGCTGCCGAATTGGCGTTGCGGCATGGGGACCATGCGCTGGCGCTAAACTACGCGCGACGCGCCGCAGAAGCTGCTCCAAATGACCCGCAGCTATTGTTTCTTCTCGGCTATGCGGCACGGCTTAATGCAAGATTTCAGGAATCTGTGGATGCCTACAGTCGAGGGCTTCGACTTAACCCTTCAACTCTCGACGGACTCTCTGGTCTTGCGCAGACCTATAGTGTGATGGGCCGAACCGAAGATGCCGAGCGTCTTCTTAAGCAGGTGATCGCTTCAAATCCGAACCGCAGGGACGACACACTGCTGCTTGGTGATCTTTACATGAGATCGGCAGACTATACCGATGCTCTCGGCTGGCTGGGCAGAGCAGAACGGATGCGGCCTGACGCGCGGTCGGAGTTGCTGATGGCGATCTCGTACCAGCACCTGAAGCAAATGGACTTGGCAAATCGCTATCTTGAGTTGGCCAATCAACGAGCACCTAACAATCCTGACGTGCAACGATCGATGGCGGGATACTATCGCGAAAGCGGCAACTATGCGGAGGCAATCGCAGCTCTTAAGTCAATCCGCAGTCCGAAGTCAGACATAATAGCTGAGCTTGCGTACACTTATCAGCTCGAAGGCAAGCTGGATGAAGCCGCACGGCTGTATGGACAGGTGGCCAATGCTGCGCCAAAGGACATGGAATTCCAGCTCTCCGCGGCGCAGGCCGAGGTTTCGGTTGGTAGCGTGGAGAAGGCTGGCGCTTTTCTCCAGCGTGCTGCGGTGCTGGATGCCAACAATTATCGGCTGCACGCAATTCGTGGAGAAATCGCGAAGATCGAGGAGCGCGACCAGGATGCCCTGCGGGAATACAGCGACGCTATAGATAACCTGCCTGCAGATCCGGTTGAGGGACCGCTCTTTAGCATCCAACTGCACATGGACTTGATGGGAATTTACCAGGATCTTGGAGACGAAAACGCTGCTCATCATCAGCTCGATACAGCACAAGCAGAGATCAACGGGCTCGGTGATCGGGTGTCCGCGAGAGCACAGTTTCTTCGGTTAAGAGCTCAGATCAACATGGCCGCGGGCGACCCCGATGATGCGCTGAGCGATGTGAAAGAAGCGCTGTCAATCAACGCACATGATCGTGATAATTTGCAACTTGACGGCGATATTCTGATGAAGCTCGACCGCACCGAGGATGCGATTACAGTCTACAAGCAGATTCTTGCAACGGATCCAATCAATCGATTTGCGCTCACCTCCCTCGGGTATGCTGAGCGCGCAGCGGGGCGCGACCTGGAGGCAGAAAAGTATTTTCAGCGCCTGACGCGTGCCGATCCTTCGTTGTACGTACCCTATCTGGCTCTCGGTGATCTTTACACTGCGCGCCGCGAATTCGCAAAAGCCCAGGACTCTTATAGCAGGGGGTATATCCTGGCTCCGCACAAAGTCCTGATTGTGGCGGGTGGAATGAACGCCGCAATCGAGGCTCATAACTTGAGTCTGGCCGGGACATGGTTGAGTCGCGTCACCACCGAAATGAAACAGGAACCTGAAATTCTTCGTGAAGACGAGAGATACCTGAGTTTCAAGGGTGAATATCAGAAGTCTGCAGATGTAGGCAGAGAAGCGATTAAGGCGTTGCCACGGGACAGAGATGTGATTGTCTATCTTGGTTACGATCTGCTGCGTCTCGAGAAATACGATGATTTGCTTGAATTGACATCGAAGTATCTCAAGATTTTTCCGAAAGAACCCGACATTCCCCTGCTCGAAGGCTATGTACACAAGCATGAAGGACTCAATGAGCAAGCGCGGCAAGATTTTACCGAGGCACTCGATCGGGACTCCGAGGTGGTCACGGCATATGTGAATCGTGGCTACATATTAAACGATCTTCACCAAGCTCAAGCAGCCGCTGCAGACTTTGAATCAGCCCTGAAGAGAGAACCCGACAATGGAGAGGCACACCTTGGACTCGCCTATGCGAGCCTTGATTTGCATAAACCACATGCAGCCGAAAGACAAGCGGAACTGGCTGAAGTGGCACTGGGGGATTCGAGGGACATCCACGTAATCCGCGCGACGGCATATGGGCGACAAGACATGCTGGTGAAGGCCGCTAGTGAGTATAGGGCGGCTCTGAAGTTCACTCCCAACGATGGCGCGTTGCACCTCGGACTGGGAAATACCTTGTTTGCAGAACGGCAATATCACGACGCAATTGACGAGCTGCAAATCGCGCTGAAGGATTCCCCGGATAATGTTGCAGCTTTTGCATTGCTTGCACGTTCCTACGCGAATCTGCAGGATCGGGATCAAACTTTACGATACGTCCAACTGGCGGAGCAAAATGTTCGACCGGTGCAAACTGCGGCAAACGGTTCTACATCAGCGCGAAGTGAGATATTCATCTCTACCGGTGAGGCTCTGAGCACTCTCGGGGACCACGCAGCAGCTATGGAACGCTTTCGTAGAGCGCTCGCAATGACTGGAAGCGATCGCGTAGGAATTCGTCTGGCAATTGCGCAGCTCATGGCAGAACAAGGTCATTCAGAGGATGCGGAAAGACAGATTGCGCTGGCCCAGATGGAAAGTGCGGCCGGAGAGACGGCGCCACCAAGCGGGGACCAGCTCATCGAGGCAGCGGACTTATTTCGGTCATTGCATGATTACGAGCTTTCACAGACGTACCTTCA
This sequence comes from Occallatibacter sp., assembly GCA_049518535.1. Lineage (GTDB taxonomy): Bacteria > Acidobacteriota > Terriglobia > Terriglobales > Acidobacteriaceae > Telmatobacter. Next base: position 96,150 of record JBEKRS010000012.1, on the reverse strand, counting down.
GCGCGCCAAAGCGGCCGGGGCGCCTGACGCAGAAGTGCGAATAGGGCTGGCCAACAACTATCTAGCCCTCGGGGACACTTCTAGGGCGCAGACCGAACTCGCGGCGGTCAGTGCTGCGGAGGATACTGCTCCTGATTACCAGTATCTGCTGGCCGAAGCGAATGTCCTTCGTCAGCAACACCACGATGCTCAGGCACTCACCTCCTTTGCGCAGGCTTCCAACGCTGAAGGCGAAGATCAAACGGCCGAACAGGCTCTGCTTCAAGCGGGCGCGGACGAAGGGTTGAGGGTCACTCCCATCGTGAGCACACTCTCCGACTTTTCGGTGGAACCGATCTTCGAAGATTCGACTGTTTATGTTTTGGACTCCAAGCTGGATGCTTCATTTCCGGTGCCGAGTTCTGATACAGCTCTTCTTCCACCACCTCGTTCCTCCATCGAAACACAAGGAACAAGCGCTTACCATTTGCATTTCAACCATGTTCCCCCCACCAGCGGGTTTTTCCAGGTACGCAACGCTCAGGGGCAAATTTCGGTGCCCAGCACAAACTCGATTGTTAGCCGTGATACGACAGACTACACGTTTAACGTAGGGACGAATCCCACCGTTAACATAGGCAGCAATGTTTTGACGTTCAATAGCGGTATTCAGACGACAGTCCGCCGTGATTCTTTGTCTCCCGTCGCGATGGACCAAAACCTTTTTCGCGTCTTTACGTATGTTTCGACGAGTTCATTTTTCAATGCAGTTTCTTTGAACGGATATGTTATTCGCGAATCGGGCCCGTTTACCGAGAGCAATCTCCATTCGCTTACAACTTCGGCTGCAATTGATTTTCGCGTCGGGGCGCCATGGGGAAATACTGCGTTGGTGACCGGATGGGGGGCCAACGATCAGCAGTTCTCGCCGGTGAACTACGAAAACTACATGACTTCTGCCTATCTTGGCATCGAGCACCGCTTTGGTGAACGGTTGAATGTCAGAGCTGTGGCGGAGGATCTGCGGGCATGGCGAATCGTGGGAGCAAATTGGGGAAATGCACAGAACCTGCGCCCGGCTGGATCTGTTGATTTCACTCCAAAACGTAACTGGGACCTCCAGATTGCAAGCGCCTACTCCAGCACTAGAAGCTTCCACGCCTACGACGCAATCCAAAATGGCTTCTCTGTTTCGTACGCGAGGCCATTCCACCGCAAATTCAATAGCGATTCCGGACCTGTTGTCCTGCAGTATCCAATTCGATTTTCTGCGGGCTTTCAAGAGGAGACCTTCTTCAACTTTTCGGGAGGTCAAAATCAGCAGCTAAGACCATATGTACACATCAGCCTATTTTGAGGACCGAGCCCGATGAAAATTTGCCTAGTTGCCGCCTTTCCTCCCAGCGGACGCCAGTTGAATGAGTATGCATTTCACATTGCACGGGAGCTACGGCGCAGCCCAGACGTCGAATTGACCATTCTTGCCGACGAACTAGCTGACTATAAATTCGCGACCGACGAAAACGGCAATTCGCTAAAAGCTCATGAGCAGTCAGAGCTACCAGGATTCAATGTGATTCGCTGCTGGAGGTTCGGCAGCGTTTCGACTCCGGTGCGCCTATTACATACAATTCGGCAGCTCAAACCGGATGTGGTATGGTACAACCTCGTCTTTTCCAGCTTTGCGACACCTGAGAATCCTTTTGCCGCTTTCGCAGGGCTTTCTGCACCTGCTCTAACACGCGCAGCAGGCTTCTTCACGCATATCACCATGCACAACATCGTCGAGCATGTCGACTTTTCCGCCGCCGGTGTGCGGCAAGAAAGGCTATTCAGAATTGGTACTTATCTGGCTACGAAAGCTCTGCTCAAAGCACATTCTGTGTCTGTCCTTCTTCCGCACTACCGTGGCACCTTGGTGACGAAGTATTCGGCTCAGAATGTGTTGCTTGGTACACATGGAACATTTGCCTCCATTCCCAATCCCCCGGATTTTGCAAAGCGCGGCAATCCAGATCTCCGCATCCTTGCGATTGGCCACTGGGGAACCTATAAGCGGTTGGAAACCTTGATGGCGGCCTTCCAGATTGTCCTGAGGAGAGTTCCAAACGCCAGGTTGATCGTTGCCGGCGCAAATCATCACACGAAGGCGGGATATTGGGAGTCGATACGCGATGCGCAGCCTGCAGGCCTGCCAATTGAGTTTCGCGGATACGTTCCGGAAGAAGATATTCCCGAACTTTTTCAGACAACGTCGATTCTGGTGTTGCCCTACGACTCGGCAACTGGATCGAGCGGGCCGGCTCACCAAGCATGTGAGTACGGGGTTCCGATCGTGTGCGCTGACATCGACGATTTTAAAGAGATGGCGGCGGGAGAAGATATGGCTGTCCGCTTCCACAAAAAAGGCGATGCATCCGACTTGGCTGAGAACCTCATTACCATTTTGCGCTCTCCGGAGCTACAACGCCGGATGGCAGAGCATAACTTTGCAGCTGGTGTTGAGATGATGATCGGCAGCGTTGTCAAGAACTATCTTCGCTGGTTCGAACTCAATAAATGTAAAAAGGCAATACGCAATGCAAGAAATCTTCCAGGACTCGGACGCTTTTTATTCCGTCAACACCAAGCCGAAAAATTTTCACCTGCCTGGAGCTTGCAAGCAAGTTTGTCAGCTCTGCCGCGGGATGGTATGGATGCTCGTCGTGCCAGTGACTCGGGAGGACATCGCGTTCAAGTTGGCGATGCCGTGGAGCCCTTTGCATGGAGCAGTCTGAGGCCTCAAGAGGATCGTTTGAATGATCAAAGTAGATCAGCAGAATCCCATGCCGAACGTCAACCTATGAACTGAGGCATCGAATTGCCATATCTCAATAGACGACGAGATTCGACTAATGGACCACTTAAGGTTAGAAAGGAGAAAGTCTTGACAAACGCATTCATCCGCCCATCTATCCGCCAGGTTCTTTCCTTGATGGCTCCCGGCCTATTGCTCCCATTGCTCTTCACTGGATGCGTGAGAGGCAACCTAATTAGTAACCCTCCCACACCAACAGTGGCCATCACCGTCAGCCAAGTGTCGATCACCTCAGGAATGTCGTCGACTTTGACAGTGACTGCGACGAATGCCATTCAGGTTACGTTGTCCGGAACCGATGGTAGCTCCTATACTCTGCAGCCGAGCGGCGGAACACAGACAGTCAATCCGACCACAACGACCACTTACACGGCGGTTGCAACCGGAGCAAGTGGAAGAGCTTCGTCGAGTGCGACTGTAACAGTGACTTCAAGTCCTCCGCCGACCTTGAGCATTACTGCCAATCCCACTTCAATCATCTCGGGAAATTCATCCACTTTGACAGTGACTGCGGTAAACGCCACTCAGGTAACGGTGACTGGAACCGATGGCACTAAGTATACCTTGCAGTCGAGCGGCGGAACGCAAGCAGTCAGCCCGAGCGCAACCACGTTGTATACCGCAGTTGCGACCGGAATTGGAGGGAGCGTTTCGGCGGATGCAACCGTTGTGGTGACTCCTGCGGGTAGCATCCAATCTATCGACCACGTTATTTTTATGCTACAGGAGAACCATACATTCGACGACTATTTCGGAATGCTGAATCCCTACCGAATCTCGAACGGCTGGAACGTCGGAGACGATGGCAAGGTGTACACCGTGGATGGCATCGATGACAAGCTGACCACGATCAGTAACGTTGACGATGAAGGCACGTCGTATTCGCTCTTTAAGTTTACCAGCACATGCATCGATGATCTATCTTCGGATTGGCTGGCGAGCTACGGAGATGTCAATCGCTATGACTTTTCCACTTCTCGCTCTATCAATATGAATGGTTTTGTACACAACGCCGAAGGCTACGCTAATAGCTGCGTAGCTTCCGGCACGGATGGGAGTTGTGCCGGCACCTTCACCGACCTTACTGGGCAGCGGGCCATGGGGTATTACGACCAGGGCTTTCTGAACTACTACTACTACATGGCATCTCAGTTCGCGGTGTCCGATCGGTGGTTCTCTCCAGTATCGACCAAGAGTATCGGTAATCGAATTGCCACCTTCACAGGGGGCACGACACAGGGGCTGGTGAATGATCCGGGTAACGATGACCACCTTCCTCAGCTCGATATTCCGAACATCTTCCAGGAACTTGATCAGGCGAACGTATCCTGGAAGATCTATTACACGGTCACTGAGGGCCTATGCCTCGATGAAGATGACTGTACCAGCGGGTCGAATGCGGAGTATCCCGCGACCGACTTCTCGAACTTGACCTATTCCTATCAGTATCTGTATGAGAATCCAACAGGCGCTGCCTGTAACCCTCCTACACAACCATCGAGCGTTGTCGGCGATACAACGAACTCGTTCTGCATCGATACGAACCACATTGCGCCGCTGTCCAGCGAGGACGCTCCAAAATACAGCTTCTTTAACGATCTCACCAACGGTACGCTACCTAGCTTCGCGTTTATTGAGGCCGGTTATGGCAACAATGATGAACATCCCGGGTCCGGTCAATCGATTTTGCTGGGTCAGGCGCAGGTGGCCAACATTGTGAATTCGTTCATGGCAAGTCCTGAATGGAAGGATTCCGTTTTCTTCCTGAGCTACGACGAAGGGGGAGGGCCATACGACCATGTTCCACCAGTGCCCGGCCACTCAAACGACAATACAGATGCCTCTTTGGGAATGATCCCAGACATCTCGCAGATCGCGGTGAATCCCGATACAACTGCACAGCAGCCGAATTTGTACTTTCCCTGCGTGCCCGCCACTCCCGGAACGCCAACGCTGCATTGCGATCTTACAACGACTGATCCCGGTGCTAATCCCGGTGATGCTGCGGCCGTTCAAGGATTTGCCGCGCAGCTTGGCTTCCGTCTACCAAACATAATCATCTCGCCTTTCACCCGGAGGCATTATGTTTCCCACACGCCGATGGACCATACGGCGGTGATCAGGTTCGTCGAGGACCGGTTCATCGGCAACCACAAGTACCTAACTAACCGGGACGCGGCTCAGCCAAATCTGCTGGAGTTTTTTGACTTTGTCAACGATCCGTGGGCTACCCCGCCGACTCCGCCGAGTCCAGTGACAGCCGCGTCGCTGGGGTACAATCCATGCACGCCGACTAGCATGGGGCCATGAGAGCACGATCCGCGTAACAGCAATTTGTACTGAGAATTTCGCGGAATTTGCTTTCGCGATTCGCGGAACTTCGCAAATCGATTGCGGCTTCGTTACCAATCTCCGGCGCCTCTTGTGAACGTTATTCCCGTGGAATGAAATAGTTTTGAACGGTGTTCATAAATTGGGCAGCATTGAAGCATGGGAAAGGCATATTGGACCGGGTAGAGCAGTTGCGCGCCGCAAGCTTCGATCCGCTCGCCCTTCGACGCCCGTCCCCGCCGCCGTGTCATCGTTGTGGTAACTCCGCTTTCATCCAGGACCGGGCCCCCGCAGACTGGTCTTCGCCTGCGGGGTGGAGGAAAATCAGCCGCTCCTGCCGGCTGAAATGCTGACAACATGGGCTCAAAATTGAGAGATCTCAAAACGCCGTACTGCCAACCGGAGAGAGCGAATTATTAGCAAAAATTCGATTTGCCGGTAATTCACCCAGAACGTTGACTGATGTAAGGATGTGCGCCCGTCTTGTACCAGCAGCTTCTATACGCTCGAGTGGGTGGAGACGGCCCGGATGAAATCAAATCTTCTTGAATCCGGTCGATAAGCATATCGGCTCGGCGAATCGTTGTTTCTGAGTATCGAACATTTGCAGATGTTCGTTTCACTATGAGGCGACTGGCGCCTTACCACATCGTCAGAGTCACGTTATCGACCCATTCGTGAAGTGGAGTAGCGCTGGGATCTTGGTCCAGTTGGTACTGGATGCCGATCATATCCGGCCAAGTGGTAGTGTTGACGTTCCAGGTCTGATTTAATCCGTATCCCTGACCGTCGAACACGAGTGTGTCGAAGCGATACTGCGTGGAACTGAGGCGCTCATAGTACCACTGAACGTGGTGCCAGCCCGGCGCCCAGTGCGGACAAGAGATTCCATTGAGAACCCAAGCGCCGCCTTGGCTATCCCAGGTGGCCCAGTAGCCGTCTCCAAAGTCGCACTGACTGCCGATCATAAACTCGTTGCCACTAAGAACCTGCCAGAAATCGAATTCCGAGGACCAGAAGTGGGCTTCGGCAGCCGGGTCATGGTAGACCCAGAAGTCCCATAAAAAATGAGAATTGGAACTGGTGCCCAACATCGTATCCATAAACAAAACGTTGGTCCACTGCGGCCCGTCGGCATACATCTCAAGGCTGCTACCGCTCAGCGAGGGCTGGCTTTGGAAAGGTGCCATCCAGTAGTTCCCGGTGGTGTTGGTGCCCGCCGCACAGAGGCTGCAGATGCTCCAGTTGGCAGTGTCGTTCTGCATCTCCGATAGCACCTGTGCGTCTGCGGGCGGAGTCGGCAGCACAGTACTACTCGGCGGTGGCGTTCCAACCTGAATCAAATGAATTTCTGATCTGTCGGAATCGCCCTTGGCATCCGCCGCACTTGCCCAGAGAAGATGCTGGCCAGCGGGAATATCGATCCCCTGAGAGATGGAACTCACATCGCTATTTGTCTGATACGCGGCTTGACCGTCGAGGCAAACCGTCCATTGTGCAACGGTAGCGGGGCCGTATGCAATTGCATTCACCTGGACATTGCTTGGATTCTCACCTGGTGAGGGGCTTTGCAACCAAACGCCGGTTATTTCTCCATTTCCGTTGTTATATCCATATCCCGCACCGCCGCATCCCGCAGAAGCGTCGCTCGGCGATCCGCCGACTGGACCTGGGCTTGGGTTGGTGCCACCTCCGCCGCCCGTGGTGGTCGTTGAAGCTGAACCGCCGCACCCGGCTATGACCAGGACCTGCAGTGCAAATGCAAACGAGCAAAGAAAGGGAAGAAAAAGCCGAGACATGCGACACTCCCGCCACTCAAATGTGAGATGCGGCCTGCCCAGCTTATTCTGTCCCAAATAGACAACAATATTTGGCGAGCCCAGATTCTCTCTGGGTTCTTGATTCGGGCTTTTACTGACCACTATCCACTGGAGGGCACGCCCTCCTTTTTATATTTTCAAGTCCTTGCAGATAATTCTGTAGTTACCCCGAAAGTTCGCCCCAAAATCTGAATCTTAAATCCAGAAAGACCGTGACTTATCTTCCCAGCGCCAGCGAAGGATCGGCAGACAGCGCACCATCCGCAAACTCTCCAGCCTGAAACCGCGGCCACGCAGCAGCAGCAATCATCGCTGCGTTGTCGGTCGAGAGAGCCAGCGTCGGAAAAGCTACTCGCAGCCCTCGCTGCGTAGCCTCTGCGCTGAACCGCGCACGCAGTTCGCGGTTCGCGGCAACTCCGCCGGTGACCAAAATCCGCCGCGCTCCCAAAGATTCCGTAGCCGCAAAGCTCTTCTTCATCAGGTCGCCTACCACCGCATGCTGAAAGCTGGCGATCAGGTCGAGTGTCTGCGGATCGCAGCTTGCGAGCGCAGCTTCGACGGTGGGTCGATCCGGAGCGTCGGGCCCTGTAAAGAGCGCTTCGCGCCGCGATTCAGCTTCAGGGCGCAGGTTGTGCTGTTCCACATACCGCAGCACGGCAGTCTTGATCCCCGAAAACGAAAACAGAAACCGCGGATCGAGATCGGCAATGGGTGCGGTCTTGGCGGCCTTGGTGCGCGGCGCCTTGCCGCACAAATGCACCTTGGTTTTGATCTGCGAAAACGCAAACGGCACAGCCTTCGGATTACCGTGCAGCGCCAGCGCGTCGATCCACGGACCGCCAGGATAGCCAAAGCCCAGCAGCTTGGCCACCTTGTCGAAAGCCTCGCCAGCCGCGTCGTCCAGCGTGCGCCCCATCAGAGAGTAACTCCAAGCACCGTGCGCCGGCCGACACAGATAAAGATGCGTATGCCCTCCGGAAACAACCAGCGCCAGCGCCGCTTCGTCCTGATCATGGCTGTCATCCTGAGCGAGCGCAGCGAGTCGAAGGACCTGCTTTTCCGCCTCTCGTTCATGCAGAAGCACCGCGTGGATGTGTCCCTCAAGATGATTGACGGCAATCAGCGGCAACCCTTGCGCGAAGGCCAGCGCCTTGGCATAAGTGATGCCCACCAGCAGCGCCCCAGCCAGTCCCGGCCCCGAAGTAACGGCGACAGCGTCCAAATCCGCCAAGCCGATCCCAGCCTGCACCAGCGCCTCGCGCACCACCGGCACAATCGCCCGCAAATGCTCGCGACTGGCCAGTTCCGGCACCACCCCGCCATAGCGCGCGTGCGTAGCGATCTGCGAAGCTACCACCGACGACAGCGTGCGCGCCCCACGCTCCACCACCGCCGCCGCCGTCTCGTCGCAAGAGGATTCGATGCCGAGGATCAGCCCACGCGTGCCCATCTATATAGTTTACCGGGCTCGAAGTCCGGGCATCCGACGGATTACTCTCAAGGAAGCCATGTTTCGCAAATCGCGCCAATTCGATGCGGCTCTCGAGATCATTGCGACCCTTCGCGCCGCCGGCCATCAAGCCTATCTAGCCGGCGGCTGCGTGCGCGACCTGCTGCTTGCCCGCGAGCCCAAGGACTACGACGTAGCTACCAGCGCGACTCCCGATGTTGTGTTGCGTCTCTTTCCGCGCACCTTCGCCGTCGGAGTGCACTTTGGCGTGGTACTGGTCGCCGACGGCGATGAGGCAGAAGCCGATGACTCGGCCGCAGCCGAGTTGGACTCATCGCAAGTAATAACCGAGGTCGCGACTTTCCGCTCCGATGGCGCCTATTCCGATGGCCGTCATCCCGACGCTGTTCGTTACACAACCAGCGCCAAAGAAGATGTGCTCCGCCGCGACTTCACCATTAACGGCCTGCTGCTCGACCCCTTGCAGTTATCTAACTCCTCTCTCAACTCTCATGAAAAAACGCGCATCATCCACGAAGGATTAATCGACCACGTCCATGGCCTCGCCGATCTCGAAGCAGGCATCGTCCGCGCCATCGGCCAGCCGGACGAGCGCTTCGAAGAAGATCACCTCCGCATGCTCCGCGCCGTCCGATTCGCCGCCCGTTTCGGCTTCCGGATCGACCCTGCCACGGCCTCCGCCATGCGCCATCTAGCCTCCAAAACCAAATCCGTAAGCCGCGAGCGCGTCCGCGACGAGCTGACGAAAATGCTCACCGAGGGCCATGCGCGCCGCGCCTTCGAGTTACTCGACGAATCCAGCCTGCTCGCCGAAGTGCTTCCTGAAATTGCCCGCATGAAAGGTGTCGAACAGCCGCCGCAATTCCATCCCGAAGGCGATGTATGGACGCACACTCTACTACTGCTCGATCAACTAGTCGCAGGCTCTCCGCTAACCCTCGCCTGGGGCGCGCTGCTGCATGATGTGGGCAAGCCGCCAACCTTCCGCCGCGCCGATCGCATCCGCTTCGACGGACACGTCGAGGTGGGCGTGGCCATGGCCGCGGAGATCTGCCGCCGCTTCCGTTTCTCCAATGACGAGACCAGCCAGATTCTCGCGCTCGTCGACAACCACATGCGCTTCGCCGATGCGCCGCGGATGAAGGCCTCTACACTCAAGCGATTTTTCCGCCTGGAAAACTTTCCCGAGCATCTGGCGCTGCATCGCATGGATTGCTTGGCCAGCAGCGGCAATCTGGATCACTGGAACTTCGTGCGCGAGCGTTATGAATCGATTCCCGAGGACGTTGTGCGCCCCCTCCCGCTGATCACCGGCCGCGAGCTGATTGCCGCTGGATACAAGCCAGGCGCTGGTTTCCGCGAGATGCTGCGCGCCGTCGAGGACGCGCAACTGGAAGGAATCATCGCAACAACAGACGAGGCGCTTGCCTTGCTCCAGAACCGCTTCCCTCTCGCTTGACCGCCAATCTTCCGGCATGACGAAGCGAGAAAAACGGCTGGAGTTCACGATTCGAGCCAGTAAGTCACAGCCCGATTCAGAAGATAAGAGCTTTCCCAAAGAATAGCAAAAAGTTACTGCGGAATAACTTCAATTCCAGTGACAGTAGCATAACCTTCCACTGGCACGAAACTCAGAAGCAACTTCCCCTGCGCGTTCGGTTCCAGGCCCGCAAAACTGCGCCTCACCACGTCCGTCCCGTGCGCCTCCTTGGTCAGGTCAAAGTTTTTGAGCAGCGCATTTCCATTGCAGAATACGTCAAAGATATGGGCCACTGCGGCCCTGCCGCCGTCGGACGGCGATGAAGTTTGATCCCAGTCGCCGTGGCGCGCCGCGAAATAGAGAGTTACCGAGTATCTTCCCGGCGTCACGGGAATTGCATAGGAGAAGTTACCCCAGCGCTCGGTTTCGTAAAGTTCTGGATCGTCGGTCCCTTTAACTGGAGTCGTATAGGCAGCCAGTTGGCCGCCTTCAAAGTAGTTATCCGGACTCCACCAATGACTATCATTGGAGTAATACGGTGTCTGACGGGCCAGTATGCGCACCGGCCGCATGTGCTCTCTAAATCCAGGCAATATCTCGATGGCCGAAAGGATGGCCTGCTTCCCTTCCTCGCCAGAAAACTCCAGATGCAGAAGCCCATCCGCGGCCGGCGTTATGTCAGTGAATACCTTCTCATCGGCGGTAAGGCTGGCTCCGGCATCGGCCACCACATCGAAGCGTGTCAGCAGCGTCCTGCCGTTGGCGCGCACGCTCATGATGCGGCTGCCCTCCCCGCCCGTTCCGGTAGACTCGGGGCCATAAACTGTCTCCGCAAAATGCAGCCGCATTTCGTAGACACCGTTCCGCAGAGGAATCGCATAGCGAAACTCTCCCTGCCTGCTGGTGCGATAAAAATCGGGATTTTGCGTGCGCCAGATATGCTGCGCTGAGCTTTTGACTGCTGTGCCGCCATCAAACCATGCATCGGCATTCCATAACTTCCCTGCATGATCCACAAAGCTGCGGCCCGCGCCGGCCAGAATGCGAACCTCCACTCCTCCCGGCGGGCCAAATTGCGACTCCTCGTGCATAGGAACAGCAGGATTCGATACTGCCGCCGGTGGGGTTTGCTTGGTCGGCCGAAGGATAAGCAACGCGCAACCGAAACCGAGAAGCAGAAGCGCCAGTGCTGCCGCAAGCCACCAGCCTCGGCGACTTGCGGCAGCTGGCTTTGCATCTCCCTGCCTGGAAGCAACTGGCTCGAACTGCGGAACATATTGCCCCAGAGGAATGGTGATATGCAGCCTATGCGATGCACCGTCGTTTGCGTAGTACGCGGCCAGGCGCTTGCGCAAGCGGTTCGCCTCGACCCTTACAATCGAGTCGGAGTTCTGGTCGAAGGAATCTCCACGATGGAAAACCTCCACTCCAACGGAATACTCCTTGATCTGATTGGCTTCTCCGGCAAACAGCTTCTCGCATAAATAGGACAGCAGATGAGCGAGCGTAGGCGCGCGCGTAAAGTGCTCCGAATGAAGCACTGTCTCCAGTTCCGCTCGCTCTAATTCGAGGTCGGTTGACTCCGAACTGTCATCCGCCATCTTTTCCCTCCCGGACCGATTGTAATGCTACCCCACCGGAACTGTTTTAGTAGCCCTTAACTGTGGAGTCAGCGGAGAAAATCGACGTGTAACGGCGTTTAACCCCTCCCGTTTCCTGTCGGCGACCTATTCATTGCCACTTGCCTGGCTGCGGTAAGTAATAGTAGAGCTGTGAGTTCGATTGCGCCAACGTGGATTTAACCCCGGCCAAGCGTGCAGGTAGCAGGTATAGCGTTGTGCTATGCCTCCGCGCGATCTCTACTGGGATCGATGCAAGGAGCGAATCGCCAGAGTCGGCAAGCTCAACGGCCGTCTCTCGCGAAACGCCCCCGCACGAGAGGTGATCCATGAAAAGACTGGTAGTGATGATGGCAGCGGCGACCCTGCTGATTTGTTCGGCCCCCTACGGAAGAACAGAATCCGTCCCCAACAAATCGAAGAAAGACAAGATGGAGGCCGCTAAAACGGCGGAGATAAAAGGAGACGTTGCGCGCATTCGCGACGATTACGCATTGGCCGCTGCTTACTATCAGACTGCCATTCGCGTCAAGCGCCAGGATGCCGAGCTTTATAACAAGCTGGGCATTGCCGAACTCAAGCTGAACCAGAGAGGCGCCGCACGCAAGTACTTTGGACTGGCAGTGAAGTACGACCCTCGGCTTGTTCCTGCGCTCAACAATCTTGGAGCCGTAGCCCTTTTGGAAAAGAAATACAAGGCTGCCGCCAATTACTTCAAGCAGGCACTGGCGATGGACGAGTCGAACGCGCACATCCATATCAACCTCGCGGAAGCATGGCTGGGCCTGGGCGAAGTCGATCATGCCATGACTGAATACGCCCGCGCTTTGGAGCTAGATGCCGATGTGTTGAGCGCCAACCAGGACGGAGTTCAGGCGCAAGTCAATACGCCGGGACAGAGCGCCCGCATCTCCTACATGATTGCCAAAGCGTACATGAAACGCGGCAACATCGAAGGTGCCCTGGATTATTTGCGCAGAGCCAAAGACTTGCACTATACCGAACTGGCCAGCGTGTATGCCGACCAGGATTTTTCCCCGCTCTGGCAGGATCCGCGTCTGGCGAAGATCGTCAAGCGATAGACCTCTCTCCGTCGGCTAAGACAATTGAAACCGGGACAATCGTTTGAATGTCGATTCAACCAAAAGGGGCTTCGATCAAGCCGCAGCCTAATCGAAGCCCCTCTTAATTTGATGAATGCGCCTACTTAGCCTTCGGTCCGGCCGCCCGAATCGCTTCCGGCGCGTCAAACTTCTTGAAGTTGGCCTCGAAGCGGCTGGCCAAGTCAGCAGCCTGTCGATCGTAAGCTGCCTTGTCCGCCCATGAGTTGCGTGGGTTGAGTATCTCCGCCGGAACATCCGGGCAACTCAGCGGAATGCTCAGCCCAAAGGCCGGCTCGGTGATGAACTCCACCTTATCCAGCCGCCCGTCGAGCGCCGCGTTGACCAGCGCACGAGTTATCTTCAGACTCATGCGCTTGCCCACGCCAAATTTGCCCCCGCTCCAGCCCGTATTCACCAACCAGCAAGCGGCCTTCTGTTTCCGCAGCCGCTCGCCCAGCATCTCCGCATAGACTCGCGGAGCCAGCGGCAAAAACGGCGCGCCAAAGCAAGCTGAAAACTCCGGCGACGGGTCCTTCCCCATGCCCGCCTCGGTTCCGGCCACCTTCGCCGTATACCCCGACAAAAAGTGATACATGGCCTGCTCCGGCGTCAGACGCGAGATCGGCGGAAGCACGCCAAACGCATCCGCAGCCAGGAACATTACATTGCGCGGATGCCCGCCAACGCCTGGAATCACGGCATTCTCGATGAAATCCACCGGATAAGCCGCCCGCGTATTCTCCGTCAAACGAACGTCGGCAAAGTTAGGCTCGCGTGTCTCCGCGTCCAGAATCACGTTTTCCAGCACCGACCCAAACCGGATCGCCCGATAGATCTGTGGCTCTTTTTCCTCCGTCAGATCCACGCATTTCGCATAACATCCGCCTTCAAAATTGAAGACCCCATCCGCGCCCCAGCCGTGCTCGTCATCGCCGATCAGCCGTCGCGCCGGATCGGCCGACAGTGTCGTCTTACCCGTTCCGCTCAGTCCGAAAAACAGCGCCGTCACCCCGTCCGCGCCCACGTTCGCCGAACAATGCATCGGCAGCACGTCCTTCTGCGGCACAATAAAATTCATGACTCCGAAGATCGATTTCTTCATCTCCCCGGCATACTTCGTCCCGCCGATCAAAATGATCTTGCGCGTAAAATCAGCCAGAATAAAAGCGCTTGAATTAGTTCCATCCCGCTCCGGCACAGCCTCGAACTCCGGCGCCGCAATCACCGTGAACTCCGGCACATGCTTGGCCAGCGCCGCCACATCAGGCCGCACAAACAGTTGATGCACAAACAGCGAGTGCCACGCATACTCGCTCACCACGCGAATCGGCAACCGGTAAGTTGGATCGGCGCCGCAATAAAGATCCTGCGCATACAGGTCGCGGTCGCTCAGGTGCTCGGTAACCCGCTCCAGCAGCGCCTCAAACCGCTCCGGCGTCATGGCCTGATTCACCTTGCCCCAGTCCACCACATTGTGCGTCACCGCGTCGTCCACGGTGAACTTGTCCTTGGGACTACGCCCCGTTCGCGCGCCGGTCACCGCCACCAACGCGCCGTTCGACGCCAATCGCGCCTCGCCGCGCATCAATGCGGTCTCCACCAGTTGCGCCACGGACAGGTTTGCATGCACCCGCGGCCCACCCGCCAGCGCCCTCAATGCCTCCGCTCCACAGACACTTGCCATTGATGTACTCCTTCCAAACAGAAAAATTAGGGATTTAAAAAAGGTCAATAGGGTATTGTGCCACTTAGACCGTATTGTGGAAAGGGCGTTCATCACAAATCAACGTAATTCTGCGGTGGCATTTCAGAAAGATGAACCCGCCCGGAAGGCCAGTCGATCGCCCCCGAACACTCTGGCCCACAAAGGCTTGCACTGCCGTGGATAGGTTAAACTCGTATCAGAATTGCGAGTCTTTTGGCACTTATGGGGCGGAATGCCAACTCGCGCCCAGCCTACCCCCGCTGGAATGATTACCGTGTGCAGTACGCCTTGAGGGACAAAACATCATGGCACCAATTCTTCTCTGGCTCATCATGTTTCTCTGCCTCGTGATCTCGGTCGTCAAGTATCTTATGGGCCTTATTCTCAGGGTATCTTTCCCAAAATCGCCCATCCGTAAGGATTACTCCTGGCAGCCCACCGTCAGCGTTCTCATGCCTTGCTTCAACGAAGGCCGCACCGTCTACCAAACCATCGAAAGCATCAGTAAGAGTAACTACCCTAACGGAAGTTTTGAAGTTATCGCCCAGGACGACTGTTCGGTTGACGACAGTTATGAATGGATACTCAAAGCCCAACGCGATTTCACTAACATTCCCATCCGCGTGGGACGCAATAACTTCAACTGCGGAAAGGCGCGCACTGTCTGCAACGCCCTCGAACACTCCAGCTCCGAAATCATCATCTCCATCGACTCCGATTGCATCTTTCACCCCGACGCTATTCGCGAACTAAC
Source organism: Occallatibacter sp. (assembly GCA_049518535.1). Classification (GTDB taxonomy): domain Bacteria; phylum Acidobacteriota; class Terriglobia; order Terriglobales; family Acidobacteriaceae; genus Telmatobacter. Next base: position 81,031 of record JBEKRS010000012.1, on the reverse strand, counting down.
TGCCTGCTTCGCGGAGCCTGGCATCGGTTCGGTGGGCGGCCGCGTAGGCGTAAGCAACCCCAATGACAACGTCATAACTGCCATTCAAACCATCATTTATTACTCCGCTTTCGAGTTATACAAGATACCCGAAAATTGGACCCGCAGCGTCTGCTGCATTAGCGGATGCCTCTTCGCCATCCGCCGCGAACTGCTGCTTGAAATCGAGCCGGCCATTCGCGCCCGCCATTGGTTCGGTGTCCCGGTCAATCAGGGCGAAGACCGCTTCCTGACGCATCAAACCTTGCTGCGCGGTTACGGCACTTACATTAACAACGACGCTCTTTGCTGGACCACCGTACCTAACTCGCTCTCAATCCTCTTCAAGCAGCAACTCCGCTGGCGGCGAAGCATCGTACGCGATTTCTTTTTCACCCTCCGAACCCTGCCTCAGCATGTCTTCAAGCTCCACCCCAATACGGTGCTTACCCTGGTTCTCATGCCGCTGGGAGCGGTGGTTGCGCTATTGGTCGTCGTCACCATGCTTACCTCTGATCCCATGGCCTGGGCCGGTCCCGCGCCGCTTATCGTCTATCTCGGCATCGCCGCCGTTCTTAGTTGGGCCATCAAAAAGTACAGCGCCAGAGAGACTCTTCAGCACCCCCTGGCCTTTGGCGCTTACATCGCATGGTCGCTTGCCAGCTCACTTTTCATTACGCCCCTGGCGCTCTGCACCATGGACTCCGCCGATTGGGGCACACGTATCAAAGAACTAGAGGAGGCACCCATTGGCCACGCCAACAGTTGATACATCATCCCAGGGAACAGAATCCATCGCCAGGAATCCGGTTGCGCCGCGTGTCGCCAAGTCTCGCCCACCACTGCAATCGCTCGCTTATAAGTCAGTCCTGACAACTTATCGCATCTTTGCCATCGTAACTCTCTATGCGGTGCTGGTCGGCGTCCTATGCTATGCATTCGTCATGGGTTTCTATGCCGTCGACAGCAACTGGGCGGCGCCGGTCATCCTATCCGCCTCCGATGAAAAGAGTCTCGACTTCATGCAAAAGTTGGTCATCAGCCGGCAAACCATCGAAGACCTGAAGGTGGACATCATCCGTCAGCAAACTACTCTCGCCGAGATGGACAAGCACCGCGCCTCCTTGCTTGCGCTCGATCCCGCACTTCAGACGGCCATCACGCGCGAGCGCGAACACGACAAGCTCACCGGCCCGCAACTGGCCGCGCTCGATGTACAAAAACAGACCGACAACCGCAAGACCCAGGACTTGCTCGCACAGATCCATCAGCTCGAAGCGCAAATCAACAGCGACCTTGCCGCCGGACTTATCACCAAAGGAGACGCCTCCACGCAATTGGCTGCGCTCAACCAGGCAGAAGATGCTTACACCGACAGCCGCATCGCCGACGTACTGCTCTCCGACAGCGTCCTCGACAAAACCACCGTTGGAACCAGGTCCCTCGACGCCATCGAGAAGCAGGCCGAACTACGCTCCAATATTGCCCAGCTCGATGTAACTCTCAGTGTTGCGGAAAAGCAGTTACTCGAAGATAACCGTCAGGTTGACCGCCTGCGCGACGCCATTAACATCGCCAAGCAGAGTCCCTATTACCTCAATGCCAGCGGCGACAAACGCTTGTACTTTGCCTTTGTTCCTTATGACAATCAGGCCAACGCAAAGCCCGGCGCTCCTATCTACGACTGCTATCTCAACATGGCTCTTTGCCGCAAGGTTGGCAGCGTAAAACAGGTCTTCCTGGGCGAACAAGTTATCAGCCATCCTATCTTCAAAACCCAGGTGCGCGGCCTCACCATCCTGATGGACTTATCCCACCCAGAGTCGGCTAAGTCACAGACGGTTTTTCTAGGACACAAGCCGTTGTTATTTTAGGGAATGTCTTCGGGCCTCAACTCACTGCATCTGTTATCGATTCTCAGGGAGCACAACCATGTTTCGGCATAACTCGACTCTTGTAGTCCTTTCACTCCTGCCATTCTGCGCGGCATTCTCGGCTGCTCAGAACATACAGGCCGACCAGCAAGCCTACTGCGTGTACCTCACCGAGCAGGCCAAGGCGCAAAGCGATTTTCTGCGTACGCCTGACGCCCTCGCAGGATTCACGCAGCCTGAAACCGGGCTGCCCACGCAGTTGGTTGCCGGCGCCCAACTCAGCCTCTCCAATTTGAAGAAAGCCGGTATAACTCTGGATGCCGCCCGTAAGAACTGCGAGTTATACAAGGCCACCACTGGCGTTCAGCTAACCCTCCAATACGTTCTGCCCGGTATTGAAAAAGACGCGCTCACCCACCGGCTCGATCTTATCTCCGAGGCATCGAAATCACTCGACGCTCTCATCGACAAGACTACTAAGATGGTCGAAGCACAGAACATGACTCGACCCATGCTTCTGGCGCTGCTCACGAATAAGATCAAGCTCGATTCCGACCGCGCCGACACCCAGTCGAAGATAGCCGCTCTCTACATTCCACCGCTTCCCAATCAGCCGCTCAAACTGCAGGTCGCAGCGAAGCAAGTTAGCGACATCGACGAGCAAAAATCTCTTGCCCGACTTACCCGGCAGAATAACTGGGACGTCGCCCTGACCGTCGGCACTCATCAGCAGGTCAATCCTCTAGCCCAGGGCCTGGAACCCTACGGCGAAGTCAGGGTGACCTACAATCTTGCCAACCATGCCATTGACAGACACCTCGACCGTTCCGTCGATGCCTGGGCTAACTGGAAAAAGGTCGAAGAAAACGATGCCGTCCGCGGCATGGAAGTACTCCGGGACCAGGCGCAGCAAACCATTGCCGCTCAAACAAGCCGGCTTGAATCTCTTGAAAAGGAGGCACAGGAGATCGAGAAGAACCTTAAGCTCGTAGCCGATCCCGAAACTACCGCTGCCCTGGATTTCCGCAACCAGCTCGTCTCCACTCAACTTCTTCTCGAAATCGAAACCGGCGACGCCACCTATCGCCTTAGTCGTCTGCAAGACTTTCTCAGCAGGAATTACTGACGAGGGAAAGTTATAATCCCGGCCTGCCAGCCCACACCCTTCAACGCCACGGCATGGGCCGGGCTTCTCGATTGTTCCTTATCTTTTTCCGCTCCGCTACTGACGTGTTTGCAGCCGTTTGTCCTGCCTTCGGTGCCGCCAAAGGCTCCACTTGCCCTGAGCTGGAGCGCAAGGAGTCTCTACTTTTCCAAAAACCGGCAACCCAAAGCTGCTCATTTGTATAAAAACCGGTAACTTATAGCTTCACCTTTGGCAAAAAACCGATAACTTATATCGCGCCGGTTTTCAAACGCGAGTTCCCCAATCGCTGACCCTTTACTTGAGTATCGGAAGTGTGGGCATCTCGCCCAGCGCCTTCGCTTCGGCCACCACTGCGTCCAGATGTGAGAGGACTTCGTCGACGGTCATGGTGTAGACCTCGCGGCGGGAGTCGTAGCCTTCTTCGACCAATTGCTTGAGGAAGCGGCCCGCGATCTGAGCGGCAAGCTGGTCTGTTATCACCTTTCCTGTGAGCGACTTCTGCCGCCCCCAGGCGTCCAGTGGCAGGGCGATCCACATCGGCCGTCCGTTGACATCGAAGCGCACATCGACGGCATCGGCGTGGCGGGTGGCGATGGCCACCATGGTCCCCTTCCAACGGCATTCGAGCTCTTCGCCGCTCCAGCGGTCGGTCACGCGAAACTCTTCGTACATGCAACCAGCCTACCGCCCCGGCCCGACAACAGCAAGCGCCACTCGCTAATTCCCCGTCTTTGCAAGGATTTACCCGTCTTTGCAAGATTTGCTCTCAACCCCCCGCCCCGTCTGCCGATAAACCGGGAAAGGAAAGCCACCAACTATGATCATCTCTATTACTGTGCCGGAGACGGTAATTCGCGCCGCTCAAGATAACAACATGTCCCTCGAAGAGTTTGTTGACTCGCTGATTGACAAAGGCATGGAGAAGGCAACCGGTCGCCCAATGGTAAGCAGCGCCATCGAGCGGATTCGCGCCTTGCATACGAACGTTGTCGTGCCGAGGCGTTGAGGTCCAATAGCGCCGCAGTCGGGCACTGGACGCAGGGCGGGGCAATTGCTCTCCGCTCCCCTCGTTGTGCTGGCGACCGGGGCGAGACGGCTTTGATTCTTATCGATTAAGGCGGTCGACACAGCTCAGTCGGGCTTTATACGACGAGACTCGGTCAAGTCAAGAAAGTCGTAGCTATCCGTTCCACCGTCTGACGGTTTGGTCTTGCAGTGGAGTCTCGACGGTGCCGAAGCCGCATAAGAGCGGGTGACGTGCAACCGGTCCATCACTATGTAGCGGGTCCGCAGGCCGTCCACGGTCGGCGGCAGATGGGCAGGAAGGCGGTTGCGGTCCACGTAGACGATCAATGCAGCCTCGCGCGAGTTATCCAGGCTCTGGCCCACACCCACGCCGAAAAAGGCGGGATTTTGCCGCATTAGGCCGACGGCCACCTGATTCTTGACAGTCATGGCCTGCGTAAGCGCCGCTGCAATGAGCGGTTCAACACCTGCATCAAGAGCAGTTTGCGGTGCCGAACCGTAAGCCACTGCATGAGCCGTGGTGGGAATCGCCAGAGTGCGCACGCCGTCCACCGTAGCTGGCACGGTCACCGCCATATTTTCGTCCGTGTAGAAAATCACCGCGGCCTCGCCGGGGTGGTCAATGCTCTTGCCGGCTCCGACGCCCAGAATTCCGGCCGAAGGGTTCACCAACATGCGCGCCTGAGCCAAAGCTTGCTGACCACGCGCTGTTTCTGCATCGCTGAGTGCACGGGCCTGCGCCGCGGAGATGGTGCTGTCGCCGTAACTCAGGCAACTAACCGCATGGTCAGTCGTGCCCACAAAGGTATAGGCCGTGCCGCCGCCCACCTGTGCGCTTAGCTCGTTCAGGACGTCGGCTGCCGGGTTGGCCACGCCTTGGCTCACACCGGAGAGGTCCGTGCCGCCAGCAAAATAAAGGCCGACAGGTTCTGCATTTGCGGCATCGACCACCAGCGCGCCCGAATCGCCAGCGTCGCTGAACTGGTTGCCGCTGACGCCGAACTGATGGGTGAAGGTCTTGGTCACGTAAGGCCGGGTCTCCGCGCAGTCGAGATAATAATCGACCGTCACATCGAGATCAACGGCCGAGACGCCACCGCAGGTTAGGCCCGTCGTCCGTCCGCTTTTGGCCACTCTCAAATCGAGAGATGCGGCCTCACCTTTGCCGCCCGAGGAGCTGATGCCGGGAGGCGCGGCTGCCAGTGTGCCGTCGGCTTGCTTTGTGCCCAACTCCTGGATGCTGCCCGTCGGGTCGATGGCGCGCGAGGCGACTTGAGCGATGGCTGCGTCTGCGTTGGTCAGCTTCGAGTTGAGCGCCAGCCAGCTGGTCAGAGAAGCCACGGCTTCAACACCCGCGCTGTCTCCTAGAGGCGTGCAATTGTTGTCGATCAGCCCCGGTTGGACGATGGTGTCGCCCACGCTGGCGTGATCGCTTTTGGCCAGCACGTGGTTATTGCTCAGAAGATATTGGCGTTTGGATGAATCCTCGATCAGCGCGCCCAAGGTTCCGCTGCAGCAGTCCACGATCTGGTTGCCCTGGGTGTCATAGTCCAAGTTGTTGCCGCCAGAGCTGCCCAGTTCGACAGTCGCGGACAACTGGACCTGATGCGTGGCTGGATTGCTTGTTACTCCGGCAGTGTTTACGAGCAGCACCGAGGCAGCCTTTGACTTGGAACCTGATGAATCCCCGCCCACGGTGGCTACAACGTAGGTTGTGCCGGTGAACTGCACCGAGGCCGGCGCATAATAGGTGACTGTGCAGGAGGTGAAGGCCTGATTGCCGTGCTGCTGGCAACTGGTCGCACCCAGCGAGCCTTGCACGCCGGACTGAGTTCCTCCCTGGCCGGTTGCCGAGCTTGCCAACTCGAAGTGTATGCCGGTCGAGCCGCCCGCCTCAGCTAGAAAGCCGGTGATGGTGACGGTTCCGTTGGAGCCGAGAGCCACGTTCTCTGGCGTCAGCGGCTGTAGGAATCCCGGCGTCACGGTGAGCACGGAGCTGGCGCGAAGGCTGGGATTTGCGTTCAGAGTCGCGGTCACCACAACCTCGGCGCGGTCGGCAGTCAGATAGCTCGGCGGAGTGTACTGGCCTCTGGCGTTGATGTTTCCTGGGCCGCTGGTTGCATCTCCGCCAGAGAGCGACCAGGTGACCTCGGCCGGACTCCCGTCCGTCTCTGTGGCCGTGAACTGGTGGACAGATGCGCCGTGCGCGTTGGTTGCGTTGCAACCGGTGCAGTTGGTATCGATGGAAGCTGTGCCTGGAGTGACGGAAAAGGCCGCATTCGAGGAGCTTGCTGTGACCAGACCTGTGCCGCAACCGGCCGCTAACATGAGCGCCGGAGCGAGAAGCATCGGGAGATTCCTGAAAAATGGCTTCCGCATCGTCACAATCTTCCATCATAGTCTATCGGCTGATTCAAAACTTTACTGTTTTGCGAATAGATAGCTTGTGCACTGTTTTGGGATTGTCTATTGAAAATCACTGATTTTGCTTGAGTTAGTCTCAGCGTCACAGAGTTTGACTGGCAAACTCGAATAAATGTATGCAAAATTCTAAAAAAATAAAAAGGGGGGGAGGGGGGAGGCTGCTCGCTGATTCGGGCGGATTTCTCCGTCTGACCTCTATTGCAATTATGCGGCAACGGAGGGCTATTCTCTGCAAATGGAGCGGAAGGGCTTGATCTCTCGCTGGTGAGAAAGGCTGCTCCGTTCGGAGAGATCAGGGTCGACGAGATCAGGGCAGGCTCTCTAACTTGCCTCAATGAGCTTCGCGGCTCAACGTTTCACGGGCAAAACTGATGCGCAGGCGCGTGCGCGTGGCTTTTGCAAATCGTTCCAGCGTGCGCGTCGATGGCAGCACCCTGCCGCTTTCGAGCCGGGCAACCACGGCTTGAGTCGTCCCCATCGCCTGGGCGACCTGCTCCTGCGTCATATCCGCATCACCACGCGCCTTGATCATGGCCGATGCGAGGGCGAACTCACCTTCCAGCGCATTGTAGGCCGCAACGTACTTCGGGTCCTTCTTCCATTTCTCGAAAGACTCTTCAACTGGAATGAATTTTGGCTTCATTGAACCTCCTTGGCCTTCTCATTCAGAAAGCCAACGGACCATCGCATTGAATCATTATACCTTTTTTGCAATGTTTTGTGCGGATGTTCATTTTTATACCTGTTATGGTATACTTAAGACATGCACACTTCCCCAAGGCCGCTTTTCTGGATTGGGAGCAGTAAGAAGGGCTTGATACGAGATGGCAAATCGCAGGATTGACGGTATCGAAGTAGAAAACAGTTCCGGCAACGTCTTTGCGGACCTTGGCCTGCCTGATGCCGAGCAGCTCAAGATCAAGTCCGGTTTGGCGATAGAAATTACGCGTGCCGTGCGGCGTCTGGACCTGACTCAAGAGGAAGCTGGCCGTCGGATGGGGATTTCGCAGGCAAAGGTATCTGGTCTGCTGCGCGGCGATTTCTCCAACCTATCGGAACGCAAGTTGATGGAGTGTCTGAATCGGCTCGGCTATGACATCGAAATCAAGTTGACTCCTGCGGTCGATTCCGTTGGACGCCGGAGTTTGGCTGTTGCTTGAGCGAGGCATGGTTGAGGTTTCAGTGGGAACTTCCGGGCTCATGATCGAGAGCCGCAACCTTCAGAGTCTGAAAAACAGCCCGCGCTAATTGCTCAAAGTTCTCGCCAGCCTTCGGTCCTTCATGGTATTCGTGTTTCATATCCTCAATATGCTCCACCGGAAATGAGGGTCAATCCCCAATGGATCATAACGCCGATTCCGAAAACGCTACCAATCAAAAGGAACAACAAGGGCCAGCGGAGGGGATCAGTTCTCCAGTTCCCGAGAAGGTAGGTGAACAGGGGCGACCAAGCCATGCAGGCAAAAACGGCGGTAGTCATAATCGCGGACGCAAGAATTGGTTTTCTGATCTTTGGCACGAAGGTCCAGATCGACAACTTGAATTGATTCTCGCCGCCGTAATAACTGTGGTCTCCTTCTGTCAACTTCTCGTCACCATCGTGAACAACCGCAGCACTTCCGCGCAAGTAGATAAGATTATCGATGCCTCCAACGGAATTAGGGACGCAGCCAGTCAGATCGAGCAATCGAGCTGGAGATTTTCTGAGTCCGCGCAGGGTATTAATAACGCGGGATGGGATGCTGTCACGAAACTGGACGCTCAAGCCCAAGAAATAAAGAAGGCCGCTGCTTCGGCGGCGACGACGGCCAGGGAATCTTTGCATGTCTCCCAAAGAGCCTATGTAGTAGCTAAACTCCCAGAGAGTGGCAATGGCCTTGGCCCGTGCCCGACGCCGACTAAAGATGCAGTCTACTGTAGCAGTATTGGTTTTGCAAATATCGGCAATACACCTGCGATAGCATTGGTCGTGCGTGGCAAGTTGGCGCTGAAGTTCAAGGGAAAAACGCCGCTCGATTCGTTCCCAATTCCTTCCTACGATGGGCAAACAGGAATCGCCCTCTCTCACGGCGTAGAGCAATCGGAGTCAATCAAGATGACCGAAGACATAAGTCGCTGGATGGGAACTAAAAGCCTCATGCAAGACCAAAATGGAGGGTACTATTTGTTTGGCTATATTCAATACCAAGATATCTTTGAGGGGTATCACATAACCGCATTTTGCAACTATTATCCGCTCAATCCCAATCCGCAAGATCACGCACCTAGCCAATGCATCACAGGGAACTGGCTGGAGCATCCACCCCGTCAAAAGAGAAAAACAAAGAACATGCCATAAATTCCTAGACTGCACCTTCCACTCAGGCATTTCTGCCATATGTGTGTCAACAGTTTTATTACCACTGCAAGTTATTGATCTTACATAAGAAGATTTGAGTAGGGTTTCACTTTGATGCCGGGGTTAAAACCCCGGCCTACCAGCCCGAAGCCGCAAGAGTTTCCAAGCTATGAGAGCACTCTTCCCATGAATCCGCGGAGGCCCCAGCGACTTAGGGCTGCGGTGAAGAAGAGTAATGCTAATAGGATGGCCCACCAGGGCATGTGGGCTACGCTGGGAGTTACTGCGGCGCGGAGGCCTTCACTCATGTAGACGATGGGATTGAAGAGTACGCCGTATTTCACCCAGGGAATCGTGCCCAGTCTGGCCCAGGGGTAATAGACGCAGCCTAGAAATGTTATGGGCACTACGATGATAGAGAAGACCAGACCTATCTGCTTGGGGTTGACCGTGGAGCCGATAACTAAGCCGAGCGAACCGGCTAAGAGACTGGCGAGAATCAGGACGATAACCAGGAGAAACCAGTTAGCTACATGCGCGCGCACCGGCACGGCGGGAACGTAGTAGGCCATGGGAATTACAAGCAGGGCGGCGATGATGCTTTGAATGGCAGAGAAGCAGACCTTCTCAAGAGCTACGGCCCACAAGGGCAGAGGGCACATTACACGGTCGTCGATTTCGCGGGTGATGCCGAACTCGGAGGAGAGCGGGAGAGCGACGGCGGCGATTCCGGAGAACATGATGGCTACGGCCATCAGGCCGGGAAGGATGATGGTGCCGAAGTCGACGCCTGCGCCGGATGCCATCGGATTGGCTCCGCCCATGCGCGGCAGGATGAAGGTAAAAACGAAGAGAAAGAGCAGGGGCTGCATTCCTACGCGCAAGAGAAAGGTATGAAACTCGCGCGTAAGCACGCGCAGATCGCGCTGAAATAGGCCGAGGAAAGACTTGAAGAAGATTTCGGAGTTGAGGCGACCTTCATCATTGTGGCCGATTATGGTTTCCCATGCATCGCGCAGAAGATCTAAACGCAGTAGCCGTTCGATTACTCTCAGGAAAGGATTTCGATTGGCTTCGGTCGGGACGGGATCGCGATTCTCTTCGCCCCAGACAGGTTCGCGATTCTCATCAGCCCAGACGGCCGTTTGATTTACTTCGCCCCAGGCTGGTATTTGAATCACACGGCTTCGGACGGGGGTTTGATTCTCTTCGCTGCGGACGGACGTTTCATTTACTTCGCTTCGCTGAGAATCACTCATGAGGACGATCGCGGGTTGGGCGCTCAGCATATGATTTGGTTGATTTGGTAGCCCGCTGGGAGTGACGGGGTTGGAGTTGGCCGAAGCTCGATTGCCCAGGTCGTTGGTCAGCATTTCCAAATCGTGCAGGAGCATCTGCGGAAACGCCTTCAGAGATTTCCAGGACTTCTGAAGAAAGCTATTCACGGAGATCCCTCCCGGTTAGTTGAATGAAGACGGTTTCCAGGCTTGGCTCGGTAATTTGCATGTCGCGGAGGCCGAGGTTGGCGGCAGCTTGCACCAGCTCCGGCAACAGGCCGTCGGAGTTGGCGCCGATTACGCGCAGCCCGTCGAAGGTAGCCTCAGCGCTGGTTACGTCCTCGCGCGCCTTGAGCCTGGCGACGAGCGGCTCCAGGCCTTGTTGCGAATTTAATTTCAGATTGAAGATGGTTTGCACGCCAAAGGTTTGCTTGAGCTTGCCCGGCGAGCCTATGGCTAGCGCGCGGCCGTGGTCGATGATGGCCAGCCGGTCAGCGAGCCTGTCGGCCTCTTCCATGTAGTGCGTGGTCAAGAGTACGGTGATGCCCTCCGCGTGCAGGCCCTCGACGATTGACCACATAGCCAAGCGGCTTTGCGGGTCGAGACCGGCGGAAGGCTCGTCGAGAAAGAGCACGGTGGGCCGGTGCGCGATGGCGCGGGCAATCTGCACACGCTGCGCGAGACCGCCGGAAAGCTGGGCCGGATAGGCGTCCTTGCGCTCTGAAAGCATGAACTGGGTGAGCAGCTCGAGGGAGCGGGATTTGGCGTCCGCATGCGAGAAGCCGAAGTAGCGGCAGTGGAAGTAAAGGTTCTCGAATACGGTGAGCGAGCGGTCGAGGGTGTTGAACTGCGGGACCACGCCGATGAATCGCCGCGCGTGGGCCGGATGCTGGACGACGTCGATGCCCGCGATGCGCACCGAGCCGGTGGTGGGCAGGGTGCGAGTGGTGGCGATCGAGATGGTGGTCGTCTTGCCGGCCCCGTTTGGCCCCAGCAGGCCGAAGATCTCGCCCTGCTTCAACTCAAGATCGATCCCGTCGACGGCAACAACACGTAATTTCGATTCGTAAACCTTTGTCAGGTTTTCAATTTCAACTATCAAGGCTTTCACCCGCTGCGGGGAAGGAAAGTGTTCACATGATTAGACTACCGCACCGTGCCAGCGTCTTGAAATGTCTGCTATGCGCGGTGGTTAGAGGAGCCGTGTGGTTGGGTGGCCATCCCGCCCCAATGAAGGAGCGGAGATGGCCCCGGGTTAAGCGTTGCGCGAGTGGGCGCCGGGCCGGCCGGACTATTGGCCGGTTCCTGAAAGCGCGACGGTTGCGGTTGCGGTTGGGTTGTTGGCGGTGACGGTGAGGGTGGCTGCCTGTGCGCCGGTGGCCGTGGGAGCGAATTGGGCGAGGATGACGCAACTGGAGCCGGGCGCTAAAGTGGCTCCGCAATTGTTTACCGCGACAAAGGACGCGGCTCCGGTGCCGGTGAGTGCTATCGAAGTGAGATTCAGAGGCGTTGTGCTGCTGGTGTTGGTTAAGGTGGCGGATTGCGCGGCGCTGGCGGTTCCGTGCGTGATGGAGCCGAAGCTGAGCGTAGTGGTTGAGAGCGAGAATGTCGGCGCTGTGCCGCCGGTTCCGCTCAGCGTTGCGGATTGTGTGGTGGACGATGCGTTGTCGGTGAAGACCAGGGTTGCGGACTGGCTGCCGGTTGCGGTGGGCGAGAAGCGGACCAGAGCCGTGCAACTGGCCGATACCGCGAGGGAGCTGGGGCAATTGTTGAGCTGCGAGAAAGAGGCGTGGTTGGTGCCGCCGAGCGTGATCGAGGAGATGGCGAGCGCTGCATTGCCGGTGTTGGTGATGGCGATGGCCTGGGCGGGGCTATAGTTAGCGCCGCTCGTCGCGCCGGCGGCGGTGACGGGGAAGCTCAGCGTGCTGGTTGAGAGCACGGCGGCCATCACGGGGGCGACGGCTGTTCCGGTGAGCGCGACAGTTTGCGGAGAGCCGGTAGCGTTGTCGGTAAAGCTGAGCGTGGCTGAGAGTGCTCCCGCAGCGGTTGGTTTGAAGGTGACGGAGATGGTGCAGGAGCCACCCGCGGCCAAGCTTCCGCAACTGTTGGTCTGAATGAATGAAGAGGGGTTGGCCCCGGCAGTGACGATGCTGGTGAGGGTCAACGTGCCTGCTCCGGTGTTTTTGAGGGTTACGGTTTGCGCGGCGGAGGAAGCACTGACATTGGTCGAGGCGAAGGCGAGGCTGGTGGGCGTGAGGGTGACAGCCGGTAGTCCCGCGCCGGTGCCACTGAGCGCGACGGTTTGCGGGGAGTTGGCGGCGTTGTCGGCAATGCTGAGCGAAGCCGTCAGTGCTCCGGCAGCGGTTGGTTTGAAGGTGACCGAGAGGGTGCAAGAGGCGCTGGCCGCGAGCGACGTGCCGCAGTTGTTGGTGGCGGTGAATGAAGTGGAGTTAGTGCCAGTAGCGGTGACGGTGGATAGAGTCAACGTGCCCGTTCCGGTGTTTTTGAGGGTTACGGTTTGCGCGGCGGACGAAGTGCCGATGCTGGTCGAGGCGAAGGTGAGGCTGGCGGGCGTGAGGCTGACCGCAGGGGCTCCGCCGCCTGTGCCACTGAGCGCGACTGTTTGTGGCGAACCGGGAGCGTTGTCGTTAAAGCTGAGAGTGGCGGTGAAGGTTCCTGTTGCGGTCGGATTAAACGTAAAGTTGATGACGCAGGAGCTGCCGATGGCCAGCGTGCCGTTTCCGACGCACGAAGTTGCGCCATGGAAGAGTGAGCCGTAGGTTCCGGTGATCGTGGGGCTGCTGGTGAAAGTCAACGGAGCCGTGCCGGTATTAGTGAGCGTGACGGTTTGCTGGGCGGACGCAGCACCGGCTGCGGTCGATGGGAAGGTGAGACTGGTGGGCGAGACGGTGGCTACAGGTGCTCCCGCGCTGGTGCCGCTGAGGGTGATAGTTTGCGGGGAGTTGGCGGCGTTATCCGTAAAGGTGAGCGTAGCGGAGGCCGAGCCTATAGCAGTGGGCGAGAAGATGATCGAGGCGGTACAGGAGGCGCCGGCTGCTACCGTCGTTCCGCAATTGTTGACTTGAGCATACGAGGATGCATTGGTGCCGCCGATGGCAATCTTAGTGAGCGTCAGCGCCGTGCTTCCGGTATTGGTGAGGGTGACGGTCTGCAAGGGAGACGATGTGCCGGCCGTGGTTGAGACAAAGGTGAGGCTCGATGGGGATGGAGTGGCGGCCGGGCCCGATGTCGCGCCGGCTCCAGTGAGGGCCGCGGTCTGCGGCGAGCTAAGGGCGTTGTCAGCAAAGCTGAGCGTGGCAGAGACAGCGCCTACGATGGTGGGTTTGAAGGTGACCGTAGCGGTGCAGGAGGCATTGACCGCCAGCGTTGCACCACACGTGGTGGTTTGCGAGAAGGGTGTGGTGATTGCGGCGCCGGATGCGTTGGTCGCGCCGGTAATGGTGATGCCGGAGATGGTCAGAGCGCCGGTTCCAGAGTTAGTGAGAGTAACAGTTTGCGTTGCGGAGGTTGCGCCGACGATGGTCGACGCGAAGTTGAGGCTGGCGGGCGATATGGCGGCTGCCGGTCCCGAGGCTGCAGTGGAAGGCCATCCATTGACGACATTGGCGACGTTGAGCGAGCCGAGGCCAGTGGCCTTGTCATAGCCAGTGGTGGCAGCATAGCCGGGCAGGATTCCGAGCACGTCGCCGCTGATTTGCGGAGTGCAATTGACAGATCCCCCAAAGCAGGGAGTGGCGATGGTGCCGGTGTCGATGTCGTTGAAGTAGCATGCACTGGAATTGGCCACCGATTCCGCGCTGCACTTGGAATAAGTTTGCTTGGCGGCCAATGCATAAAGCTGGGCATTGGGATTGCCTTGCGTAGAGCCAGCCTTCTGGTTGATGAGCGCCATGACGCCAGCCATCACTGGGCTAGAGACCGAGGTTCCACCGACGGCCATGTCAAGTGCATTGGCGGGATAGCTGCATGCGATGGGGCTTGTGAAGCCGGGCGGCTGCGAGTCGCAGATCAGATAGGCGACGCCCTGAAAACCGGCGGATGCAAAGAAAGAAACATCCGGCACAGTGCGCTTGTCGGTGGAGAGGATTCCGGTGACGCCGGTTTGCCACGCGGGTTTGGCGTAGCCTCCGCTGCACGAAGAAGAATTGGAGTTGGATGAGACGGTGCAACTGCTGACGCCGCCCGAACCGCCGCTCGGCGGGATGAGCTCGTCATAGAGGCCACTACTGATTCCTTCATTCTTCAGCAACCAATTGGCCCATTGCTCGGCGTTGTAATTGACATCTAACTGGCCGTCGAAACTGCTGATGACAAGGGGATTGGTGACGGTGTCGTTCCAGGGAGTCTCGGGAATGTAGCCGGTGGCGTTGGACATATTCGTACTGTTGGCGCCACTCCAACCAGTTGTGGTGGGAGCGAAGTCGGTGCCGCCAACGGAGACGTTATAAGGAGTGCTGGTCATGCCGCTGACGGTCGTGCCGTATTGTGCAGCATAGTCGGTGGCGGAGTTGTAGTTTCCATCGTCGCAGACCGCGGCGGCTGAGTCGCCCGAGCTGACAAAGACGGCAATGCCCTGGGTGTAAGCCTGCTGCCAGAGATTCAGATACTCCTGATTTCCGGCTGTACCCATCCCCAACTCGCACTCGCCATAGCTGACGCTCATGATCTTGGCAACATTGTGGTTGATGATGTAGCTCTCGCTGGCATACAAGGCGTCGGTAGTCTGGCTGGTTTGGCTGGAGGTGACGAGAACAATGGACGCGCCGGGAGCAGCGGCACCTGACCATTCGACGTCCAGAGTGTTCTCAAACCGGTCGTCGAGCAGCGCGGTGGTACCTGGATCGGAGTTGGTGATGATAACCGTAGGCACTTTGGCAGGGAGTCCGGTGGCGGCGCGGAAGGTTGCTACGTCGCTCAGAACAATGTTGCTGGTTCCAGCCAGAGCGACGGTCTGGCCCGTTCCGGTGATTGGCGTCGAGGCCGTCCACAGCGATTTGTAGTTATAGATGGTCGCCATGTCATAGGGCACGAGTAGCTCTAATCCGTCTCCTGGGTTGTACTCTGCATGCGAGCTGGGCTGGGCAGCGGGGAGTTCAAGGCTGCCGGCTGATTGGGTCCTCGTCCCTCCCAATTGCAAGCTGGTTGGCATAGCTGCGCCGGAGAAATTCTGGCGGAACATCGAGGCGGTGCGATGCTGCGGCTTGGGGAAGAAGTTATGCAATGCCTTGACGCCGACTACGACGGGCGTGAGCGCTGCCGGAATCTGGATGTCGCTGATGTTGG
Organism: Occallatibacter sp.; assembly: GCA_049518535.1. Lineage (GTDB taxonomy): Bacteria > Acidobacteriota > Terriglobia > Terriglobales > Acidobacteriaceae > Telmatobacter. The sequence continues at coordinate 65,623 of JBEKRS010000012.1, read as the reverse complement.
CGATGTGCGCCTGGCCATTGGAGACGATGGCGTGCATCTCTGTATGAAAGGTTTGCTCGACCTGGCCGGAGCTGCCGCTAAAATGGATCGCGGTGCGCGAAGGAGAGATTTCCTGAATGGCGAAGCCGTGGTTCAACAGCCAGTTAGTTACTGTGTCCAAATCGTTCTGGGAGACTCCATAAGTCAAGCCAAACTCTTCTGGAGTAAGCCAGTGGTGATATGCCGGAGAGGATGGATTGTATTGCTCGGCATTGAAGCTTTCGAGGGCGGCTTGCTGAGCTTCAGAGCGCTTGAGCACCAGGATCAAATCGCCCATTGTCTCGGTGGGAGAAAGACGGCCATTATCCTGGGCGTTACGAAGGGCAGGATGCGTGCTGCCTTGGATGGTGGCAAGGTTGGTTTCATCCACGCGATCGAGAATTCGATCCGGAACACGATCTGGTATGGCAGGAAAGGAAACGGCAGCCGATGCCTGGGCCTGGACCCGTGCCAACGGCGACAGAACAAGCAATGCGGCGGCAAGCATCGCAACAAAATGGAACAGAGTCAAGCCAGGGAGAGGCGAACCAGATTCAGGTGTGCCCAAAGTGCGCATGACAACTCCTTCTTCCTGCCGGGGCAGATTTGTGAGAAAAACCTAATCACCTTATCGCTGAATCCTGACTACAGCATGAGTTATATCTTCGCCTTGACATTACTAAAGATTAGTTACCTCTAATTGCACGGCTGCGATTTGCGTGTGCACGTTCAAACTCTTGAATCAAGAGGTGAAAGCAGCCTAGGTTGAAAGGATTGCTGACAGCGAGGTGGACGGATAACTTCCTCAGCGAACGCGTCTAGGAGCTTTGTTGTGGAAATCTTTGACAATAACGTTTGATTATTGCGGCTGGGTTACTAGTAATCTTTGAAAAATCTGCTATGCTTGGAAAATTCTCATGCTAACCAATTCATTGTGTAACTAGAATCCCGCCTGTTGTTCTTACCTGCCAATGAGCAGGTTTCTCCATCTGTTCGTTTACTGTTCCTGGTGTTTGCAGCTGGACCTGCAATCGCCGGTGAGATATCGGCGTGTCCGATTCTCATTGGCGGAGGTGGTCCGGAAGCTTAGTGATTCCCGCATTGGAATGAGCGGGATCGGTAAGACGCGTGCGCTTTGCGCAGCCGGCAATTAAAGCTGGCCACGCGGATCGAAGAGATTAGGGTTCAACCGTGTTTGATCGCGAAAGGAAATTTATGTGCAAGTTCTATAGTGCAGTATTGCTGTCGCTGACCACGATTTTCTGCCTTTACTCTACAGCCATTGCAGGTGCGCAGACCACACTTTCAGCGACGGCAGTGAACTTCGCCTACATCGCGATCGATACTACCAGCAGCATCCATACGGTTACTCTGACCAACAACCAATCGACCGCGCTTGTCATTAACTCTCTGGCGCTGTCGGGCAGCGGAGAATTTGCGCTCGATCCCTCGACGACATGCCCTAGCGCAGGCACATTGGCGCCCAAGGCCAGTTGCACCATCGGGATGACCTTCGCTCCTACAGTTCTTGGCGCAGCGTCGGGCGCGGTCACCATTACCGACAACGCCAGCAACAGCCCGCAGACGGTGACATTAAGCGGAAATGGGCTCGCCCAGACCGTGATTTCGGCGACGGTTGCAAACTTCGCCTACATTGCGATCGACACGACCAGCCGCGTCGGCACCATTACCCTCGGCAACAACTTAGCGGTCGCCCTTAACATCACTTCGCTAACGCTTTCCGGCAGCAGCGAATTTGCATTGGATCCGTCGACGACCTGCCCCAGTTCCGGCTCGATTCCGGCCAACTCCAGTTGCAAGATTGGGCTTACATTCGCTCCCACAGCTTTGGGCGCGGCGTCGGGCACGCTTACTATCAATGACAGCGCCAACAATAGCCCGCTGACGGTGGCACTGCACGGGACAGGACTAGCCCAGACCGTACTGTCACAGGCGGCAGTGAACTTCGGCTACGCGACGCTCAACACGACCGGCAACGTCTCCACCATTACCTTCACCAACAATCTGGCGGTCGGCCTCAACATCTCGCCAGCTTTTTCAAACAGCGAATTCGCGCTGGCGGCTGGATTGACGACCTGCCCCAGCACGGTTCCGGCCAACTCCAGTTGCAAGATCGGGCTTCTCTTCACTCCTACTGCATTGGGTGCACAATCGGGCACGCTGACCGTCTCTAGCAGCGCCAACAACAGCCCGCTGACGGCGACGCTGAATGGCACCGGGCTGGGGAGCGTGACACTGAGCGCATCGGCGTTGAATTTTGGCACGGTGGTGGTCAACGATGTGGTGGTTCAAGATATAACGCTAACCAACAGCCAAGCTGTTCCACTGACCATTACCTCGATTTCCGGTTTCACCGGCGGCTATTCGTTGAGCAGCGCGAACACCACGTGCGCGCTGACGCCGCTGAGTGTCTCGGCGAGTTCCAGTTGCGTGATCGCAGTGAGTTTCACGCCGACCGCGGTGGGAGCGCAATCCGGAACGGTGACCATTACGGACAATGTGCCTTCGGGTTCGCAGAGTTTCAGTCTTAGCGGCAATGCGATTCAACCAGTGGCGCTCTCACCGGGCACAGCGAATTTCCCGTCCCAGTATGTTGGTACGACCAGCGCGGCCATCCCGGTGACGCTGACTAATGAACAGAGTGTTCCGCTGCATATCTCTTCGGCCACTATTTCGGGTGCTAACAGCGGCGATTTCGCGGTCACGACATCATGTCCCACCGCACCCTCGGCGCTGCCGGCAGGCGCCAGCTGCACGTTGATGCTGACCTTTGCGCCCAGCGGATCGGGAAGTAGAGTAGCCACGCTGAGCATTACCGATGATGCCGCCGGCAGCCCGCAGACGATTAGCCTGATCGGCACCGGCAATGCACCGGTGACCGTTTCGCCGGCATCCATCGCCACTTTTTCGGCACCCGTGGGCGCCACCAGTTCCTCCGCGACGATCACAGTCACCAATGGCACGAACGTGCCGGTGCACATCTCGAGCGTTCAAATCAGCGGCGATTTTGTTCAGACATCGACGAGCTGCCCGATGGCACCATCAGCCTTGGCCGCTGGTGCGTCCTGCACCCTGGCAGTGAGTTTCGCTCCCATTATCGGCGGCGTTCGCGCGGGTCAGCTCCAGATATATGACGATGCGCTGACCAGTCCACAGGTGGTTAGCCTTTCCGGTACCGGAACCTCTCCGCTAACCATTTCGCCACTGTCGCTGTCGTTCGGCGCACAGTCAGTCGGAGCCAGCAGCGCTCCCGAGACCATCACGCTGACCAATCACGAAACGGAGTCGGAAAGCTTCACGCTCATTCCAGCCGGAGACTTTACCGCCAACAGCAACTGCGCCGCAGGTGTGATCGCAGCCAACTTTTCTTGTCTGATTTATGTTGATTTCGTTCCTAGTGCGACAGGGACGCGGAGCGGCTCGCTTGCCGTGACGAACTCGGCGCCTGGCGGATCATTGCTGACTGCATCGCTCGCCGGTTCAGGGACAGTCACTAATCCCCCAGCAACTGTAGCCGTGGTGTCACCAGGGGCGGGAGCCGCTGGCACAACAATCAACGTGGTCATCGCAGGCAACGGGTGGACGCATTTCAGCGCGGCATCAACGATTACCTTTGTCGATACGAATAACAATACTAATCCCTCCGACATCGCAGTGACCGGCTTTACGGCGGTCTCAGCCAACCAGATCAACGCCACGTTATTGCTCACTGGGGGCTCGAGTGCGATCTACGGCGCACGCAACATCAGTGTCGCAACACCGCTGACGAGCGGGGGAATAGAAACGGCGCTGCTAAATTCAGCTTTTGTGGTCGCCGATCCTGCGCAAGCGCACACGATTACCGTCGTCACTCCCGCGTTTGGCATCCAGGGCCAGACGATGAATGTCGATCTGACAGCCACGGGCGCTAATTTTGTTCAGGGCACTACGTATGCCAATTTCGGCGATGGAATCACCATTAATTCCCTAACTATCACCGACGCGACCGATGCCCAGGCAAACATCACCATCTGCAACACGACGCCCATCGGCTATCGCACCATCACGCTGGTGACCGGCGGAGAGTTTGCCACGTCGGCGCTCTCAACATCGGGCAATCCAGTCTTCCAGATTGGCGCGAACAATGCGGCGCTGCTCAGCGTCAGCCCTAACTCGGCGGCGCAGGGAGCCAGCCTTGCTGTGACGCTGACGGCTACGGGCACTCACTTCCTGCAAGATGCAACGCAGGTATCGTTCACCGGCGGCATTCTCGCGAACGGCATTACGGTGACTAGTCCGACGACCGCGACGGCCCAGCTTGCCGTGCCTTCTGGGACTGCGGTTGGAGTGCAGAACGCGACGGTTTCGACCGGCGGGGAAATCGCAACCCTGAACAATGGCTTCGCGGTGATTGGAACAGTGCCGGGGCTACTCGCAGTGACGCCGAGTTCCGGGCAGCAGGGCCAGACGCTGAACGTCGCGATCACGGGCAATGCCTATACGAGTCTTCCGGTGGGCGTCTACACAAACTTCACGACAAGCCCAATCCTGGCACAGTTTGACGGCGACATCACGGTGAATTCCATCACCGTGAGTTCTACGAGCGACGTGATCGTCAACATCACCATCACTCCGACGGCAGCGGTTACAAGCTTTACGGCGAATCTCATCTTGAATCCGTCAGGCGCTGCGACAGTCTTTCCGTTCATTTTTACGGTGACGCCAACGAACGCTCAAATTGTAAGTGTGACGCCCAGTTGCGTGCCTCAGGGCAGTCAGTTGACGCTTGCTGTGAGCGGCTCAAACACCGGCTGGATGCAAGGCACCACAACAGCCGCTTTCTATCCGATTGCGGTTGGAAGCATCAGCGTTAATGGGGTTACGATTACCGACGCGAGCGATGCGACCCTCAACGTTGCCGTTGCCGCAAACACCCCGGCGGGAACATACGGCTTTTCTATGGCCACTGGCGGCCAGGTTGTCAGTTCTTCGGTCTCGGTGTGCGCTGCTATGCCGAGCTTAACGATGAGTCCCGCCAACGGCATGCTTCCCTCCGGCGACGTCGCCAATAGCTTCAGCGTCAGCTTCACCGGCCAGTTTACGCACTTTTCACAATCGGACACTCTGGCGGTGGTCAGCGGTACAGGCGTCACTCTGACGAACTTCACCGTGAATAGTCCGAGCAGCGCCACCGCTACTGCGAATATTGCCTCGACGGCCGTTACCGGCTCGCAGTCGATCACCCTGACGACGGGCGGAGAGATTGTCTCCACCTACTTCAACGTGACCAGCACTTCTGTCGGACTAATCAGCGTATCGCCCTATCAGACGCTGCAAAGCACCACGGCGAATGTGGAGTTCGTCGGCTCGAACACGCACTTCACCTCGGGCGCGACTCAGGTTCTCTTTGGACCTCAGATCACCTTGAACAGCGTCACCGTGAATAGCCCCACCGATCTGATTGCGAATATTACAACCAGCTATGCAGCGGGCGGAGTTGCGACACCAACTGCGACGGGATGGCAGACCGTTTACATCAACACCGGCGCGGAGCAGTTAATCGGCGGCTTCCTGGTTAATTCACCGGCACAGCCGTCCTTGGTTGGTGTTGTTCCGTCGAGCGTACAACAAGGCGCAACCGAGAGTGTCACGATCGCCGGCTCGTTGACAAATTGGGATGGCACGACCCAAGTTATTTCTGGCGCAGGCGTCACTGTATCGAACTTAGTAGTCACAAGCCCGACCACGGCTACGGCTACCATTGCTGTTTCGCCAACAGCACCGGTGGGCGGCAACAGCATCGTCATGCTCACAGGCTCTGAAATCGACAGCGGCACCGGCTTCAGCGTCACACCAAGTGCGGCGGTGATTGTCAGCGTAGAGCCTGCTGCGGGTTGCACTGGCAACTTTGCTACTTACTGCGGCGTGTCGAGCGGATCGGGGACGCCATACGTTGTTTCGCAACTGCAAACGGCGACTCTGAATATCGTTGGAGTGGGCACGAACTGGATGCAGGGCGAAACCACGGCCAGCTTCGGTGCGGGTGTATTGACCGATAGCGTTACGATCACCAGTCCGACCACGGCCATCATTCAGATCACTGTGACTTCAAGCGCGCCGATTGGCTACGCCGCGCTCACGATAATCAGCGACGGCGAAGTCGTCACCTTGCAACCGGCGATTGACGTCGAAGAAGGTTTGCCCACGCTGCTGGCCATCTCGCCGAGCGGAACGCAGCAAGGTGCCACATTGAATATCGAGGTTCTGGGACGCTTTACCAACTGGGGTCCGACCACGACGGCGGCGTTCAATCAAGACATCGCGGTGAACTCGATCAACGTGATCGACTCCAACAACCTTATCGCGAATGTCACGATAAGTCCCAACGCCAATGTCGACTCCGGCTCGCCATGTGGCCATATCCTCACCGTAACTACGGGAACTGAGCAAGAGACTGGCACGGCTGGAGCCTTGTGCGTTGTGCAGGGAGCGGAAGCAATCACCGCGGTCACACCGAATTCAGGCGTGCAGGGAACGACCGTGACGGTGACAATTACGGGTTCGGCGACAAACTTCATTGCGGGCGTTACGCAGGCCAACTTCAACGACTCCGGCATGAGCGTAGGGACGATCACAGTCAACAGTCCGACCAGCGTCACGGTGCCGATCACGATTTCGAGTTCTTCAACTGTGGGCTATCACACAGTTACTTTGACCACATTGGGCGAAGTGGCAAGCCAGCAGCTTGCCTTCACGGTCATCTTCCACGCTGCTTCGCTCAATGCAGCTATTCCCAGTCGGGCCGCGCAGGGCGTTCAGAATTTGAATGTTCAACTCGTCGGCCAGGCCTCGCACTTCAGCAACCTAAGCACAGCCACCTTCGGCACGGGCGTTACGGTGAACAGCGTGAGCTTCATGGATGAGAGCGATCTGATGGCCAATATCAGCATCGATCCACTCTCTTACACGGGTAGCCGCACGGTTACCGTGATCACGCCTCAGGTTCCCTGCGCGTATATGATCAACTCCGCCAACCCTTGCCCACCCGGCGCCACCACCGGTAGCGAGATCATCTCCTACAACGCGTTCGCGATTATTCCCGGTGCGGCGATCATCAGCCAAATTGCGCCTGCGACCGGAAACGAGGGACAGGAGGTGGTGTTCACAATTACCGGCTCGTCTACACACTGGGCACAGGATGCTACCCAATTCTGGATTGCCGGCGCGGGTTCCGATCTCGTCATCAACTCCGTGATGATCAACAGTTCCACTAGCGCCACGGTCGATCTGAGCATCTCGCCCAGCGCCAATCTGGGGCCGCGCTCGATCGATATGGTCACTGCGGGCGAGGCACTGACGGATAGCAGCGCGTTCGTGGTGACAGGTGGCGTGCCCGTGATCACCTACCTCAGCCCCAACAACGCTCAACCTGGAACGAACTCGCTCGAAGTGACCATCAATGGCCTCGACACCAATTGGGATCAGACGGACACCGCGATCAACTTCGGTCCCGGCATCACGGTTACGTCATACCAGGTCGAAAACGCAACTCAGATCGAAGCCGTGATCAACATCGGCGCTACCGCCCAAACCGGTTACCGGACAGTTCAAGTGCAGAACGGAACGCAGGTGCTTACGGGGATCTTCCTAGTCGAAGTGCCGCTGCCGCCGACTCCTTATATATGGTATGAATCGCCGTCGTCAGGAACTCCCGGCCAGAGTTTCACTGTGACCTTCTACGGCGCGAATACGCAATGGGATCCTGATCCGGTTTCGGGGACCGTTCTGACTGGCTTTGCGCCCGGCATCACGCTGAATTCCTTCCAGGTGATCAACCCGACCACAGCGCTGGCTAACATCACCATCAGCATGTCAGTAACTGCTTCGGTGCGCAACCTGACTTTGACTACCAACTCCGTTTCGCCACAGGAGGTCGATAGCGCTCAGTTCAGTGTGGCTACAGCCGCTCCTACTTTAAGCGTCGTCGATCCAGGCTCAGGGATGCAAGGTGCACAGAACCTCACCGTCAACATCATCGGTGAGTTCACCAACTTCGATGGCTCGACGGCCTTCAACTTCGGTCCCGGCATCACGGCTAACGGGTCGCCAACGATTCTTGGTCCGACTATCGCGACACAGAGCATCAGCATCGACCAACAGGCCACGCTGGGCGGGAGCGGCGTTATTGCAACCACCGATGGAACTGCAACTAGCGGCGCGGGCTTCTCAGTTATTGCAAGCCAGGCGCTGATCTCGGCCATCACGCCCAACACCGCCTCGCAGGGCAACACAGTCACCGTGGAAGTCACCGGCCAGAACACGCATTGGGACGGGACTACAACCTTCCAGTTCGGTGCCGGCATTGTGGTGAGCGGCACGGTCGTGAACAGCTACACAGACGCCACCCTTACGCTCGTTTTGCCGGCTCTTGCGCCACTTGGGCCGACCAGTGCGAGCGCTATGACGGCGGGAGAGATCGGCAGCATCACGAACGGCTTCGTGGTGCAGGCGGGCACAGCTGTGTTGCTGTCTTCAGGACCGTCTTCAATTCCGCAGCAAGGCAGCGCCGTGTTCACCATCCTGAGCCAGGGAACGCGGTGGCTGACGAACCCACCCACGGTTTCGTATGGTGCAGGGATCACGCTTACCAACATCAATGTCACAGGGGATACGTCGATAACGGCGAATGGATATGTGCAGCCCACAACCAACCCCGGCTACTACAACCTGACGGTGAGCACCGCCTCAGAGATATTGAGCCTGCAGAATGCCGTCTACATCAGTCCTGGACCGGCGGCTATCAACAGCGTATCGGCGACGACCGCTGCGCAGGGCGCAACCATTGCGGTGACCATCAATGGTAGCAACACCAATTGGCAGCAGGGCGTCACGCAACTTACATTCCCCAACGTTTTGATTAACAGCTTCACCGTAACTTCGCCGACCTCGATCAGCGCCAATATCACCGTTCCCGACAACGCGGTGACAGGCCTGGTCTCGGTGACCGCGACCACTCTGGGCGAGGTTGCCACGGGGGTCAACGTCTTTACTATCACTCAATCTCCGGCGGTGTTGCTCTCGGTAGCGGCTTCGAGCGGGGCACAAGGGGCGACCGAGACTATCACTGTAACCGGGCGGTTCACGCACTTTGCCAGCGGCAGGACCACGGCCAGCTTCGGGACGGGCATTACTGTCAACTCAATTACCGTGTCGAGCATAACCTCACTGCGGGCAAACATCACCGTGCAACCGACGACGACTCTGGGATATCGCAGCGTCACGGTCACCACGGGAAGTGAAGTTGCTTCATTCGCCAACGCATTTAACGTCACGGTAGGCCTGGCCGCTCTCACCGGCTTGAATCCGGCGACCGCTGGGCAGGGCGCAACGCTCGCGGTGACCATTAGTGGTAGCAACACCAATTGGCAGCAGGGAGTCACGCAACTCACATTCCCCGGCATTTTGATTAACAGCTTCACCGTGACTTCGGGGACCTCGATCAGCGCCAATATCACCATTCCCGACAACGCGGCGATAGGCCAGGTCTCGGTGACCGCGACCACTTTGGGCGAAGTTGCCACGGGGATCAATGTCTTTAGCATTATGCAATCTCCGGCGGTGTTGCTCTCGGTAACGGCTTCGAGCGGGGCACAAGGATCGACGGAAACTGTCACAGTAACTGGGCGGTTCACGCACTTTGCCAATGGCGCGATAGCCAACTTCGGCACCGGCATCACTGTCAACTCGGTGGCGGTGCTCAGCACAACTTCGCTGCAGGCAAACATCACCGTGCAACCGACGACGACACTGGGATATCGCAGTGTCACGGTTACCACAGGAAGCGAAGTTGCATCACTGGCTAACGCTTTCAGCGTGACTGTGGGCCCGGCCGCCATCGCCAACTTGAGTCCGGCGAGTGGCACGCAAGGCACATCGTTCAACGTGACCGTCACCGGCAGCCAGACGAACTTTGCCAGCGGCGTCACCACGGCGGCGTTCGGCGGAGGCATCACGGTAACTGGAATCACGGTCACGAGCGCGCTCCAGGCCACCGTCGCCATTTCGATTCCCAGTTCCGGGGTGATGGGCGCCTACAACGTGACTCTTACCACGGGCGGAGAAACGGCCACCATCCTCGGCGGATTTACCGTGAACGGCAGCCCGCTACTAACAGCTTTGAGCCCGCCAACCGGCAATCAGGGCACGACAAACCTCAACGTCAGCCTGACCGGGTTGTACACGCACTTCGTGAACGGAAGCAGCATAGCCAACTTCGGCGCAGGCATTACGGTCAACTCAACGACTGTGAGCGATGCGACCGACGCAGTTGCGAATCTTACCATCAGTTCCACCGCTGCACTTGGCTCACGCAATGTGACAATGACGACGGGATCGGAAACTGCTGCGATGAACGGCGGCTTCAGCGTGCTGGCCGGCATACCGGCGGTGGTCTCTGCCTCACCGAGTGGCGCTCAAGAGGGATCGACAGCCAATGTCGTCATTGATGGCGCGTTCACAAACTTCCAGCAGGGCGTTTCTACCGTAAATTTCGGCTCGGGAATCACCGTGAATTTCGTTACGGTGAGCAGCGCCACTCAGTTGACTGCTAACATCACAATCGCTTCCAACGCTCCTATAGGTAGTAGCAATATCATCATCACGACGGGCAGCCAGACATTGACGCTGAGCAATGGATTCAGCTTAACGGCTGGCACTTCTACCGTTACGCAGATCAATCCGAATATTGGCGTGCCGAATTCGACCGTACAGGTCACTCTCATCGGCGCATACACCAATTGGGGAGCTACCACCAAGGTCAACGTCGGAAGTGGTGTGTCAATCACCGTGACTCAGGTGCAGGTGAATAGCACCACCAGCTTGACCGCAACGCTCAGCATCGCCGCGACGGCTGGTCTCCATCCGTACGAGGTGGTCGTGACCACAGGGTCAGAGGTGGAAAGTATTCCGGGAGGATTCACTGTGCAGCCCGCCACCATATCGCCGCCCTCGCTGATCTCGTTAAGCCCCGGAGCGAACTCCGTCGGCATGCCCATCAACAGCAATATCATTGCGGTCTTCGGCCAGCCCATGAACCGCGCCACAATCACGACCAACTCCGTGTTGTTGTACCTGACCAGCAATCAGAACCAGGGCTCGATTGCAGTGACAGGCACCGTCAACCTAGACGCCACGGGCCGCGTGCTGACATTTACACCCAGCGCTCTGCTGGCCGTCAATTCCATTTACTACTTCGAACTAACAAACAGCATTACGGACGCGACGGGCAACACATTCAACACTTACGAGCAGCCTCTCTACACTGTCTTCACAGCAAACATCACGCCGGTCACGGTGGTGGCGGCGAATCCGCCCGCATCGAGCACGGTCGGCACCAACGTTTCCGTTCAGCTTGAGTTCAGCACGGATATGAATCAGTCGACCCAGGGCGGGCTGACCGTCAGCAGCGGCGGAACAGCCGTGGCAGGAAGCTTCAGTTGGAACAGCGATGCCAACTGCTGCTCATGGGGACCAGGTACGATTCTGACCTTCACTCCCACGGCGCCGTTGCAGTCAAACACGACTTATACAGTGAGCTATGGCGCGCCTCTGGCCGATACGACCGGCAACGCGCTGACCGCCGGATCATTCACCTTCACCACGGGTAGCGGTCCCGACAACGCGCAAAACTACACGAGCAGCAACGTCTCGAACTACCAAACCGGCATCGGCACCAACATTGCGCCCATGGTGACTTACTCAAAACCAGTCGACCCCATCGACATCAACACGGGCACGTTAGAGCTCTACAACGCCGACAGCGGCAAGTACCTACTCGGCACAATCAATGTTGCCGCTAATGGATTGAGCGCCACCTTCACCCCGGCCGTACCGCTGTTGCCCAACACCTACTATGACCTTCATCAAGCTTGGGGCAATTACGATGCGGACGGCAACTATCTAAACGGCATCGACACTTATTTCACCACCGGCGCAGGTTCTGATCTTGTTGCGCCGCAGGTTGCCTCGGTTTCTCCAGCTAACAACGCCGCCGCCGTGCCGCTGAACGCTCAGGTCGTGGTCCACTTCAACTCACCCATCAATCCGTCCATTGTCGATGTGATCCAGATTGTGCCGTTGGGCGGATCGGCCATCGCCGGAACGGTCACGCTGGCCAGCGACCTTGTGACACTTACCTTTGTTCCGACCGACTCCTTGCTGGGAAATACGCAGTACACCGTCGAAGTGAACGGATACAGCGACCTGGTGGGCAACGTCGGCACAAACTTCACCAGCACCTTCACGACTTCGACCTCCGTTGCGCCAATTGTTGTTTCGACGGGCCTGAACGCGGCCGGAAGTCTTATTACTACGAACAACACCGCTGACGTGCACTGGGTTGTGGTGCCGACTTCGACCACGCCTTCGGAAAGCACCTTCTCCGCACCGGGAACGCCGCAGCCGCTTCTGGTTGTGGGACCGGGGGATGCAGGATGGTATAGCGGATGGGAAGCCAACGGGCCTAATTCAGATTGGATTAATATCAATCCGAACAGCGTTACCGGAAATACGTTTGGCGTCTATTCCACAACTTTCAATGTAACTGGCAGCACGGCCAACCTTTGCCTGGTTGGTGGCATGTCTATCGACGACAACGGACTGCTGGCAATCAATGGGGAGGCCATCATGGGCAATCTCAGCGACGACAGCAGCCTCTCTCCGTTGAATATCAACGTTTCGAGTTATCTGGTGAGCGGGACGAATACGCTCGCGCTCGGTTGGGGTTCGACAGAGAACGCCTATGAAGCCTTCCGCCTGCAAGCCAGCATTCAGACCTGCGGGGCCAGCTTCACCGGCGGTTTGTCGCTGACAAGTGCCACTCCTGCCAACGGCGCGAGCGGCGTGGTCACCAACACAACCGTCACGCTCAACTTCAATCATGCGCTCGATCCGGCAACGGTTAATTCCACTACCCTGCCGGTCACGGTTGGTTGGAATAGCAACCAGCAAGTGGCGGGCAGTTACCAGGTGAATGGCAGCCAAGTGATCTTCACTGCCGATAGCCCGTTTCCGATCAACACGCAAATCTGGGTTGGCGCGTGCGGCGGACCCTACGACATGGCCGGAGATAGCGCAGGCGCCTGCAATACTCAGCTCACGAACTTCACAACAGGCGGAACGGCCATAGCGCCCACCACGCCATTCCAGGTGATCGCATTCACGCCAGCCGCCAATGCAACCAACGTCGGCTTGCGGGCTCCGGTGGTAGCCACATTCAACCGCTCCGTCAATCCAGGCACGATCAACTCTGGCGATTTCGCTTTGTTCGCGGACTACTCTCAAAGCCCGTTGTGCAGCAGTTACTCGCGATCACAGGATAACTCGACGCTGTCGTTCACTTGCTACCCATTGCCGGGCAGCAACACCATGACCGCGATTCTGAATAGCAACCTGACGGATTGGACCGGTAACGCGCTGGCTAACTTCAGCAGTCAGTTCATCACCAGCCAGAATGATTCGAGCACCAATGGATCGGTGATCAGCGCACGGCCAGGAACCGGCAGCAACGGCATCAGCGTCAACTCGCCTATCACGATCTTCGCCAATCTGCCGATCAACTCGGCCAGCGCCAGTGCAGGCTTCCAGGTCGCACAGAATAACGTGGCTGTTCTGGGCACGGTGCAGGTGCTGGACAACGGATACACTCTTGAATTCACGCCCAGTTCCCCGTTCACTCCCGGCGCACTGATCCAGTGGTGGACCACCAACCACCTGACCGATGCTACTTATAACTTGAACATCAATACAACCTCGGGATACTTCTACGTTGCCACGAACACCAACTCTCTTACGCCAACTGTGCAAGTGTCGTCTCCGGCAGCCTACACCAACCCCGTCGCGCTCAATACGATCTTCGACATTCAGTTCAACACTCCGCTCAATCCGGCGACGATAACGAGCACCAACATCTACCTCTACGACAGCAACACCGGGGCACCCCTTGCCGGAACATACTCGATGCCGCAACCAAACGAGGTGCGCATCGTGCCAGCGAGCAATATGAACGCCAATGACTATATCTACGTGTACGTGACCGCCGGGGTGCAAAGCGCAACCGGCGTGGCTGCCACCTCCACCAATTGGTGGGAGTACACAGGCATTGCTGCCGACACCACACTGCCTGTCATTCTGAGCGCGGTGCCATACAATGGCGCAGGAAATATAGGCGTCAACGTACAGCCAGGCGTAGTCTTCAACAAGACCATCGACCCGGTGAGCGTCAACAGCAACACCTTCAAGGTGACCAGCGGCGGCACACCACTGGCGGGCAGCTATTGGTTCAACTCCAATGACAGCAGGGTGGACTTTGTGCCCAATGCTCCTCTGCCGGCGAACACCAATCTGGTTATGAGCTTCAACGGCGTTCTCGATCAGGTTGGCCACCCCATCACTTTCACTTCCAACTTCCAGACGTCGCCGGGGCCGGACCTCACGGCGCCGATGATCGTGTGGACCAGCGTCACGAGCAATGAGAGTATCCCGACTAACTCATCGATCACGATTCAGTTCAGCGAATCGATGGATGTTACTACCTTCAGCCCCGGCAGCTTCTACATCTATGACACCCTGCTGGGCGCTCCTGTAGCCGCCACGCTTAGCTGGAACGCGAGCCAGTCGGTTGCCTATCTGACGCCAACCGCGCCGCTGGCCGCTGGCCGCGAGTATTCTTTGAATGTGCCAAACGGCACGGACTTGGCCGGCAATCAAGTGCAGGGCGAGGTGATTAACTTCTACGCCGAATTTGCCGCCGCATCGACTGCTCCTACGGTCGTCGTCTTCAATCCATTGAGCGGCTCAATCGGGCTGGGAACCAACGCTGTAGTTGAAGCGCAGTTCTCGGCACCCATCGATCCCAATACTCTCGGCGGCGTCGTTCTGTCGGCAGGCAGTACAACGGTGCTGACCTCTCCGCTGCTGAGCGCGGGCAACACCATACTGCAACTTATACCGCAGACGCCGCTAACGCCGAACACTACTTACAAGATGACCATTGCGGGCGTAAAGGATCCCGCAGGCAACCCCGTTGCCCCTGTGACTAACAGCTTCACCACGGGCGCAACTTACGATGTCAGCGGTCCGTCAATAGTCAGCTACGATCCGCCGTATAACTCGACGGTCGGAACCAACGTGGTTCCAAAGATGATATTCAACAAGCCTCTCAATCCGATTACGGTCAACAGCAGCAACTTCCAGATGTATCTGAGCGACACCGCGCAGTGGATTCCACTTACTATTACTCCGTCGGCCAACGGGCTGGAAGTTACCCTGCAACCGCAGATTCCGCTGCTTCCGAACACCAGTTACTATTTCCAGGTTTGCTGCAGTTATCAAGATCAAGACGGCAACAGCGGCAATGGCGCCACCGAATATTTCTACACCGGCAGCGGCGCGGTTAGCACGGGTCCAACTGTTACAGTCAGTCCGGTGAGCGGAGCTACGGGTATTCCATTGAACGCCCAGGTCATCGTCTCCGTCAGCGCGCCTATCGATGTCACCAGTTGGAGCCAAAGTTCGATCCAACTGCTGAACGGCGCTAGTACAGTGGCGGGAAATGTGAGCGTGCCTAACTCTCAGACACTCATTTTTACCCCAGCCAGCGCCTTGTTGGGGAACACCACTTATACGGTGAAGGTTACCGGTTTGACGGACGTTGACGGCAACGTGGTCGTAGCTTCTAATTCCACCTTTACGACCGGCAGCGCAGCGTCCAGCGGCGGGCTTATTTTCACCAGCTCCAATATTGTCAGCGGAGCGACCGGTGTGGCGGCCACTCAGCCAATCATCCTCACGTTCAGCCAGATTCTGGACCCGACAACGGTGAACAGCAATACGCTCCAGGTCATGGATATCTGGAAGAGCGGACGCGGCATCGCTGGAACCTATGCGGTGAGCGGTAACCAAGTCACCTTCACTCCAATTAGTCCGTATCCAGCCGGAGCGCAGATTGCTGTTGGCGAATGTGGCGGACCTACCGATGTGCTGGGCGATGTCTTCCAGGGCGGTATCTGCAATTCGCTGGAACTGGTGTACTTCACTGTAAGTCTCAGTTCGCCGGATACCACGCACTTGACAGTGGTCTCGGTGAACCCGGCAAGCGGCGCCACTAATGTTCGTCACGATCTGCCGGTCTCTGTCACATTCAACAAGTCGGTCAATCCCGGCACTACAAGCGGCTACAACACGCAACTCTACGCCGGCCAAGACCTCGAAACCAACGGCAGTGTAACCTTGTCGGCAGACGGGCGCACAATGACCTTCAGCGTGGGCGCTCTGAATAACGGCCAGACTTATACCATTGCGCTGCCGGCAGGCGGAGTCGCCGACGAGTCGGGCGATATGTTGGCCAACAACTATACCAGCACCTTCACCACCGCAACCAACCCCGCCACAGGCAATGGCAGCGTGAGCAATGTGAGTCCGACATGGAATGCATCCGGTGTTCCAACCGATACGTTACTGACGCTCTACGTCAATCGCCAAGTCAATGCTGCCACGCTGCCGGGCAATTTGATTGTCACCGTGAACGGGCAGGTCTACTCCGGGACCGTGCAATCGGTGGCCAGCGGCTATGAAGTGCAGTTCACGCCCAGCGTTCCGATCCCGAACGGCGCGACGGTGCAATGGTTCCTATCAGGGAGTGTGCTGGATGTGAATGGCGATGCTCTCGACGCCAACAGCAGCTACTTCTATACCGTTGCCGCCGCGAATCCCGCCACGGCTTCGCCGGAGATTGTCGCGGTCAGTCCAGCCTATGGTTCGACCGACGTGCCAACCAACGCTGAAGTTGACATCCAGTACAGCCTGCCGATCAATGCGGCGACTCTAACCGCCAACAACGTGTACTTCAACGGCAACCTTGCAGAGACGATTACGCAGATATCTCCAACTGTGGTTCGCCTGAAGACTAATGCGGCGTTCAGCCCGTCCACTTACTACTACGAGTGCGACAACACTTCGGTCCTTGGGACCAATGGAGTTGCGGCTCAGGGCAGTTGCTGGACGACTACCTTCGAGACTACGGCCGGCCCGGACAGCACCTCCGGTACAGTGACGGTCGGACCACCTAACAGCTCGGTGAATGTGGGCACCAACGCTTACATCCGCCTTCAATTCTCGAAGCCCGTGGACCTTACCACGATCAATTCGACCAGTGTGGCCATTACCAGCGGCGGCGTCTCTATTCCAGGCACATGGTCCTACAACTACGTCAATAGCGATGCCGTCGGCGCCAACTTCTACCCAGTCAATCCGCTGCCGCCATCGAGCAACGTCCAAGTCAGCGTCAGCGGACTTCTAGATTACGCGGGCAACGTATTTGCGGCAACGACCACGCAATTCACCACCGCGGCTTTGCCCGACTTCACAAGCGCAAATGTCACACTCGATTTTGCCTCTGGGCAAGCCGGGGTTGGCACCAACGCATCGTTCACCTGCCTCAGCTCGAAGCCGATGGATCCGAGCAGCATTACCTCGTCGGGCACCTATGTCTGGAGTTTCACGACCAACGCGCTGGTTCCGGTGACCTATAACTTCGCTTCGGATCTGTTGGCAGTCACCATGAAGCCCACCTCGGCTCTAACTGCCAACTCCGAGTTCTATTACCAGTGCGAAAACGCCGTCGATCTCACGGGCAACGGGGAGAACGGCAACTACGCCTACTTTGATACCGGCGGCGGCGCAAGCAGCACCGGACCCACGCTGGTTGCGGCTAACCCGCCTAACGGTTTCACCAACGCGCCGCTAAACACCAACAATGGCCCGTGGAATGGAACCAGCCTTGGGCTACTTTTCAGTGAGCCTCTGGCGGAAAACTCGCTGAGCAGCATCACTCTCACTCCAAGCGGCGGCAGCCCGATACCGATCGCCGTCTACCAGGAGATTGGCGACACCGAGGTGACGGTGCAGTTGCCGTATGCTTTGCAGCCGAACACCACCTACACCTACAACATTGCCGGCGCTACAGACTATAACGGCAATCTCATTACTCCGGTCGCCAGCACCTTCACCACAGGATCGAGCTTCGACTGGACCAATCCAACCGTCACGGCAACTACTCCAGTCAACGGCGCGACCGGAGTGAGTGACGCTACACCGGGGCTCTCGGTGATCTTCAGTGAGGCGATGAACCCGGTGCTCATCGATACGAACCACATTTACCTGCGCACCCATTACACGCAGGCCATGGTGCCAACCACCATCACCTTCTCGACGGACCACACGACGGCCTACCTGACGCCGGCGGCGGCACTGATTGCGGCCACGATGTACGATCTGGTAACGGCTAGCCCTGAAGGCTGGTACCTGACCGACGTTGCTGGCAATCCGTATTCCAACACGGGGGTGGTTTGCACCTTCACCTCTCATTAGACGGCTCAAGCAGCTCGGTCGCCAGCGGGTTCTTCTTCGACCCGCTGGCGGCCAAGCATTCGCCGACTGAAACCGTACCGGTGCTTCTTGACCCGCCCGTCACTCCACGGTTAGCACCAGCTTGCCGAAGTGCGAAGCTGCTTCCAGACGAGTCAGGACTTCGCGAGCCTTGGACCAGGGAAAGCTTTCGACAACGGGGTGCAACTGGGCCAAAGCGATGGCCTTGTTCATCTCCTCGAAATCTTTGCGCGAGCCGACGTAGATGCCCTGAATGCGAGCCTGCTTGTGGAGGATGAGAGGAAGAGGCAGCGTCTCAGATGGTCCCGTGAGCACGCCGATCTGGGCAATGACACCGCCCATGCGGAGCGCACCGAGAGAGCGGGGTAGCGTGCCCACGCCGCCCACCTCGACCACCAGGTCCACACCCTCGCCGCCGGTCTGATCCAGCGCCCAGCGGTCCCAGGCAGGGGTTTCGCGGTAGTTCAGGCAGGCGTCCAGGCCGAGCGAGCGGGCGTGCTCCAATTTGGCTGTGGAGCTGCTGATACCCAGCACCAGCATGCCCATCATCCGCGCCAGTTGCAGTGCAAAGATCGAGACTCCGCCGGTTCCCTGAATCAAAACCGTTGCCCCCGGCTTAAGGTTGCCGGTAGCCAGCGCGTTCCAGGCGGTGACGGCGGCGCAAGGCAGCGAGGCGGCTTCCTCAAAGCTCAGATGTGCGGGCAACCGCACCAGACCGGCCTCCTTGAGGACAATGTACTCGGCCAACATGCCGTCGATGTCGCCGCCCAGGGCGCCTTTGACCTTGGCCGGAGTGGGCGGACCGTCCAGCCAGTTCTGCATGAAGATGCCGGCCACGCGGTCGCCCGGCTTCCAGGCGGTTACACCCTCGCCGACTGCTGAAATTTGACCGGCGCCGTCGGAGCAGGGAATGCGCGGCAGCTTCAATTTGGGGTTGTAAAGCCCCTTCACCATCAGCAAATCGCGATAGTTGAAGGAAATCGCATGGACGCGGATCAGCACTTCACCGGGACCCGGCTGGGGGGCTGGGCGCTCCACAAACTCCAAAGAATCAATGCCAAACGACGAAATTTGCCAATTATGCACGGGAAATCCTCCATTGCATTGCGGGTGCGCCGGTCCATTTCGCGGGACGCAACGCGGCCAAAGACCCGTAGAATGAAGATAGGTCTCGTGGTTCAAGAAAGTAAATCCGTGGAGGAGCAGATGGCAAGTGCCTTGCAACAACCGGAGGTCGGGTCCGGCAATCGTCCCATCGGGCATAAATCGCTCGCCGGGGTCGCCGGAAATAATTTCGTAACCGAGGAGATGCGACGCCGAGCCGAATATGCGCGCACCGAACGAGAACGTCAGAAACAGATGCTCAATTTGCAACGAGAGAATATTCTCGGGCAAAGGACTTCTCAGCCGGTGCGGCGCATAGCCCTTGAGGCCGCTTTGGCCCAGATCGAAGGACAGATTAAAGCGCTGGACTAAGATTGTGCCAAAGTTTTGCGGACGATTCCCCGTCCGCGGCTAGGCCTCGCGGTGAACGAGCAGTGCGTTGGCCTGATGCACCGTGGTCAGCACCACGCGCGCGATGTTCACATGCTCGGGCCGATTCACGGTCCAGATGATAACCTCGGCTACATCTTCCGGAGTGAGTGGCTTGACGCCTTTGTAAACCTTGGCCGCACGCTCCTGGTCGCCGTGAAAGCGCACCAGGCTGAACTCGGTCTCGACCATGCCGGGGTCCACGCTAGTCACACGGACAGGCGTACCCAGAACGTCCTGGCGCAGTCCGTCGTTGATGGCCCGCTCGGCAGCTTTGCTGGCGCAGTAGACCGCGCCGTTGGGGTACGTCATCTCACCCGCCACAGAACCCAAGTTGACAACGTGGCCGCGCCCCCGCTCGACCATCCCCGGCACCACGGCGCGAGTCACATAGAGCAAGCCCTTCACATTGGTGTCGATCATCTCTTCCCAGTCGTCAATGTTGCCCTCGTAGAGCCTCTCCAGGCCGCGGCTGAGTCCGGCGTTGTTGACGAGCACGTCAATCTGCGCCCACTCCGCGGGCAGCGTACTGAGAGCCTCTTGAACGGCTTGGCGGTCGCGCACATCAAGGCTGATCATGTGCACGGCCTCGGCTCCGCGTTGGAGGGCAACTGCGGCGACCTCAGCCAGTTTGCTGGCGCGACGGGCAGCCAGGAGAAGGCGCGCTCCCTCCGCGGCGAAGGCCAGCGCCGTGGCCTCGCCAATGCCGGCCGAGGCACCGGTAACGAAAACGATCTTTCCCTTGAGACTCATGGCTCTATCTTAACCAAGCATATTGAAGATGAATACATTGAGCCGCTTGAGTGCAGGGATACATTGGTCTCAGTTGCCAATCACCAGTACCTGGAAACTGCCCCTCACCGGTGTTGTTCTGAGCGTGCCGATGCTCCCCGGTTGATCCAGTTTGACCCCAAGAAGATCGGTCACCAGGTAGACCTGACCCGTCGCCGAATTCACGGCCAGGGTCCGGGCACGCTGACGAGTAGCGAGGTTTTGAATCTCGGAGTAGGTGTCGGTGACATCTTGGCGAATGATGGTGAGCGTGCCCTGAGCGCCACCATTGGCGGTGTAGATCAGCCCGCGGCCAGCGTCATAACCTATCGCCTCCGCGCCGGGGCCGATGGCGAGCGACGTTACCTGCTCGCCCGTGCCGCCATTCAGCACCACCATCTTCATGTTGCCGCAGGCGGCAAACAGCCGCATGTGAGCGCCATCGACGGCCAGGGCGCTGAGTTCCCGGCAATCAGGCCCAAGATGAAAGAGGCTCATACGATTTTCAGCAGAGTTGGGCAGGCTGGACTCATGGCTCCAATCGAGCATCTGCGGCACGACATTTTCCTTTGCGGAATCGGGCGCGGCATTGCTTGGCTGATTCACCGCAGTTTGCGCGACATCGGCTTTGTCTGCCGGCCTGCCAAGCAGCACCGCAATCGACTGCGCATCGAGACGGGCAATCTGATTACGGCTTACGACGTTGAGAAAGACCTGGCCGCGACCATCGGTCTCGGCAAATCCCAGCCGACCGGGCATCAGGATTGCTCCCAGCGGCTGCCGCGTCTCGGCATCGATCACGGTGATCGAAGACTTGATCTGCTCGCCAGCCGCCGTCTGCGGGGGCACGTTGCGCGCGGGAGTGCGGCCGGATGCGTTGGCAGTCTTTCTTGCCTGGCCACCGTTCTGTTGCGCGGTGTTCTCCGTGAGAGGATTGGCGCAGACGGCAAGGAGCAGCTTGTTCTGCGGCTCATAGACTAGGGCGCGCGGCGCAGGGCCGGTGGCGATGGTTGCGACAACCGCGAGCGTGCGGCGGTCAAAGACCTTCACTTCGTCGGCTGGTCCATCGCTGATGTAACCGAACTCGCCGGCGTCGTCGAGAGCAATGTCATGGGCCTCGCGCAGGCCGGAGATCGCCCCTGCCACTTGCCCTGTCTCCACGTCCACTACCTGCACCTGGGGGCCATGCGCGATGTAGAGCCGCTGAGCTGCCGGGTCCATCGTCAGATAGTCCCAGTTGCCCACACCGCCGATGACCCACGTCTGCTTAATGAAGAAGGGGCTGCCAGGCAGCTCGGTGGCCGCTGGAATCTGTTGCGCCGGTAAAGCGCCGCATCCCAGCAGGCAGAGGAGAAGCAATCTCATCATCGCGAACGGCTCCTGATGAGTAGATGCGAAAGCGAGACTCAGCGCTCGCATTTTGTGCTATTGGTTGGTATTTTTCCAAGTTTCAAGAACAAGATCCTGGAGCACCTAGCCGTCTAGCCGGACAGCAAGGTCTTGCATTATGAGCCCGCGGCCGCTCGCAACAGATCGGCGAGGGCGTGGATGTCGGCTGGGCTGGTGTCGCCGATGACAACATAGCGCAGGCCAGCTCGGCCCCAGGTCTCCACACTGAAGCCCTTCAAGCTGGATGTCGTGAATCCGGCTTGCGGCAGAGAGCCAGCCGGTTGGTCTTGAAGTATAAAGACGGAGAGTTGGTGCTTGCGCAGGGCGAAGAGAAGTTGCGCGTCGGGGCTGTGGTTGAAGTAGATGAGTTTGCCGCCTAGCAGTGTGAAGGAAGAGTTAGCGAGTTCCGGAAGATTGAAAGTGAACGGGAGTTTGCCCTGGAACCATGGCTTCACGGTGTGCCGGTCGGTGGAGATAACATCAACGGGATTAGCGCTGGCCAAGGTGGCCACATGCAGGTCGAGTAGTTCGGCCATAACTTGAGCGCGCGTCTCGTGCTGCATCCACATGGTAGCCGAGATAGAGACGAAGACAAGCACAAGAGCCGCCGCTGCCAGCTTAGGTAGCCATGAAAATACGCGGAGCGGTTTGCGACTCTTGTGAAGGCTCTGCGAAATACGCAGGCGGAACTCGGGTGAAGGTGTATAGCGTGCCGCGGCGGCCCGAGTGGCGCGCTTCAGCTGCAAGCGGGCAAGCGCATCGGCTGTACATGAGTGGCAAGCACGCAGGTGGTCCTCGACGGCGGATAACTCTTCTGGCGAAAGGCTCTCATCGACGTAGGCGTCTAACTTATTCCGCCAAAGATCGCAGGTCATCGCGCGGCCCTCCCGATGTTAGCTTCGAGCAGCGCGCGCAGGGCCTTTCTCGCACGGGCGAGGCGCGACATCACCGTGCCGATTGGAATGCTAAGAGTTTCGCCTATCTCCAGGTAACTCATCTCTTCGAGGTCGCAGAGGAGAATTACTTCACGAAAGTTCACCGGTAACTCCTCCAAAGCGCTCTGGATAGTCTCCTGAGTGACGCGTGCCATCAGAAGCGATTCTGGAGTCTCGTCCGTGACTGGTTCAACCGGTGCATCGTCGCCGGAGTCGAAGGAGACCGAGGCTTTGAGTCCGGTTTGCGTGGTGAGGAAAGTATTGCGCAGAATCCGGTAGATCCAGGCGCGGAAGTTAGTTCCCTGGTGGAAGGATGAGAAACCCTTGAGTGCTTTCATGAATGTTTCCTGTACCAGGTCTTCTGCCGCCGCGCGGTCCTGTGTAAGCCAGCAGGCGAAGTTGAAGAGCTTGGCGAAATGGGGCATCGCCAGCTCTTCAAATGATCCGGTATCGCCAGAGTGATCGGCCACGGCGTAGCCAGTTTACCTCAAGCGCGTGTGGGTGGTCCGCTTGTCAAGGATCATGCAAGGTCGGCAGTTGAGGTGGGACGGTTGCGAGTTGCGCCGATCTCATTCGGCGGCCATGACAAGGTGGAAGCTGCGCCCAACGACTCGGCGGGCTGGGCGACTTCGGCTGCACCGGCCGGATTGAATCTGCGCTGCAGGAGCGCGTCGAGCGACCACTTACCGGGGCCTTTGATTAGCAGAAAAGCAGTGACCATGATTTGCGCGTAGTCGGATCGTATCTCGTGAAGGACGGCCCAGATTCCCACCTTTGGCAGAGCTGGTGGAAGAGGCAGGGGAGAGGTGCCGAGATACAACGAAATCTTGGTGGAGAGAATGGCGACGATCATCTCGACGACGAAGGGGACTGCGATGAGCCTTGTAGCCAGACCAGAGAGCAACAGGAGTCCTCCGGCGATTTCAAGGACGCCGACGAAGATTGCAGTTTCGTGGGGAAAGGGTATGCCGAGTTTAGTAAAGCGTCCGACACCTTGATTGGTGTAGACGAATTTCAAGATGCCTTCCCAAAAGAAGACGCCTCCCGCCATGAGACGGAGAAAGAGCATGGACCTTGGGCCGTTTGTAGGGGGATGGATGAGCCATGCGAGTAACTTGTTCATTAGTTGCTCCTTTATTGGGGTAGTAACCGCTCGATGGAGTGGTTACTGCATATAACTGAAGCGGCTCGAAAATATTCCCTAAGTTAGATAGATTTTTTGCCGGTTTGGACGCAATTGAGCACGCGGGCATGGAAATGCACGAGGCAGAATCAGGTCCTTCGACCCCATCGCTGCGCTTGGCGCTCGCACAGAATGACCGCATCATTGAATGAGAAAAAGTGTTCTTTTGTTACTCGTTGGCTGTGGAGGAAACTTCATGCAGCCAGCCGGGGGCTTTTAGTAACTCGCGGGGGCGGGAGCCGTCGGCTTGGCCTACCAGACCATCGCGCTCCATGAGGTCGATCAAGTGCGCGGCGCGGCCGTAGCCGATTCTTAGACGGCGCTGGAGTAGGGACGTAGAAGCTTTGCCGAATTCAAAGACCAGGCGGACGGCGTCGTCGAAAAGAGGATCGTTTTCGTCAGGGTCTGGGTTAGAACCATCGACGCTGGCACGCTCATCTTTGGGCGATTCGAGGAAGCCTTCGACGTACTCGGCTTGGCCCTGATCCTTCCAGAAGCCGACTACCGCTGCAGTCTCCTTCTCACTGACATAAGGGGCGTGGAGGCGCATAAGGCGACTGGTTCCAGGCGGCAGGAAAAGCATGTCGCCACGGCCTAACAGGGCCTCTGCTCCGTTGGTGTCGAGGATGGTGCGCGAGTCCACCTTAGTGGCGAGACGGAAGCTGATACGGGTGGGAACGTTGGCCTTGATAAGGCCGGTAATGACATCCACGCTGGGGCGCTGCGTGGCGAGGATGAGATGAATGCCGACGGCGCGGGCCATTTGCGCGAGGCGGGTGATGGATTCCTCGACGTTGGCGCGGTCCAGCATCATCAGGTCGGCTAGCTCGTCGATGATGATGACAATGTACGGCAACGGCTCTTCATCTACAGCGTCTTCAAAGAGCGAGGGCATGTTGGAGTCGAAGAGCTTGTTGTACTGATCGATGTTGCGCACGCTGCGGGAAGCCAGCAGCTTGAGGCGGCGCTCCATTTCGCGGACCGCGTTGCGCAGGGCGTTGGCGGCCAGTTTGGGCTCGGTGATGATGGGCGTGAAGAGATGGGGAACGCCTTCGTACATGCCCAGTTCGACGCGTTTGGGGTCGACAAGAATAAGGCGGACCTGCGCGGGCGTGGTGCGGTAGAGCAGGCTCATGATCATGGCATTAATGGCCACGGATTTTCCCGAGCCCGTTGAGCCGGCGATGAGCACATGGGGCATGGCAGCCAGATCGGCGGTGATGATGCGGCCGTTGATGTCCTTGCCCATGGCGATGGTGAGACGCGATTTGGCTTTGTGGAAGGCTTCAGCCTCGATGCATTCGCGCAGGTGGATGGTTTCGCGGCGATGGTTGGGCACCTGGATGCCGACGGTGTTCTTGCCCGGCATGCGCTCGATCAGAATGCTTTCGGCGCGCATGGCAAGGCAGAGGTCGTCGGCGAGGCCGGTAACGCGCGAGTACTTGACGCCTGCCTCGGGCTTGAACTCGTAAGTTGTGACCATGGGGCCGGGATTGATTTGGACGACCTGGCCGCGCACATCGAACTCACCGCACTTTTCGACCAGCACGCGAGCCTCTTCGCGCAGTTCGTCCTCACGGACAGCGAGGGGACCGTCGCCTGTGTTGAGCAGCGTGCTCGGCGGCAGCGCAAAGCCGCTGACATTTTTGGGCGCGACGGTGGCGGTGTGCAACTCGGCATCGGCGCGTCCGTGAATGGCGATCTCGCCAGTGCGCGGGGCTGCGGCTGAGGGCTCGAAAGCGGGAGGAGGTGCGGCCGGCTCAAATCGTGTGGCGCCAGGACGTGGCTCGATAGGCTGAGGCGGCGCAGGCGGGGTTGTTCGCGCCAGAGGTGTAATCGGGATTGCGGCTGGATCGGGGGCTGAATCGGCGACCGGATTCACGACGGGACTCGCCGCAGGCTGCGCGGGAGCTGTTGACGCGCGATCCCAAATACTGGGTCTATGAACCGGGTCGGCGCTCGCGTTTTCGTCCTCCGCCTGCGGGATGGCGCGTTGAAAGGCAGGAATGTCTTGCGGGTCGATTTCGGGCGCGCGGCGGCGGCGGAAGAGACGGGCAAACAGGCTGGGCCGTGCATCGAACGAACCTTCGGTCTCGGCGGAATCGGTGTCCGGCATGGCCGCAAGACTGAGCTGTTGGGGATTGAGTTTCGGGGATACTTCAGGCTGGCTCTCCAGCACGCGCAGGGCCTCGCGTTCGGCAATACGTTCTTCGCGAAGATCTGCGCGCTCTTCGCGCCAGTTGCGCCAGCGGTCATGCAGGGAAACGATGTTGAACCAGCGGGCTAGGAGGGTTTCAGCGATGACGGAAAAGCTGATGGCCGAAGCAAACCAGAGCCCTGCGGCAGCCAGTACTCCAGCTACCAGCCACGCGCCCTGGATGTTGAGATAGCGCACCAGCAGACCAGCCATGAGCTTGCCCAGAACGCCCTCGACGGGCACCGCATGCAGCCACAACCAACGCCAAGGCAGCAGTCCAAGAACGGCGGGGAAAAACACCAGCGTCAGCGCGGTGCCAATCCAGCGCAACCACGGCGCTCCGCCGGGACGCGAACGCATCCACGTCCAGCCGAGGCCGCCCAACCACAGGGGCATGAAGAAGACCGTAATCCCTATCCATTGGAGCAGCAAGTCACTGAGAGAAGCGCCGAAAGGGCCGATCCAGTTGCCGACAGCGTGGGGGCCAGCCTCACCAGATGCTGTATTCAGGGAGGGATCGGAAGAGTGATAAGTGGCCAGCGCGAGCAGAAGCAGAAGCGCGGCCAGCACCAGCATCAGCCCCAGGAAGATATTCAAGGGGCGACTGCGCGTCGGCGATAGGACAATGCGAATGGGTTTCATGGCGGGCGCTTCCGCTCCGATACCTCCGCGAACAGGTTGTTGGAGTGGCCGGAGAATCCCAGAGCAACTTTTATTATGCCCGCAAGAGGCGACTTTTTGGCGAAAACAAAGCAGGAGGAACCTTGCTGCAAACCCCCGGCGGCGACGGAATTCGCGGAAGCGTCAACTTCCCAGATATTTCGTTCCCCAGAGCAGCAGGGCCGCGCCCAGCAAAATGCGGTAGATGGCGAAGACCGTGAAGCCGTGCTTGCGCACCCAGTGAAGGAACCACTCGACCACGCCCAAGGCCACGATGAAAGAAACCACGAATCCGATGAGGAGTACAACCCAGTTATCGGTGGTCATCACCACGTGCGCGGTTGCGCCGCCGCTGGGGAAAACCTCTTTTTTCAGATCCCAGATGGTGGCGGCGATCATGGTGGGGATGGAAAGCAGAAAGCTGAACTCGAGAGCGGTTGGGCGGTCGAGTCCCGCCATTTGGCCGGCGGCGATGGTGGACATAGAGCGCGAGGTTCCGGGAAAGATGGCTGACAGCGTCTGGCAGAGGCCGATCCAGATGGACTGCGTGAGGGTCATCTCCTCGACGTGGGTGGTGTTGGCTTCATAGCGCTTGCTGCGAGCATCGACGATCCACATCGCGATTCCGCCAAGCAATAGAGCTACGGCAATTACGTTGATGCTGCCTAGATTCTTCTCGCTCCACTTATGCAACAACAGCGCTGGTACCGAGGTGCAGGCAAAGGCAACGAAGGTGAGCGTGATGGGATGATTGAACCAGGTGCGATCGCCGTTCTCGCCCTTGGGAAATGTACGGATGAAAAAATAAATCCGCCCGAGATAGAGCAACAGCAGCGCGAGGATGGCGCCCAACTGGATGACGATGGTGTACATCTTCCAGTAGGCGACATTCTGCAAACAATCGGAATTGCCGACTGAACAAGCAGTGTTTTCCAGCGGAATCTTCATCAGCGCTTCGGCGATGCGCAGATGCGCGGTTGAGCTGACCGGCAGAAACTCGGTCAACCCCTCGACAATGCCCAGCAAAACAGACAAAATGTATGTGTTCAAGAAGCCTCCGAGGAACGATCACTCCCGATCAATGCCATAGACGGGGATACCCTGATCCAATTTGAACACGAGCGCCGCGGCCCGGGCAGCAAAATCCGACTGAGGAAATTTGTCTTTTAACCTGGAGGCCAAGTCGCGGGCGTGGGTATGGGCTTCATCGCTCTTCTTGTCGCTGCCGTCCGCGGCGAACATATCGGTGAGCACGGCTTGGCGATAAGCCGCTTGATAGAGGGCTTGCGCCGTGCGCGGTCCGTCGGAATATTCGGCTGCGTACTTTTCATAGTCCTCAGATTCTTTTTCCGGACACTTTGGTGAGCCTTGCCAATCGCCGCAAAGCTTATTGTCGATAAGCGTGAAGGCGGCCAGATCGGCTTGGCGAGTGTGAGGAAAAAGCTTGATGACTTTCTTCAGTTCGTCCTCATCCATCTGGTCGCGCAGATAAGCTTCCTTCTCTTTTGCGGAGGGGCGCGAGGAAGCGTCGGCCTTTTGCAACTGCCAGCGGATGTCGGCAGCGCGCCAGGCGGCTTCCGCAGCATAAGAGGAGTTGGGGAACATCTCGACCAGACGGCGGTAGAGCAGCCGTGCGCACTGCGCAGCGTTGACCGGGCCGCGCGGGTCCGAGGCCAGCGACTCCTGATTGGCCGCCTCGCCCATCAGCACCAGGTCGCCGCCCGGCGTGGTCTCGACCACCACACCTTTGGCCTGCATCCAGCCAGAGATGGGCGGCGGAGTTTCATCGTGGCCAAAGATGGGCGCGTCCTTATCGCTCACCTCCTGAATGTCGGTGTTGGCGTAGACGCGCATCCATGGCCCGCTCTTTTCCGCAACCACCATTTCGCGGCCAATCTGCACCTTGTCAACCTTCTGCGAGCCGGTATCGGGCGCAATATAGAGCCAGGTGACGCGCAGGGCTGTAGCGCGCGGGCCCGCCATGGGCTTTTCCAGCTGCGACTGCTTCTTGTCCGCAAAGGCGGGCATGGCGGCACACAGAAGGGCTAGTGTTAGGGCGAGGATTCGGGGCACGAGAATGCGGGGACTCATCACAGAGAAAATCATAGTCGAACGACGCTATTTCGTGCTTTCGGTGAGCGATGAGGATTTGGTGAGGATTTGGGCGAGCTGCGTGGGATCTACGTTGCCGCCGCTGACTATTGCAACGGCCTTCTTGTAAGTGGGCAACTGGGCGGCGTGGAAGAGCAGGGCCGCTGTGGCCACGGCTCCGCTGGGTTCGGGAACGAGGCGCGTGGTTGCGACAATGGCGCGCATGGCGG
Organism: Occallatibacter sp.; assembly: GCA_049518535.1. Classification (GTDB taxonomy): domain Bacteria; phylum Acidobacteriota; class Terriglobia; order Terriglobales; family Acidobacteriaceae; genus Telmatobacter. Next base: position 36,172 of record JBEKRS010000012.1, on the reverse strand, counting down.
CGCGAATCTCTTGCTCGGTGACTGTAATGATGCCGTCTACGAAGGCCTGAATGTGGACAAAGTTGTGCTGGCCGACGCTTTGGGTGCGCAGGCCGTCGGCGATGGTGCGGCTGGTCAGCTCCGCCGGCCAGGTAACGATAGAGCTGGTGCGAAAGCTCTCTGCCGCATCGCCGGCTAACTCCGGCTCGACTCCTATGATCTTTGCGTTGGGACTTTGTTGCTTGACTGCCGCGGCCACGCCGCTTAGCAAGCCGCCGCCCGAGACTGGTGCGAGAACGAGGTCCACATCGGGCAAAGCTTCGACGATTTCCAGGCCGCAAGTTCCCTGCCCTGCGATGATCTGCTCGTCGTCGTAAGGCGGGACGACTACATAGCCATGGTCGCGGATCAGTTGCTCGGCCACGGCCAGGCGCTCGCTCGACGCCAGTCCCACATCGACGACCTCGGCTCCTAGTGCAAGCGTGGCCGCGCGCTTGATTGCAGGCGCATTCGAGGGCATGACAATGACGGCTTTGGCGCCGACTTCGCGAGCGGCATAAGCTACGCCTTGGGCGTGATTGCCGCTGGAATAGGTGATAACTCCGTGGGCGACTTCTTCCGGAGTGAGTTGAAGGATTTTGTTGGACGCGCCGCGGATTTTGAACGCGCCGATAGGTTGAAGACTTTCGGCTTTGAGCCAGATTCGTTTGTTGGTTCCGCGGCCAGAGATGCCGGGAAAAGCGGCTTCGACGAGCGGCGTCTTGACGGCGATGTGCGCGATGCGAGCGGCGGCAGCGCGAATGGTTTCGAGCGAGACGAGTTGGTCTGCCATACTGTAATTATCTAATCAATTGCGCGGAAAATAGAAGGCTTTTATGAATTTTGGCTTACGTTTTTCCTTGTTTGCAGGTCATAAATGCAAGGTCTGGACCGACGCCATCAAGGTATACTGTTGCCGAGTATCGCTGGGAGGATCAATGCGGAAGTTTGTTCACGCCTTACTGCTACTTACCTGCGGAATCTTTGCGGCGGCGCTGCTTCTTGCGCAGACCACTGCGCAACAGTCAAACGATTTGAGAGTCTTTGTTCGTCCGCTGGAAGGATCGGATGCGGAGTTAGCTAAGTCGGTCGGAAAGAAACTGATCCATGAGTTAGAAAAGCATAGCATTTCCGTCACGGAATCGAAGGATGATGCCGATGCGATTTTGACCGGTTCAGGATTGATGCAAACTTCCAGGAAACACAGCTACGGAAGTCATCCCGCAGTTTGTATCCGCGGCAGCGTACGGCTGGTCAACAAGAATGGCGTGACGCTTTGGACGGAAGATGTTTCAAGCAGCCGATATGCAGTGAACGAGACATCCAGCTTTGTCGACAGAGTGACCGACGGAGTTGCGAAGGCTCTTTCGGAAGAGAGCAAGCGAAGAAGTAGCGAACCGGTTGCGCAAATCGACAGGCGATGACGTTCACAGTTTCACAGTTTCACAATAAATAGGGGGGAGGGGGGTACCGGCGGGAGCCGAAGCTTTCCCCGCTCCCTCGCTACCACTTTCAGTGCTCGCGCCCAGTTTGCCATCTTTGTCTCACGGACCTCCATCTCGTATTGTGCTTCATTGAAGGCTAATTTTCTGCAAGGACTTGCCGTCCAGGCGGGCCACCTTGAAGGCGACACGCCTAGCCATCAGGATTGCACGTCGCCAGCCATCAGGTTCTGATTGACGGAGGTCCACTTATAGCTGGTCCCTTTCTGATTCAAGTCCAGAACCCAGACCAGGTAAAAGACGTTGGGAAAAGGATTGGGAATGGACGAGTAGTTGGTGATGGGGACCTGTTTGTTAATGGCACCCATGATGTTGGGCATGATATTGTCATGCTCCCAACAGATGAGCACCACTCCGCTGAGGGCTAGCACGCTTGTTACGAGTTGCGGTTCGCCGCCACCGATGGTAAAGGAGACGTTGAATTGCGGCGTGCCTTGCGCGTAATTGAGCCAGGCCGCCAGAGGAGTCACCGTCTCCCACGGCCGCTGGGACTCGTTCGTGGGACTGGCAGCGTAGATGTAGTTCGGTGTCGCGATCTCCGCGTTTGACGGCTTCGCATGATAAGGGGCAAAGAAGGCATTCAATGCTCCGGCCCGCTGCCATCCGGGCACGATCAGCGACTGCCCGTTGCCGGGTTCTCCGTCCTCCTGCACATCCAGCGGTTCTTTACCGTTTTTGGGCGGCTTTTCCGCGTGGCGGATGATCATGATTTTGGTTGGGGGAACTGATGTGGCCATTGGCTTCTCCTTTCTGTGTTGGGGGAATTTCGGTGCAGAATCACTCTAACTCAAAAACCGGGGGCGTCAGCGGAAATTTGACCTGAATTAATGAGATGAGACCGATCATTGCGGTCCTTCGACTTCGCTACCGGTGAATGGAGGTCCGCGTGGGATTCGTGGATTCCAACCCCTGCTATAGAAACGAGAAGGTGGCAAGGATGAGGCCACACGGCCCAGAGCTAGAATTGAGCGAGGTCTCAGTGAGCGCATGAAACGCGGCAAAACTCTCTCCATCTTTTTCTTATGCCTGATGGCAGCGTCCTTCACCGGGCTTGCGGAGAAGAATCCGATCAATCAAGCTCACATCGTCAATCCTTCCGCGTCGTTCCTGGACGTTGCTAGGCGCAGGGCCGAGCTTGCATCCGCCACGAATTCACGCGTACTTCTGGCTCTTAAAAGCAAGCATGGCTGCACCAACTCAGAACAGCCAAATCCACCGGCTGGCCGCATGATCATTCCGCACCACTATCTCGCCGGCAGCAACGGGCCCATCAATCCAGAAGAGGCCAAAGCGACCGTACCTTATCAGAAGCTTCAGGGTGCGGTTACTGACGGTGCCAACCGCTACGTGGCCACAGGCGATCACGCAGAAGCCGCGTGCGTCGCTAATCTGCTTGCGCGCTGGGCTTCAGCCAAAGAGCTGCTCGATTACAGCTACAGTGAGAGCAGTCAGGCGTGGTATCAGGTTGAGTGGACTCTTAGCTCCATATCGCTCGCATATTCCATCGTGCAATCTGATCCTGCCATTTCCGCCGATCAGAGAAGTCAGATTCTTAAGTGGATGCACAATGTGACGAATTATATGTTCGATCAGGACCCGCATCCTGATGATCATGCTCGCGAAAATAATCATGCCTATTGGCGAGCGCTCTCTGCCGCGTCGGTCGGTATTCTTACCAATGACAGCAAGCTATACCACCGTGCGCTGGAGCAATATGTGCGCGCCATCGGTCAAATAAACCCCGACGGCTCGCTACCGCTTGAAATGGCACGCCACGAGAATGCACTGCGCTACCAGAGCTTTGCTCTTACACCGTTGGTCATGATCGCCGAGCTTGCCGCCCGCCAAGGCACTGACCTTTACCGCATCCGCGTCAACGGCCACACGATTGCGGATACCGTGGATTTTCTCGTGCGTGCCTCTGCCAATCCTGACTTGATGAAGCAGTACGCCTCCGAACCGCAGACTTTCTCGCTCTTCTCTGGGGAAAAACCACCGGCGTGGCTAGAGTTCTGGGCCGCTCGTCATCAGGGCAAACCGTGGGACAGCCTGCTTACCCAGCCTCTATCTGATTCCACCATCGGTGGAAATGCTACTCTCGACGCTGCTCCCGTGAAGTAACCGTGCCTCGCGGAGATAGTCGTAAACGGGTTGGTTTTTTTGGCTTTCTGCTCGGCAGTAATGGGCTGCGAGAAGCCAATTAAAGATTGCAGATCGATTACTCATCTCAACGAAGAATCTGCCGATAGATATCTCAGACGACCCTCCGATTGCTTGCGTGGCAGCGACCTTCGTGTGCTGCCAACGGATCTGCTCTTGCAGTCAGAAGTTGGAACTAATTTATGAGATAGCTGAAGCAGAGGGAAGAATTGTGGCTGAGCAGATTCTTTTTGTCGATGATGAGCGGAGCGTTCTCGATGGCATTGAGAGAGTCTTGCATGGCGAGTTCAGCATCAGCAAGGCCCAAAACGCCGTCCAAGGCTTGGCTTCGATTCAGTTATTCGGTCCGTTCGCGATTGTGGTTTCGGACTTGCGAATGCCTGGCATGGATGGGGCTGAATTTCTTGCGCGCGTGCACCAGCTGGCGCCGGACACGGTTACGATGCTGCTCACTGGATACAGAGATTTCGATGCGACGATTGTCGCTTTGAATGAAGGGCGCATCTTCCGTTACTTGAAGAAGCCGTGCAAAAGAGAAGATCTTGTGAACGCCATCAACTTAGGTTTAGAGCAATATCGCAAGGCCTCAGACAAACCATGCCTATAACTCCACACACTGCGTTCATATCTCCAGGATCACCGGCATGATCATGGGGCGGCGGCCGGTGGTTTTCTGGATTAGTCGCTTCAGTTCCCCGCGAACCTTTTCCTTGACCATGCCGTAGTCGGCTTTCTGCTCGGTAGTTAAGCCGTCGAGGGTTTTCAGGACTAACTCACGGGCTTGCTCGGTGATATCCGCGCCGCCAAAACCGCGCATAACTACCTCGGGCGACTGCTCGACTTTCCCGGTGCGCTTGTTGATGGCCAACAGAGCGAGTACGATGCCGTCTTCAGAGAGAATGCGACGGTCGCGAAGGACTAAGTCCTCGACTACGTCGGTCGACGAGCCGGAGTCGATGAGAATGCGGCCTGTAGAAACCTTGTCACGCTTGCGAGCGTCGTCCTTGTCCAGTTCGAGTACGTCGCCGTCTTCGATAACCATGGCATGCTCGACGGCGCCGGTGTCCATGGCGATTTGAGCGTGGCGACGGAGGTTGCCATAGTTGCCGTGGACGGGGATGAAATATTTGGGCCGCAGCAGGTTGATGAGCAGACGCATTTCTTCTTGCGAGCCGTGGCCGCTGACGTGGATGAGGCCGTTGGAGCCGTTGTCGTAAATGACGTTGGCGTCGCGGCGATAGAGGTGGTCGATAACGCGGAAGATGCTTTTTTCGTTGCCGGGAATGATGCGGGAACTGAGGACCACGGTGTCGCCAGCGTCGATGTGTGCATGCTTATGGCTATCAACGGCGGCGCGGCTGAGGGCGCTCATCGGCTCGCCCTGAGTGCCGCTGATAAGTAACATTAACTGCTCGGGCGGGAAGTCACGCATCTGGCCGGGATTGATGATCAAACCCTGGGGAATCTCGATGTAGCCGAGGTCCTGCGCAATCTCAGTGCTATCCATCATGGAACGGCCGATGATGGCCACCTTGCGGCCATGCTGGCGGGCCAGGTCCAAAGCAATCCTAATGCGGTAGATGGACGAGGAGAAGCAACTAAAGATGAGCTTCTTTTTGGTGCGCGAAAAAATCTCGTCAAGACGGGGAACGACGGCCGACTCGGAGGGCGTGTATCCGGAGCGCTCGATGTTAGTCGAGTCCTGCAAGAGGGCCAGCACGCCGCGCTTGCCATACTCGGCGAAGGTATGCAGGTCGAAGAGCTTTCCGTCGAGAGGCGCTAGGTCGATCTTGAAGTCGCCGGAGTGGATAACGATGCCGACCGGAGTTTCGATGGCCAGCGAAACGGCGTCAACGATCGAGTGGGTTACATGGATGGGCTCGATGGTGAAGGGACCGATGCTAAACTTTTCCTTGGGCGTGATCTCGACCAGCTCGGTTTCGTCGAGCAGCTGATGCTCTTCGAGGATGCCTTCGACATAAGCCAGTGTGAACTCGGTGGCGTAGACGGGAACCTTGAGTTCCGAGAGAATCCAAGGCAGGCCGCCGATGTGGTCCATGTGGCCGTGAGTGAGAATGATGGCGCGGACATGAGCCTTGTTTTCGATCAGGTAGGTAATGTCGGGCACAACGATATCTACGCCCAGCAACTCCGACTCGGGAAACATCAGCCCGGCGTCGATCACGATAATGTCGTCTTCCCAACGGAGCGCGAGGCAGTTCATGCCGAACTCGCCCAACCCACCGAGGGGGATGATTTTCAGTTTTTTCGTTTGCATCTGTCAGATTCGATGCTAACACCGATGAGGTTGGCGGCGCTTTTTGTGGTGTGCCTGGAGGTTGGCGGGTTAGCGCGCGGCAGCTATCGCAGCAGGTCTTCGAGTGCGGTACTGAGGTCGGTTTTTTCGTCGCGATACTTCACGATTACCGGGGCGTAGAGGCTCAGGCCCCACTCTCGGCTCTTCTCATGACCCTTGCCTGGGGAGACGGCGCGGGAGCCGGGAACCACCACCGCATTCTCCGGAATAATGAGCGGCTGCTCGCCGGCGGCACGCAGGACTGTGCCGTTGACGAGATCGAAGACCGGGGTTCCGCGGGTGAGGATGGTTCCCGCGGCCAGCACCGCGCCCTTGCGAACGATTGTGCCTTCATAGACGCCGCAGTTGCCGCCGACCAGCACGTCATCCTCAATGATGACGGGGTTGGCGTTTACCGGTTCGAGCACCCCGCCGATCTGCGCGGCGGCACTGAGATGGACATGCCGTCCGATCTGCGCGCAGGAGCCGACCAGCGCATGCGAATCGACCATCGAGCCTTCGTCCACCCAGGCGCCAGCGTTGATGTACATGGGCGGCATGCAGACGACGCTGCGGGCCACGTATGCCCCGGTACGCACCGACGAGCCGCCGGGAACCACTCGGACGCCGTCGGCCGTGTTGAAATGGCGTGTGGGGAAAGTGCTTTTGTCCACAAACGAAAAGCCCGTGGCGCCGAATTCTCTGAGCACGCCAATGCGAAAGCCGAGCAGAATGCCCCGTTTGACCCAGACATTGACGCGCCAACCAGTGGGCGAAGCGGTGTCGGGCGAAGCAGCACGCACCTCGCCGCTCTCTAATGCAGCTCTCAGCAGAAGAAAGACCGACATGGCGGAGTGATCCCCGATGGCGTTTGGACCGGAGGCGAAGTGGCGCTCAATTGCGGTTTGCAGTTGCGAGCTGTTCATTGCATCACGAGTTTATCAACTGAGAGGCATGGAGCGTCAGTTGGCCGCTATCGTCCGCGATCCGGTCAAGCCAAGGAGGACGGGCCAAGGAAAAGTCCTGCGCGGGTGCGGCGACACCTCACCCGACGTCCGCCTCTGCACGGTGCGCTTCGCCCCTAGGCGATTGCCGGAGAGGGCAGTTTGGCGCGGACCTGGCCGTTCAGACGGACCGGCTGTAGCCGGAAGCAGTTTTTTCCCTCCGGGATCAGCGCCAGCGGGACGGGCGCGCGATCCGGTTTTGCGTGCATGTGCCGGGACTCCAACCAGGCGCACAGCCTTGGATCGAAGATCACCGGCTCACCCTGCCAGAAATCGGGGCTAAGACCACACTCGATCAAGAGGTGATCCAACTGCAACTGAATGCTCGAAATACGCTCGGGAAAATAGCGCCGGACATTGTTTACACCAACATGCAGTCCGGTGACTCCGCGGCCTTTGCTTTGTGTCTTGACTACCATACGTACCTGCCGATCAACGCTGGATGTATTAAGTCTAGGGAGGCAGGACAGTAAGACCGGTTGTCGGTGCGGGAAATCCGCAGTACGGATTCCTCGTTTGAAACACACCGGCCGGAAGGCCGTTTCGGGAAGATAATGTACTTATTATTTCACATTGTCAACCCTCTTTCTAGTGCCGGTTTTCCGGGCAGCCGCTTTTTGTTATTTATAAAGACAGAATTGCCGAGAAAGGCTGAAGAAAAGGAGAAGATCGGATGGAGCCATTGAGCAAGCCGTAGATTGTCAGGTCGGCCATAGAACGCGGGGGAAGGGAGCGATTCGAATTCAGGCATCAAGAGGATGGCCGCGTGAGAGTCCAGCCTTCCGGCAAGCGAGTGAGTTCAAACTTGGATCCGAATACTCTCGCGTTATCGATGTAGCGGAAAAACTCCGGCTGGAAGATGTACAAAGCGCTCTGGCGGATGGCCAGGCGAAAGACTCGCCCCAGCTTGAATCTCCTGCAGTATGTGTCGATTAGCCTGGCGCGACGGATTGGCTCGGTGACTTTGCTTGCCGAGCCGCGCATCTGCACGCCACGAATCTCTTTCCAGGTTGCTGCGCTCCGGCAGACCGATGCAGCCACGCGAGGCGATCTGGCCAGGTTCAGGCTGTGCAGGCTGGTTTCCGAGGAGAGCCAGTAGAGCAAGAGGTTTTCATCTGCAATGTAGAACAGCGGCGCTACACAAGCCTCACCGCCCTCGCCGGTCGTGGCCAGGGTCAGGGCAGTCTGTTCGCGAAGCAGCGCGGCAACCAAGCCCAGTTGTTTCGCCGCCTCCTTCACTGCACTCCCTGAACTTGTTCGATCCGCGCCCAAAGTTCCTTCACACCATAGCCGGTTTTTGCGGAGACGGGTAGCAGTTCGTCCAGTTCCAGGCCCTGCTTCAGCGCCAGCAGATTGCGAGTGCGCTGGTTGCCGCTGAGCCGGTCGATCTTGGTGGCGACGACGGCAAACTCGCGGCCGGCAGCCCTGAGCCAGCCAATCAACTGAAGGTCACTCTCTTGCGGCGGCACGTTGGCGTCTACCAGGCAGATGCAGAGCTTGAGCGTGGAGCGAATGGCCAGATAAGGCTCGATGAAAGCCGGCCAGCCCGCCGAGATAGACTTGGAAATTTTGGCGTAACCGTAGCCGGGCAGGTCGGCAAAGATCAGTTGCTGTCGCTGGCTAGAGTCCAAAAGAGCAAAAAAATTGATGGCCCTCGTGCGCCCCGGTGTCTGCGAGACCTTGGCTGTCTTTTCGCCCACCAGCGTGTTTAGCAGGCTGGATTTGCCTACATTTGAGCGACCCAGAAAGGCGATCTCCGGCACGTCTGGAGGAGGAAACTGCTCTGGCGCCATCGCCGAAAGCAGAAATTGTGTCGTATAGCGCATAGTTACACTGCCTTGCTAACTCAGGAAGCGGGGATAACTCCGCTAACTTAGCTAAGTTACTAACTGCCGTAACTCACTATTTTACTGATCCCCGCCCAGGATCGAGCCGACGATTCCGCCCAGCAGAGCGCCGCCGGCTGCCGGTCCTACTTGACGATTCTCAGTTTGCGGCAGATACTCGGCGATCTGGTGCGCCAGCCGTGAGATGGGCAGCGTTTGCAGCCACACCGTTCCCGGCCCCTGCAGCACGGCTAGAAAAATTCCATCGCCGCCGAAGATCATGTTCTTGATCCCCGGCACTGTAGCGATCTGGAAACCCACCGAGGACTGGAACGCGCCCACGTGGCCCGGATGCACGCGCAGCACTTCGCCCGGCGCAAGGTTCTTCACAATCAGCTCGCCCGATAACTCGAGCCATGCCGTTCCCTGACCTCCGACCTTTTGCAACAGGAACCCATCGCCGCCAAAGACGCCCGCGCCCAGCGACTGCTGGAAGCCCACGCCGATGGTCACCTGCGTTGTGGCACAGAGAAAGCCGTGCCGATGGACCAGATATTCATAGCCGGGGTTGACTTCGACCGGCACAATGTGGCCCGGAACCTTGGTGGCGAAGGAGACTACGCCGGGGGCCCCGTAGGCGCGGTACTCCGTCATGAAGAGGCTGCCGCCGCCGGCCACCCGCCTGAGCACGCCGAACAACCCGCCGCCTCCGCCCATCTGCGTGTGGGTGGTCATCTGGATGGACGAGGTCATCCAGGAGAGTTCTCCGCTCTCAGAAAAAACGCTCTCGTTGGGTTCGAGCTGCACATCGAGCACCGGCATGGTGGTGCCCTGAATCTTGGTTTGCATGGGGTGATCTCCTTGTCTTGGACAGTGTACCTGCCCAGTGCGGAAGCGGGCGCGAAAAGAGCCAGAAATGCTCTTAACCCGGCCTTTTTCTTGCATTTGAAATAGGAAGGGGAACTGCAAAGCGGTCGTGCTCTCCGACCTCGTGCTTTCGATGAGATGCGCAAGGAATTGCTGGCGCATCATGGTGACTATTGGTTACTGAAGTACTTTTAGTTTATTTCTAAAGTGCTAGATTTTAACTTGATATATGAATTTTAGAGAGTTACTATGCCCCAACGCCTCAATCGGGCGGCCTTCTGCAGCGAAATCCGCTCGCCGACAGCTACCTTGAATTACCGAAGCACCCTTAAGGAGAATCTCAGATGATCCCCATTTCTCTACTCCTGCGCAGACTTTCGTGTCTGTCCGCGCTGGTTTTGATTGTGTTCGCTTCCGGCGTTACAGCTGCGCGCGCGCAGGGTACCACCAACGCGAGCATCAGCGTCAGCGGCGCTCCCTCCGGCGCTTTGCTCGACTTTAGCTATACGACTACGAGAGTGCAATGTGGCTCTAACTCCGGCGGGATTGTAAACGAGGTTGAATACGTCTATTCTTCCTTCAATTTCGTCGTCAATTCTACGACCTCCTATTCCCTAAGCGGAACTCCACGGCTGGTCTCTTTGCCATATCCATGTAGTTCTCGTAAAACTGGGTCCGTCATTTTTTCCGGAGGTCTGTCCCCTCTCCCCTCCAGTTACGACCCTGGGAACAGTTGCACCATCACTCTCATCCCTCCCACCACCCTCGCGAATCCTTTCATCTCGGCGTCCCTTTCGTGTGAGCCTATTAACACGAGCATTTTCTACCCGGCCTACCAAGTCGTATCGATCATCTATGCGCCACCCGGCAACGATAGCAGCAACGGATTCACAGACACCACGTCGAACGGTACCACGACAACAATTGCAAACAGCTTCACAGATGCGAGCACAATCACCTTTACCGAAGGATTCAGTTTCTTTGGCCTCTTTGACATGAGCGTGAGTGAAAGTACTGGAGTCTCGGGAGGGACGTCGAGCAGCAATGCATTTACTGAAAGTTTCACCGATGCCACAGGGTTGACAAACGAAACCGTCAGCACCAGCTCAAACGCCATTAATCACGCCGATGACCTTTTCGTCATCTGGCTGAATCCGGAAATCATAGGCGTGGCGGACGGAACAACTCCAGTGAGCTATAGCGTGGGCGTTCAGCCCGAGAACGGAACGGCTGTAGCTCCAGATATTGTTAGAATTTTTGCGAATGTCATGGAAGCGCAACCGGGAAGCATCACCGCAGCAAACCCGGCGGGCGTTTCCGCAGTCCCAGAGGAATGGCTGATTCCGCAGACGGATCCTGCCACCGGATTATCAACGCCAGGCCTGGCCGCCATCTGTGCGAACCAAACCTATTATCCAAACAACTGCGGCGGAGATCCGAACGGCCAATGCGGATGCAGCCCAACCGACTTTGCGCCCATTCTTGCCCTGGATCCGCTGCTGAACTACGCAGGCACCACAAACCCTTTGAGCGCAGACGCATCTGGCGCTGCGGTTTGTGGCGCTCTTCCTACTCCCAACTTAACCGGCAGCGATTGCCGCTACGTGCCCGTTCCGAGCTCCACCGTTGCCCCTGGAAACGCCGTGCAGCAAGTTCTAACGCTCTCCGGTCCAGAGAGTGCGGGCGGCAATAATACCTGCACTTCATTTCAACAGGGAGAGAACCAGAACACCGTTCAAACGTATACCGGAACGCTCGGTGAGTCCGTGGGCGTAAGCCTCAAGGAGGGCGGCGCTGGCTTCAATGTGACGGAGGCAAACACCTTGACCTGGACGCAGAGCGAAAGCACGGGAACGTCAAGCGGGTCAGGGGTCACGCAAGCCGTCTCCTTATGCTCTGCGACGGTGAACTGCGGGGAACAGGTTCCCATCTTTGAGGACACTGTATACCATACCTTCGTGTTCATGGGAGGCAACGCGAGCTGCCCATAGACTTGCTGAGACGACGGTTAAGCGTGCAATGGCATCTCCGCCGTAAACGATGCTTCGACAGCCGGGTGGATTTTCCCTCATGGGGAGTTCTACCCGGCATGACCTGTTCTGTCAGACAGGGAGACCTATACATTTAGAGCCGCCTCCGCCCATCTGCGTGTGGGTGGTCATCTGGATGGACGAGGTCATCCAGGAGAGTTCTCCGCTCTCAGAAAAAACGCTCTCGTTGGGTTCAAGCTGCACATCGAGCACCGGCATGGTGGTGCCCTGAATCTTGGTTTGCATGGGATCAAGCCTCCTGTCAGCAAACAGTTTACTTTCTCGCAGTCAGTGACAGGCGCCTGAGAAGGTATTTTTCACACTCGCACTATGAAAACGAGCAAAAAATTCGCTCGAAAATCGATAATTACTGAAACAAACCTATTCAAAATTTAATGTTATCTCTGCCGGTGACTTTTTTACCGCACTATCGCGTTTATGACCCATTGACTTTCGTATTATCGGACATCTATGGTTCTCAAGCGTCGCTTCCTGCGTCATTCCAGCCAGTCGAGAACACGCCTCACCAGACCACACCATCTAACTAAAGACACACAAGGAGACTAAAACGATGACCATTTCTTCGGTATTACGCAAACTTCCGTATCTGGTCGCGATTGCTGTGCTCGCCTTCGGCACAACCGCAGAGGCTTCAACAGGAAGCGTACCGGTTACTGGCGGCACGCTCAGCTGGACGATAACAACAGATGGCCCGTATACCTGCGGCATGCCCTCGGAACCCAAATCCTTCACCGTATACGTTGACACTTTGTTTTACTTTACCCCCACTGGTGGAACTGCAATAGCCGCCTCACCTGTAAATGGAGCTGCCTACATCAACTCTCCGGGCATCGACTTTGCCTGCCCAAATAGCGGTCCGCAAGGAACCAATCCTACTGTGCTCGATTTTCCCAATGTTTATGTCATCGACTTCAGCATTCAGAATCTTGGAGCGGGAACTGCGACCGTGGTGAGCGAATGAACTTGGGCTCGCCAGCTATTCCTTAACTTGCTTGTGTGCGAAAGATAAAACTCCGTCCAGAGTTTTGCGACACGATTTCGCACGCCGGGCTCTCAATCCGCTTGCAGAAACGAATATATGCAGGCGCGGCCTGAAAGTGTGCGAGAAATGGACGGATCTGTATACCAGATGTAAGCGCCGGAGGGGAGGCTGGAGCCCCGTTTGAAGGAATGCCACAAAACGCCACAAACTTTATTCCGTGACCGCCTGTAAATTTTAGATTTTATGGTGGGCGCTGCAGGATTCGAATCTGCGACTTCCACCGTGTGAAGGTGGCAACCGCGCCCCGCGACTGTGATTACCGCAGATGTGGCCACTGGAACGGTGACGCTATCGGACATGAAGGTCTTGAACTCGACGACAATTACAGCCACGATAAATACCTATGAAGATATGCCAGGCCAAGCGGCACACGTCAACCTTTGGGGCCCACGCCCAAACGCAAGCGAGAAACCTAATTCGGATTCGCCGGTTGACCCTGCAAAATCGACTTCGAAGTGACGTTCAATGATTCGTCGGGGAAGCAGTGCCGGTGGAGGGCGCCAGCTGCTTTTTGAGCATTTCGATAATCTTCATCTGCGAAGTCTCAGAGGCATAATCGAGAGCGGTCCTGCCTTGTTTGTCTTTGATAGATGCATCCGCGCCGGCGCGGAGCAGCAAAGCAACCACATCCGTCTGACCTGAAGATGCGGCATCCATGAGAGCTGTGCTGCCCTCGAACCTTCGCGCGTTGACGTCAGCGTGGGCGTCCAGAAGAATCTGAACGGTCTGAATCCGGCCGAAGCCTGCGGCAGTCATGAGCGGAGTATTTGCACTTGGACGACCGTTACGGTTAATGCCGATGCTGTTGACGGAGTTACCGCCGTTGATTAAGCGGTGGACGATATCGGGATCGTCGAGCGCCAGCGTGGCCTCAAAGAGAGCGGTCCTTTCTCCCCCGCTGAGGATGTTAGGGTCGGCGCCCGCATCAAGAAGCGCGAGAATGGTGGATTTGTGCCTGCTTCCGATGGCCATCAGAAGCGGCGTTTGGTGCGAGGAGTTGAGCGCGTTTATATCGGCTCCCGCGGCGATCAGAGCTTTGACTGCGGCGGTTTGGCCCTGGCTGGCCGCAGCCATCAGCGGAGTAAAGCCGTCCCTGGATGACGCGTTGACCAGATTGAGCTTCCCGTCAGGCGTCCTCGCTCCCGTCCCTACCGAAATTCCGTCACGCAATATACGCTGGATGTCGGCGACATCTCCGTGGCTCGCGGCAAAGAAAAACTCGTCCTGGGGTGAGTTGAATTTGGCACCATGGGCTTTGAGAAACTCGACCATCCCCAGGTCGTTGTTCCGCGTGGCAAGCGCCAGCACAGTATAACCGTCGTTGTTATGTACGTTGATGTCGGAGTGCGCTTGAAACAGCAGAGTGAGAATGTCCGTATTGTGCGAGCGTAGGGCAGCAAAGAGCGGAGTTTCCCCTTTGAGCGGGCCGCGAAGATTGACCCGTGCCCCTTGTTCAATCAGGTAGTGGACGATCTCAATGCGATTCCTCTCGATCGCCTTGGTAAGGCGGTTTCATCTGTACTAAGGCGATTGGGAGCGATGGCGTCCGAAAAATCAATCTTTGCGCTGCCTTTAAGGAGAATCTTCACGGCGTCGAAATCTCCGATCTGGCAAGCCATGACGAGCGGGCTCCTATAGCGCCAACTAAATCGGTTCGGGGAATCGCCGCCATCAAGCAGAGCCTGTAGGGTCTTATGGTCGTGAGTGATCATGGCCGCGTAGACGCGCCATTGGGGATCGGCACGGAGCTGTTCGATGGGGCCATACAGTGGATCGGCAGCAAAGTCCAGTTCGATTTGCGCAGAAACGGTTTGGGACGCTAAAACGCAGATAGCGACGCACACCAGAAGGACCGGCCATCGCGGAACAGAGCGGTTTCGGTCTGTCTTCGGCACTACAGAAGTAAGTAGCGAATCCATTCACGGCCTCATTTCGGTTTCAACTCGGTTACCAGGAATACCGCACGGAATAGGTCATGGTGGATTCTCCTTTTGCCGACACCTGAATCGGAAATTGAATGGTGTGGCTGTCGATCTTTGTGTAAGCGGCAGACTTGTCGGTAATGTCCCAGTTATTTGTGAGTTTTCGGCAAGGGTGCGTGACGCGACTTAGCTTACGTTGCTAAGTTCAATCAGCCGCCGAGGTCGGCTAGTATTGAACGCTAAAAGCGCATCCCCCACCCCCGAGCCGATCATGCAATTGCAACGACGGTTTGATGAATTTCGCAGCAGCCGGCCGCATCGGACGAAACTGCCTGAGGCGCTTTGGCAGGCTGCAGTGGAGCTTGCTCGGGTACACGGTCTGCATTCGGTTGCTCAGCCTTTACGGCTGGACTATATGGGATTGAAGAAACGGCTAGGCGAAGTTCCCGCAGTGAGAAAGAAGGCAACCGCGCCGGCTTTCGTCGAACTGATCTCTGCGCATCAGGCTACGGTGTCGGATTGCGTTATCGAGTTCGAGTCCTCCACAGGATGCAAGATGCGCATTCAGTGGAAGAATTCCACCGCGCCGGACTGGGCAAGCCTTCTCCGTAGCTGGCGGGAATCTGAACGATGATTCATATCACGGCGCAGATGCGCGTTCTGGTAGCGATTGAGCCCGTGGACGGACGCAAAGGGATAGATTCATTGGTTCGCGTCTGCCATGACCAGCTCTCTGAGGACCCGATCACTGGCTGTGTTTTTATCTTCAGAAGCCGAGGTGGAACGTCGATTCGATTGCTCAATTATGACGGCCAGGGATATTGGCTTGCGCAGAAGCGCCTATCCAAAGGCCAGTTCACATGGTGGCCCGAATCGACCAACGCGGCCAAGCAACTGGAGGCTTACGAAGCCCAGTTGCTGATGGTGGCTGGAGATGTGTCGCGAGTCCGCGCCGCGCCGATGTGGCGGAGAGTCAGCGTGCCGAAGTAAGGATCGCAAGAAAATCTTTTATTTCCCTTACGTTCCAAGAAGAGTTGATTCATACTGCTGGGCAATGGTTGAGTTCAGATATCGCGGGCGCGAAATCCTTGAGAAAGACATCCTTTATATACGCACGCTGATCAAGCAATATCCGAAGGAAAGCCGCCGCAAGCTGTCGGTAAGGATATGTGAAGCTTGGCAGTGGCGCCAGGCGAATGGGGCGTTGCGCGACATGGTATGTCGCGGCATGCTGCTGATGCTAGAGCGGGCCGGCCAAATCGCGCTGCCTGCGGTCACTTACGTGCGGCATAATCCGCTGTGCCAGCGAGCACGGCCGGAATCGGTGCAGATCGATGCCACTCCCATTGAAGATCCGTTGCATAAACTGCAGCCGCTCGAGTTCGAGCAGGTGCGGCGCACCGCGCACGAGCCGCTGTTCAACAGCCTGATGGAGGAACATCACTATCTTGGATATGAACAGCCGGTTGGAGAGCACTTGAAATATTTGGTCTGGGCGCAGGACAGTCCCATCGCATGTTTGGCCTGGTCATCGGCTCCGCGTCATCTTGGCAGCCGCGATCGCTACATAGGGTGGGATTCCGCTGCGCGACGCAACCGCATCCGCTTCATCGCCTACAACACCCGCTTCCTGATCCTGCCCTGGGTGCGGGTCGAGCATCTGGCCTCGCATATCCTGGGCCGGATGGCGGCGCGGATATCCGATGACTGGCAGCAAATGTATGGACATCCGATCTACTTCCTGGAGACGTTCATCGATCCGGAGCGATTCCGCGGAACCTGTTACCGCGCGGCCAATTGGGTGCTGATGGGAAGGACTACTGGTCGAGGCAAGCAATCGAATAGTTACATTCCCAACCGCTCGATCAAGGAAGTGCTTGGCTATCCCCTCACGAAACGGTTTCGGGAACTGCTGGGGGGAGTGGCATGAAGAAGGTTACGCGTCGCATCGATGTGAACCTGGAGGAACTGGACCGGGTGCTGGACAGTGCGCGAGAAGCGCCGTTGAGCGAGTCCGATCACGGGAAACTCAAAGACGCACTGCATACTCTGGCGGCGCTGTTGGTGCGGCCACGCAATACAGAGAAAAGCAGTGAGGTACTGAAAAAGCCGCAAGACTCGGAAACCCTCTCCGGAAGGGAGGTGAATGACAGCACGCCACCGCAACCTAACCACGGCCGCAATGGGGCAGAGGCATTTGGCGGCGCGCGGAAGGTAGATATCAAGCATCAAAAGCTAATCCACGGAGACCGCTGTCCGGAGTGCGGAAAAGGCAACGTGTACGAGCAGAAGGAGCCGAAGGTGCAGGTGCGAATCATCGGCCAAGCGCCGCTTGCGGCTACAGTCTACTCTCTCGAGCGGTTGCGCTGTGGCGCCTGCGGACAGGTGTTCACGGCACAGGAGCCGGAAGGAGTGGGACCGGAAAAGTACGATGAAACGGCTGCGGCGATGATTGCTCAACTCAAATACGGCGCTGGAGCGCCGTTCTATCGACTCGAACAGTTGGAGAGTCAGTTGGGGATCCCAATGCCGGCGGCCACGCAGTGGGAGATCGTCGAGGAAGCTGCGCAGGTGATCAAACCGGCACGGGATGAGCTGATCCGGCAAGCAGCGCAGGGTGCGGTGGTCCATAACGATGACACCGGCATGCGCGTGCTAATGCTGAAGCGCGATCCATCCGACGAGCGCACGAGCGTATTCACTAGCGGGATCGTGTCTGTCGGCGAAGGCTTGAAGATCGCGCTCTACTTCACTGGCGGCCGACATGCCGGCGAAAACATCGCTGAGGTGCTGAAGCAGCGGAGTGCGGAACTGCCGAGTCCAATCCAGATGTGCGATGCGTTGTCGCGCAATGTTCCGAAGTTACCCGCGGGCATGGAAATCCTGCTGGCTAACTGTCTCGCGCATGGTCGCAGGCAATTCGTGGATGTGGCGCAGAACTTCCCCGACGAATGCCGCTACGTGCTGGAGCTGCTGGGCCAGGTGTATGGTCACGATGCCGAAGCGCGTGAACGCGGCCTGACGCCGGACGAGCGGCTGAGGCTTCATCAAGAACGGAGTCGGCCGATGATGGACAGACTGCACGTCTGGCTGGAGGCGCAGTTAGCCGACCGCAAGACGGAGCCGAACTCGGGCCTGGGCCACTCGATCAGTTATCTGTTGCGGCACTGGCAGCCCTTGACGTTGTTCCTTCGGAAGGCCGGGGCCCCGCTAGACAACAACATCGTAGAACGGTCACTGAAGCGTGCCGTTCTACATCGAAAGAACTCTTTGTTCTATCGCACTTTGAACGGAGCGCAGGTCGGTGATCTGTTCATGAGCCTGATCCATACCTGCCAGTTATGTAGCGCTAACTCCTTCGACTACCTGGTCGAGCTGCAGCGCCACGCTCGGGAACTGGCCGCTTGCCCCGCGGAATGGATGCCGTGGAACTATCGCGTAACCCTAGAGCGAAGTATGTCCCTCCCCGATTCGGCAGCGTTATGACGAATCTCGCGAGCCAGAATAGCTTCGCGCTTAGGTAACTTAGTGCAAAGTGCCATTTTTTGAGGTGCTGGTTCGTTTTCCATAGAATATTTTCGTCAAGCTCAATAGCTCATGCCCTTTCTCTCTATTTCACTATGTGTTCATAATCACATTGGGGTTTCTGTTAGCCATATCGTTGATTAGTTAACAAGTAAATTTGTCAAAATTCTAGCTTTAAAAGAACAAAGACAATCAAATGCTTGACGCGGGGCGAATGTCGTGTGTTAAATTCGGTCCGTCAGTCATTCAGCCTTCAACAGTACCTTCCAAACCCCGGTCGCCCAAAAAGTAGTCCAGAACTCATCCTTCGGAGATCAGAAATGAAGCCCCCGTCAACCAAATTTGCGCGCCTTGTTCTGCGAATTGCACTGTTCGCATTCAGCCTGCTGATGTTTGTCAACGCCGCCGCGTTTGCCCAGGTGCTGGGTCAACTGACGCAACAAGACCCGATCGGCGTGCCACCGAATGCTACTACCGAAGGGGACAGCGAGGTGGTTGTATTGTCCAATGGCAGTCTTAATATGTTCATTCCGGTGCTGAGTCTTCCCCAAAGAGGTGGCAGTTCGTTGACGTTAGGATATACCTACAACAGCAATCAAATCTCCATCGAGCAGGACATAGGCGTCATGAGTACATGGGACTCCGTCGGCGGTGGTTATTACGACATTATCCAATATTCTGTGGAGCCTACTTCGCTATTGCTTTTCCCTGATCCGCGGCAAATCAATCTGCCGCAGCTTTCTGCCTCTATAGAATATGTAGGCGATGCACCTAATGAGAGACCCGAATATAACTGCGCCATGGGCGAATGCATTCCTGTGCCAGTGTCCTGCCTGATGAACTGGGTTTTCACCGACTGGAGCGGTACAAAACACCCGTTCGGGGTTGTTACTAACTGCACTTCTGAAAGCATGATGCCTGGCGTTCCTCAAGGTCTTACTCCACAAGGAGATTCCGCCGATGGAGAACTTCTTCATCTGGATACGACAAATGTAACAAAGACCTTTACGTCAACTCCACAGAATGTGACCGTGACCACGGCAGATGGCACCGTGTATACTTTTTCTGGCGTAGTCGCTATATGTCCGATGGCTGAAGCAGGAGCAGTCTGCGGTGGCGGAGGCGGTGGTGGCATATATTATGATCAAGTCGCTTCCAGCATTGTTGATTCAAACGGCAATAAGATTACTATACAAACCAACTACAGCCGTCCAAACGCCCCCCCGAGTTCCTACACCTTGACGGACACTTTGGGGAGAGTGGTTACGATTTCACCATTCAGCTTGCCCGAAACAATTACCTATAAAGACTCCAACGGAAATCCTCAGACAACAAGTCTTGCATATTTGTCGTCTACTCAAGGCGGCCCGTATACGCAGGCCTTCCGGATCTAAGTTGCTCAGTACCGAACTCGAACTCGACCGGCGACAATCAGTATTCAGTTACTGTCGAGCCTTCGCCGATAGTTGGTGAGCGGTACGTGATGGCCATCTTGTTTGCTGGGCGCAACCGGCTCAGACTCATGTCATGCGAGAGCGGAACCGTGAAGCGTGGCGTCGTTGGCGTGGATTGTTGTCGGAGCAGGAGTCGAGCGGACTAAGCGTGGCGGCGTTTTGCAGGGAGCGTGCCTTGTGTGCACCGCACATGTTCGCCTGGAGGCGGAGGGTGCGGGAGGCGGAGTCATCGAAGTTCGTCGAGGTGCAAGTGCTCGACGTGGTCAGGCCCAGTGAAGAGTTTGTCGCGAACGGCAAGTCGATCGAGGTCCGCCTTGGCCGTGGGCGCAGCTTGCTGGTCGAGCCTGGATTCGACGCCGAACATCTTCGCGCGCTGGTTCTGGTTCTGGAGAGCGCGCCGTTGTCGGAGCCTCGGCGATGAGCTTGATGGGACTGCCTAGTCTTGGTGCGCTGGATCGAGCGCAGGCGGCACGGATTTGGGTTGCGGCCGAGGCGACGGATATGCGGTGTGGGTTCGATCGATTGGCAGAGCGGGTGCGAGCAACGATCGGGCAGGATCCGCTCAGCGGGCATTACTTTTTGTTTCGCTCGCGGCGCGGCGATCGATTGAAGATCCTGGTGTGGGATCGCGATGGGTTCGTGCTTTGGTACAAGCGGCTCGAAGCAGGAGTCTTTAGGCTTCCGCGTGCCGAGGTTGGTACACGCTCGGTTGAGTTACGCGCCAGCGAGCTGGCGATGC
The DNA here is from genome assembly GCA_049518535.1 of Occallatibacter sp. Classification (GTDB taxonomy): domain Bacteria; phylum Acidobacteriota; class Terriglobia; order Terriglobales; family Acidobacteriaceae; genus Telmatobacter. Next base: position 15,766 of record JBEKRS010000012.1, on the reverse strand, counting down.
TGCTTGACGGAATCGATATGGCCAAGCTGAAGCGCGCGCCGCGGTACGAGCGACGCGCAGACGCAGCAAGAAGCAGTGCAGAAAAGATCGCTATGTAAGCGACTTACAACTAACTTACACATCTAACATGGTGTGCAGCTCATTGATCCCGAGTTATCCCATCTTCCAGAGGATGCAGCTTCGCTGAAGGCGATGGTGATGTCTCTTGTCGAGGAGCGGAAGAACGAAAGTCTGCGCGCAGAAGAACAACAATGTAAGGCCAATGAGCAAGAGCGTAGAGCCGATGCTCTGAAGTTGCACGCCGACGATCTGCACATCCGGCTTCTGCGCATGGAAGTGGAACTGGCGCGTTACCGCAAGTGGTATTACGGTCCGCGAGCCGATCGGCTTGAGTCTGTCGGCGACGTTGCGCAGATGTTGTTGAACTTCGGTGAGGAACTGGATCGCAAGCCCATTAATCCTGGCGCTGTTTCCGCCGACGTCAAGTCCGAAGAGAAGGAGCGCCGCGTCCGGCGCCGCAAGGGACGTCGCCATCTGGAGCGGTTCGAGAACCTGCCTGTCACTACACATATGTACGAGTTGAACGAGGCTGAACGCGCCTGCCCTTGCTGCGGCAAACAACGCAAAGAAATCGGCGCCGATGAGAGTTGGCAGATCGAGTATGTGCCGGGACGGTTTGAGCGTATTCAGCACGTGCGCAAAAAGTATGCTTGCGCAGCTTGCGACGCCAGCGGCGATGGAGCGCGGGTTGCATCGGCGGCCAGGCCGGCGAGCGCGATTGACAAGGGATTGGCCGGGCCGGGACTGCTGAGTTACATCGTCACGAGTAAGTTCGCCGATTACCTTCCGCTCTATCATCTGGAAGACATCTTCGAACGCCAAGGATTCGAGATCTCGCGATCCACGCAGTCGATCTGGTGCGGCGATACGGCCGATCTGATCGAGCCGCTGTACCACCTGATGGCCGATCGGACGCGCATGTCGCACCTGGTGGCCACCGACGACACGACCTTCCCGATGCAGGCGAAGGACAAAGTTGCCAATGCACGCATGTGGGTCTACGTCGGAGACGACCAGCATCCGTACAACATCTTTGACTTCACGCTCGATCGAGGTCGCGATGGCCCGATGAGCTTCCTTGCCAACTACAGTGGTGTGATGTTGGCCGACGGCTATGCCGGCTACAACGGAGTGGTTGCCGGCAACCAGATCACGCGCGCAGGGTGCTGGGCACATCTGAAGAGGAAGTTCGTCGATGCCGAGAAGGCCGAACCGGAGATCGCGCGCGAAGCGGTCGAACGCGTGCGCGCGCTTTATTCCGTCGAGCGTCAAGCGAAAGATGTCGCAACCGAAAAGCGCCTAGCGGTGCGTCGCGATCAGTCGGCGCCGCTGGTCGCTGAGTTCCGCCAAAGGTTACTTGTCTGGAAGGAGCATCTGCTGCCCAAACATCCCATGGCAGAAGCCATCAACTATGCTCTCGGCCAGTGGAACGAGCTAACCGTGTTCCTCGCCGACCCCGCCGTGCCTATCGACAACAACGTATCCGAACGCGAAATGAAGCGCATCGTGCTCAATCGCAAAAACTCGCTTTTTGTCGGCAACCCGCGTGGCGGCCGAACTGCAGCCATCCTCTCCAGCCTGACCAGCACTTGCCGACGCCACTCCATCGATCCGCAACTCTACTTCACGCAGTTGCTCACCAACCTGCCCGCCACGCCCACCAATGAACTTGCCGCCTGGCTGCCCGACCAGTGGAAGTTGCGACACACCAAAGCTCTCGTATCACTCCAGGCCGCTTCGCCCAAAACAAAATAGAGCCTGTGGTTCACGCACCGTTCACCAACTATTGTGTAATCGCTCTAGAGATTTACGTGGGGTTCCTCAAACCTGAGGGTGCTCAAGCTTCGGACAACTACCCGAGCCTCGGCTGGTGACATAATGGAGGCTCAAAGGGAAAATGGTGGTGAGGACAACTCACATGATTTTGGAGGAATACTTGCACAGCTCCAACTTCGAGCCTGATGCCGCACCTCCGACGTGTGCATAGCACCAATCGACCACATTGATAGCCAGCATCGAATCGGGTCTGGTACACCAGGCAGTTCAAAGACTAAGTGGCGCGCATGTATCCTCGTCGTTCAGTTTGTTATCACGTGACCGCCGCAACCGCGGGAGGAGCGGGGCGCCCCGCTGATGCGGCGTCCACCGTATTCGGCATTGCCAACTCTCCGTGCGACGCCCGGATTTTGTTATTATGCATCGTTGCCGAAAATTCACAGTTATTTCCCCTATAAAGGTGCTCAAGGACGGTGACGGCTATCAACTCTGGCTTTTGGTTGGCGAGCTTGATCTGGATGGTTTCGTCCAAGGTGCGGCCACTCTCACTGATATAGAAGTCGGTCTGAGTGCGCGCGCCTCTCAGATCGAACGCGTCACCGCTGACAATGCTTACTGAGCCTTCAGGAGGAGTGTGAGGAATGAGGCTCTCGCTGACGAATTCAATCCCACCGTCGGAACCCCGGCGGTAGAGGCGAAGGCGACCGCATGGCAACGGAATGCCAAGGTGGTTCGCAGACGTATTCCTAATCTCTTCCGCGATATTGACTCTGGTACGCGTCGCATCTAAGCCGTACTCCTGTTCTTCAATAACTCGGCCGGCATTGAGAGGCCGGCGGTTCGCTGATGCGCCGTCATACACGTACGACCGCGAAATACTGACGCCAGTCGCATTCAGAAACTGAACTTGCTTGACCTCCGCGTCACGTAGATGAACGGTCCGATTGAGATCGTAAAAATGGAAATCATCAAAAGATCTTTGGCCTATCGCCATCTCCTCCGACTCGATGTTACCTGGATTGTCCGGGGTCATCATGCGTCGAGTTGACCTGAAATCTTCAGACTGGATTTTGCCTGCATCCGCAGCCATCAGCTTGATGTGCGCGGCGGGAAAGTCGGTACCGGACTGGTTACTGACCGTGACCCACGCTAAAATGTCCGCTCGCTGATCCCCGTTAACATCTGTGGCCTCCGGCATAATCGCGTTGTAGGCGACTTGCCAGTTCAGGCCGCCTGTGATGTACGCGAGTTCCGCATGCAGATCTTGCGTTTTGTCAGACTGGATCTGCCACCGTAGCGTGGGTTTCAGGAGCTTCTCCGGCGTAGCGACGCCCGAGTCGTAATTCTGTTCAATGATATGGAACGTTGCGGAGCGCGTCGCCAGATCCCGCAGAACGACTGAGTCCGGCTCGAGCTGTGCAGTGACTTGCGTGGTAGTAATGTCGTTGAGACCGGGCTGAAGGTTGAGTTCAATGGTTGTATGGGGGGTTGGAGCTTGCTGGGAAGTGACTGATGGGCCGAGGAACGTCAGCGCAAAAACAGCATACAAAACGCGCGAACACAAAATGAATACCCCTCTAAAGTCTTACGGGGCGGAGAGCCTCATGAGAGCTTAGCTGGATTGTACCCCTTAGACTCAGGCCGAAGTAGAAAGGTTCCTCCTAAATTGCCCGCCGCTCATAGCGTTTCCGGGGCATTCATGATTTCGAATTCCGGTCGAACGTCCATTGTTCGCCAGTTCCCGCTTGTAAACTACCCAACACTCTTCCGGCGCAGTTGCCGTGCTGGGAGCTAAAAGAGTCGCTTTCTTTTCGCGTGCCAACGCTTCTCGAAACGTGCCAAATTGCCAAGTCACTCACGGACGCTGATTACTCCTCAAATGGCGGCATTGCGGCTGGAATGTGGTGACTTGCCCTTAATAATGATCGTGATTGGCTGCGGCGTTTAGGACTGATGAGATAGCAGATCGCCGCTGGCTCTGGATCGCGGTCTTGCATCATAGAAGCGTCGTTGAGGCCCGCGCAAAATTTGCGACGCGCTTCAGACAGTCCGCATCTCCTTCTCAAAAGGAGACGCGCGCATCATGACGAAAGCCATCCGGTTTAACCAGCTCGGCGGTCCCGAAGTTCTGCATGTGGAAGATCTGCCCAAACGCCAGCCCGGTCCTCAAGAAGTTCTGCTCAAGGTGGAAGCAGTGGGCCTCAACCGGGCCGAAAGCATGTACTATCACGGCTTCTACATGGAAAAGACGATTTTGCCCTCCGGCCTGGGATACGAGGCGGTCGGAAAGATAATCGCCGTTGGTCCCGAGGTCGATCCCACTCTCATCGGCAAACGCTTCGGCACCATTCCGGGTTATTCGATGAACCAGTACCCGGTGCTTGCGGAAGAGGCCGTTGTTCCCGCCAGCGTTGTCGCAGCCGTTCCAGAATCCTTCTCTGCGGTCGAGGGCGCCGCTGTCTGGATGCAGTACTGCACGGCCTATGGCGCGCTCGTGCCCTTCGGCAAAGTGGCTGCGGGCGACTTTGTCCTCATCACCGCTGCCAGCTCGTCCGTTGGGCTCGCGGCCATCCAGATCGTCAAGGCGCAGGGAGGTGTCTCCATCGCGACCACCCGCACCTCCGCCAAAAAGAATCAGCTCATAGCCCTTGGCGCCGATCACGTCGTCGTCACAGAAGAGGAGGACCTGGTGGCGAGGGTGCAGTCGATCACCGGCGGCAAGGGTGCGCGCATCGTCTTCGATCCGGTGGGCGGCGACTACATCAACACGCTCGCGCAGGCCACGGCTAACGGTGGCACCATCTTCCTGTATGGCATGCTCTCCGGCAAGCCCACGCCTTTCCCTTTGGCTGCCTTTGGCCGAACCATCGGCATGTTCGGTTATACCTTTGGCGAACTGCGCGACACCCCGGAGTGGGAAGCCATGAAGAAGTACATATACGATCGCCTGGCAAATGGATCCTTCAAGCCGAAGATCACCCGGACCTTCCCCTTCGCGCAAACCGTCGAAGCATACAAGTACCTCGAAAGCAACGAGCAGATAGGCAAAATCATCATCACGCTGTAGACCTTGACGAAAGCTCTTCCGCCGGCCGGATGGAAGAGCTTTCGTCTTAAGCAAACAAAATCGGACTACCCAATAGCTGTAACTTGTCAGCAGCGATTCATACAGCAAACTTGCTTAAACCAATTTCGATAGCAAGATCCACCTATCATGGAAATTGACCCAAGAGATTGATTCAAGACAGAATCGGGGCACTTAACTGATAGGATTGTGACGGGTCAAAACCTAAGGACGTTCGCCCATTTAAGACAACTGATCACGGATTCTTTCGATGATAAAGCGCATAAAAAGGTTCTGGCTGCGCGTGACCAATGGCATGTCCTTGGGCGAGCTGTGGAAACAGTTCCGAACCGATGCGAGCTTGAGCTACCGACTCTACTCGCAGGAAGTAGATACCAGGCGCAAGCCTGGGACCGGAAAGATCAGGCACCTTTTTCGGTTGGTTAACCATTTCTTTTGGGCCGTTGTGGACAAGCTGACCCCCGCGCGCCGAGTGCTGCTGGTTTTTGCACTGATCCTGTTGGCGACCAATTTCGAAATTTCCTTTGAGGGCAGCGGCCACCACTCCAGTTCGACGCTTTTCATCGGCCCGCTGCCCGCCAGCGTTTGGGGCGAGTTGCTGTTGCTGATGGTGCTGATACTCGAAGTGACTGATCGCGTGGTGATGAAGCGCGATTTGCAAATCGCCAAAGAGATTCAGAGCTGGCTGCTCCCAGCGTCGCCACCAGCTTTCCACGGAATGGAGATCGCCTTTGCCACGAGGGCAGCCAACACCATTGCCGGCGATTATTACGATGTCTTTCCGCGGCCTGGTTCGGGTACGCCCGCCGCAACCTACCTGCTGGCCATTGCTGACGTAGCCGGCAAGAGCGTGCCCGCAGCGTTATTGATGGCCACCTTCCAGGCCAGCCTGAAGACGCTGGCAGCTACTTCAAGCTCACCGGCAGAACTGGTCGGCCAAATGAATAACTACGCCTGCTTCAACAGTCAAAACGGACGGAGGTTCACGACCACCTTCATAGCCGAGTACGATCCCGCTTCGCGGCAGCTGACATACGTGAATGCCGGGCACAACGAGCCGATTCTGCGACGAAGAACAGGCGCGATCGAGCGGTTGACCGTAGGCGGCATGCCGCTGGGAATCACACAGGGGGCGCAATACGAGTCGGGGACCGCAACGCTCGAGAGCGGAGACTGGCTGGTGATCTTTACTGATGGCGTACCCGATGCGGAAAATGTTGCAGCCCAGGAGTACGGCGAGTCACGGTTGATGGTGGTGCTTAACGTAAACGCGGGAATGGCGCCGGCGGCACTACTGAACGAAATTATGATGGATCTCGACCGTTTTGTGGGTTATGCGCCGCAACATGACGACATCACACTGTTGTTGTTGAAGATGGCCTAGAACTGAGGTTTGTCACCTGCGGCGCCGCGCACGACTTTATCCAGGCGAGACCAGCAGAAACATGATGCTGCAGTGTTTGCGGGGAGTAATTACGACAATCGCGCGTAACCGTCTGCCGACGGTCGCATCCAAGGGCAGCACGCATTCGATTACATGGAATTCCTGGCCGATTTTTCGGGCGAGTTTCACACACTTGACGACGCTGAACGGGAGAGCTGCCTGCAGCCCGATCCAATTCCGCAGTATTACAGCACCCCACAGGCACTCGCGAACAAACTCCTTTTTGAAGGCTCGAATGGGATCGTGTATCCGAGCGTTCGCCGGCCTTCCGGAACCTGCATCGTGTGTTTCCGTCCTGCGCTCGTTTTTCATTCTCGCCGTGGCCGTAAGTGCCGGCTCAGCGTGCAGGTTGGGAGTGACGCAGTTGAGTCCGAAGTGCTCCTCGCTTAGTCATTGATGGGCAGGCGCAGCCATCTGGCGTCAGGGCATTCCCTGTCTTGCATATGGTGACGCGACGCAGGCGAGCACAATCTGCATCAGCAGGGACTGCGCTTCCGTCGGGGCGCCATATTTCGCAACATTCTTCGTAGACTCCGGTATGGCCAGGAGCAGATTATGCATGTCACTTCAAACCAGATATACGACATCTGCTGTGAAGAGAATACGACAGAGATTGTGAGCAGCTGCACATTTAATGAAACGCTACGATAATGCACATCACTATACTTCCGATGCGGACGGAAGCCCTGGATGCCGCTCGAAAGAGGCACATCAAGCGACCAAAATATCTGAGAAGGGGAAGCTAGATGAATCAAGACCAATCGCCGCCGCACGTTGCAGCGCGCAGAACGGTTTTCTTGACTGGTGGCTCGGGGTTACTGGGAACCGCGCTTCTCCATTCAGCTGGCGCCAACAATGTGATTGCGCTGTATCATCGCTCGCCAATCGCGCACGCTGGCATTGAGACACTACGCGGTGATATTCGCAAGCCGCTTCTCGGACTTTCCGAGCCAGATTACAAGGCCCTAGCCTCCCGCATCGACGTCATTATCCATAGTGCTTCCATTACCCGTTTCGGCGTCAACCAAGCAAAGATCCTTGATACCAATGTCGCTGGAAGTCATGAGATTGTCCGGCTGGCCCGCGAGGCGAGGGCGCGTCTCATCTACCTCAGTACCGCCTTCATTCACCCAAGCGCGTCCGAGCTCGCGCCCGCCTCAATGTATGAGGAATCTAAACGCAAGGCCGAAGCCCTTGTTCGCACTCTTAGCGAGAACTTTGTAATCATTAGGCCCTCCATCATAGTCGGCGATTCCAGGACTGGAAAAGTTGCGGCGTACCAAGGATTGCATGAAGTTGTTGGCTCCATAATCGATGGCTCATTACCGGTTCTACCTACCGCTCCCGACCGATTCTGCGACTTCGTAGCGCAGGATTGGGTAACGGATGCCATCTGGTCTGCTGCGTCTCACTCAAGTCCTGCCCAGGAACTCTGGATCACTTCTGGAACGCGCGCCTTGTCAGTCGAAGCCATTGTCGCTGCCGCAGTCAAGGTTGGCTATTCTTATGGATTTCGAGGTAGCGCGCCCCGTATCGTTCCCTACGAGACTCTCCAGCGCTTGTTCATACCAGCCTTTCTTGAGAGCCTTCCTGACCGTCTGAAGCGCCGCTTCCACGCTAATTTGAAGATGGCTCGTTATATGAACCAGGAAAGACCTTTTCCGTCCTCGGAAGCATATTTGCAAACTGCCTTCGGGCTACCGATGCGAGAAACGCCAGAGGCGGTTTTGATTCGCAATATGGAGCAGTGGTGTATGAATCGGCTCTCCGCGCAATCAGCGGACAAGCCAGCGAGATTGTTAACGATCGGAGTCTCCTGATGCTTGAGCGATCACAGATTGTGTCTGGCTATCGAGAACACGTCAATGTTGGTATGGCGCGTCTCTTTGAGCTGATGCATAGCCCGCTCGAAGTCCACTCCGATGCCAACTTTATTGTGGGTGAGCACGGCGACTGCTACCTCGATTGCGCAGGCTACTGCGTCTTCCTTCTGGGTCATCGGCATCCCGCTGTCGTCGCCGCGGTTCAAGAACAGTTAGCACTTCTTCCGGTGTCATCGAGGGTGATGATAAATGGTCCTCTCGCGGTGGCTGCCACAAGCCTCGCGGCAGTCGCTCCGTCTGGCCTCGAGTATGTGTGGTTTGGAAGTTCTGGCGCGGAAGCGGTTGAGGCGGCTTTGAAGCTCGCTATTGCAAATGGGCGCAGCCACTGGATATCGATGGAAGGCGGGTATCACGGAAAGAGCCTTGGCGCCCTGAGTGTGAGTGGCCGGGAGTCTTATCGTGCTCCCTTCGCCTCGCTACTCCCTAAGGTAGATTTTCTTTCCTACGGCGATGCCGAAGCAATCGAAGATGCCTTGGCCGGCAAGGGCAGCGAGTCCGCAGTCATTATGGAACCCCTTCAGTCAGAAGCCGGCGTCATTATTCCGCCCCCCGGCTATCTAAAAGCGGTCAGCGATATCTGTCACCGCCATGGAGCGCTCCTTATTGTCGATGAAATATCTACCGGACTTGGTCGCACCGGGGCGTGGTGGCGCTGCCAGACCGAAATGATGGAGCCCGATATCCTGCTTGCCGGGAAGGCCCTTGGTGGCGGTGTGCTCCCGGTTAGCGCGCTCATTGCTACTGCTGCCGCGTTTCGTCCTTTCAATAAGGAGCCTCTCCTCCACACATCAACCTTTTCCGGAAACCCGCTTGGCTGTGCGGCGGTTGTAGCAGCGCTTTCCGCAATACGAGATGACGATGTTATCGCCAAATCTCAACGCATCGGCGCCAGATTGCGATCAGAGATCCAGATGTTATCCGCTCGCCACGAAGGCGCGCAGATCTCCGCGGTCCGAGGTGCGGGCCTCCTCATCGGCATCGAGTTTCATCAGGAACACCAGGCAGCTGACTTCATATTGGAACTGATGAGCAGACGAATCCTCGTGTCTCACTCGCTAAACGCACACAAGGTAGTGCGACTCACGCCACCTTCAACGTTGACTGACGGCAACGTGAATCAGTTGCTGACAGCTGTCGCGGAAAGTTTAGCGGCTATCGCACACCGCCATATCAGTTCAGACAGGAGGTATCTCAGTCATGCGTGAAGTTCTTTTGCAGGCTAGAGTCGCCCAGGATGCATCCTCGGTCTATGATGCGTTGGCTGATCTTGGTTCCTACCCTCGGCACATGTCGTCGGTACGTAAAGTTGATTTGCTTTCCAACTCTGGATTCACCTGCACATCAGCATGGGAGGTCGAGTTCAGAAACGGTTTGCTGCAGTGGACCGAGAAAGACGACTTTGATCGGGACTCACTGCGAATTACCTTCACCCAGATCCAAGGCGATCTTGAGGCGTTCTCCGGCTATTGGCAGGTCTTTCCGGTTGGCACTGAATCGCGCGTCACCTTCGCGGCCCTGTTCGACCTCGGAATTCCCTCGCTGGCTGAGTTCCTCGAACCCGTGGCCCAGAGTGCTATCGAGGAGAATGTCTCCAAAGTGCTCAGAGGCCTCTTTGGCGCTCACTGCCAGATTGAGAATAGTTCTCATTTAGAGTCGCCGCTTAGCGACATGGCTGCCATATGACTACTGCCTCTCTAATCTCGGATATAAGCTCTGCTTCGCGTTCCTGTTATCTCGGCGCAGAACGCGCCTGCCTGGATCGTCTTCTTCCCGGTCTCGATTCGGAACTGGAGCAACTCGGCTTCGAGCAGCTTGAGAGCACTGAAGGTTTGGGCATCCGCCTGATCAAAAAGTACGGTGGCGTGCGCTTATGCATTCCCAAAACCTTCGGGGGAATTGGCGCGACTGCTATGGAGGCAGCCCAGGTACAACGAGCTATTGCTTCTCGTTCGCCATCCGCTGCCATAGCCACCACCATGCATCACTTCACGATCGCTACTCTGGTTGAGCTCAGCTCAGGTGGCAAAGGCCTGGATTGGCTGCTCATTGAGGCCATCGCCAAGGACCAACTCTGGGTGGCATCCGGGTTTGCAGAGGGAGAACCCGATGGAAGAATCCTCTGCCCGTCAATGGCCTTGGAGGAAAGCGTCAACGGATTTTTCATCACGGGCGTTAAGCGTCCTTGTAGCTTGTCGAAGTCGATGGATCTCATCTCGGTGAGTCTGTTGGTACCCGGTAAAGACGGCGCAAAAAATGGCCGGTTGGCGGTTGCTCTCATCCCAGCCCACTCTGTGGGTATGAGCGTCGATCCCTTCTGGGGAAACAACATTCTGTCTGCCGCGGAGACTTGTTCGGTGAACTTCAACAGGGTGTCCGTCGATCCCAAACTCTTTTCTTACTCCGACGCCCCGAACTCGCTTGATCGCACGCAAACAAGAGGATTGATCTGGTTCCAACTCCTGATCTCGGCCTCTTACTTAGGCGTCGCGTCGGCGCTCGTGGAAAGGGTGATCAAGAGTGGTCGGGTTGGTCGCTCTTATCTAGCCCAGCTAGGGATCGAACTTGAGGGAGCCATGAGCGCGCTCGCCGGTATGGGGCTCATTTTGGAATCTGGTACATTCACCAGCGCGGCCCTTGCCCAAGTCCTATTCGGCCGTTACTCGATACAACAAGCCATCGACCGAGCAACTGCCTTGGCATTCGAGCTCGGTGGCGGCCGAGACTTCGCTCGATCTGGTGAAGCGTCCTATCTCGTTGCCGCCGCTCGTGGCCTGAACTTCCATCCCCCCTCGCGGAGCACGATGGCGGAGGCCCTCGGCGCACAACTGGAAGGAGAGGATCTTCATGGAATTTAGCTCTCAGCCTCCGACGCTGGTCAAAGGGCGGCAGAGCGTGTGGGAGGCCCAGGCCCCTGCTTATGAGTCAAACCCACCACTATGCGGCAACAAGATGGCAGATGTCGTTGTTGTCGGCGCCGGTTTCGCCGGATTATCAGCCGCTTGGCACATCAAGCAACTCAATCCGTCTGCGTCGGTCGTGGTGATCGAGGCTCGCGAAGTAGGTTTCGGAGCGAGCGGCAGGTCGGCCGGCAATTGCTTCAATCTGTTTGGAGAAGACCTCGCTGTCGTCCGGGCAGTCTATGGAAAGAGTAAGACCGCGGCCGCTTATCGCTACGTAGAGAATGCACTTTCTTACCTCGCGTACCTTGTTGAAAAAGAAAAGATGAACTCGGATTACCAGCCGAGGGAGTTCTGGCGTGTCGCCACTTCAGACCGTCTGACGAAGTCTCTTGCGGCGACCCACCACACTTATCAGGATCTCGGACTCGCCCAAGACCTTGAATGGATCTCACCCTCCCAGATGCGGACAAGTTTCCCGAGTTCACCCTTCATGGCTGGTCTGGCTGCAAAGGGTTGTGCTCTCATTAACCCACTGAAACATGTTCGCGAATGGAAACGTTTATGCGAATCGTCTGGGGTCGAGATATTCGAGTCGACAGCTTTGCTCAGTGTTGAACGATCTAAGCCACTCGCAATATCCACTTCCAAAGGACGCATCCGTGCTGACCGCGTAGTTTTCGCAACCAATGCATACTCTCATCTTTTATCCGGCGTCAATGAACTTCGCCGGAAGCAGAGCGCAGCATGGACACACATGATCGCCACTGCTCCGCTGAGCCCGGAGCAGAAGGAGGCCATTGGCTGGAAGAGTGGACAAGGCATCTACGATTGCCTCCAGCAGGTGCATTTTTTTCGACTTACTCCCGATGGCCGCGTTTGCTTTGGCGGTGCTACACCCTGTGTGACGACTAAATCTGAACTCGACGACACTATCAGTCGAGGCGTCTGGAGAGAGCTTGAGAAAAAACTTGCATGTTACTTCCCTCCACTCGATGGCATCCAGATCGAGTATCGATGGAAGGGACCTATCTCTGTATGTGCGGACATGGTCCCGGCTGTTGGCTTCCTGGAGGATGAACGTCTTCTGTTTAGCTGCGGCTGTGTGGGCCACGGAATTCCCATCACCCAGCTCAACGGGAAAACAATTGCGCAGTTGATCTGTGGTGTCTCAAGTGAACTCACCGAATTCTGGGGAGTCAATCGTCGTGTGCTTCCCTGGATGCCGAGTCCCCTCGATTACTGGATGAAGCGAGCAGTCCTGGCCACCATGTGGGCACGTGACACCTGGGCCCAATCAGGTTAGTCAAGAACGCCAGAGCCTCCGGACATCGAGAAAAAAGTGTGGAGATAAGCTTATGAAGGGAATCGTTAGACTCTTGCCGCGAACGTACAGCATTCGCGATGGACGCGGGAACCGACGGTATCCGGATCTGATCGAAGTGGCCGCGCAATTTCGCCATTCAGTCAATTTCTTCAGAGATCGTCGCGAGGCACTTAGAGCAGGATTCGAGATCTTTCACGCTGCAACCTTTATCGCGTTCGTTGTCTTCATTTGCCATTTTATGACCGTCCGAACGGTATTGGTCTATTGTCTGTCGGTCATTTTTCTCGCGCTCTTTATCAATACAATCTGGTATCACCGCTACTGCAGTCATAGGGCTTTCCGTTTTCGCCAAAAGGCTTGGGCGCATATATTTCTGTGGCTGAACCCAATTGGCTTTCGTGAAGAAATTTATGCCTTGCTCCATCACATCCATCATGCAATTGAGGATCAGGACGACGATCCCTACGGGCCGCACCTCGGAGTCTTCGGCAGCTATGTGGCGTCCGCTGAGTTCGAGATCGATACGGATATGTCCGTGGAGGAGTATGAACGAGTCAAGCGCAGTCTGGCTCATATTGGCATGCCCTTTGCATCCTTACGGTCTTTTCGCCGCTGGCGGGCCGTCGAGTGGATTCCGCACTATTTGGCCCGATGGACATTCGCTACGATTTTCTGGTCTGGCTTGGCCTACTATGCTGGCGGTATCCCAATGTGCGTGACCTGGTTCGCCTCAGTGTTCACTTATACGGTTCTCATGCGTGATTTCAACTATCGCGGACACAGCCGGCCCGACGAGCCGGCACACATCCCTGGCTGGGACTTTGATCAGAGATCGCAGGCCCTGAACCAAAGGTTCTATGGCTACGTTGCTGGAGAGTGGCACAACAATCACCATAGTTTCCGCGCATCAGCCAACTGCGGATTTGGGCCTTACCAATTGGACCTTGCATTCATAATAATCAAGCTAATGCACAAAATAGGAATAGTGGAACAGTTCAATAATCACCAGGCGCAGTTTGAAAAGAAGTTTATGAACCAGAGAGATTGGCAGCATAACCTGAAGGTGAGCGCGGCGGGTGGCGGGATTACAGATACTCAAGCTGCAGGAGTCGCGTATCCGGATACGAGTCTCCGGCCGTTCGTTAAAGAAGCAGGAAAGGAATGTTGCGGAGAAGAACGATAATTGCAATTTACGCTGGCACTTTCCTTTCTCACAAAAACATGCTTCCTTCGCTTGTGTTGCTTGCAAAGCGCCATTTTGTCAGGGTGCGGTCTACTCTCGATTACTAGCAAGTTAAGCGCCAAGGAGCCTTCGGATAGTCCTCCTCGCGGAAAAGTCCGTTCAGCTCGGGTTGTCCCTGCTTGATGTGCCGCGGATACAGCATTTTCGATTCTGCTCTTTACAGAATCCATACTGCCGAGCGGTTTTTTCCTCAAGAAAAAGCCACATTCCATACTCTCCCTATGTCAAAATGTGAATCGAAAATGCTCTAAGACGCACAGAAAACGCTCCAAACCCTACCCAAAGCCAACTTCGAACTGGTCGATGCGCGCCATGAGATGGAGTAAAAGGTCGCCGGCAGCAAACGAAGTCCTAGCTGGGGCAGTAGCAATGGCGCAAAAATGTGGGTTGATTTTTTGCGACTGTTAAGGCCGTAAGTTATAGATTTCTATGGTGGGCGCTGCAGGATTCGAACCTGTGACTTCCACCGTGTGAAGGTGGCTCCTCAGGGAGGTTTTTTTGACGGCAAAGGGGTTACAAATCGGCAGAGGCAGTAAAACCGGCGAAACCGGCGCTATTTGCTACCAACTTTTCCAACCAATCAACGCTGTGGGCTGGTGGGCTGAATGTGCAGGTTCAGCCCCAGACTTCTTCCTTTGAGCGGCGTTCCACCCGCATCTGAGCAAGCACGCGGGTGACTTGGTCGGATTCGAAGGGACGCCTTCCATGACACGGAAGCGCTATTTCACAAATGATTGAAAAAAGTTGGTAACCGCAACGGTCGTAGGCCTTAGGGCTCAGTTTCTTGTGGGGGTGGCGGGAATCGAACCCGACATCAGCGTTGAAAACACTTAACTCACTGATTCCGAGATTGCCAGCAACGCAGAGAATGCCACGATTTCCAAATCTGCTATACAGTCACTGTGCAATGACTGCTTAGAATTTCCAGAACTCCAACCTTCGGGCCTCCCCGCTGGTGCAAGAGCACTCCGAAGCGCTCTTGCAGTATTTCAGACGTTTGCCTGTGCAGGCCAGCCTTGAAGAGGGATGCGCCGGTGACGTTTGTGAAGCAAAGGAATCTCTGCGATCCGCTTAAGCGCCGTATTCCAAGCCAGCTTAGGAAATAAATGGGTGGGTTTTGCTGCCAAACTAAGGATCTCGATGACTCTGTCGCATAGCAACCGGTGCAGTAATCAATACACTTGCAGCGGCGTTACGTGTTGATGTCAATTCGATGGTTTTTCGGTTCTCTCCCATTTGCGGAAGTTTCACGGGTAGATGATTCGCAGCCTTCGGGAACCTCGTCAGATAGCCGTCAACGATTCCGTGCTGGGGAGTGCCGGTATTGTAGTGAGAAACAACGCGTCCGAGCCCCTCCTGTCCTGGTCTGTCGTGGCGATCGTCGATAGGGCCGCGTCATGGCTTCATTCCCTGCAACTAAGCGAAACTGACAAGCGTCGAGGATATTAACGGTGCCAATTTGGTTTCAATAAAGCATCATGGTTGATTAACATCGCTGCGTACCAGGCTAATAGGCTTCCTCTGTTCGTGATGGATATTTCGGTTACGGCCACCATTATAAAGATCTTGTTGGGCATCCATTTCCGCTCGTCATACAGGCGGTGCGGTGAACTCCTTTGTATAGTTTGTGAACGGTTCGATCCATAGATTGTGAATTTGTGAATTTAACACTATTTAACTTGCTGGTGAACTTCCGCATCGGCTAGCGTCACCGATTGAAAGAGTCTATGAGTCTTAAAGTTGCTGGAACGACGAATGATGTCGTCGACAATCGCGGATTTCACGCGATTGACTTTTCCTCAAATTGTCCTCGTTGTAAACCGTGATTGAGTGGGTCAATGCTGTGAGCCGTTAACCGTCTCAATCCCTAACAATCGCTGTTATGGAGCTTCTGACATGAAGTTTCGCGCATCACTTCGTAGTGTCGTCGGCAAATCGAACGCATACTTGGCGTTCGCTGTCCTCCTCTGCATGGCCTCATCGGTACTTGCGCAGAACAACACGATATTTGGGCCCAACGTCTATGTCTTCACACCGAGTAGTTCAATGTC
>JBEKRS010000011.1:0-111352 GCA_049518535.1 Occallatibacter sp. | reverse complement strand
TACTTCACAATCTCTGAAACCGTGCCGGCGCCTACTGTGCGGCCGCCTTCGCGGATCGCAAACCGCAAGCCCTTTTCCAAAGCTACCGGCGTGATCAGCTCCACGGTCAACTGCACGTTGTCGCCCGGCATCACCATCTCTACGCCTTCGGGCAGCTCCGCCACTCCCGTCACGTCCGTGGTGCGGAAGTAAAACTGCGGACGATAGCCCTTGAAGAACGGCGTGTGACGGCCGCCCTCTTCCTTGCTCAACACGTATACTTCACCCTTGAAATTGGTGTGCGGCGTGATCGATCCAGGCTTCGCTAAAACCATTCCACGCTCCACATCTTCCTTGGGAATGCCGCGCAGAAGGATGCCCGCGTTGTCGCCCGCCATGCCTTCGTCCAGCTGCTTCTTGAACATTTCCACGCCCGTGCAAACGGATTTGCGCGTCTCGCGGAAGCCCACAATCTCCACGTCCTCGCTGACCTTCACCTTGCCGCGCTCGATGCGTCCCGTGACCACGGTGCCGCGACCGGAGATCGAGAAAATATCTTCAATCGGCATCAGGAAAGGCTTGTCGACCGCGCGATCAGGCCGCGGAACGTACGTGTCCACCGCCTCCATCAGCTCGTCGATCTTGGCTTCCCACTTGGGGTCGCCGTTCAACGCCAGCAAGGCCGAGCCGCGAATTACCGGCGCGTCTTCCGGAAACTGATACTTGCCCAGCAGCTCGCGCACTTCCATCTCGACCAGATCGATCAACTCTTCATCCTCGACCGCGTCGCACTTATTCAAAAACACCAGCACGCAGGGCACGCCCACCTGGCGCGCGAGCAGCACGTGCTCCTTGGTCTGCGGCATCGGGCCGTCGGTGGCCGCGACGACCAGAATCGCTCCGTCCATCTGCGCCGCGCCCGTGATCATGTTCTTGATGTAGTCGGCGTGACCAGGGCAATCGACGTGCGCATAGTGCCGGTTCTTGGTCTCGTACTCGACGTGCGCCGTGGCGATGGTGATGCCGCGCTCGCGCTCTTCCGGTGCGTTGTCGATCGAGTCGAACGAACGGAAGACGTTCTTCGGATTGTGCTTCTGCAATACCTTGGTGATTGCCGCCGTCAATGTCGTCTTGCCGTGATCGATGTGACCAATCGTGCCCACGTTCACGTGCGGCTTGCTGCGATCAAACTTTTCCTTCGCCATAAAAGTCCCAGATCCCTTTCGTAGCTTTTACTGCCCGTTTCAACCCGGAGCGCCGGCCATCCGGCTCCAGCCCCAAAACCTGTTTCTCGTTCCTACTTCCCTTGCGCGCGGCCGATAATCTCGTCGGCAATCATGCGCGGAGCCTCTTCATAGCGCGCGAACTGCATTGAATACGAAGCCCGCCCTTGCGTGGACGAGCGAATGTCGTTCACGTAGCCGAACATCTCCTTGAGCGGCACAATCGCCTTGATGACCTGCGAGCCGGCGTGATGCTCCATACCCTCAATGCGCCCACGGCGGGAGTTGATGTCGCCAATGATCGTTCCCATGAACTCCTCGGGGACGGTGACCTCGACGGCCATCACCGGCTCCAGAAGCACCGGGCTTGCCTTGCGCGCGGCTTCTTTGAAAGCGATGGAGCCGGCAAACTTGAAGGCCATTTCGTTGGAATCGACTTCGTGGTAGCTGCCGTCGTAGAGCGTCACCTTCACGTCCACGATGGGGTAGCCCGCGAGGATGCCCAACTCGAGCGCGCCCTGCACGCCCTGATCGATGGGCTTGATGTACTCCTTGGGCACCGAACCGCTTTTGATCTCATTGATAAATTCGTAGCCCGCGCCCGGCGTATTCGGTTCGACGCGTAGCTTGCAGTGGCCGTAGTTGCCCGAGCCACCCGTCTGGCGAATGTACTTGCCCTCAGCCTCGGCCTTCTTGCGCAAGGTCTCGCGGAAGGCAACCTTGGGTTCGCCCACGTTGGCTTCGACCTTGTGCTCGCGTCGCATGCGGTCAACCAGAATCTCGAGATGCAACTCGCCCATGCCGCTGATAATCGTCTGACCCGAATCCTCGTCGGTCCGCACTTTGAAGGTGGGGTCCTCGTCAGCGAGACGCGCCAGAGCAACGCCCATCTTTTCCTGGTCGGCCTTGGTCTTGGGCTCGATTGCGACAGAGATCACAGTCTCCGGGAAGGTGATGGCGCCCAGAGCAATGGGATGATGCGGCGCACAAAGCGTGTCACCGGTCTTCAGTTCCTTCATGCCCACGCAGGCGCAGATGTCGCCCGCTAGAATCTCGCTCACGTCCTCGCGTTTGTTGGCGTGCATCTTGACCAGGCGGCCAATGCGCTCAGTTCTGCCAGTGCGGGGATTGAGCACCGTGTCGCCGGTCTTGAGCGAACCCGAATAAACGCGCACGAAGCCCAGCTTGCCAAAGGGATCGTTGATGATCTTGAAGGCCAGGGCCGCAAGAGGCTCACTGTCTTCTGGCTTGCGAATAACAATTTTGTCGGGATGGCTAGGATTGATGCCTTCGACCGGCGGCTTGTCCAGCGGGCTGGGCAAGTAATCTACCACCGCGTCCAGCAGCGTTTGCACGCCCTTATTTTTAAAAGCGCTTCCGCACATTACCGGGAAGACCTTCAGATCGATGGTAGCCTGACGGATACCAGCCTTCAGCTCGGCGATCGTTGGCGTTTCACCTTCGAGAAACTTTTCCAGCAGCACATCGTCTGTCTCGGCAATGACTTCGATCAACTGCAAACGGAAGGCCTCGGCCTTCTTCTGCAAATCGGCGGGGATCGGCTCGATAGAGAACTCGGCGCCCATGGTTTCGTCGTGCCAGACGATCGCATTCATCTCGACCAGATCGATGACACCCTTGAAGCTAGCTTCCGCACCGATCGGAATCTGCAATGCGACGGGGCGTGCGCCCAAGCGCTTGCGGATGGTGTCCAGAACGTGCTCAAAGTCAGCTCCGTTTTTGTCCATTTTGTTGACGAAGCAGATGCGCGGCACCTTGTACTTGTCGCCCTGCCGCCATACGGTCTCTGTCTGCGGCTGCACGCCACTGACCGAATCGAACAACGCCACCGCGCTATCCAGAACTCTCAGGGAGCGCTCGACTTCGGCCGTAAAGTCCACGTGGCCGGGGGTATCGATAATATTGATGCGAATATCTTTCCACATGCAGGTCGTTGCGGCCGAGGTAATCGTAATGCCGCGCTCCTGCTCCTGCTCCATGTAATCCATGGTCGCAGTGCCCTCATGCACTTCGCCGATGCGGTGCGTGATGCCCGTATAAAACAGGATGCGCTCCGTCGCTGTCGTCTTGCCGGCGTCGATGTGCGCCATGATACCGATGTTCCGGCAGCGATTGAGAGGTATAGTGCGAGCCACGGCAGTTACTTCCTTGCGGGCGCTTCGCCCGCGGTTAAATCTTTTTGTCCGACTAAGTCTTGACCAACTACGTCCCTAGTCCCTGCGCTTACCAGCGGTAATGAGCAAAGGCCTTGTTGGCCTCGGCCATACGGTGCACATCTTCCTTCTTCTTCATCGCCGCACCGCGTCCGTTGGCCGCATCCAGCAGCTCATTCGACAACTTGTCGGTCATACCCTTCTCGCCACGGCTGCGTCCGTAATTGATCAGCCAGCGAATGGCCAGCGAGGTGCGCCGGTCGGGATTGACCTCGATCGGCACCTGATAGTTGGCGCCGCCCACGCGCCGAGTCTTCACTTCGAGCAGCGGCTTGCAATTCTCGACAGCCTTCTTGAAGAGCTTGAGAGCGTCGTCGCCGCCGCCCTTCTCTTCGAGGTTCTTCATCGCCACATAGAAGATGCCCTGGGCCGTAGACTTTTTGCCGCCCCACATCATCGAGTTGACAAACTTGGTGACCAGCGTCGACCCGTAAACCGGGTCCGGCGCTACTTCCCGCTTCGCAATGTGCCCTTTTCTTGGCATAATCCCTCAAAAACAGCCTTCAGCTCTCAGCTGACAGCTTCTCTTACTTCTTTGCTGGCGCCGCGCCGCCCTTGGCGCGCTTGGCTCCATACTTCGACCGGCTCTGCTTGCGATTGGCCACGCCCACTGAATCGAGCGTGCCGCGCACCACGTGATAGCGGACTCCTGGAAGGTCTTTTACGCGACCGCCGCGAATCAACACGATCGAGTGCTCCTGGAGGTTGTGACCGATGCCGGGAATATAGGTTGTGACCTCAATCCCATTCGTCAACCGCACGCGGGCCACCTTGCGCAGGGCCGAGTTCGGCTTTTTGGGCGTCTGCGTATACACGCGGGTGCAAACGCCGCGCCGTTGCGGCGAAGCCTGCAAGGCCGGTGACGCCGTCTTGTACCGCGGGGCCGTGCGCCCCTTGCGAACCAACTGATTAAATGTAGGCAAACTGCAACTCCTTACGCCAAAAACTCCGACCCATCCCGCTTGACCGCCGCGCGCAGACTAAATCAGGTCTCCCGCGGCGAGAGCGCACGACCCGAAAGCTGTCGCGCACGCGCACGGAAGCCCATCTTTGCTGCTTCGCGTCTGCTTTCGTTCCAATCTCAGACGAGAACCAGGACGGTGGCTGGGCGTTTTCCCGCTCTTCGCAGGTAAAGCCAACTCCGTTTCGCGGTTCCGGCCCACATAGCCCTCCAAGGTGGAGAACGCGCGGGCTCCGATGCGATTTGCCCCTGCCCTTCGCAAGAAAAGAGCGATTCATGGGACCTGTCTGGCCAGCCAACTGCGCTTGGCCTTGGGAATCCGCCCCTCCTAATTCGGCTGGCCGGGCTACCCCACACGCTTCCGTCGTCAAGACACACGAACGAAGGCGTTCTTGCGGAACCTTTTAACAATATCAAGAAATCCGGGTGGGGTCAACGAATTCTGCCCCACCCCAGGGATTTTTCTCGCATTATTCGATTGAATGCAGCGTCCAAGCCCCATTTTCGAGAGCAAAGTCGGCTTGGCGCTTGCTGCTCAGCTTGTTGCCCGGGTTGTGCGCAATGCCCTGCAAGGCATCCGGTACGCCGTCGAGGTTCACGGCCTCGGTGTACGCGACCCCCTTGGCATCCGTTACGCCCGGAAGCGTCTCGTCTTGAATATCCTTCAGATCGTGGGCTTTGAGATGGTTGGCAGCCAACGTAATTACCACCACGGAAAAGTGCTTGTCCGCCTCGTTCTCAGGCCGCCACTGGATCACATCGCCGCCACTCGAAAGCTTGAGCACCTTCTTGCCCTCCGGAGTCAGCGTGAAATCGGCCCAGTATCTGTTGGGATAAAGTTTTGTCCTCTCCCAATATTTCGCCGCAATACCCTCTCCCAATCCCAGTTCGTCCACCGTAATATCGACGCCCACCGCTGGAGTCTGGTCGTACTTGGCCTGAATCATGGTCTGCGCGTTGGCTTGCGTTAGCTCCGGCGCCGATTTGCAACCGCTCAACAGCAGCCCCGCGCCCAGAAAAACCAATGTCCCCAAAACAATCATCTTTCCTGCGTTTTTCACTTTCCCTCCGTACATCGCACAAAACGGTCCAATTTGCCTCGCCCCGCCATTTTTCTCCACCTTTCCCCCGGTGTCAAATGGGATGAAAGCGAACGCACTCGCAATATGGCGGAATTGTGCTCTGGAAAGCATAAACCCTAGCGCGGAACTTCGCAGCCTGTTCAACCTTCGTCAACTTCGCGATCCCTAAATGTCGAAGGTGATTTTGGCGTCGTCGATCACCAAGGCAGCTATCCCGATCAATTACGCCAGAGGAGCGCTTTAGTTTAGCTTGAGTTTTCATTTTGGCGAGCGGCTGCATAGAAGCTCAGAGAGGCATCGCCTTGTTCGAGCAGGCGGGTACGTTCGAGCGAGCCGTAGCGGTCTTCAAGGCGTTCCTTGCGCCTATGCTCTGCGATCACCACGGTGGCCGGCGAGAGCAGGCCCGACGCAGCGCCGCCCAGCAAGCCAAGAGTGGCCGCGTACTCCGCAGCCGCGTCATAGGGCGGATCGAGGAAGAGGACTTCGTACCGTTCTTGATTTCGGCCTGCTTGGGCGGCGCGGCGCAGAAAGGCACTCACGTTGCCGGGATGAATCCGGAATCCTGCTGTCAGGCCCAATTTTTCCAGATTGCCACGCAGAACTTTGAGCGCCGCCGGAGCGCGCTCGACAAAGATCACGCTTGCTGCGCCACGGCTGAGCGCTTCGATGCCCACCGCGCCTGAGCCGGCGTACAGATCCAAAAAGGCTGTGCTTTGGATGCGCGGCGCCAAAACGTTGAAGAGGGTTTCGCGCAGACGGTCACTTGTGGGACGCGTGGCAAGCCCCGGCGGAGCTTCCAGCTTGCGAGAACGGAGCGATCCGGCGATGATGCGCATCGGCAACCAGCATACCGGATGCAAGGTCAATCGGATGGACGCCGCGCAATTTCACGACAGTCCCACAGTGTTTGGCGTAATTATATGCAAGGTTTTGAAAATATAAATAGGGGGGGGAGGGGGGGTCTTTTCCCCGAATGCAGCATTCGATTCAGACCGGTCCGAGAGGTCGACCCAACTTGAGGGTAACTGAACGGCAGATAATGATCTGCAAGATGCATTTCACGCTATTGCAGTGGGGGCGGAAGTACCTTGGGATTCGGCCGTGGTGCAGCTTTCCGAATCGCGACGACTGCGACTGGAACCTCGATGCAGGGCCGAATCTGATCTGGAAATGCGCTACGGGCTTTTGCGCCGGAAGGTAGCTAGCGCGGGCTCTGAGCGGCCTTGGCGAAATGAAAGATGCAACTGACCTCGTGCGTGGCAGGGTCGGTCTTGACGTCGTCGGTGGTAATAACTGTTTGCATCCATTTCGCCAGGGGCTTGTCTTTCTTTTGCGCCAGCGCCGCAAAGTTTGAGACGTAGCTTTCGTCAAATACATCGCCGGGCGCCATCTTCCAGGCGAGCTTAAGTTTGGCGGCCATCGCGTCGGGGGCTCCATCGAATTTGACCGATGCTAGCCGATACTGCGAGCCCGGAGTGATTTCGAGGCTGTAATTCACAATGTGAGTCGCCTCATTGAAGGAAGGGTGTGGAACGACGGAGCAATCGAGATAGCCTTTCGCATGGTGTGCGTCGTGGACCGCCAGAAGAAATAAATCGAGCGGCCGTCCAGAACCGGCTGGGTATTTGGACAGGATTTTCTGAGCGTCTGCGCGCGTGACCAGCGCGCTGGACGGAAAGTCGATGGTGCCGAGCTTGTAGATTCCACCTTCTTTGATGGTTACCGCGAAGGGAATATCGACGGACTGATCAGAGCCGACGACAGGCACAACGGGAGGATCGACCTGGGCGACATCGACTTGGACGGCCGCATAACCTTGGTCCTGATAGAGATCTTGGAAAACGTGCTGAAGACCGATGGCTGTGTTCTCTGTGTCAAAGCTGTTCCCGGTTTGGCCGCTGGCCAGGAGGCTGGCTTTGGCTTGCATAGCGGGCGAGATGCCGGAAAGCTGGATGCGGCCGATATGCACCGGCGGTGAGACGACTGTGAAGTTCATCGCTGTGAGCTTTTGCGGGCCCAGACCGCTGGTGAGAGTGGCTTTCACCGTTGCCTTGATGCCTTTGGCCGCCAGCATCTCTTCGAGTGTTTGGCGGATTCCTTCGAGCATGGGCCCACTGGCGGGCAAGAGGCCGCGATAGAGCGGGAATCGCTCATGAAGTTTGGCATCGAGATCTTTGCCCGGCGTAAGAGGCACGTTCTCCAAGTGCATGGGGAAAAGATGGCTGGAAGGCGTCAGGGTGAAAAGCATCGACTTGCTGTCGGAGCTAAACTTGACAGCTTCAAAGAAGCCCGTGTCATAGAGCTGCTTGGCGTGCGCTTTCAAATCGCGGACGTTCAGACGTGCGTCCGGCTTCAAGCCAGCGGCCGCGAGCAGCTCCAGTTGCGTGTATTGTGGTGCGCCTTGAAAACGGATCGCTTTGGGCGCAACTTTTTTCTGCGCCAACAGGGGAAGAGTGCAAAGAAGAAGCAAAGCTACACTGACTGCGCCAGACTGTTTGATCATGTTCTGCCAAGGTTAGCAAATAAAGGTTGAGTGCGGCCAGCGGGCTTTTCTGGCGGGCAAGAGAGATGATCCGCAAGATGACTTTGTGCGATTGTTTTGGGCAGAAGTACCTCGGGATTCGACGACGGAGCTTTATCGCCGCAATGGTGGGATATGCGGCTTCGCAGCGTGGGTTGATTTCAGAAAATTTGTAGATGGGTTCATGCGAGGGTTGAAACCCCCTGCTCCCTCCGGATTCTTCCATTTATAACTGTAATACTAGGCCAGGAACGGGCGGCTTATTTCTTGAAGCGGTCGGCCACGGCGGCAGCCAGAATCGTGGCTTGCGCCCAACCCCACACAATCAAAAACCAGCGGGTGAAGACCAGAATCCCATAGGTACTCACGAAAAACAGGTAGGGAAGTTTGGGAAACCAGGGTCTGCAAAACTCGGGGCTGGGATTGGGCGTCCACTTGTCGTCCATCCCCAACTTCACCAGCGGGACGGCGTTCTCCAGTGTGTAGACGAAGGGTTGGTACTTCGGATAAAGCGGAGACACCCGTCTGACTTCGCCTTTGTCCGTTATGGCGTTTGGCTGGTAGCGCACCCGCAACAGTTCTGGCGTTTGCATCGGAATGAAAACGGTCATGGTGACCAGCAACCAGGACCTAAATCATGTCTCTACGTCTTACGCGGAACGCCAAAACCTTACCATGCGTATGTCTATGCGGTGGTATACTCGGCTGACAAATGGGTTCTCAAAGAAACAGGAAAATCATGAACACATGCTCGCGATCTATTTCCTCTAATACACTTTTGCATCAGACGTTGCGCGTCACTCCTGCGATGGAAGCTGAAATCTCCAATCACGTTTGGAGTAATGAGGAAACGGTGGTTCTTTGGGAGAGAAGATCAATTCTCGATGGACTCTACCAAGCAGCCTAAGAAAGTCGGGAGATCAAAAGGGGAATTCGAACTAGTTTTCCACATTTGGTACCATAGTGTGGGAAAATGCATACTTTTTCTTGACGAAAGTATCTAATAAAAGCGAGACTCGTACGAAGTTCCGAACTCCCAACTGTACGTCGCCAACCATTCTTGTGATTCGGGGTGCGACATGAAATTGAGAAAAATGTTAAAGGTCAGTATTACCGTCGAAGTGGACAGAGACGGAGATTCGTTTTATGCGCATTGCCCAGGGCTGAAGGGTTTGCATGTCGATGGGGCAACAGAAGAGCAAGCAGTCTCGAACGCGCTTGACGCTGCTTCGCTTTATCTTGACTCCATTCTCCGGCATAACGATCCTTTGCCTATTGGGGCGCATTTTACCGCCGAGGAGCACTTTCTGCGGCCTAAATCGGGGAAACGGACCTTGTCGCGGGACGTAGAGGTGCCATGGCCTACAGCGGAAGTGTGTGGAGTCAGCTAAAGAACATAACGGCGGATGACTTGATATCCGCCCTAGAAAAAAGCGGATGGGAACTGGAGCCTAATTGTACGGGAGCGATTCAGGTTTACAGAAACGCTAAAGGCGAAAGGGTCTCTGTCCACTATCATCCCAAGAAGACATACGGGCCGAAACTTCTGAAGGGATTGTTGGAAGATATCGGATGGACGGAAATTGAATTAAAGAAGCTAAAGCTCATAAAGTAGAATCCCTTTCCCACCACTGCTCTACGCCTGTGGAAATCATTTGACCCACTACCCCCTTTCCCCAGCCAACTCTCTTTGTCGTCGCGCAGGCTCTTCATCTTAGTGCCCATAAGATTGAGATTTGTATGCCTTGAATTCTCGATGCGTTGCCGGAGCAGATCACCCTTGACGACCAGGTTGTTACAGATGAATGCGCCAAGCTTTGCACCTATAACCGGTAAGTCCCCACTAATCTCCGCGCCGGTCAGTTTAATCTCACCATCGGACCCGAGGCGATCCTCTAGGAAGATGTCACCGCCGATCTTCACACCGATCGCACGAAAAGTGCATGGTCCGTGGTCTTCAGTTTTGCGCCGCAGCAGTTAAGTTGTCCTGTGATTTCCGCACCGGCCGAGTCATGCAGCACCTTCAACTCTGCTGGCTTCAAGTCGGGGTCGAAGCTAGTTTTTGCCAACTTGATGAGCGTTTTTTTGCGAATTTCGTCGATCAAGGGCATCGGGGCGGGTGCCTTTCGAGGAAGGCTTTGCCAGCTACTCTACACCCTGCCGGGCTAACATAACCGGTACAATCAAAGGAGGGGAGTCCCGAGAGGGGTTCCCTGTGTCTTTTCTGTTTGAGAAGGGTTGACTGCAAGGAATGGTGCGCCGCAGACCGACTAGGAAAAGGAAGAAGAGTTCTGGCGCAGCGGGAACCTTGCTGCTGCTCTTTTTCGTATTGCTTATAGTGGCTGGCGCGGCGGCCTGGCTGGTTTTTACGCCTTTCGGGCCGGAGAGCGAAACATTTGTCGAGTTGGCGCCGGGCTCTTCCACGGTGCAGATGGGGCAGCAACTGGAAGAGGCGGGCATCGTTCGCAGCCAGTACGCATTCGACCTCGTCCGCTGGGTGTGGCGGGGAAGGCTCAAGGCGGGTGAGTACCGGTTCGACCACCCGGCATCGGTGGCGGAGGTCTATTCGCGCATCGAGCGTGGGGATGTTTTTACAAAGTCAGTGACCATACCGGAGGGCGCGAGCCTCTTCGATATTGCCGCACGGATGGAGCAGGCGGGATTTGGCACGCGGCAGGATTTTCTGGATGAGGCAGCAAAACAGGTGAGCCTGGTGGTGGACCTGGACCCAGGAGCTAAAAGCCTGGAGGGCTATCTGTTCCCTGACACCTATCACTTTCCCCGCAAGTTTGGCCCGCCACAGATTTGCGCGGCGATGGTGAGGCGCTTTCGAGCAAAGGCTGCTGAATTGGGATTGAAGGAGAACGTGCATCGAGTGGTGACCTTGGCATCGCTGGTGGAACGGGAGACGGCATTGGACGCCGAGCGTCCTCTTGTGGCCAGCGTCTTTGAAAATCGCCTGGAGAAAAAGATGCCGCTGATGACCGACCCGGCGGTGATCTACGGCCTGGAACTCGATAAACGCTGGCGGGGGACGATTTACCAAAGCGACTTGAAATTCAATACGCCTTACAATACTTATTTGCATGCCGGACTGCCGCCGGGGCCGGTGGCTAATCCTGGCTTGAGATCGCTGCGGGCGGCTATGGAACCGGCGCACACGGACTATCTCTACTTTGTGGCGGCGGGGGCCAATCCACAGGGAGGGTCACTGTTTTCACGGACCATCGAAGAGCATATACGCAATGTGGCCGTCTACCGGCACGCGATGAAGAAGGCCGGTGGACGATGAAGGCAAGCTGTCGTCTTGCTACTGCTGCCGCGAGCCTGGCATTCCTTTTATCGGGATGCTCACTTCTTCCTACTACACGCAAATTGCCTGTGCCTAAGGCGCCATTGGTTGAGCAGACAGTTGCGCCGGATGAGCTGGTGGCGAAGCTCAATCAGCGATGGGCGGCGATTGAGACCCTGACGGCAACTGTGGATATGCAGGCCAGCGTGCTGAAAACCAAGGAAGGCGTGGCGAAGGATTCTCCCACCTTTCCCGGAAACATTCTGCTGCGCAAGCCGGAGATGCTGCGGGTGCTGGGGAAGGTGCCGGTGCTGCACACGCGGGCCTTCGACATGGTGAGCGACGGCAAGGATTTTATGCTTTGGATCCCGTCGAAGAACAAGGCATACAAGGGTTCCAATTCACTGAAAAAGAAGTCGGACAATCAATTGGAAAACCTGCGGCCGGGATTTTTTCTGGACGCGCTGGTGGTGCGGGGATTGGCGCCGGACGATGAGTTCATGGTGACTGCCGACACTGTTACGGTCGAGGACGCAGCACGGAAGCATCTCTACTTAGTGCCGCAATACAAACTGAGCATCATGCGCCCGAAGGCGGGCGGCCATGAGTTGGAGCCGCGGCGCGAGGTCTACTTTCACCGCGACGATCTGCAGCCGTATGAGCAAGACGTATACGACGGCGAAGGGAACCTTGAGACTCAGGTTTTCTATTCTGCGTACCAGGACTTTGGCACGGGTAAGTACCCGTCCAGAGTCGTAATCAAGCGCCCGCTTGAAGAGATCCAGATCGTTCTCACCGTTGACAAGGTGGTGGAGAATCAGCCGCTGACCGATGACCAGTTCGTACTAAAGCCTACCGAAGGAACCCAGATTCAGAACCTGGAGTAGGTCTCTCTGCCCGGGGCTGCTCAGCTAAAAGTATGTACTCATTCAACGCGTCGTTCAAGGCTGAGGCGGGTTGAGCGGGCTTGCTGCTGGCTCGTCGAGCTTGGTGATGTGCACGCTGGCCTGGGTTTCAGGGACTGTGCCGTCGTTGAGTTGCACTTCGGTGGGCTTACCTTGGATGAGGATTCGTACGGTAATCTTGCCGCGGGAGGGAACCAGCACGCGCTGGGTGACGAAGGTCGCGCTGGAACCGGAGCCGGAGCGGACGGTGACTGGGACTTCTGCCTGAGCGTAGCCATTATTGGCTATGTTGACGGCGACCAGCCAGTTGCCTGCTGAGGCGGTGGTGGGGAAAACGCCTTCGACGCTCAGGTCGGGCAGCCCCTTGTCGGCATCGACCCAATCGGCGAAAAACCAGTTTAGATCGCGATGGTTTGCGGATTCTTCGAGGAGCTTTTCGAAGGAGCTGCGAGTGGCGGGCGCCACGGAATCTTTCGCTGCCTGCTGCGCGGGAAGATTGGTGGGATGGTAGTAAGTTTTGAGTGCAGCGGAGAGCGCTGGATCGCCGGCCAGATCGCGGAGCATCCATAGAACGTAGGCGGCTTTGGTGCGGTAGTAGACGGGCGAGATGGCCTGGGCCAAGGGTTGACCGGGGCTTTGACCGGGACTTTCCGGCTCGGCCAGCGCCAAGGCTGCGCGGTCTGCTTCGAGGGTGCGCAGAGCGGCATCGCGGCCGTGCTGCCTTTCAATCCACAATGCGCCCATGAAGGTGGCCAAGCCCTCGTCTAGCCAGGCTGGGGGCGGCGGCGGCGAGTTGGGAGAATCGACCAAGTTGTGAGTGAAGGCGTGGGTGAGGGCGTGGACCAGAACGCCGTTCAAACCATCGCGGCTGGCTTTGGAACTGGGTTCGTGGAGCGGGATAGCCAGCAAAGCGCCGGTCTCGAAGGGAGCGTCTTCGGGGTCGGGCAGATCCAACAGAGTTAGTTCAGAACGGGGTTGCTGGCCAAGCCAGCCTTGCAAAAACGAAGTGACCGCGGTGGCCGCCGTGGTCCAGTATTCGACGGAGATATTGTCTTCGGGGAGGGTCCAGGCGGTGAGGTTGGTGCCGGGATGCGAGGCGCGGATGGCGACGAAGAGGCTAGGCGCTTCAAAGCCCAGAGTCGTGCTATCGAGGCTGGCAGTAGCAACGCTCGAGACCTCCTGGCTCTGGTCGAGGCTCCCGGATTCTGTAATGGTGAGAGGCGCTGGGTGCCCGTTGATGAGGGCGATGGTGGGAGCTTGGCCGTGGGGAAACTCGACGGTGAGACGCAGACGGAAGTGCGCGCCGGTGAGACGCAGCTTGTGTTCACCCATCTCGTCGAAGAGACGCGCGCCGTCGCCCAGGATGACGGGAACGCTGGCCGTTGGATACCAGACCACGTTGCCAAAGCCGCGAAGGCCCGTGAAGGGAACGCTGATCTGGTCCCAATCCGAGCGGAGTGCTGTGTCGCTTGGTGCGCCAATGGTCAGAAGGCGCTGGGCGTTGGCGGCGATCTGGCCGGAATAAGTCACGTCTAAATTGAGGCTCTGGCCGGGCGCGAGCGGCTGGGTAAGCGGGGTTACAGCCTCGTGCAACTGGCCGGTATGGTCGGCGTCGGAGTTGAGCGTGGCGACCTGGAAAGCCACGTCGCGGCTATCCACGCGTATGCGTTCCCAGTTGAGCGTGGAGGAGATTTGCAGCGGGATGCGCGTGAGTGGGGTTTTGCCGTCGTTGCGCACCGCGACCAAGGCACGGACGGCGATCTGCTGCTCAGCGGCGCGAATACGCACATCCATATCGAGACTGGTAAAGGTGACGGCTTGGCGGTCGGCGTCCTCGGCTGCCACTTGTGCTGCCAGCGCGACGGTTGCCTGGGTTGCAGGCGATGTGGCGCGGGTGACGGTCTGGCCGTTCTCGTCGATAGAGCGGGAGAAAATGACTTGGCCTTTGGGCTGATCGGATGAGCTGGGAGCTGATTGCTTTTGTGCTGGTTGCGTGGATGGGGTGGTTTGCGCAGTGCCGGAGAGAGCAGCCAAGCCGGCGGCGTACGCGATGATTGCCACGATGCGGGCAAAAGAGAACTTCATGAACCCAAGCCTTTCTGTTTCTTTGGCCGGGCACCTGCGATGCGGCCAACTGAACCTTCGACGCGGCGCGCGGCTAAACGGCGTTGGCGGAAGGCTTCGTAAAGCACCACTGCGCCGGCGGCCGAGACGTTGAGCGAGCTGACGCCGCCTGCCATGGGAATGCGCAGCAGGTGATCGCAGGTGCGGCGGACCAACTCGTGCAACCCCGCGCCTTCACGGCCGAGAACGAGAACGCAATCGCCGGTCAGGTCGAATTGATCGTAATCGGAGGTGCCGCGCTCGTCGAGACCGATGACCCATAAATTGTGATTTTTGAGGTCTTCCAACGCACGGACCAGGTTGACGACGCGGGCGATGCGCAAATGCTCTGCTGCGCCCGCGCTGGCCTTTACGGCTACCGGACTTAAGGGAGCAGAACGGCGCTCGGTAAGCACCACGCCGTCCACCCCGGCGCCGTCGGCTACGCGCAATAGAGCGCCGAGATTTTGCGGGTCTTCAACACCGTCGAGAGCCAGCAACAGGCGGGGATTGCCTGGTTGCTGTGGCTCGTAGAGGTCTTCGATGGACAGAAACTCCTGCGGATGAACCAGGGCCACGACGCCTTGATGAGTAGGTGTCTTGGCGAGTTCGGTTAGCTGATCGCGAGATTCCTGGCGGACGCGGAGACCGCTCTCGCGGCAGAGGGCGACGAGGCGCTCGAGCCGTACATCATCGCGTTCACGGGCCACCAGAACGTGATCGAATCGCCGCCGTCCGGCCTTGAGCGCTTCCTCAACCGAATGCAACCCGTACAGAACTTCCATGAAGAATAGTGTAGAAGATCGATGGCTTCAGGTTTTGCTCTGGGAAAATGCTTTCCGATTGAGACACGACCTCCTCAATTGAACAACGTCGATGCACAATCCATTGATTGCGTCAGCGTGCGGGTTCATGGAAGAGCGGGAAAAGCCCTTGCATTCACATGTTATTCACGGAGCGGCGTGCGAAATCTTCTGATTTGCATTGGGTTTTTATGGCTACTCCGGGACATCGAAATCTTCCCTTGACAATGCTAAAAATTGTGGACTACCGTTCGCGGCAGTTGTCTATTTCTCCCAACGAGGTATGTCAACCATGAAGACGAAAATCGTTCTTGCGGCAGCATCAATGCTGCTGCTTGCATGCCCCCCGCTCGTTCATGCTGTCACTACCTGTCAAACGGGCACACTTACAAGCTACATTGCACTGGGCGCGGAAGGATGTATTTTCGACGGCGCCATTTACAACAATTTTAGCTTCCCAGCAATCTCCACAAACGGAATTACCCCGGACGATATCCTGGTAACTCCGAATCTGCTTCCTGCCGCCAATCTTTTTCAGGGGCTTAATTTCACGCCCCTATTGACGACGGGGTGGAGTGTAGGCGCGGGGCTGTCAGAAGAATTTGTGATCAATTACGACGTCGCATCGATTGCGCCAGCCGGCTTGGGGACTGGCGTTCTCACTCTGGATCTAGGGGCAGCGCAGATTTCGGGGCCCATCGGGAGTGTAATTGTGAAGGAAACAATCGCGCCGGCCACGACTGCTAGCATTCCTCTCGAAGTCTTCGAGATTTGCGAAGAGGTATGCAGCCTTAAACAGAGTGACTCAGTTACCGTCACACCTATCCAGCCAGTTCAGACCACTCTCACGGTGACGCTCGATGGCGGCGATGGAGGCGTATCTTTGAGCGGCTTTGCAGCCCTCGATGCTTTTGGCCCTCAGCCGGGATAGTTATGTCTCACAGTGGTTCTGCTTGCGCCCGCTCCTTGCGAAGTTTCCTTGATGGAGCGGGCGCTATTCCTGTTCAGCGCGGCGCATGGTTTTTATTGAGTGGGAAGCAGATTCGGCAACAACCGAGAATCCTCCAGGTTACATCGGCATTTGCCGTTACCGAACCTCCTTATAATGTGGCAAATTGGTAGAGACCGTTGTTTCGGGAGAGACTTGTGCGCAAATTGAGTTACTTGTATGTTCTCTTGATTGCATCGCTCGTGGTTTCTGTGAAGGCGCCTGCGCAGACGGATTCCTCACCACACAAGGTTCAGTTCGTCACCGTTGCAGAAGGTGTTCAGCTTGAAGTGCTCGATTGGGGAGGACTCGGCAGACCGCTCATCTTCCTGGCGGGCAACGGAGACACCGCTCACGCTTTCGATAATTTTGCTCCGAATTTTACAGGGCAGAATCACGTTTACGGCATTACGCGCAAGGGCTCGGGCGCGTCCAGCAAGCCGGCACCGATGAATGGGAACTACTCGGCGGATGGTCTGGGAGACGATGTTCTCGCTGTGATGCGGGCGCTTCGGATCGAGCGTCCCGTTCTGGTGGGGCACTCGCTTGCGGGTGAGGAGCTCAGCTCCATTGGCAGTCGCTTTCCGAACAAGGTAGCAGGTCTTGTTTATCTTGACGCCGCGACGAGCTTCGCATTTTACGATCCTGCGCATCCAGCCATAGAGATCGAGATGAACGGCATCAAGAAACGCATCGAGGAGATAGAAGCTGGTGGGGTCGATGAGCAGCAGAAGCTACGCGAACTTGAAGTTGCAATTGGAAAGTTCGAGACCCTTCTTCACCAGAGCAACGAAGACGTAAAGACGATGCCCCCGCTGCCTCCGCGCTCGCCGATCGGAGCCGCGATCAACTTCGGCATGGAGAAGTACACATCCATCCCGGTTCCGGTGCTCGCGATCTTTGCCTGCCCTCACGATTGGAGCCACTTCTTTCCGAACGACCCGCAACGCAGAGCGGCGCGACTTGCTGAGGATACAGAAATTTGCTCGGCACGAGCTGAAAGTTTCGCACGCGGAGTTCCAACCGCCCGCGTCGTTCGCATTCCGAACGCAGATCACTACGTCCACCGCTCGAATGAGGCGCAAGTGATCGACGAGATGAAGAAATTTCTCAGCACCCTTCCGTAGAGGATCAGCATCGCAAGTCGGCTAGCGTCTATCAATCGCGATCGAGCACGACCGGTGCCCTACACTCGCCGCGCTGATAGATCGTCAGTTACTTGGAAGCCAGGCTGATTTTTCTCTTGATGGACTGCTTGATGGGTTGCATACTGGGGCTGAACGATGCCTGCGAAATCATCCACTACTCAAACCTTCACCGCTGTGCTTGAACCGCTGCGGACGCGGCTGCGGTGGGTGATTGCGCGTGTTCCCTTTGACGTGGCCGAGACATGGCCGCGGCGCAGAGGCTTGCGGGTGCGCGGCGAGATACTGCCGGCGAAGAGCAAAGGCGAGGCTGCGAAAGACAAAGGAAAGTCTCTGGATAAAAGCGAGGGCTTCGCGTTTCGCACTTCACTCTTCCCTAACATCGGCGGGGATGGCCACTTTTTGCTGGTCAATAAAAAGATGCAGGCTGGGGCAAAGGCTTCGATTGGATCGCAGGTGCGGATTTCGCTCGAACCGGATTTTGAAGAGCGCGCGGCGGTGACTCCGCCGGAGTTGGCGCGGGCGCTGAAGGGCGACCGGCAGCTGCCGAAATGGTTTGAGAGGCTGAGCTACTCGATGCGCAAGGAGATTGGCCGATGGGTCTTGGAGCCGAAGGGCGCTGAACTGCGAGTGAAGCGCGCTGAACAAATGGCCGAGCGGCTGCTGCTGACCCTGGAGGGCGAGATCGAGCCGCCGCCGATTCTTCAGGCGGTTTTTTTGCGGCAGCCGCTGGCGCGCAAGGGGTGGGAGGCGATGACGCCGGTGCAGAGGCGCGGTCATCTGCTGGGCATTTTTTATTATCAGACTGCGGAGGCGAGGGAACGGCGGGCGGCGAAGGCGATCGAGGAGGCGCTGCGGGTGGCGAAACGGAAGTCGGTGGATTAAGGGTGGGCTGCTATTGGAGTGGATTGGAGCTGGTTGTTTGCCATACCGTGGGATTGGGTAGTGGTGCAATTTTTGGATTTGCGACGATTCAAGCAGAACACTAACCCTGCTAGCGGAATTACAGTTCTGGGATTCTTGCTTCCCCAGATATACTTGATTGATGATCCGCCCATACATCTATCTCTTTTGGGGCTATTTGTGTGGCTTGATTCTTCTGACCGCAAGGTGCGGATATGTTGCGGCCACAGACGGCACAGGGCCACGGAAGGGTCGGGCCCGGCTGATTGCCACGCTAGCATTCGCCTCTTGTTTTGTTGCGGGGCCGCTTTTGTGGGTTAGCTACGAATCCCACCTTCCCACATTCGACTTCGAGGGTGTTGTTACCTCGGTGCGAGTCGAGAACTCCAACAGTAAGCACTTCAGTGCCCAGTTATCGATTATGACCACTCTCGGCGGAAATGCGACCGTCCACGTCTCCGACCGAAGTGATGCGTGGCGCGTCGGCCAGCACCTGCGCGTGCGGTATTACGGGGACACGGGCGAGCTCATTAGTGCTACCGTGTTCGATTCGAGCGGAAAAGAGGAGAAGACCATAAACAGAACTGCCGGGTTCTCACGTCCATGGTCAGTTCTTGTGGGATTCGTTCTGGCTTGGTTGGCTTGGGTCAGGTATCGGCGCGTTCCAAACGGAGAATTCGAGAGTAACGATGTTCCCGACGCCAATTCTCCGGATTGCTCACCCGACCTCGACGAGCAATCTTCAACCGCCGAAGTACTTGGTCGGCTCCGAACTGATGCCAAGCAGACGCTGGTGAAGCAAAAGGGACGGGCATTGATGGCCGCTGGAGCGTTCATCGCAAGTTGTGTATTGGTCTGGCCGTTTCTGGTGGGCAATTCTCTGCACCGATATTGGGACTCGATAGGAAAATATCTCATACTGCTTTCGTTGGCACTACTGATTCCATTTGCAGCCTGTGTGGGATTGGCCATCAGTGCCTGGTTCTACTATCGCGGCGTGAAAAAAATAACCGATTAGTCATTCTGAACGAATAACCGGGTAACCGGAGATTGCACCACTACTCACAAATCGTGACGTGGGACACCGGCGAAGGGTTTTTGGGCTCAACATTACAAAAGTTAACGATAATCTGGGAGAAGAATCCCATTTTCAGGAGAACTCTGCGGCAGGAATAGCGTCTAATTGAATGAGATGAATACAACTGCAGCAATTCGACCACTTTTTAGGTCGCGTTCCGCCACAATCGCCGATGAACAGGTGCGGCAGGAGAGCCTTGCCGTATCTGCCGGACTGAAGCGTCAGGATGCAGGGCTGCTGGATGAGCTGATCGTTCGCTACCAGCACCGGCTGTTGCGCTACTTGCTCTATCTGACCGGCAATCGCGAGATGGCCGAGGACCTCTTCCAAGAAGTCTGGATGCGTGTGCTGGTGCGCGGTGCGCAGTTCAATGGCAAGGCGCGCTTCGACACCTGGCTGTTTACCATCGCGCGCAACCTGGTGATCGACCAGCGGCGCAAGCGGACGATGGCCAGCCTGGACGAGATGTTCGAGGTTGGGGGCGAGGACGACCGGCCGATGAGCTTCGAGATTGCCGACGACGAGCCAACGCCTTTCGATCGCTTTGCGAACCTTGAAGACCGGGAGCAGATTGCCGAGGCGCTTCTGCAACTGGACACGCTCTACCGTGAGGTGCTGGTGCTGCGCTTTCATGAGGAGCTGTCTCTGGAAGAGATTGCCAAGGTGACGCGGGCGCCACTTTCTACTGTGAAATCAAGACTTTACCGTGGTTTGTCAGCGATAAAGCCCAAACTAAAAAATGCGGTGAGGCCAACTGCGGCCCGGTCGGCGATGGAATCTGAGACGTTAAGGACGGTATGAACCCGAGCGAAGGCACCTACGGTGCGGCCAACCCTTCAGAGGCAGACGGGGCCGTAAGTGTCGAGCGCGATCTGCTTTCAGCTCTCGCCGGGAAGCAGGGAGACCGTGAATGCGCGGTGGCCTATCGCACCCGGCGCGTGGTGATCGCCTCGCAAGGCGTGATGCAGCAGCAGAAGGCCGGTGGGAAGCGCATTCGCGCTGTGGCACTTTCGGCTACGCTGGTGGTGCTTCTGGTGCTGGGTCCACTGGTCTGGTGGGCCGGAGATACCTTCATTGAGGAAGAGCGCCTGACCGGGCTGACGGGCCAACTGAGCTTGTTGATCTTCTTTATCTGCGCGGCGCTGCTGGCCTCGGTGCTGCTGGCTGGCTGGCTGCGACGCAAGCCCTGAATCGAGAATCCTCGCACCGAGCGTATACAGCCCAAGTATGCGCAACTTACTAATTCTCTTTCCCGTCCATTCAGAAAGGGGTTAAGCTGTGCTTAAGCTCCTGAATGCCCCTCTGAGAGAGGGTTTGCCTATGCGCAACCC
Source organism: Occallatibacter sp. (assembly GCA_049518535.1). Classification (GTDB taxonomy): domain Bacteria; phylum Acidobacteriota; class Terriglobia; order Terriglobales; family Acidobacteriaceae; genus Telmatobacter. The sequence goes on along the minus strand of JBEKRS010000011.1, from coordinate 90,804 downwards.
ACAATCGATTACCGTCAACGAAGACGCTCGCCTGATTCCGGTGTGGTCCATTGTGACTGCGGCCCTGGCTTTTGTGCTGGTGGAGTACTATTTCTGGCTGGTTTTGCCAGCGCAGCAGCACCACATGCCGCCGCTCGGTTTCCGCGTCTACCTCAATCTTTCCTGGGGTCTGCTAGCCTCGCTCTACTTTCTGATGGTGGGCTACGTGAGCAAGGACGCTCCGCGGCGGGCGATGAGTTCGCGCTTTTGGATCGCCATTTGCTTCGTGATGCCGGGCGGTATCGGCGCTGTGCTTTACTTCCTGCTGCGCCAGCCAGAGGTGTCGTGTTGCCCGGCCTGCTCGACGCACGTGCAGAGCGACTTCCACTTTTGCCCGCAGTGCAATTACCAACTTGCGGCCAGTTGCGGACACTGCTTCCGCACGGTGCGCGTTTCCGACCAATTTTGTACGCAATGCGGCCATGAGCTTGCCGCAGACCACATGCCTGCGCGGCTGCGGGCGTTGGCCGAGTAGCCCGGCGTCGCGTGTCCTGAGTTGCGCTCCTGAGAGCCGGAAAAGTTGAGCCACCTGCTCGACTGGGCCGTGGCCGGTGTACACTTTTTCTTCGCGCAGAAACTGCTGCTTCCTTCGCGCGAACAGGAAAAAAGCCATGCGCAAATCTACATTTGTTCTCTCACTGGCAGTTGCTTGCCTCCTCGTTCCGTCTTACTCCGCCCAAACTGCTTCAGCGCCGGCCAAGCGGCCGATGACTTTTGACGACTTGATGAAGATGAGGCGGCTGGGCGACACTGCCGTTTCGCCGGATGGCAAGTGGCTGGCCTACTCCGTTACGACCGTGAACTTGGACCAGAACACCAAGACGCCGGAGCTGTTTATCCAGCCCATCGCTGGCGGCGATGCGAAACCGCTGACTGTGGCGCAACCCCGAGACAGTGGCGTGCAGTTTGCTCCCGACGGGCACTCCGTGCTCTTCCTTTCCGGTCGGGAGGGGGGCCAACAAATCTGGCTGGCGGACTTTGACGGCTCAACCGGCATGACGAGCAATACGAAGAAGCTGACCGGCATTTCGACCGAAGCTGACAATGCGATTTGGTCGCCAGACGGGAACTCCGTTCTTTTTACATCGACGGTTTACCCGGATTGCCCGGCGATCACTCCTATGGACGGCGGGGTTGGGGACAAGTGCAACGCGGATCGCGATGCGGCCGCGGCTGCCAGCAATGTCAAGGCGCAGATTTTCACTCATCTGCTCTATCGCCACTGGGACCACTACACGGGCGAGAAGCGCAGCCATCTGTTCTTGGCAACGGTTGCGAGCGGCGCGGTGAGAGACTTGACGCCCAACGATCCGCATGACGTTCCGCCGTTTTCGCTGGATGGCGGAGGCTGCGGTTGCGACTTTGCGCCCGACTCGAAGGAACTAGCCTTCACCGAGAACATCGACCCGGAGCCGGCGATCAGCATTAGCGCAAAGATTTTTACGCTCGATCTGGCTAATCCGGCGGCAAAGCCGGTTGCGATCAGCACCTCGCTGGGCGGAAACTTTAATCCGGCTTACTCGCCCGACGGGAAGTACATTGCATGGCGATCGCAAGAGCGGGCTGGGTATGAGAGCGATAAGTTTGGAATTGTTCTTTACGATCGGGATGCGAAGACGACAGTTACGAATCTTTGGCCCAATTTCCCCAACTGGGTTGATGAGTTTGTCTGGGTTGATCGGGAGCATATCTTATTCACTTCCGGCGAAAAAGGTGAGGCTCCCATATACGAGACGAATATCACTGAGGACGATCTAAAGCGATTTGGCAAAGTTGCTGGTGAATGGAGCAATGTTCGTCTCATTCTTGTCAAAGGCTACCCATATATCCTCGGAACTCTCGTGCGGGTGGACCATCCCTCAGAAGTTGTACTTGGAAACGCGCTGGAAATGAATGATTCAGCCCGCAAGATCCGCGTGTTTCCGAATGGCAATAGGCCCAATGAGGACTTGACTTCCGTGAGCTATGAGCCTCAAGAGATCACCCACCTGAACGACGCCCTCCTCGCCCAGCTTGATCTGCCCAAGATGGAATCCTTCTGGTTCGAAGCTGCCGATAAGACGAAAGTCGAAGGCTTCATCATTCGGCCTCCGGGCTTCGATCCCGCCAAGAAGTATCCGGTTAAATTCCTTATTCACGGCGGGCCGCAGGGCGCATGGGGCGATATGTGGAGTTATCGCTGGAATGCGGAACTCTTTGCCGCCAACGGCTACGTCGTGGTGATGATCAATCCGCGCGGCTCGACCGGCTATGGGCAGGACTTTGTCGATGGCGTGAACGGCGACTGGGGCGGCAAGCCCTTCACCGACCTGATGCAGGGCCTCGACTATGCCGAGCAGCACTATCCTTTTATCGATAAGTCACGCGAGTGCGCGCTGGGTGCGAGTTACGGCGGATACATGGCCAACTGGGTGCTGGGCCATACCGACCGCTTCAAATGCATCGTCTCGCACGACGGCATGTTCGATCCCGAATCGGCTTACGGGACGACTGAGGAGTTATGGTTCAACGAGTGGGAGTTCAAGGGCATGCCTTGGGATTACTATGGCAAGCCAGACGCCGACAACCCGTTCCGCAAGTGGTCGCCGGCAATGTCCGCGAAAAACTTCAAGACACCGACGCTGGTGATCCACAGCCAGCTCGATTACCGGCTCGATGTTAGCGAGGGATTCCAGCTTTTCACCACGCTGCAGCGGCTCAAGGTGCCATCGAAGATGCTCTACTTCCCGGATGAGGGCCATTGGGTGTTGAAGCCGCAGAATTCGCGACTCTGGTATAAGACGGTGAATGACTGGGTGGATGAGTGGACGAAAGCCAGTGGTCAGTGAACAGTGGACAGTGAACAGGGGTTCCTCATTATGCCCTTCGGCCGCAAATCTTCGAAGCCTAGACCCTTCCTGAACGAAGCCGGCCTTTACGACTACGGTGTCAAGTCGCTGGGGCGAGCGATGCGTTCGGAGGCCGATCTGCGGCGGCTGATGAAGACGCGTGTCGAGCCGGGGGAACGGGGCGAGGCTGCCATTGCGGCCGCTCTGATCCGGCTTCACGAGCATGGTTACCTGGACGATGCTGCCTTTGCCGAGACCTATGCCCGCCTGCGCCAGGAGAATGAAAAGCTGGGCGTCCGCCGCGTGCGCCAGGACTTGCAGCAGAAGGGCGTCGGCGCCGAGCTGATCGCCGAGACGCTCGAAGCACGCTACGGCCAAACCAACGAAGAGGCGCTGGCTCGCGAGCACCTGGAACGCAAACGCATCCACAAACCGGCGAACGAAAAAGAGACAGCACGCATAATGCGCCGCCTGGTCGGGGCAGGGTTTTCGACCGGCGTGATTTACAAAATTCTGCGCCAGTGGGATGTGCCCGACGAAGCTCTGGCCGCTCTCGACAACCTCGAAGACGAGCCGCACGCAGAGTAGAGGCATAACAACGGCAGACAGTCAGCATGCGCGTGAAAGGCGCAAAGTGCGGTATGCTGAATATGCGCGCCCGTAGCTCAGCTGGATAGAGCGAACGCCTCCGGAGCGTTAGGTCGGGAGTTCGAATCTCTCCGGGCGCACCATAAACCCTTAACGATCCATCCTTCCGCTCGGTCCGCTTTTATGCTCACAATCCCGGCGAAATGAGGGGGCTGTGGCAGACTGGTATGGGGCCGCGAAGCAATTCACACCGGCCCGGACAAGGCTCAAATGCATTTCAAATTTGATTTTTCCGCGCACCAAATTATTTGGACGCTGACTTTTGCCGCGCAACTGGTTCTGTTGGTGGTCCTGCTGGGCCGTGATCGAGCACGGCGCTATCCATGGTTTACCGCCGGCATCGTGCTCTTTGCTTTTCAACTGATGGCCGAGGTTTTGCTGTCGGGCCGCATGGCGAACTTTCCGTTGCAAGCGACTCTCCTCACGCTGTCCGATTTGGCGACGATTGTGAGCCTGCTGGTGTTGGTGGAGGTGGCGCGGCGGGCCTTCGCCGGGATGCGGATCTCGCTGTGGATCGTGAATACCGTGGGACTTCTGCTGGTGGCAGGCGGTGTGCTGTATCTGAAAGTGTGGGGACCGTGGCCAGCGATGAAGGATCTGGTTTGGAACTCGACAGTGGGCAAGCTACACCTGATGCAACTGCTGGCGCAAAAGGGCGATCTGCTGGTTGCGCTGCTGACGGTGGGGCTGGGGGCGCTGGTGGTGCTGTTCGGCCGCCGTTTCAATGCTGGCTGGCGAAGCCACACTCAAATGATAGTCATCGGGCTCTCGATGGTGGCTATTGCTCTGCTGGCGTTGCAGGGAGTGGTGCAGTCCATCGTGAGAACGGCACAGCCTCATAGCCGGGCGGAGTATGAACGCATCCTCGACTTGCTCGGCAAACTGGTTAACTCGAATAAAGCGGTGTACCTAGTAGCGCTGGTATGGTGGATTATTTGGCTCTGGCTTGACGAGCCGAAAGCGGCTGAGATTCTGCCTGCCGAGACGACGCCGGAGCTGGCGGAAACCAAGATCGACATCTAGATATGGCAGCTTGCCTGGCCGCGCTTTTCCAGGTAGCGCTGGTGGTACTCCTCGGCGCGCCAGAAGGTCTCAGCTGGTTCGACTTTGGTGACAATGCGCTTGGGTTTGAAGCGGCCTTCCGCGGTGAGCTGCTCGATCTTGGCGCGGGCCTGCGCCTCCTGCGCGGGCGAGTGAAAGAAGATGGCTGAGCGGTACTGCGCGCCCCAGTCCGGACCCTGGCGGTTGAGGGTGGTGGGGTCATGGAGAGCGAAGAAGGCTTCGAGAAGCTGCTCGAAGCTCACCTGATCGGAGTCGAAGTCCACCTCGACTACCTCGGCATGGCCGGTCTGATCAGTACATACATCCTTGTAAGTGGGCCGCTCGAGCGAACCGCCCTCATAGCCGACGGCTGTTGCTATTACGCCGGGAATGGCGGCAAACGCCGCCTCGACTCCCCAGAAACATCCCGCTCCGAAGGTTGCCTTTTCTATACTCATGGCTGTTGAGATGCGCGGCAGAGCTTCTTGGTGGCAGTTTTTACAAGGGTCGAAGAACGAGTCCCGCTCGAAGACATTATCTTCAATAGTTACGCAACACGATTGATATAAAACTCGAAGCCCCTGCGTGGGCACTGCTCAGCCATCTTTCTGCGCGGCGCCGCAATGCAGCTCTTCCGGTTCGCAAGTTGACTCACACACCGGCCGTTGCTAGTCTACACGTTAGCTACCCAGGCCTGCCGATGAGGCAGATCGCAATGCGCAGCACAAGCGCCGATTCATTCAATTTGTGAGGAATTCGGCTGCGACGTGTCTGATGTATTGTGACGGAAACGATCTATGGAAAGCTACTTCACCCAAGTGAGGATGGCGAAGCCTTGCTCGAAAATAAGATACCATGATAATTCAAGCAAGATTCCTACGGTTATCTGCGTCCACCGATCTTGCGCAAGCGGAATTAGTTCCTACTTTCTGAAGCGCTCGTTGAAGACCGGAGAAGAGGACCCCTGTTGATCGAACAGAATGAAACTTCAGCTGGCCGTTCCGGAGGCCAGTTCGCCGAAGGCAGTGGCTTCTTCGATCCCGAGGATCAGGTATCTCTCAGAGATATCGCACTCGTGCCGTGGAAGCGAAAGGGTGTGGTAGCAAGCGCCACAGCATTTTGTGTTCTGATGGCAATTCTCGTTTGTGTTTTAATGCATCCGAAATACAAAGCCACTGCCACTATCGAGCTCAATGAAGAAAAAAGCAGCGGGGCCGACGCGCTCTCCAACTTCGCCTCGATGGCATCGGGAGACCCGGATCAACTGAAGATCAAGGTCGAGACCGAAGTTGCGGTTATAAAGGACGACTCGATCGCTCTGGCCGTGATGAGTGAGCTGAAAATGCTCCGTCTTGAAAACCCTGACCGGTTCAGCAAGGAGGAAGGGCCCGTTGTAAGTGCGGACGCTCTGCCTGCCGAGCGACGGGAAGGGCTGATTGCCAATTTCGAAGGGCATTTGCAGGTTAAAGAAGTTGAGAGTTCGCGTCTTATTGCCATTACTTACACCGACAGAAATCCAGTTGAAGCGGCAAAGATCGCGAACGAGGTTGTTCATCAATACAAACTCTATCTTCTTAACTCGAATTTCAACTCGTCCAAGGAAGTGTCACAGTGGCTCTCCGCCCAGTTAGGCGATCTTTCCAATCAAGTTGCTAAGTCCCAGCAGGCCGTGGCAGAGTTTGAGCGCACTCATAATCTTTCCTCCGCGATGTTGGGCTTGTCGACACTTTCAGGGGGTTCAGGATCAGGAGTTAGCGGCGGTGGCGGCGGTAGCGGCGGCTCTGCGCATATACCGGAGTTGGATCGTCTCTCGGAGCTGAACGATGAAGTTACTCAGGCCGAAGCAGTACGGATTTCGCGTGAGGCGATTTACCGGCTTACTGCAACAGAGAATCCAGACCTGATCTCCTCACTGGGGTCCAGCTCTCTTCCCGGCCTTTCCAGCTCGGCAGTCATGTCCCAGGGCAGTGGCCTGGATATCCTTAATGCGCTGCGGCAGCAGGAGGCGGCAGCCCAGGTAGCGTACGCCAGCGCGGAGACAAAGTATGGAGCGAAGAATCCTCACCTGACAGATATCGCCAATCAATTGAAATCGATTCACGGTCAGATTCAAAGCGAAATGGAGAAGATCAAGCAACGGGCGAAGAATGATCTTACCCTGGCGCAGCAAAACGAACAGGCGCTGCGTTCCACCTTTGAAGCACAGAAGGCCGTGACTAGCAAGATGAACGACGACATCGTGCAGTTGGGAGTTCTCATGGGGCAGGCGCGCTCTAGCCGGGAGTTATACGACCTTCTCTACGCCAGATTGCAGGAAGCTAACATCGATGCAGGCGACAGCGCGACAAATGTGACCGTCGCAGACCCAGCACGGCCACCGGGTGAAGCTTGGATGCCACAGCCCACTCTGTTCATTTTTCTCGGATTTTTTGGAGGTCTTTTTTTAGGTATGATCTTGGCTTACCTGCTTGAAAGCCAGGATGACACGGTAGCCGACAGCTTCCAGGTGGAAACGGTGTCGCATGTGCCGGTGCTTGGCATGATTCCTTTTTATCGCATGGAAGCCAAACCGCGGGAAGGTAACTTGGCCGCGGAATCAAGTTCATTCCTGGTAGCTCCGGCAAGCGCTACGGCTGAATCGTTTCGTAGCCTGCGGTCGGGGCTGATTCTGTCGGGTGTTGGCCGCAAGCTGAGGGTTCTATCTATAACTAGCGCTCTGCCAGGGGAAGGCAAGTCATACACGGTTTATAACTTGGGGCTCGCCTTTGCTTCGACTGGCATGAAGGTTCTTATCATCGACGCTGATCTTAGACGTCCCCGGCAGCACGCCCTCTTTCGTGAGGCACGAGAAGATGGGTTGGCGGATGTTCTGGCTGGACTGAAATCGTTGGACGAAGCTTTGGCGCCACATCCCGTGGAACCAAATCTGACCCTGCTGTCCGCGGGCCGTCAATCGCCGCTTGCCTCAGAGCTACTCGGATCGGGCGAGATCGGAAAGGTCCTTGAAGCTGCCAGGGAGCGGTTTGAAATTGTGCTTGTGGACAACCCGCCAGTGTTACCAGTTGCTGACGCAATCATCGTAGGGACGCACTGCGATGGCACGATCGGTGTCCTGCGTGCCGGTCGAACCTCTAGAAAAGCCTTGCGCCGCTTTGTCCAGACCCTTGCCCGGAACCGCATTCATATTCTCGGTATGGTGATTGAAGCAGTGGATATGTCTGCAACTGAATATCGGAGTGTGTATGGCTACAATGTGCAGAGTTATTATGGCGAGAAGTAGGATTGTTTTCAGTTCAGGGTTTGCATTTCTGCTCGCTGTTGTCCTGCAGCCCGCGATGATGACCGTGCCAGGAAATGCCCAGACAGCAGCGGGAGGCGGCGGAAGCTCAAATTCCCAACAATCGCTTTCAGGAGCAAGTCTCGGTTCTTCTATTGGCAAGGCAGGGGCCGCGACTCAAGGTCAGGGGCCAATTATCGTTCCTAAGGACTTTTCCGAACTTCTCATAGAGCCTGGGGACTTACTGAGCATCAGTGTTTACGACACACCCGAGTTCACTAACTCATATCGCGTGGACCCTGCCGGAGACCTGACGATTCCCCTGTGCGGCAAGGTGAACGTTCAAGGTCTGACATTGCCGGAGGCAGCAAAGCGTCTTGAGGCTGCTTTCAAGGATGGCCAGATACTTACTCAGCCGCAAGTGAATGTCGACGTGCAGCAATATGCGGGTCAATATGTGACGGTGCTCGGCGAAGTGAACAGCCCGGGCCGTGTGACGCTGATCGCACCCACGACGCTTGGTGAAATTCTTGCCGAAGCGGGCGGTATAACTCCTCTGGCGGGTGCGCGTATCAAGATTCGCCACGGAGCCGATCCTGCCGCACCCGAGGAAGAAGTTAGTTATTCTCGCAGTCAGAGCAATTCGGAGTCAGCTTCCGTTTTGGTGCGTCCAGGCGACGCAGTCATCGTCCCACGGGCAGGTATCATCTATGTTCTCGGCGCGGTCAACAAGCCCGGCGGATACGTGATGCAGGAAGATGGAAAGCTGAATGTCATTGAGGCTCTGGCGCTCAGCGGGGGAACAATGATGCAGGCCAACACGGGCGGCTTGCGCGTGATTCGCCGCAATCCGGACGGAACAGTACTGGATTTTCCTCTTTCCTATAACGGCATCGCTAAGGGGACCCAGACACCGCTTATCCTTCAGGCGCAAGATGTAGTCTATGTACCCATGAGCAAGGTCAAAGCTTCATTGTCCTCGACAACCGGTATTCTGTCCGCGGCTGCCTCGGCGGCCATTGTTACTCGTTAACGTGAACGTAGTTAGTATTTCAAAGCATTGTCTGCATATCTTAACTTTTGAAATCGAGGTTTGTCGCGCGACGTGCCGGGACTGATCGCGAGGAAAATATGAGGAAAAGAACATGAAGTATCTTTTAAATCACAAAGACCTTGAAATGTCTGATTTTCGTGTAGCTGCAGTATTGCTTTTCGTGATCCTTAATCTCGCTATTTTCTTTATCCGTCTATCCAGTGCTCAGCATAACGGCGCATTGTTTCTAACTACCGGCGGTGAAGCTCAAATGATCTATTCCGTATGGAAGGGAATTCACCACCTGCAGGTATACGAGTGGCCGCTCAAGTACCCATTTTCTATTTCGTTGTACAACTATCTGTTTTACGACACTTACGCTGCTTTTCTAAGATTAGCTGGCGCTGCCGATGCCAACATAATGACATGCGGGTGCCTGCTTACACCAGCATTCGCGATCCTGGGAGCAATCGCACAGTGGAAACTGGTGGAGAATTACCTTCAATTGCGCGGCGCGCGCAGCGGCATTTCTTTCCTCTTCGCATTAGGTCTTTGGTTCTGCACTTCGGCCACCCGTGAATGGACGGTTACAATACGACCTGACCTGGCAGCCGCGGCTCTCGTCATGGTTGCTCTTTGGATAGTTGTATGGCGACCACGCTTTGGCTTCGCATATGCGGGTGCGTGTTTCTATCTTGCGTGGTCATTTAAGCAGTCCGTAGTTCTGGCTTTTGTCAGCGTCTGCTTGTTTCTTTTGTTTTACAAGCGGTGGCGCGACTTATCTGTGCTGGTTTCGGTATTTGCGGTTCTGATCGCCGCCACACTCTTCTCCGGAACGCCGGAGTACAGATTCAACATCCTAGTGGTGCCGCGGTTAGTCGAGGGATGGAGCACCGCGCTAGCTTTCGCTAACGCGGCGCCATTTGCTGTTGCAAACCTATACTGGCTTGCCGCCCCTGTTGCTTTGCTGTTTGCAGCGAATAGACGCCAGATCGACGACTCTGTTCGTCTGCTCACAACGGTGTTGATCATTTCTCTTGCAGCCGGGCTGGTCGCCATGACAAAAGCGGGTGCTACATATAACTACTTGTTTGAGGCATTCGTGGCCGGCTCGACGTTACTACAGATTGCTGTTTTTACCTTGCCAGGCCAGCTGGTCAACTCGCTGGTTTTATTCGGTTGTTTGCTGCCGACAATACAGCTCGCAACAGTGCCAACCGGTCGCTATAAGCACAGATTCGGAACTGTGAGATTTGCCAACGCAGCCGAATACGCCGATGCCGTATCGATGCGCGAACGATTGGCGCCAATGAAGAAACCGATCTTCACCACGAATCCGATTTTTTCACTTCCTTGGTTTTCGAACGACGATCGAGCTCCTGCCTTGGTTATCGAGCCCCACTTTTATGATGCCACGCGATCACTTCACACCGATGGAGGTGTTGAACACATGTTGCAACGGGGCGAGATCCCAACCGTAATGCTTCTTTCCACCGATATCGAGTATCTCAATAGCTTGAATTCGAATTACAAGAAGGTTGCCGAAGCTTTCGAATCAGACAAACTGTATAGCATTTACTCGATTAACGCTCACACTCCAGACATCGCTCAGCACATAAAGTAGAGGACTACCTTATTAAGGGATCGGACTGATGGCAATTTCGATTGTGATGCCAGCCTACAATGCCAGCCCATTCATCGCGCAGGCGATCGAGAGCGTGCTCACGCAATCTTGGCGAGACTTTGAATTGATTGTGATCAACGACGGATCGACTGATAATACACTCGATCTTGCTGAAAAATACGCTGCACAAGATGCGCGAGTCAAAGTCTTCAGCCATACGAACAAAGGAACTGCGCCGACTTTGAATCGGGGAATTGAGCTTGCTTCCGGCGAATGGGTGTTCCTCATGCACGCCGACGATTTAATGCGACCAACGCGGTTGGAGCGTCAACTGGCCTTCATTCAGGGGCATCCGGAGCTGGCGGTTGTGAGCTGCCTTGTCCGTCATATAGACAGCAAGAATCGAGTTATTGGGAAAGATAACTCAAAATTGTTTACTCATGAATCTATAGAGAAGCTTGTTGCGGCAAACGAGTTAATTGGCTTTAACCATCCGGCAACGGCGCTACGTAGGAGTGCAGTACTCGCAGTGGGCGGGTATCGTCAGGCATTTTGGCCCGCGGAGGACATCGATCTCTGGAATCGTCTGGTAGAGAAGGGTTACAAAATGCTTGTGCAACCTGAGTATCTGCTCGACTATCGAATGCATGGAAACTCTGCGTCGATCTCCGGCGCGCGCCTTACCCTTGCCAAAGTTCACTGGTTGAAGAACTGTATGTTGCGCCGCAGGGCTGGTAAACCGGAGTTGGACTTAGAGGATTTTCGTCAAGGCCAACGCGCGGCGCCCCTACTTATACGGCTCAATCGCGAACGGAAGGACCTAGCCAAGATATTCTACAAGGCCGCTGTGCTTCACTATGCGCAGAGGCAATTTGCATCTCTGATAATCAAACTCATGGTGGCAGTGTTGCTACAGCCAAGCTACGCAATCCGGCAAGTACGCACGAAACTCTTTTTAGGGCACGATGAATAAGGAGCATCTATTGGTATCGGACAGGGCTGCGCCGTTCCGTGACTTGGCAAATTTTCTTCATACCGAGAAGATAGCATCGTGTGTGCTTCACGGGATTGACCCAATATCCGGAGCACTTGGACGTGACCTCGATTTATATATACCCGAAGCCCGACAGGCCTTTCGTGCAGCCGTTCGGTTTTCAGATATTCTTCGAGAACGCAACGTAAAGTGGGTGTCCCTTATGCATCCGATTTGGGGGCCACGGTGCATCGGTGTTCAGGAATCTGACCTAACCTATTGGGAGCTGCATATCGTTACCACAATCAATATGGCGTGTATCGACTTTGGAGGGCTATTCTCTGTTCGCGGCGAAGAGGGCCACCACGGATTTCAATTTGATCCTAGTCTCTGGTTTATCAAGGCAGTGCTGCAAAAGTATTCGAAGAACTTCGCACACAGCCGTCCGGTGTGGGCGAGTGCCTCCGCTGACACGTACGCCCAGGCACACAAAACCGAGATAGAAAATGAATTTCAAAATAGGTGGGGCAATGGGGCAGAGTTTGTTGCCGCGGTACTGAGCTCTGACACTGACGCCAATCTGCTCTCACGTCAGAAAGGTTTGTTTGCGCTGATGTTGAGGAATTGTTTCGCTCATCCAGCGAACGCCGCACGCGCTGTTGTCCGCTGGCTATACCGCAAAGGGAAGGTGTATATCTGTCCGACAGTACCTGTTATTGGCATTGACACTACCATGGCATCCACCGCTCTGCGAGCTTGTCTGGCAGAGAAGTTGGGGCGCGTATTTCCAAATATTGTGGTCGCCGACCAGCCTGTCCCTTGGCGCGTCCGAAAGAGGTTGCAAGCTACCCAATCGTTGCTGGTCTTTCGCTACAATGGGCGACAAATTAGTCAAAGAAAAATTGACAAGTGTATCTCAATTTCGAACCTCAATCGGGAAGAAGTCGAGGTTGGAGTGGCCGCCATTCTCGACTGCGTCGTTCAATATAACGAGCGCTGGTCGGCCTTCTACGGCGCTAGATCTCTGTAACTCAAGGACAATCTTAAGTTGAAAGTAGTTATTCTTGGTCCCGATGGAGCCGGAAAGAGCTCTGTTATTCAGGGCTTGATGGTTAGATTGAATCAGCGAGGACGAATCGCAAAGATACGCCACCTGAAACCAAGCCTGATTATTCGGCGGCGTGGCGATCCGGTAGCTGTGGTCGTGGACCCTCACGGCAAACCACCGCGGTCAGCGCTGCTGTCTCTTGTAAAGATATTTATCTGGCTCGTTGAAGAGTGGTACGCCAATATCTTTCAGGACAAGAAGGAGAAGTTACTTATCTGCGACCGCTACTATCATGACCTTCTAATCGATCCGAAGCGCTATCGCTACGGAGGTCCGAGATGGGCGGCCGTGCTGATCGGGAATTTTATGCCACAACCCAAGCTATGGGTTCTGTTGGATGCTCCGGCTGAAGTTTTGCAGAAACGCAAACAGGAGGTTTCTCCAGAGGAAACTGCGCGGCAGCGCCAGGCCTACTTGGCCTTTGTCAGCAAGCAACGGAAACACGTAATCGTAGACGCCTCGCCATCGCTGGAAAGAGTAATTGCCGACGTAGAGAAGGCGTTTATGGAGATTTTATGAGGGTGTTGCTATCGGCCTATGCGTGCGAGCCGAATCGAGGATCGGAACCGGAGGTTGGCTGGCAAAGGGCTCTGCATATGAGGGCATTTGCCGATGAAGTATGGGTGCTCACACGTTCCAACAACCGAGCGGTAATTGAAGCAGATCCTATGAGTCAAGCTCCTGGCTTGTACTTTATTTACTATGACCTTCCGCGCTGGGCACTGTGGCTTAAAAAGCAAGCTTGGTTTCTTCCCATCTATTTTATACTTTGGCAGTGGGGAGCGTACCGTCTGGCCTTGAGCCGTCATCGCGAGAGGCCATTTGATAGCGTCTACCATGTTACCTTTGCCAGCCTGCAATTCGGTTCCTTTATGGGCAGGCTTGGTATTCCGTTTGTTATTGGACCCATCGCTGGAGGCGAACGCTCACCGTTTGGTTTGCGTCGCAGCATGCCAATTCGCGGCCAGGCGAGCGAGTTTCTCCGCGACCTGGGCATCCTGCTTCAGCGCTACAGTCCACTTACACGTCCGGCATTTGCTGCGGCAGAGCGTATTTATGTGACGACTACGGAGAGTTTGCGGCTGGTCCCACCCAGATGGCGATTTAAGACCGCGGTACACCAAGCTATTGCAATGGACGGCAACGTTGCGCAGGACGATGAGCACTGGCCGCCAGCGCTCCCGCGGTTTGTATTCGCCGGAAATTTATTTCATTTGAAGGGTTTGCATTTGGCCATCCGCGCGCTGGCTCAAGCCAGGGCATCCATTCCAGACGCGACACTTACTATCATCGGAGACGGTCCGGCTGAGCAGTGGTTGCGAGTTACTGCGAGGCGATGCTGTGTAGATCATGCGGTGGTGTTCGCAGGTCGCGTGCCGAGGAAGCAACTGTTGGACTCGCTTCCCAGTTACACAGCGCTCGTCTTTCCGAGCCTTCATGACTCGGGCGGAATGATTATCATCGAAGCGCTTTCAAGCGGTATTCCTGTTGTCTGTCTCGACCTTGGTGGTCCCGCGGTACTAGTCAATAGCTCTTGCGGCATCGTCGTTCCAACAGCACATGCTGATGAGGCCCAGACGGTGACTGGCATCGCTAACGCCATGATCTCCCTGGGAACGATGACTGTTCCAGAGCTGAGACGTCTCTCGATGGGAGCGCTCGCCAGGGCCAATGAGTTGTCGTGGGCCAGCTTGACGGCGCGCATCGTTGGACGTGAAACACTGGCTGAGCATTCTTCCGTTGTATGATGGACAAACCCGCTAGTGGTAGACGCTCCCGGAACAACCCATTCATGCAAGAGCATTCCGCTTTGCAGTGGACTTTTTATTGACCGCACACCACATCGGGATCCTTGGCAGTGAAACGGATCGCGGTTGACGTTAAAGAAAAGGAAGAAGCGTTACATGAAGCAGTCCGCGGGGAGGGCCGGCAAAGGTAGATACGAAGTCGATGAATCACGGCAATCCAAGCGCCTTCCGGCCCTCCGATTCTTTATGCGATACCCAATCTTTTTTCTTGCCTTCGGTCCGCCGCTATTTAGACCGGGTAGTGGAGTTGATATAACCAAAGGACAGTTGGACCTATGGAGTTTCTTTCAAGCCGGCCTGCTGAGCGCTGTTGCCCTGTGGTCGGTGCTGCATTTGGCCACCACGGATTCAATCCTGATTCCAAAACAGATCCGATCTATCCTGAGATTGGCCCTCTACCTTGGCTTGTTATACTTGGCCTCCACGGCATACTCCCCTAGTCGTCTCGCGACCGCAGCATATTCCATTCTCAATTTTTTCACCCTGATATGTGTTGTGGAATTCATTGCCGATGCTTATCGGAATCCGCCTAACTGGATACAGTGTCTATTCGAGCTAAGAGCTATCTCATTAATTCTGTTTGTAATCATTCTTTTGACCCTCGCAGTCAAACCGGATCTCGTCATGGCAGTTATACCGGGTGCAGGAATACGTCTGATTGGTGGTGCCGTGGCTCCCGTACCCCTAATCTGCGCAACCATCGCGATTATCTCGGCATATAGCTTCCTGCATTCCCTGGAGTCCAGAGGCCGATCCATTTCCTTTTTTATCGTAGGCTTGGCAGGCACATTGCTCACACAGGCGAGAGGATGTGAACTCTCACTGTTCGGATGTCTCGCGATTCTAGCCATTGAATGGGCAAAGACAGACAGACGCATTACATATGTACTTATCTCTGGATTGATGGTGCTTATCTTGCTTTTCGGCATATCCGCGGCAGCGATCGGGCCAGAGCATATTTGGAAGGTCTTCAATCGCGGTGAGAGCGTCGAAGGCATCACAAGCGCTAGCGGGAGGACCGAGATTTGGGCGTTTGTCATCAAGTACAGCATGACTCACCCCCTGGGAATGGGCTACGTGGATGGCTTCAGAGTGTTGTTCAGGCAACATTTCTCCTTAGGCTCGGGGTTGATTGTTTCGCACATCGGGAACACGCATAACACATTCGTACAGGTTTTGGCGGATGCGGGCTGGCTGGCTTTGGCGATCTATCTGATCATGACGGTAAAGATTATCAGGCTAGCATGGCGTTTTGCGAAGAAACAAACTCGTCCGGATTCGTCGTTTGACAGCGCATGCGGTCACGGGATTCGATGCTCGTTGTTGTTGTTGCTCTTTTGCATCATGTACGGGATGGGTGCTAATGAGTTTTCTGCTCCATTAAGGGCTGGTTTTTACTTTGAGTACATAGTCATCGCAATCATTCTCGGCGCCTCTGCAAGAATGCTCGTAGCCTCACGTGCCCAGCACATTTCTTTGGCGGAATGATATTTTGTGAAGTTAGGAAGGCGGAGTCAAGGTAACTCCATGAGAATCTTGGTTGCCCACAATAGATATCAGTTCAGCGGCGGGGAAGACGCAGTGGTGCGCGATGAGATTGAGTTGCTCCAAAGGCATGGCCACAGCGTGGAACTGCTGGAACAAGATAATGATGCCATTCATGGCATTCGAAGCAAACTCATTGCATCCACGTCTGTCTTCTATTCGGCACGTTCGCGACACCGGATGAAGCAAGAGATGCATGATTTCCAACCGGATCTAGTGCACATCCATAACTGGTTTCCAATGCTATCGCCGTCGATAGTTCTGGAAGCCGGCTCTTCGGGAGTGCCTGTTGTACAGACGTTGCATAACTTCAGGATGCTCTGTGCGAACGCGCTGCTTTATCGCGATGGAGTTATATGTACGGACTGTGTAGGCAAATCGTTTCCGACCGGTGGTGTAGTGCATGGCTGTTATCGCGGCAACCGGGCAGGCAGTGCAATCGTGACGGCAGCGTATGCTTTCCATCGTCTTGCGCACACATGGGATCGCATTGATCTTTTTATCGCGGTCTCTGAGTTTGAGCGCGAGATTTTGATTGGTGGTGGATTACCCGCGGGGAAAGTTGTGGTCAAGCCGAATTTTGTCAATTCGTACCCTTGGAATGCAGAGAGAAATACAGAAGATACCGCGCTTTTTGTCGGGCGGTTATCGCCGGAAAAAGGAATCCGGACCTTGCTTTCCGCGTGGACCTCGGGCAGAATACCACTTCGCCTGAAGATCATCGGCGATGGTCCCATGGCGGAAGAAGTGAGCGCGTGCGCGACGACGAATATCGGCGTGGAATATCTGGGCGAGCATTCGTCGGAAACAGTGTATCGCGAGATGACGAAGGCAAAGTTTCTCGTCTTTCCATCAGAGTGCTTTGAGACCTTTGGACGCACCGTGGTTGAAGCATTTTCACGGGGCACGCCAGTTCTCGCCGCCGATCTAGGCAGCGTGCGGGAGTTAGTTGAAGATGGCGTAACAGGTTATCGCTTTACGCCGAAAGACGCTAATGCGCTCGTGGCCGGTGCTCTTCGTTTTCCTGACGGCGAAGTTTACAAACAGATGAGCACGAATTGCCGTAGTTTGTACCTAAGCAAATTTACCGCGGAAATTAATTACACTTTATTGATGAAGATATACGCCAAAGCAATCGCCGTTAAAAAGGAGCGCCAACAGATTAGTTAATGGGTCGTAACGTTAGCTTCAGTTTAAAAGGCTCACTGTTCCGGGATCTGAGCACCGGGCTGCAACACGACGCCGAGCGTATCGACGATGATGGCCAGTTGGCTCAAAGTATAGGCTGTGAACGCGGAGCCTAACTCATGGCAACGACTATCAAGTTGATCGAGCAGATACGCAATCGCCAACCGTGGCAAGATCTCCGGGTCAAGATTCAGCCGGCGTAAGTATTCCGCGCAAATAGGTCTTGCACGAGTTACTGCAGAACCTACTGCCTTGCCACCGAAGAGCCAGTCGTTGTTGAAGTGGAAATGAAGCAGGTCATATGCGGGCAGGCCGGCAAAGTCAGCCCACTCCCAATCAACAAGAACATAGCCTACTTCTGGATTCTTGCGTATGTTCCAAGGCGCAAAGTCTCCATGGACCAACAGGGTGGGAACAGTTACATCGAGATCGAGACAGGCGAGAGCGCGATCGAGTAAGTCAGGAGTTACCTTGTTCAATTCAGCCTTGAATGGGTTAAGCCGGCTCGCCATATCATCCGCAACGTCTGTTAGGCTTTTGGAATTTCCGGTTCGAGGCAGACGACACAGCAGATCCAGATATTCCTGCCGGAATTCAAGGTTGGGCATAGCCCCATGCACATATTCCTGCGCGGCGGCCCGCTGATCGAAATGAACCGATAGAAGCTTCGGCGCCCAACTGTACCGCTCAAGCCGACTCAGCACTTCAGCTTCGTGGATGACGGCCAATCCGCCGCTTGCCGTCAGTCCGACTTTGAGTACCGCGGCGATGCGATGCGCATCATCGAGCAGAAATACGATCAGTTTTCTGTCGGGCGATGGATTGCCGACCAGAACGACGATCTCTCCGGTTCGAGATGCGATTCCGCACCTTTCAAACCAGCGCAACGCCCCTTCGCGTGAAGCAGCTACGCGCGACACAGAGGCGACAAGCCGCAATACTCCAGCGCGCGCAGCCATGCGAATAGCAAACCATTTCAGTTGGCCCGAAATGCTGTAAGGTTTCCATGCACTCAATACAGATGCGGAGGCGCTTGAATGCGCCGGAATCAGCCAGCGCGGGCCACTGTTTCCTGGAATCGCAAAATAATGTTTCGGCTCCTCAGCGACGATACCGGGATCTATCTCCAGCGCATTCAAGATATCTGAAACGCTCAGCGCCTCAAAGGGGCTGGAGAGTTCTGTCGCCATATCTACTCACGATACACGCGGGCTCAGCTCGCTTCCATATCTGTGGGAGCTTGTGCTTCGAACTTCTTAGCCTGCTCCTCACCGTCCAACACACGGAAGACGCCCTCAGCCAGGGCCTGCAATTCATCTTCGCCGGGATAGACCCGCATAGGCGCGATCCATTCCAGTGATTCGCGCAACATCCCAACTGCTCTCTCCGAGTACGCCATTCCGCCGGTTAGCAGCAGGGCGTCAACCTTGCCCTTGAGCACCGCTGCCATTGCTCCAGCTTCTTTTGCGATCTGATGGATCATTGCGTCGAAGACCTGAGCGGCCTCGCGGTCCCCGGCATCGATGCGTCGTTCCACCTCGATCAGATCGCGCGTGCCCAGATAGGCGAAGAGACCGCCGTCCCCGAAGACATGACGGTCGAGCTGAGCTTCGGTGAACTTGCCGCTGAAGCATAGCTTGATAAGCGCCCGCACCGGCAGTCCTCCGGAACGGTCAACGCCAAAGGGGCCTTCCTCGATGGAATTGCTATCGATCATGCGTCCATTCTGGTGCGCAGAGACGGTGATTCCACTGCCGAGGTGGGCTACGATCAACCGCAGCGACTCGTACCGGCGACCCTGTTCGCGCGCAAACCGCCGTGCCACAGCTTTGGCGTTCAGCGCATGGCCCACCGAGGTGCGCTCGACCAGCGGTGAACCGGTCAGCCGAGCACGGGATTCCCACTCGTCCACCGTCACCGGATCCACAATGTAGGCATTTACTCCGGCTGCCTGGGCGAACCGAAGGGCCAACAGGGCGCCCAGGTTCGAGCCGTGCTGTCCTCGGCGCGCTAGCCGCAACTCTTCCACCATCGCCTCATCCACCAGGTACGTGCCACATGCGGCTGGCGGCAGCAACCCACCCCGACCGGCTACTGCGGCAAACTGGGCCACTCCGAGAGCAGCCTGGTAGCCTTCCGCTTCCAGTTCGCGCTCGATCAGCCCGGCGCGATACTCCAGCCGGTCTGTCATCGGCTTCCCGCGAAAGCGCGCCAGTTCCTCGTCTCCATGGCGGATGGTGCGCTCCATTTCGACGCCCTTCCGGGTATAGACGCCTATTTTTGTCGATGTTCCACCGGGGTTGATGGCCAGCACCCGGCTATTCTCGTTGGTCAATGAAATCACTCCTCAAGAGCCAGAACGAGTTTACCTTGCCCACCACCTTCACGACGCGTTTCCCGGTCGAAGTCCAGGCAGGCCTCACCCAAAACCGGCAACACCCCAATGCCCCCTACTTGATTGAGTCAGAAATTTACCAGAACGCTGGACAAATCCGTGGTACACTCTATTCAATCGTAGAATTCGATCTGAAGTTCTTGCCTGTTTCGGTTACCGCCTACTCGCAAACTTCCACATTGCGTTCGCGGTAAATCAGTACAAGGAGCAACACCGAAATGGAAACAGGCACAGTCAAGTGGTTCAATGACGCTAAGGGTTTTGGATTTTTGAGCCGTGAAAACGGAGAGGACGTGTTCGTCCATCACACCGCCATCCAGTCGAACGGTTTCCGTTCACTTCAGGAAGGCCAGCGCGTTCAGTTCAATGTGACCAAGGGCCCCAAGGGCTGGCAAGCTGAGAACGTTCAGGTTGTCTAAGAGTCACCCCCGTTCCATCCGGTTAGAAAACAACCCCCTTCCAACCGGTTAGGATTCAATGCAAAAGAAGGACGGCTTCGAAGCCGTCCTTCTTTTGCGTCTGGTGGGATTTACGTCTTTGCCGGCAAGCCAGTTCAAGCCTCGACATTTGCTTACTGAAAACTGTGTCCTGCAGTGCTAGGCAGCTGGCTTGAGGCTCTTGACGCTGACCTGCGGAATGGCTGGATGAAGGCCTTCTTTGGGTGTATCGTGGGTGCCTAAATATTGCAGCACATCATTAATGGAGTCTTCAAAACGCCCGCCGGTCTTGTGGGTAGCCTTCACGCCTTTGGCGACCAATTGGCAAACTTCAAAGCGGTTCATTCCCTGGGCGAGCGCGCGATGTATCTTGTCGGAACGCATGACTTAACTCCGGTCAACAGGTGATTGCTGCGTGGGGTGCGGAGCTCGTCAGGAGCGGTTGTAACGCCAGGAGCCGAGCGGTCTTTTCGGATTCAAAAGCTGGGTCTAGAAATTCTAGTCTTCCTCCATTGTACCCCGGAAACCGATTCAGCGCGGGCTTTGACGCGTCATCTCCGCTTTCGCCGCCACGCAAACCCTGTTATCCTAGTGAACACATCCGCCTGATTTGCGGGAAACCCTGAAGAGATTGCAGCGAAAGAGGTTACAAGTGGCAGACACCACCAAGATCAAGGATACCGAGGAACGGAAAAAACTGAAGCGTGCCGCCCGCAAGAAGGCCGCTCCCAAGGCGAAGCGCACCGAACCGCGCGGCTCGAAGAAGAAGAAAGTCAAAAAGATGGCGCGCGGCATCTCCAAGCGGTAGGAGTCAGCCCCGCAACACCAGCAGGGTTCCGAGCCGGTGCGCAGAGTTGCGTCCGGTCCGGAGCCCCGATCCCACGCCCCCGCCGATGGCCCGAAGTTCATCACTCCCTGAGGAGTTACAGCGCAGAATTTCAGCGCGGAATCCTCATCTTTTATGCCGCGGCGAAGGCATTCAGAACCGGCCCCTCGAACCGGTGCGACCCTACAAATTAGTTGATCCCCGCAAGCGCGTGGGATGAGGAGAACTGAACTGTTCAGCCAGCTTTTTGCCCGCAAGTCAATCGATAAGCTGATCCGGGACGCGGATGAACCCGAGCACGCGCTCAAAAAGACACTCGGCCCGTGGTCGCTGACCGCTCTCGGCATTGGGGCTGTGATCGGCTCGGGCATCTTCACGGTGATTGGCACGGCAATATCCGGCGAAAAGTTCGACGCCCCCAGCATTCCCAACACACCGCTGGCGCATTACATCATCACTCACACAGCATTGGCCGGACGCCCCGGCGCAGGCCCCGCAATCGCTCTTTCGCTGATCCTGGTCGCTATCGTCTGCGCGCTCACCGGCCTCTGTTACGCCGAGCTAGCGTCGATGATTCCCATCGCCGGCTCGGCCTATACTTACACTTACGCCACCATGGGCGAACTGATTGCCTGGATCATCGGCTGGGATTTAATTCTCGAATACGCCGGCTCGAACATGACCGTCAGCGTCGGTTTTGCAGCTCATGTGGTCGACCTGCTGGATTGGTTTGGCCTGCATCCCGCGCCCATCTGGCTCTCGCCCGCCTATCTGCCCGACGGCCTCCAGGACCTCGCCGGCAACTGGCTCTATCACCCCGGCTGGCACTTCGGTTTCAACATTCCGGCGTTTCTCATCGTCCTCATTCTCACAGTGATTCTCGTCCGCGGCATTCGCGAGTCGGCCAGCACCAACAACGCCATGGTGGGCATCAAGCTCGTCGCCCTGCTCATCTTCGTCTTCGCGGTAATCGGCTATCTGCATCCGTCTAACTGGCATCCCTTCATGCCCAACGGTTGGAGCGGCGTGCTCACCGGCGGATCAATCATCTTTTTCACTTACATCGGCTTCGACTCGGTCTCGACAGCGGCGGAGGAATGCCGCCGTCCGCAGCGCGACCTGCCCATCGGCATCATCGCCACGCTGGTTGTCTGCACAGTGCTCTACGTCGCCGTCGCGGTCTGTCTTACCGGCCTCGTCCCATGGCAGTCGATGGTCGGCGATGCGGCGCCCGTCGTCAACGCGCTCAAGAAGCTTTCACTGCTGCCCGGCGGCCATCCCCTGCATTGGATCAGGATGGTAGTCCTCATCGGCGCCATCATGGGCATGCTGTCGTCGATTCTGGTTTACCAGCTTGGCCAATCGCGCGTCTGGTTCTCCATGTCCCGCGACGGCCTGCTGCCCAAAGTCTTCTCAAACGTGCATCCGGTCTTCCGCACTCCAGCCTTTTCCACCTGGGTCGCGGGATTCGTAGTAGCCATCCCCTCCGGCCTCTTCGACATCGGCACCCTCGCCGACCTTTCCAACATCGGCACACTCTTTGCCTTCGTATTGGTCTCCATCGGAGTAATCGTGCTGCGCGTGCGCGAGCCCGAGCGTCGCCGCGGCTTCCGCGTACCTTTTGGCCCGGTGATTCCCGCGTTGAGTGTGATCTTTTGCTTCCTGCTGATGGCCGGCCTGCCCATCATCACCTGGTACCGCTTCCTAATCTGGTTAGTCATCGGTTTGGTAATTTACTTCCTCTACAGCCGCCACCGCTCGGAGTTCGCTCAGCCGAAGTAACAGCAGAGCTAACAATTGATCCGTCATCCCAAGCAAAGAAAGTCTGTCATTCTGAGCGAAGCGCAGCGGAGGTGAGGGACCGACGGCGGCCAGTCAGACATCACCAACGGCAAATTCGTCTTCTCTGCCTCTGAGGCATACGTGATCGAAGACGGCAAGATTACCGCCGAGTCCGCGACGCCACACTAATCGACAACGGTCTGGGGTTTCGGCAATTGCCAGGAATCTGGCCTCAACTGGCTAAGGGAGGACACTAATGCCCCTGTAGCAGAGTTCGGTAAACATAGCCATGCGCTTTTCTCCTGCGCCTTCCCGCCAGGCCGCACGGTATTGATTTAACAGGTCATTATCAGGTGTTTGGACAATCTGTTCGACCCATTCTGGAGCCTTCACTGCCGATTCGTTGAATGTTGGAGGTGAATCTAAGGCCGATACAGTGAAGTAGCGCCCCGTTGTCAGATCCCAAATGTCAATCTGACCATTGCGGGCGTCCATTTGGAAGGAAATGCGGGAGTCCGAATCAATGCCCAGGGTCCTATGTATTTGCCCCAGGTTGGACGCTCGCTGGATTTCAATTCTCATATTCGTATCTCCTCCACATTTGTTAATAATCTAAAGATTCGAAAGTGACGAGGGCAAGCGATTCCTTGCAATTAAGAGCGCATGGGTGGCTTAGGTCCAGATTTTC
Organism: Occallatibacter sp.; assembly: GCA_049518535.1. Lineage (GTDB taxonomy): Bacteria > Acidobacteriota > Terriglobia > Terriglobales > Acidobacteriaceae > Telmatobacter. The sequence goes on along the minus strand of JBEKRS010000011.1, from coordinate 67,564 downwards.
GGACCTGAGTGTTAAAACGGCAAAACATCTTTCCCGATTATCTCAAATTTGAGATATAATGAAATATGAATTGGTCAGTCGAATTGCTTAATGAGACCGTTCAGGCGGAGATCGACGCACTCCCGGCAGACATGCGGGCAAAGTTCCTGCAAATTGCCGGCATGATTACCGAATTCGGTCTAGCAACGGTTGGGCAACCACATGTCAAGCATCTTCGAGGCAAGCTTTGGGAGATGCGGCTCAAGGGTAGAGACGGAATTTCACGGGCGCTTTACGTCACAGTGCTTGCTAGGCGAGTTGTAGTGGTAAGGGCATTCGTGAAGAAGACACAAGAGACTCCGCAAAGTGAAATCAATTTAGCTTTGCGGCGAGCGCAGGAGGTTTTATGACGATTCCTTTTGAAGTATTCAAGGCAAGAATGCTGGCTGACCCTGAGGTCAAGCGCGAATACGACGCATTGGAGCCTGAGTTCGCAATTGCATCGGAGTTGATCAGAGCACGCCTCCGTGCCGGACTTTCTCAAGCTGAACTCGCCGAGCGCATGGGCACCAGCCAATCCGCCATCGCGCGCCTGGAGAGCGGACAAACCCTGCCCAGCACCAAGACACTCCTGCGTTTTGCCGAGGCTACGCAGTCGAAGGTCGAGTTGCGTTTGTCTGCGGCGTGACGCCCGCGAGCAACGTGGACCGCGACTTGAAGCTAGACGAAGGCATCGGCACCTGCGGCAAAGAAGGCTAATCCGCCTCCGTCGACTTACGCATGCCCGCTGTCAAGCTGGATAGAATGACAGGCGATGGATTGGGGCGATACCATAAGGGGCTGCCATGACGAACCAGAGAGAGTTTCGTTTCAAAATTGACGGCAAGATTGGCGATGAGGCTTTGACCCCATTGACAATGCCTATGGCGCGGCTGGCGGAATATCTTGCCGACTTGGCCATCATCATGGGGCATGCAGAAAGCGTTCACTTCCTTGAAGCGAAGGATGGAAGCCATGAATCCGTCTTAATGGTGGAAGCGGACGAAGAAGCGCGGATTACAAAGCACATCCAAGATGCGGCCCACGGGATTTGTACCCGCGAAGCAAACTTAGCCTATAGACGTTTGGATAATCGCCTGCGGGAAGATTGTGCAATCGCAGACATTACAAATATATCCAAACGAGCCAAAATTTTAGAATTTCCTGGAAGGAATCTTGAGGTTCCACAGGAATACGGACCGATTAAAGAGAGAGCCTCTTTGGTTGGGGTATTGAAGCGCATTGGTGGATTCGATGAGAGTGTACCTGTTCATTTGCAACGCGCGGACGGTGTGATTTTTTGCTGTGAAACCGCGGCGATGATTGCAAAGCAACTCTATTTATTTTATGAAAAGACTGTCAGGGTGCATGGAATCGCTACATATATTCGTAACAAAGAAGGTGTCTGGAAGGTTGAGAATTTCAGGATACAATCTTTCGACCCTGAACCATTAAGCGAGGAAAGTTTCTCTGAGACTATTGAGAAACTGAAAGCGATACCTGGGAACGGTTGGGGTGAAATTCCCGACCCGCTCGAAGAATTGTATCGGCTTCGGCACGGCGGGGGGAGTGCTGGACAATGATCATTTTCGATGCAAGTTATCTCGTTATCCTATTGCATCCAAACCCTGCTCCGGCGAAGGACAGACAGAATAACCCGGTAACGCAATTCAAAGAGAGAGTTGCATATCTGGTGGCTTCTATGGATGCCTCCAAAGACATCATTGGGGTTCCGACGCCAGCATTGGCTGAAGTTTTGGTTAGGTCTGGCACAGGGCGTGAAAGATACGTGTCCACCCTGAGCGATAGATGGAAGTTTCAAATCATATCTTTCGATTCTCGGGCGGCAATTGAGGCGGCAGACCTGATTGCCCTTACAAAGGATCGGAAGGATAAATGGGAAACATGGGCTAAGGTGAAATTCGATATTCAGATTGTTTCAATCGCAAAGGCCGAGGGAGCAACTCTGATCTATGCAGATGATAAAGATATCGAAAATCTGGCCAAGCGTTTGAAGATTCCGGTTAAGAGAATTTGCGATCTTCCATTGCCTCCAGATTTAGAGGAAGAGCCGAAAAAGAACTCTGCGTGGGAGACGTCACCAATCGGAAGACAATTGTCTCTCCTGCCTCCGACGAACAGCATACCAGCAACTCAAGAGATGCAGCCTGATATAAATGAAAAGCCAATTGAAGAGAACAGCAAACTCGAAGCCAGCTCCGCACATCCCCCAGCCGTTCGAGGAAGCGATAACGGACCTACTTAAGGTAAAGCCGAGTGCCGCAGGATCCCGCATTCGTGATCTGGGAAACCACGACCTTCATCCCAATGCCGATAATAACCCTCCGCCGGCGCACAATCAAAGCATGAACAATGACCAGAGGACGGCCTTTACTGACCACTGTCCACTGCTCACTGTCCACTGAGGCCCACCCCCCTCCCCCCCATATTTATATTTTCAAAACCTTGCAGATTAATTCAGCGATGATGATCCCGATACACTAGAAGCTGTGACCGAAATCAAGGAATTCATTCGCCGCCTGCCGAAGGCCGAGCTGCATCTGCATCTCGAAGGCACGGTCCTGCCTGAAACTCTGGTAGAACTGAGCGCTCGCCACGACGTGCGTCCGCTTACGCCCTCTGAGGCCGAGGAGCTTTACCACTTCACGGATTTCACTGGCTTTCTGGATGCCTTCAAGGGCGTCACACGCCTGCTGATCGGCCCGGAAGACTACGAGTTAGCCGCCTGGCGCATGATCGAGCATCTCGCCGCTCAAGGCATCGTCCATGCCGAGGTCTTCATCTCCGTCGGTGTCATCTACCTCTGGCGTAATCACGATCCAGCGGCCTTCGAGCCCATCTTCGCCGGCTTGGAGCGGGCACGCGAGCGCGGCCAACGCGAACTGGGCCTCTCGCTTTATTGGATCTTTGACGCCGTGCGCCACTTCACCGTCGCCGAGGCCGAGCGGGTCTTCCTGAAGGCCGCCGACCTCAAGTCCGCGCACCCTTCGATCATCGGCATTGGACTGGGCGGCGACGAGCGCCGGGTCGGCTCCGCGCAATTCGCCACCGTTTATGCGCAGGCCGCGCAAGCCGGTTTGCGGCTCACCAACCACGCCGGCGAAACCACCGGCCCCGAAGCCATCTGGGAAGCGCTGGCAATCGGCTCAGAGCGCATCGGTCACGCCGCCTCGGCCATTTTGGACGCAAAGCTACTCCAGGAATTGAAGGGACGCAAGACGCCTCTGGAGCTGAATCTCAGTTCCAATGTTCGCACCGGAGTCTGCGCCTGTTTAGCCGACCACCCGCTGCGTCGCTACTTCGATCTGGGCCTAACCGTCACGCTCAACTCCGACGATCCAGCCTTCTTCGGCTCCGATCTGGCTAACGAATACCTGCTGGCCCACACCGAGCAGGGCTTTACTCGCGATGAACTCCGCGAACTGGCTGCCAACTCCATTCGCTCGAGCTTTCTTCCCGATGAAGCGAAGACCGCGTGGCTGACTCGAATCGACTCTGCCGAGTAAAGAAAAATTGCCGTTAATGCCCAGCCTCTGTCGCAAGTTCCGGCTAAACTGGGGTATCATAGTTGAAAATTGGAGTATCCTAATATCGTTGCATAGGAGGAAGTTCGACCATGTCCACTGAACCCGAATCGCTAACCACGGCAGAAGAGAGCCCTTCAGACGAGGAAAGGGGATCCAGCGCTCTGCAGGTAATCGGTTGGCTCTCGGTGGGGATGGCAGTGGCCGCGCTCGGCATCTTTCTGGGCCACGAACTTCGCAGCCGCTACAAGTTCAAGCGCCGCACACCTTACGACTTCTACTCGAATGCCGGTGAGCAGCAGCCCGGCGAATTCGGCCTGGGCATCTAACGCCCGCCCGTACAATGATCGCGCGATGCCGCCTGCGGGCGGCATTTTGCATTTGCAGTGCTTCTTGGAGAGTGCCGACTCAACGTGCGCGTGCTAGAACAACGGTCACGTCATCCGGCTGCTCCGCATTGCCGATCCAATCCGCCACTGAACTGGCAATGAGATCGCCGATGCGAGAGAGCGGCTGGTCACGATGCTCCTGGATCAAGGCGATCAGGCGGTCTTCGCCGAATTCGCCGGAGTCGTTCTCCGGCTCGGTGACGCCGTCGCTGAATGCAATGAAGAGATCGCCAGACTGCATCATGACCGTGGATTCGCTATAAATCGCACCGTCAAAGAGTCCGACGACCGTGCCGGATGTGTCGAGGCGGGAGACACGCCCATTCTCACTAAGCAGGATGGGCGGGAGGTGGCCGGCATTGCAATAGGTCAACTCGCGTGCGGCCGCGTCATAGCAGCCGAGAAACATGGTTGCGTACTTCTCCGGCGGACTGCAACGGAAGAGCTGATAGTTCAATGTGGTCATCAACCTGCCGGGAGAAAGCCGCGATTGAGTGGCGCCACCTCCGCGAATATAAATGCGATGATCGCCATTGGATCGCGTTCCAGCTTCCATTGCCACCGGCGTCGATACCATATCCTGCTCCATCGAATAGGCACGAACGAAAGCATGCGCGGCGGCCATCAGCAAAGCAGCGGAGATTCCTTTCCCACTGATATCGCCCACCGCCAACACCAGATTGTCGCTGCCGAGGGGAATGAAGTCGTAGTAGTCCCCGCTTACTGAGCGAGCAGGACGGCAGACGCCATAAACATCCAATGAAGCAAGCTCCGGAAACTGGCAAGGGAAGAGCATGTTCTGCACTTCGTAGGCGATGGCAACCTCGCTCTCCAGTCTCTGCATTTGCTTCTGCTCGGCAACGAGCGTGACCAGTGATTCGGTCATGGAGTTAAATGATTGTTCCAGCGCCGCCATCTGATCGTGGCCGCGGATCTGGATGCGATATGTAAGATCGCCGCGGTTCACGTGCTCCGTGGCGCCGTAGAGGTCTGCAACGGCTCGTGTCATGCCGCGCGACAGTCGTATGCCGATAAAGAGCGCCACCAACTCAACCAGTCCGAAGAGGATCGCGATCATTAGCATTCCATACTGTATGACCTTCGCGCTGCCGCCCATGGTGGCGAACAAGGTACTGTAAAGTATCGACGGGCGAGTGACGACAACAATGCCGCAGGTTTGCGATTTTCCGGTTTCCCAATTGAGTGCATCGAATGCTGATAAAAAGTGAAATGTCGGATCGAAACGGTTGGAAGAGGGAGGAATGGGCTTGGTCTGCACGAGTCCGCTTGGTCCGGTTTTTGACGGCGGCGGAATTTGAAGATCGCCCAGCTGTTTAGACGGAACCAAATTCACTACAATATTCTCATCTGGTCCGGCTCCTGGCGTTAGCGCAATCAGAACGACGCCCGTCTTGTCAGGCGGAATCAAAGTCACCGAACCCAGGTTTGAAGTTGCCGATTGAAGCAGTTCCGCTGTGATGGGAAGGTCGGAGATGACGGTGAGCGGTGTGGCGTCCTCGATGGCGCGCTTAACCGCGCGCAGATGCAAGCTGCTTCCATCGATAACGAAACCGCTGAAATCTCCCTTGATAGCATCGGGCGATTTTTCGGGACTGGCCTTGACGAGCGTACCCCGATCAGAGAGCGTGAAACCCTCCTCACCTTTCCACACGGTGACGCTTCGCTGTGCGAGATTCTCGCCGGGAATAGTGGGTGGTTCCGCGTTGATCTGTTTATCAAGTTTGCCGGAGCGGTCCAGATTGTCCAATCGCGTGGCCAGGGCGTCGTTTGCCGTTTCCAGATGATGCAGCGACGACTGCAAATTCGAGATCGCCACATAAGTAGCAAACTGTCCGGCAAACAGATAGTTACCCAAGCCAACCATCGCCAGCAGCAGCACAATGGGGATAACTCCGATGAAGATATAAGTGATGATCAGCCGATACCGCAGCCGCCACATGATATGCTTCCGTGCCCATCGGAAGATAAGCCAGAAGGCACAGAATGAGAAGACAAAGGTGACGAACGTCGTCCAGTCAGCCAGACTCGATTCTGACGATGAACGCGTAATCCAGCACAAAGCATTGAGCAGGGCGCTCAGTCCGCCAGTCCACAGCGTCACACGGCCCCACTTAGTGGCTGGGCGGAGAACCCGTATGATTCGAGCTTTGGCAGTTGCAAACTCTGGAAGCTTAATCATGGTTGCGGCACACAGCTTTCAGGAGATTCACGATCGACACAATTCGGAATTCCATTTTAGATGCCAACGACTCCACAATAGAACTATCGGAGAATTCCAGCACGCTTTTCTTTATTTGGTTGGGCTATGGGATCTATCTGCCCGGAGGCCGATTGCCGGTGTGGGCGCAGGTCTCGACTCTGAAACCAGGGCTTCAGCGCCAACTGTTGAGAGCAGGGCTTGGCGTAGAGCGGCCCTCGACAACTTCGCTGAAGGGTTCTATTTCCGTCCCTGTGTGAAATAGAAGGTCGCTGCCGAACCGAACAGTCCAGACAAGACCGGAATCCAGATATTGAAAGCTCGATTGAACTCATCAAGAGCTTGCTTGTCGTGGATGAAATACCAGATAGTGACGAAATGCGCAATAAAGCAGACTATCAGCGCCGCAAAGAGCAGCAGCGCAAGTAACTTCGTTGCTTTGGCCTTGTGCTCTTCCGGCGAGAAGCCGGGCCCGTCTGGAAGATGGCGGGGGCTCTCGACTTCTTCGATCACACCTCGATCACCAGCTTCCGGTGGTTCAATCATTTTGCGTTAGCCGTTGCTTTTCCGGACGACAGGAAGGGAAAGACCACCTCACGCTGCCGGCCATTCTTCTCAACCAGAACGGTGGCGTTTTCGTCCCGAGTTTGTTCGATTGTCCACTGCAGCAGTCGTAGAGACTGGCGAATTACCTCTGCGCGGTTGGTGGCGCCAGTGGCGCCTTTGAGTTCATCCAACTCACTCAGCGCTTCATCCGTGAAATCAAATTGCAGCCGTGTCTTAGCCATATGAATCCATCTCCCCGTTCATGACGGGCTTGCCGTGCGCCCTCATGGGGTACGGTTGCGAAAAACTCTCAATCAGAGTTACCTGTTCGTCAACCTGCTCAAGCTCTGAGGAGGCTACTGAGTCAACTTCCTCGATGGAGACTTCGGAGAATGCCGTTGTTCTTGCGGCGCCCGCTGATAGCATATTGTCCCTCGATTGTTTCGAGAACATTCCAGTCTCGAAACGTTACGGATTTGGCGATAGATCATAGAGACACCCTCCATTTGATGGCCCCTTGTCGGAGCTGTATCGAACCTCTTAATACGAGTATTACATGAGTGATTGATGAGTGCAATAGATTATCTTGTACTCATTTCTTCCTCGATCTTGGTAAGTCGTCCTCGGCCGTTTCCAGACCACAACTCCCTCCCTGCGTTAACCTAAGGAACTATGGGTCGCATCCGCGTACTTGCCGACCAGGTTGCTAACCAGATCGCCGCCGGCGAGGTGGTGGACCGGCCGGCTTCGGTGGTCAAGGAGCTGCTGGAGAACTCTCTGGACGCTGGCGCAAACCGCATTCGCATCGAGGTCGAGGCGGGCGGACGACGGCTGATCCGCATCACGGACGACGGCCAGGGGATGAACCGCGACGACGCACTGCTGGCTTTTGAGCGCCACGCCACATCGAAGCTGCGCACGGCCGACGACCTGCTTTCCATCGCGACTTTGGGATTTCGCGGGGAGGCGTTGCCCTCCATCGCTTCCGTGGCCCGCGTAACGCTGGAAACGGCGACGGGCGAGGAAAGCGCTGGGACCCGCATGGAGATCGCCGGTGGAAAGATTCTCCACGTGGACGACGCTGCCCTGCCTCGCGGCACCACGCTCGCTGTCGCCGATCTCTTCTTCAACACTCCGGCACGGCGCAAGTTCCTTCGTGCCGAATCGACCGAGCTGGCCCATGTGACGGCTTTGGTCACCCACTACGCCTTAGCCCATCCGGAAAAGCAATTCGAGCTGCTCTCGGCCACGCACACTATCCTCTCCGCGCCACCCGTGGCGCGCACCGCGGAGCGTATTTACCAGGTATTTGGCAAGGACACATTAGCCCAACTGCTTCCCGTGGCCGCCGAAATTCCTCTCGAACGAGCCGGGTTGCCCGAGCCGCCGCCGTGGAAACGAGACCCCAAAGAGCCCGCGCGCTCGCCAGGCGCTCTGCGTCTTAGCGGCTTCTATTCCAAGCCAGAGTTGCAGAAGCTCAACCGCAATTCGATCTATATCTTTGTCAACAAACGCCTGATTCGTGATCGGCTGCTGATCCACGCTATCACTGAGTCTTATCGCAACGTGATTCCGCCCACCAGCTTTCCGGTGGTGCTGCTGTTTCTGGAGATGCCGCCCGAGGAAGTGGATGTAAACGTTCATCCGGCCAAGACCGAGGTTCGCTTTCGCCAGCAGAGCCTGGTTCATGACTTTGTCCGCGACAGCCTGCGCACGGCCTTGATCAAGGCGCGCCCTGCAGCCGGCTTCCTAGCTGCTCTGGACTCCGCTCCAGCGGCCAGCCCCTCGCTGATGCCTCAGGCCGCCTCGCCTTTGCCTGGTGCACCGGACAGTGAGCCGATTTTGCTTCAGCCAGACTCTGAACCTTCCGCATTTCAGGCGGCTCGCGCAGATGCCGAGGCCTTTGAGCTGACGCCGCGCGTGCCTATACCCGTTCCCGGCAAGCTGCCTTTTGCTGCCCAGAGTGTTCAACCCGGCCCCTGGCCCAACGGCTGGGAGGATGTAAAGGCCTTCGGTGAGGCTGCGGCGGCGCTCTTTCAGCCCAGTCTGCCGCCGGCCGGCGATTGTTCCGCTGGCTCCGGCCATGGAATTCCAAGCCCCGACGATGCGGTCGGTGGGAATTCAGAAGCGGAAACGGCCTTGGTCGAGGCCGAGCAGGCTACCGCCAGCCTCAATCAGTTGGGTTCGCTGCGACCGCTGGGGCAGTTGCGCGAGTCCTTTATTTTGGCCACTGGTGAGGGGGGACTGTGGATTATTGACCAGCATGTGGCACATGAAAGGGTACTTTTTGAAAATATTTTAAGAGATCGGCAGGTCGAAAATGTGCAGCGCCAGAGGTTACTGATGCCCTTGCTGGTAGAACTCAAGCCAGCGCAGATGGTGGTCTTCGCACGCATCGCCGAGGAGCTGGAGCGCAACGGCTTCGAGGTGGAACCCTTTGGTCCTCAGACACTTGCAGTGAAGGCCGCTCCGGTTGGCCTGGATGGAGCCGCTCTGGAGCGGATGTTGGCCGAGGTCATTGACCAATCCGACGCAGATTCGGACGAAACCAGGCAGAATCAGGACCTTACGACACTTCGCGCACGAATAGCCGCCTCCATCGCCTGCCACTCGGCCATCAAGGTAAATACGCCTCTTGACCTGGCACGAATGGAATGGTTACTGTTGGAGTTGGCAAAAACAAGTCACCCAACAAGTTGCCCGCATGGACGTCCAATAGCTTTGTTGTATTCTTGGAAGGAGATCCAGCGGGCCTTCCATCGAATATAAAGCGGTGGAAGGTGGCAGCCCTCCTCTTAGGGGACAGGGCAGCCCGGCGCCAACGCCAGCCTGGAAGTGAGGTTTTTCTTTGACATCAGAACAATTAGAAGCTTCGCGCGCCGAAAGGATGCGCCTGAACGGACACGGGACGCTCACATTAGAGGACGCCCGGACGTGGATTGAGGAGACCGGATTGTGTCTTTTCCTGCCCAAACGGCAGTTTTCCTCTTTCATCGCGCCATCGTTTGTCGAGGCAGTAGCCGGCAAGCGCGATGCCACCCCAGACCGTGAGCATATCGCCCTATCCGAAGAGTTGCTTGTGCGCCTGGAGACAGATGGCGTGGCAGTGCGGCTTAACCTGCTGGGCCTACCCGGCGAGGCACCCGATTTCGTGGTTGCGAGTTGGGTATTGCCTTATGTTTATGCCCTGCGCGGCGACCGTGACTGGCGCCGCAGTCCGCAACTGACCGGCTCGCGCCAGGTTTCGCAACTGGCCATTCAGGCATACAAGTTGCTGGAGGCGGGCGATACCACCCTTTCAAAGCTCACTCGCGCGCTGGGCAGGGAAGTGACCGAAGCAGCAGTTTTGCGCGCCATCACCGAGCTTTGGCAACAGCTTCGCATCATTCCAGTTGTGGCGGCTCCGGGCCAGTCGGCCCAGTGGCAGCTGCTCCGCACGCGTTTCCAGAAGGCTATTGCTGAGGGTGCCTCCACCTCTCAGGTGACGGCGATTTCAGTGCTTGCCTCGATTTATCTGCAGGCGGTTATCGCCGCCAGCATGGAAGAGGTGGAGCTGTTCCTGGCTCCGCTCACCGCTCGCAGCAAGGTACGCGAGGTGCTGCGCGGCCTAGTTGCCACGCGCCAAGTGCATACCATCTCAATGGGCCATGCGCCCCACTTCTATGTTGCCGGCACATTGCCGGAGTTCGCTACCCCACCCACGACTTACGCAAGCGCGTCGATGCCGGCTTCTGCCTACTTTATGCACTCCGCTGAGGAGAACCTGCCAGAGCCCATAGTGGCCAAGCAGAGTCCGCCAATTCCGCCAGCCCCGCATAAGCCAGTCGAGCCCCACGCACCCCGCGTAGCTGCCGTCCGCAAACCGGCGGTGAGCGGAAAATCCACTGGTGCCCGGCCTCACTTTAGCCGTCCGGCGGCTCACTCACGCGATCGCAAACCAGCGCAATCATCTTCCAGCAGCCGTCCTGCCAGGCCATCCGGCACACGCTCATCTAACGGCGCGCGGCCTTCCTCCACCGCACGCTGGACCCCAAAGACAGCCACCGGTTCCAACGGCAAGCACAACGGCACCCACGTGTCTTCCGGTTCGGCACACGGCCATCGGGCCAATGGAAACGGCTCTAACGGAAACGGCAGGCCAGCGGCTCGCCCGGTGAACGGTACCTCCGGCACGCGCTCCGCCAACTCTGCCAAGCCCACATGGAGTCAGCGTAATGGCCACCCCAACGGCGCTAAGGCCGTAGGCAAAGCCGGCGCAACCAGCCGGAATGGCAGCACGCCCCAGAAGGACTCGCGCCCAGCAGCGCGGCCTGCTCGACCCGGCAGCGTCCGGAAGCCGACCATAGCTGCGGGCGCAAAGACGGGAAGCAGCAAGCGGTTTGGCTATGCCGTCCAGCCCAAGCGAGGGACGAAAAAGCGCGGATGAGTGTGGACGAAAACTCATTCAGCTCTGGCGCTCCGGCCCGCAAGGTCATCGTTGCTATCGATGGCCCTGCGGGAGCGGGAAAGAGCACCATCGCCCGCCATCTGGCGCGACGTTTTGGCCTACTAAACCTTGAAACCGGAGCCATGTACCGCGCTTTCGCCCTCAAAGCTCTGCGCGCGTCAATGGCTTTGGACGAGAGCAAGGGTCTCGAAGCCCTGGCCGCCGAAACCTCCATCCGCCTGGAACCTGGTGATGAGGAAAACCGCGTCCTGCTCGACAGCGAAGACGTGACCGGTCTGATCCGCAACCAAACCGTCACCGATGCCGCTTCCCGTGTCAGCGTATGGCCCGCCATTCGCTCCTGGATGGTCCGCCTACAGCAGCAAATGGGCGCCCAGGGCGGAGTGGTCATGGAGGGCCGCGACATCGGTACCGTGGTCTTTCCCCAAGCTGAGGTCAAAATTTTCCTTGACGCTGCGCCCGAGGTGCGGGGCATGCGCCGTTTCGATCAGTTAGGGCAGGACGGTCCGAAACCTACCATCCAACCGGAAGAGGTTATCAGCGACCTGCGCGCCCGCGACGAGCGCGACCGCAATCGGGCCGACTCGCCTCTCAAGCCGGCTCCGGACTCAGTGCTGCTGGATTCAACTCGCCTCACCCTGGACGAGGTTGTCGCAGCAGCCGAAGCCATCGTAGCCACAAAACTGGCCGCGCTTGAGACAAAAAACTCCTGAGCACGGTTCGAGCGCGATCTTAGTTGTTGCCGAGGCACCGAAAGATCAGGGCTTGGTTGCCGCAGGCTCTGGAGTCTTTGGCGCAGTTGCTGTTTTGCGGTAGACAATCTTCTTCGTCCCGCCCTCACAACTGCCCACGACCTTGCCGTCCGCGTCTTTGTCCTTGTCTACGATGTCCAGCGTGTAACCGGTAACGCCCTTTGCATCCATTTTCTTGGCGATCTCGGACTTGAGCACCTCACAGGGCTTTGACGCCTGCGCGTAAGCCGACACCGAGGCAAATAGCAATATGGCAACTGACGCCACGATTTTCATGGTGCAATCTCCTTCAATTTGGTACTAGGACGAAATTCGGGCTAAGGCTAGCGCATTCGAGTCGCCAGCGTCAATCTCTGGATTTCGATGGATCGAACGCCTTTACAAACAGAAAGCAAGGTTCTATCGGATCGAAGACTGCTCTGGTTGGGCAGCGCTTTGCGTTTGACGATGAGATTTTTGCCTCTTTCGCTGGAAATTCCTGCCTCTTCTGTGCAACTATCGGCGCAAACGCGAGTCTGTTACGATGAGACCAACCCATTTAATGGGCAGGCGATCATCGCCGAGAGTTGCTTCCCCTTCTCTTCCTTGCACTGTCTTTCCCCGGATCGATCAAAAGCTGGAGGTTGCCATGGCAACTTATTGCCGCACTTGCGGCTTGTCGAGCTTTCGCACCTCGCGTTTTCGCGCTTCGGATCTATCGCAATTGCTTCTGTTGCGCTTGCCGGTACGCTGCTTAAACTGCGATGAACGGGTCTTTACTTCCATAGGTCAATACCTCAAAGTGCGCCGCGCGCGTAAGGCGCGCCATAGGCAGCACCGCAAACCGGCCTAGCTTAAGCAATATCTGCGACACACTTTTCGGCTTCACCCACGCCGCGGCCAAATGCTATAGGCTCTTAGATGTATGGAAATCACCTGTCACCGATGCCACCAGACCGTTCAGGCCGAGAATTGCTATTGCCCTGCCTGCGGCCTGCCGCAACTGATGTACGAGGCCGACGGCCCCCCTGGGCAAAGCCAGCCGGAGAGCTGGAACGAGGCTGTGCGAGATGCAAGCAGCGTGGATTGGAAGGTGGCCTTGCGTGCGGTTCTGCTGTTGGCAGTGCCCGCTGGACTGCTATCGAGCGAGGCGTCGCAGTCAGGGCGCCTGGGAATGTTTTGGATGACCACGGCCTCGGTCTGCGCCGTGGGACTTTACGTGCGCAGCCAGCGTCCAGCGTGGATCACCCTCGGAGCCGGAGCACGGATCGGCCTGGTGACTGGCCTGGTGGCTGGCTGGGTCGCATTGGGCGCCAGCGGTTGCGCTCTCTTCGCCCAGCGCTTCTTTCTTCATCAATCGAATCAGATTGACGCGGATTGGAGAGCTTACGTCGATGCTTACCAGCAGTTGAATGCGCAGATGGGCTTTGCGGACACCGCACATATGCAGGCCCAAAAAGCATTGATGCTCTCGCCCGAAGGCCACGCAGGATTCATGACTGCCACCATTATCTCCAACGCGGCTTTTCTGGTCTTCTTTGCAGTTGCTGGCGGCGCTCTGGCAGCGCGCTTGCTCGCTCGCACCCGCAGACCCGAGGTATAGAGCTGCGTATAAACGCCCGTGATCTGCGTATCCCGGCCTTTGCATCGCCTTGAGTTTCTTTCCGCTCGAACGCTGGGATTGAGCCCCACTTCTCCACAGCTTGCTCGCGGGCGCAAACCCTCGTATCATCCTGCGAGAGACTGGCTGCGACAAGACAGCCCACGAGAAGATCCATGAGCGAAGCCGAAAGCAAATCCTCTCTGCGTATCAAAGGCAGGCTGATGTCCGCCTCAGAGATCGAGCGCACCCTGGTGCGCCTGGCCCACGAGATTGTTGAAAAGAGCAATGGCAGCGCGGATCTCGCCCTGGTGGGAATCAAGCGCCGCGGCATTCCGCTGGCCGACCGTCTGGGCAAACTGATCTCGGGCATCGAAAAGCATCATGTCGACACCGGCATGCTCGACATTCAGTTCTATCGGGACGACCTGACCACCGCGGGCATACGTCCTGTGGTAACGCCCGGCGCAATCGGCTTCGACATCAATGGCCGCGACGTGGTCTTATGCGACGATGTTCTCTACACCGGCCGGACGATCAGGGCCGCGCTCGATGCTCTGTTCGATCACGGCCGTCCGCGCCGCGTGCAACTCGCCGTGCTGATCGACCGCGGCCACCGCGAGCTGCCCATCGAGGCCACCTACATTGGCAGACGCGTACCAACCAGCAGCCGCGAGATTATCGAGGTCAAGTTTCAGGAGGTCGACAACGACGAGCAAGTTTTGCTGGTCGAGCGGGTCGATTGAGATAGGCAGCTTTCAGCTTCTAGCTCTTGGCTAGGTGCTGGCAGCTAGAACTGAAAGCTGAGACACAATGAGTCCGACCGCAGCCCAAGCCCGTCGACCACTCCATCTTCCGCCTGTCGCCGCATCGCCGTTTCCTTACAATCCCGGCTCGCTGCTCTCGGCACAGGATTTGACCCTCGATGCCTTGAGTCATCTTCTCGCCCGCGCCACGGCTCTGGAGAATGAAGACCCTCTGACCCGCGCCCGCCTGTTGGCCAAGCGCCGCATCGCGCTGCTTTTTTACGAGTCGTCGACACGAACGCGCACCAGCTTTGAGTTGGCCGCCAAAGGCCTCGGCGCCGACACAACGCTGGTCTCCAGCCTGTCGTCGAGCATTGAGAAGGGCGAGTCTCTGAAAGACACTGGCCTGACTTTGCGCGCGCTCGGAGCTGAAGCCATCATTTTGCGCAGCAACTCCAGCGGCGCGCCCTGGCTGCTCGAAGCTGAGACTCGTCTGCCGGTGCTCAACGCAGGCGACGGCATGCACGAGCATCCCACCCAGGCGCTGCTCGACCTACGGACGATTTTGACTCACTTGCGGCCTGGAGTTGAGAAGATCACCGCTGACACGCTGGCCGGCGTCACCGTCTGCATCACCGGCGATATTCTGCATAGCCGTGTGGCCCGCTCGAATATGCTGCTGTTGCCGCGGCTGGGCGCGCGCGTGCTGCTCTGCGGGCCCAAGGAGCTGCTGCCGGAGCTGGCCGCGCAGGCCGGTCCCGGAATCTCGATCGAGCGCGATTTCGAGGCTGTGCTTCGTCAGTCGCAGGTGGTAATGATGCTGCGCATTCAGGCTGAGAGATTGGCCGGATTGCAACTGGACCTCGAAGAGTACAAGGCCGCCTACCAACTCACTGGCCAGAGGCTGGCTCGGCTCGCTCCCACGGCCGTTGTGATGCATCCTGGGCCGATCATTCGCGGCATGGAGATTACCGCCGGCGTCGCCGATGGGCCGCAATCGGCCATCCTCGAACAGGTCAAAAACGGCGTTGCCATTCGCATGGCGGTTGTCGAGCGGGCGCTGACGGCGAATGCTCAGTCTGCCGTGGAGGCTTAGACCAGAATGACTCAAGAGATCGTTAAGCACCACGAATTCCCCGGCTTCGATGTCTTTGTTGCTTTAGTAGATGGAACTTTTGTAGCCGTAATCATGCGACTTGCGTTTATACATTGGCAACATGGTGAGATTGATGATGCATTGAGGTCCATTGGAATGGCGCTTTTTCTCATAACAACGCCTCTGCTAATGCTTTCTCGCCTTCGCAAACACCTTATTGCTAAAGATATTGTTTGTTTATTCGGCATCTGTTCCGCCTGGTTTGCATGTTACTGGCATCGTCCCATTACGATCACGTTCAAAATCCTAGTTATCCTTTTGCTTTTATTGGTTGCTTGGCGAGTAGTGTTCCATCTCCGCAACTGGCGATTGAACAGCCAAAATACAAATATCCCTTCAGATAACAATGCGGTCAATGCTGACCAAGGAGGCCGCGCATGACGGCACTGGTGATTCGTGGCGGCCACCTGATTGACCCGGCAGCGGGCGTGGACGCGGACAAGGACATTCTGCTCAAGGACGGCCGGGTGGCTGAGATTGCTGGGCCCGGCAAGCTGAAGTTGGCGAACGGTGCGGAGGTTCTCGATGCGACGGGCCTTACCGTTGCTCCGGGCCTGATCGACATGCACGTTCATCTACGCGAGCCGGGCCAAGGCTACAAGGAGACCATCGCTACTGGAACGGCTGCGGCTGCTGCGGGCGGCTTTACTGCCGTAGCCGCCATGCCGAACACTGCACCGGTGAACGACTCTTCCGAAACCACGCGTTGGATGCAGGCGCAGGAGCGCGGCGCATTGGTGCGCGTGTTTCCGATTGCCGCCGCCACGCGCGGGTCCAAAGGTGAAACGATCAACGACTATGCCGCGCTCAAGTCAGCTGGAGCTGTGGCTGTCTCGGACGATGGCTTGCCTATTTTGAAGGACAACGTCATGCGCGAGGCTCTGGCCGCGTCGGCGCGCGTTGGCCTCACCGTCATCCAGCACGCGGAGGACACGCGGCTTACGCAAGCCGCCGGAATGATCGCCAGCATGAACGCTGGAGCGGCTGCTTTCCGGCTCGGCCTGCGCGGGATGACGAACGAGTCCGAGTCGACAATCGTCGAGCGCGATATTCGTCTGGTTAGCGACATGCGCGAGACCCGCGCCCATTTGCATGTGGCCCACATCTCGACGGCAGCTGCTGTGGCCGCCGTGCGCCAGGCGCGCCGCAACGGATTGCGCGTCACCTGCGAGGCTGCGCCCCACCATTTTTTGTTGACCGACGAGCACGTCGGCTTCTACAACACCCACGCCAAAATGTGTCCGCCACTGCGCTCGACCGCCGACCGCGATGCACTGATTGAGGCGTTGCTCGACGGAGTTATCGACGCCATTGCGACCGACCACGCGCCGCACGCTGTCCACGAAAAAGAAGTCGAGTTTGAGCGCGCGCCCAACGGCATTATCGGCCTGGAAACGGCTCTGGGACTGAGTTTGCGCTGGCTGCACAAGGAATGGAAGCTGCCGCTGGGTCGCGTTCTGAACTTGCTCAGCGCGCAGCCGGCTGCGCTTTTGGGATTGAAGGGCCGCGGAACGCTCGTCGTGGGCAGCTTTGCCGATGTGGTCGTCTTCGACCCCAAAGCTGAGTGGACTTACAATGCTCGCGAAGGCAAATCGAAGTCCAGAAACACTCCCTTCGACGGCTGGACGATGCAAGGCAAAGTTCGCTGGACCGTCAGCGAAGGACACGTCGCTTACAGCGCGGAGAGCGCATCAATAATATGCAAAAACTGACCTTCGGAAATGCCTAAATTTTTTGTTTTATATGGTGGTATTTTTCTGCTTGTGCCGTTTTGTAAGGTATTGATTCCAGAGATGCCGAAATTATCTGCAAGGTTTTGAAAATATAAATAGGGGGGAGGGGGGTAAGACAGGGGGTTAGGGATTAGGGAACAGGGATTAGGGAACAGGGATTAGGGAACAGGGATTAGGAAAGGCGCGCTCCTCGGGTGGTAGTTGTTCATGCTTTTATTGTGCGCTTGTGGAAGGTTATTTTATGCAGGACATCTGGGGCGGAGGACTTACCCTCTCAACTTCACTCTCAGGGCAGGCAATCCAGGCGGATCGCCTTCAGTGCGGGGAGCACTTATTCCGGTATCATCCCAATCGTTGCCAGCCACGTCTCCACCAGCTGAGGCCATCTCGTCACTGGAAGCTTGGTGGGCCGCAGCCCGAAAGCATGCCCGCCCTGCGCATACGAATGCAACTCCACGGGAACACCGGCCTTCTGCAGCGCAATGTAGTAAGCCAGTGAGTCGTACACGCTATCGATGTGGTCATCCTCATTGTGCAGCAAAAACGTAGGCGGCGTCTGGCTGCTGACCGGAACCTCTGGGTTCAACGTGAGGTTCTCATCGGCAGTTGGAGAATGAGGAACTACAAACTTCTTGACGCCTTGCTTCGCATCCCATTCTGCCGCAGAGAGCGACAGGTGGCCGGGATAAATAGCCACAGCAAAATCCGGGCGGCAGCTTTCTTTGTCGGCGTCATCTACAGCCGGATATAAACGCTCCTCAAAATGCGTGCTCATCGCCGCCGCCAGATGCCCACCCGCTGAAAATCCCAACACCCCGATCTTGTGCGGATCGATATGCCACTCTGCCGCGTGGAAGCGCACCAGGCCCACCGCCCTCTGCGCATCTTCCAACGCCATCGGCGATTCCGGATATGGTCCCGATTTCGGATACGGCCCCACATTCGTCACACGGTATTTCAACAGCACACACGTGATCCCTTTCGGCGTCAGCCAGTCACAGACCTCCGTGCCTTCAAGATCGATGGCCAGAATCTGATAGCCACCGCCGGGGAAGACGACGACCGCAGCGCCTGTATTCTTTCCTTGTGGCGAATAGACGGTCATGGTAGGCCGCGAGACGTTGTCCACCTCCACCACCTGCCTACCGCCAACCAGATCGTCCTTCCCTGACGACTTAGAGTACTCTGGCCCTGCGACAGGCTGCGGATCAGGCAACACACCCGGCCATATCGGAATTTGCGAATGTCCTGACGATGGCTGCCAGACAGTTGTCTGCGCGCGCAGACTGCCGAACGCGAAAACAACCCAGAGAGCAAAGGCTAACGGCTTCATCACGATCCTCACTTAGACGGGATAGAGCAAGGCTAACACTCGTCCGAAGACAGGTCGTGGGAAAACGCCCACTCAGTAGACAATCGCCGATGCGCTAGGCGAGCAGCGTCGTAATTTTCTAGATTAGATTGACTTCAACCTGTCGCTTGCTGTTCTTAACCGTGTACATGGCTGCGTCGGCGGCGTTCAGAATGCCGTCCGTGGTGGCGCTGTCCTCGGGATAAAGGGCGATGCCGAAGCTGGCTGAGCCATGGAGGACGTTTCCTTCGAGAACCAGCGGTGCGTCGAAGCTGTGCTCCAGGCGCTGTGCAATCTCCTCGACACCGGCGCGGTTGCGCACCATGGGCAGCAGCACGGCAAACTCATCGCCGCCCAGCCGGGCCAGCAGGTCGTGCGAGCGCAATTGCATCTTCATGCGCCGCGCTGCTTCCTGCAGATAGAGGTCCCCGATGCGATGGCCGTAAATGTCGTTCACCTGCTTGAACTTATCCAGGTCGACATAGATCAAGCCGAAGATGCCTGCATTCTGCCGCGCTACTTCGATCTGCGCGTCCAGCCGTTTTTCCAGCGAGAAGCGGTTATGAATGTCGGTGAGCAGGTCGAACTCGGAGCGGTGCAGCAAATCGGTGTAGAGGCGACGGGTTTCGATGGCCAGCGAGATCAACCCAACCGCCATCGAGAGAGCCTCCGATTCGATGGCCAAGGGCTTGGCGGACGGGTTGAAGGCGGCAAATATGGCGCCAAGCGGAGGGCCGGAGCGGGCAGGAATCTTCTGATGGACGATGCGCAAGGAGGCGGTATCCGGCGGGCAGTTTCCCAACCGGGCTCCGTCGGCGATCTGGCACCAGCAGAGGGCGCCCAGCAGCTTGAGCGAGGCAAGTTCTGTGATCTCTTCGACGATTTCCGCCAGCGGACGGGAGCCGTTGACGTCCTCGAGAATGCGGCTGCGCCGCTGCTCGATCTTGGCCAGGGCAGAGGTTTGGTGGCGCACCTTGCGTTCCAAAGCCCAGGCCCTGATACCCACACCGGCCACAACCATCAGCAGCAAACCAACGATGAGCAGCAGATGGCGAGTGTTCACCCATGGCGGATTGGCGATCACCGCAATATCCCCGGGGGTGCGCATCAGGATATCGGCAGGTAAATCGTGATCGTAGCTAATGTTTTTTTGGAGCGGAAAGCAGATGCCGGAGACGCGGACCGTGGAACCCAGCGGTATCTGCTTCATCGGCAGCGTGGGAGAACCTCTGACATAGGGGTGGTAATAGATGGCGGAGAAGACCTGGCCATTAGAGACCAGAAAATACTCGTCTTGTGTTGGCTCGCGAACCTCCATCATCACACGCCCTTCGACGGAGACCAGATCGAATATACTTTTGCTGTTAGGCAGTTCGCGCCAGGTCATTGGCTTGGGTGCGATGGGGGTATAGATCGAGCTTTGCAGGATTTCGCCGCTGGTGAGGGCGAGATAGTTGTCATGCAATGTGGCAAAGCCGGTCACGTCCACCTGGCTCCCAATGCGCAGGGGCTTCTCGGTATTGGTCATGATCCACAGGCTGTTGTCGCCGTTCTGAATCACCATAGCCGAGCTCGGCTGGTAGAAGGTAACAGTTCCCCGGACTCGGATTCTTGAGGTTTGATCCGTTACATGAGACGTATCGAGAATTTTGTCGATCGGTGTGACGGGTAAAGTCCAGGGACTTGACGTCGAGCTTTTCAATATTTTGACATCCGCGAAAGAAGAAACGTGGAGCTTGGCTCCGATGTGGTGCATCTTTCCGTCTAATTTTCCCGACGATACCCCTGTCACCTCGATCTCGTTATCGAACATATCCTGGTTCGGGTTTGGATCGTCGCCATCGACCCATGCATCGATTGTTCCCCCATCCATTTGCATGTGAAGAAGGGTACCGGCGTGGTCGTAATACGTCTTCACGTCTTTGTTGTGGACCACGGCGCGGATTGTGACCCGCATACCATCCAGTTCTGAGCGATTCAGCTGATCGAAGCTGGCCGGCACGGGTGTGGGCAACGGGCTGTGGCCGGTGACCGTGATGCTGTCAGCCAACACGATGGGACGAAAGCTTGGCTTCGCCTTTCCCTTGATCAGAACGCGATCTCCGGCATAGAGCTTGAGATTTGCATTTGTCCACACCTGGACGCTGTCGCTGCCTTCCTGAACAAACGACATGCCCGCCCCTAGCTGCGAGTAAGTTACTGTGGCGTAAAAGGCTACGGGTGGTCCCTGAGCGGCTTGGGCATTGCTGATGGCCTGGACGGCGTGCAGAGTGGTCAGCGGCGCGGGCTGCGCTGCCCAGGCAGCCGAGGCCCATCCGAGGATCACGGCAATGACTGGAATCAGTCTCTTCATTGCATATTCGGCCAGACCCGTGCTCTGTTGATTACCCTACAGTCTATATCGGCAATGTCTATGCGGTAATCACTTCAAGGCCAATCATTTCTCTGCGATCTGAGAGCAGACGGTCGCTGAGATTTGCGCTAACTCTCATTGTCTGAATATAGTGCGTAAGCGGCGATTTGGAAATGTCGGAACGCATTTCGGCGAACCTAATTATCTTTGTCTCGGACTTACATTAGATCAGATTGACCTCAACCTGTCGCTTGCTGTTTTTGACCGTGTACATGGCTGCGTCAGCGGCGTTCAGAATGCCGTCCGTGGTGGCGCTGTCTTCAGGATAGAGGGCGATGCCGAAGCTGGCCGAGCCTTGCAGGGTGCGACCTTCGAGAACCAGCGGCGTGTCGAAGCAGTGTTCCAGGCGTTGGGCGATTTCCTCGACACCAGCGCGGTTTCGCACCATGGGCAACAGCACGGCAAACTCATCGCCTCCGAGCCGCGCCAGCAGGTCGTGAGAGCGGAGCTGCTGTTTCATGCGCCGCGCTGTCTCCTGTAAATAGAGGTCTCCGATGTGATGGCCATAGATGTCATTGACTTGCTTGAATTCGTCGAGGTCGACGTAGATCAATCCGAAGATGCCTGCATTCTGCCGTGCCGATTCGATCTGGGCGTCCAGCCGTTTCTCCAGTGAGAAGCGGTTATGAATGTCGGTGAGCAGGTCGAACTCGGAGCGATGCAACAAATCGGAGTAGAGGCGACGAGTTTCGATGGCCAGCGTGATCAGGCCTACCGCCATGGAGAGAGCTTCCGATTCAACTGCCAAGGGCTTGGCGGATGGGCTGAATGCTACAAATATGACGCCGAGCGGAGGACCGGAGCGGGCAGGAATTTCCTGGTGGACGATGCGCAAGGACGTGGGCTCCGGCGGGCAGTTTCCCAACCGGGCTCCGTCGGCGATCTGGCACCAGCAGGGGGCGCCCAGCAGCTTGAGCGAGGCAAGTTCTGTGATCTCTTCGACGATTTCCGCCAGCGGACGGGAGCCGTTAATGTCCTCGAGAATGCGGCTGCGCCGCTGCTCGATCTTGGCCAGGGCAGAGGTTTGGCGGCGCACCTTGCGTTCCATGATCAAGCTCTTGGCGATCACGGCGAAGACGATCAGAATCAGCGCGCAGACAAGCAGTATGAGGCTGCGGATGTTCAGCAAAGAGGGCCGGCCGACAACGGTAATATCGTCGAAAGAACGCATCAGGATATCGAAGGCCACCTGCTCGTTGAAAGGGTTGGAGTCCTCGGTGATGCAGATGCCGGAGACGCGGACTCTGGCGCCGAGCGGTATCTTCTTCAAGGGCAGGAGCGCGCCGTCTCCGGGGGGATGGCGATAGATGGCGTTGAATAGTTGGCCATCGGCGGTCAGGCCGTACTGGTCCTCGGTCCCTCCAGGGGCCTCCGACACGACCAACCCTTCGACAGAGACCAGGTCGATGACGTGGTTGCTGGCGGCGGTCAAGTCTTTCCTGGTGGTCGGAAAGGGCGCGATGGGCGCCTGAACATGGCTATCCTGAATCTCGCTGTGGGACAGGGCCAGAAAGCCGTTGTGCGACTCGGGGAACCCGGTTGCGTCCACGACATCGCCTACCCTCAAGGAGTCGAGGGTTAGGGTTGAGATCCAGAGGCTTCTGGCGCCGTCCTGCAAGACGACGGCTGAGCCGGGCTGGTAGTAAGTAATGGTTCCATGCACCCTGACTCTCTGGGTGCGATCCGTAACATGATAGCCGGTAATCACCTCGTCCATGGGAGTGAGCGGGAGGGTCCATGGGCTGACGCCGGGGAGTTTGAGAATCTTGATGTCTGCGGGCGAGGAGACGTGGAGATGGACACCGTGGTTTTGCATTTTGCCGTCGAATTGCCCGCCCTCGACTCCGGTGATATCGACTTCGGCATCCAACAGAGCTTCGCGTTCTTCTGCCGTATAGCCGTCGGCGCTTACCGAGAAGTAACCGCCCTCGGTTAGTGCCCACATGTCGCCGTGGGCGCCCTTAATGCGGGGGTCCGATTTGTCAGCGGAGCGAACAATGCCATGCAGGGTGACCAGCATACAGTCGTACCGGTTGTGGATCAACTCGTCGAAGGTGGCCCGGATGGGCTTGGGCACTTCGCCGTGGTGGAGCAGGGTAACGGTCTCGCTCATCACGATGGGGCGAAAGCTGCGCGCCGTCTTACCTCGCACCAGGACGCGATCGCCGGGAACCAGGGGGGCAGGCATATTGGCGGCGGGCGATACATAAATGGCTGCATCCTCATCCTGCACAAAGAGGACGTAGTTCGCCCGAAAGTAGTAGGTTACGGTGGCTTCAAAGACGACCGGCAGGCCGTGGCTGGCTTCGGCATTGGTGAGGGCCTGAATGGCGCGCAGACTGGTCAGCGGCGCGGGCTGCGCTGCCCAGGCCGCCGTGGCCCATCCGAAGATCACGGCAATGACTGGAATCAGTCTCTTCATTGCATATTTGGTCAAGCCAGTGCTAAGTTGATTGCCCTACAGGATCTATATCGGCAATCTCTGTGCGGTAGTTACTTTGAGCCAATTATTTCTCTGTAAGCTGAGGAGCAACGCTTTGTGATAATAGAGCGCTAACTCTCATTGAATAAGCATGATGCGTGGAAGTGAGGTTTGGAAATTCCGCAGCCCATCCCGGTGAATTTAGTTACCTTTGTATCGGAGTTGCTTCAGTCTTGAGCCGGCGAATGGCGGCGCGATCCCAAGAGGGCCGCCTTGAGGATTTCAGTGACACGGTGATTTGGAAGTTAGTGACCTGCTGCTTTGAGTTGCCCCTGGCGGCTAGCCTTTGCGGCGATAGAGGATCTGGAACTCGTAGCCTTGGTTGGGGGGGAAAAGTGAGGCTACGTGGCGGAGGCGCTCAGCCAGGGCTGGGGCGGCTAGCAACGGATAGTCGCGCTCGCGCAGATCGTGATAGTCGAAGTCCACGGCGAGGGAGAGCATGTAAATCGCCAGCGAATCGGAGAAGGCTGACTCGTAGTAGGCGCTACGGGCGCGCTCGTCGATGATTCTCTGGTTGCCGTGACTGTCCTGGGCGCGGCGGCGCGTCTCCCATGCGTCCTGGCTGGTTTCGCCGCGCACCTGGGTATCGGCCTGCAACCATGCAAGCACCGAAAAGCTTTCGGGAACCCCAGCGGCCTCGACAAAGTTGTGGGCCACGTTGATGAAGAATTCGAAAGCCAGACCGAAGCGATCCTCGACCAGGCGCGTGGAAAGAAAGACCGCCTCTGTGGTACCGAAGGAGGCGTTGCGATGGCAGATGGCGCGGTCGCCCAAGTCGACGGTGTAACCGGGCGCGATCATGGTGTCGTCGGTGTCGGCGATGGCGAGGGGAACAAAGTAATAGGCGCGGTTTTCGAGCGCGGCAGACAGCGAAGCGGGCACGGCACCCACCAACCGCTCGAGGTCCGGCTCCGAAACGCGCGTCTCGCCCCACATTGCGTAGTGAATCCCGTTGGGGGCCTGGGTCACGGTTGCCTGTGTGGCGACCTTCTCGGCGTGCCAAAGCTCGACTTGTGCGCTGCTGGCCATGAACTTGTATTCTAACGCTACGAGGGCCCGAGGATGATGCGAACCGCACAAACCGAACGCACCGCCGGCGGAACAGTGCTTGGATTTCCGCTGAAGGGTTTTGGCTTTTTTACCAGCTTGCTGCTGTCCTTTGCCTCGGCGTTCTTCACCTTTTTCGCCTCGACTACCATCGCCATCTTCGCGCTGCTGGCCTGGAATCTCATTGGCCACCACGCGGTGAGTTATGCAGACACTTATCGCTATGTCGGCTTGCCCGCCGGACTGCTCGTGTTGGCCGTGGCTTTACCTGTTTTTGGCGTGCTGTGGGTCCGGAGCAAGCTGGGCAAATAGGATGCGCGGTTAGCACTATGGTTGTATTTCGCTTGATTCGGGGAAAAGAGGCAACGGCCCCGCCACCTATAGGCAACGTGCGGTGCGGCCAATAGCTCGCTATTCTCTCGCGTGGGCTTCCTTCATGCTGAAGCCCCGGCCTACCGATCCTGGCTTCCAAATGCTTCAACAAACGGTGCCTACGCCTTCGCTGGGAGGGTCTGGTTGGCGGAGACGACCATTTGAATGACGCGGTCGGTCCAGAGAGCTTTATCTGCGGGGCATGCCAGAGGGGCTCCATCGAGGATAGCGGCAACGAAGTTTTCAACGCATGGATAGTGCACGTTGGGGTGGATGGGGAGCGACTCCTCCCGATCACCGAAACGGAGAATTGGTCCGTTCAAGGGATCCAGATTGATTTCGCCGTTGGTTCCGATGACACGAAACTGGTCCCGGCTGATGCGCGAGTTCCAACGCACATCGACGGTGGCATGGATGCCGTGAACATATTGGATGAGAGCGGTCGCCGAGTCCTCGACGGGCATGAGGTGAACGGCGTTGTCTAAAAAGCCAGTGGCACGGGATGGCTCGCCAAAGAGGAAATTCATGGCATCGATGCGATGACAGGCGATGTCGTAAAGCGGGCCGCCGCCGGACATTGCGGGATTGAACAGCCAGTTTCTAGTCCAGCCGGGATCGTCATCTTTCAGCCATCCATGACAATTGGATTCGGCGAGGAGGGGCTGGCCGATTGCGCCTTCGTCAATGAGTTGGCGAGCGCGTAATAGCTTGGGAAAAAGCCTGCGGTAGTAGGCGACGGCGAATAGCCGCTGAGTGGCGCGAGCGGTGGCAACCATGGATTGAGCCTCGACGAGATTCATCGCAGTGGGCTTTTCGCAGAGGACGTGTTTGCCCGCTTGAAGACAGGCAATGGTTTGAGGTGCATGGAGAAAAACTGGAGAAGCAACGTAGACGGCGTCAATGGAGGATTGCTCAAGTGCATCTTCGAGGGCGGTGAAGACTTGAACGCCGGGATATGCCGCGGCCTTTGGGGGGTCGCGGGTGAGCAGCGCCTGCAAGTGACTGCGAGGCTCGGAAAGAATGGCTGGGATGACACGGCTGCGCGCTATGTCGCCGATTCCAATGACAAGCCAACGAATCATGTTAGATCCAGCATGACACTATGGTTGTACTTCTCTCAAGTCATAGAAATGACGCGAAGCTCGGGGCCGCGCAAAACCGCAGTCTTTCAGGGGGCTAAAGCCCCTTGCTCCCTCCGAAATCAAACTCCAAAAGCTCTGTCCGGAATCCGCGATTTACGGCTCAAGTACTAAAAATACCCGACAATTGTCCCGCAAATCTTGGCAACGGTCTACTGCTTTTTGAGGACGGCGGAGTTCTTTTCGTCGGAGAGGATGGCGGACTCAAAGCGGCGGAAGTCCGCGGCTTTAGCGGGAGGAATCTCGACCTGGCGAACGATGTATTCCCGCTCGTAGTGGAGAAGATTGCCTTTAACCGAGACGGTGGAGTGATAGCTTGCGAAGTCGAGATCGACGCTGACCGGGTCGGGAGTTTCATCGACGACGTAGCCGGGTGGAATGGCGATGTCGAAGCTGTCGCGCCAGCGGCCGGTGGCGTCGAGGTCGATGGGATAGATGCGCGGCTTGTCGTCAAAAGGATGTGCGTACGTGCCCACTACGCGAGGACGGATGAGCACGAGCGGACCGGCTTGATGGGAGTATTGGTGAGCCGTGACCTTGTAGTGGAACTCAAGGGGTTTGTCGAGAGCATCCGGCTGGGTGAATGAGAACGCATCGAGGGTGACGCCGGGAAGGGTCTCAGCGACATAGTGCTCCCAGTATTCGCGCCGTTCCTTTTCGTCAGTGTATTTAAGGAAGCCACGCAGATCGGCACCTTTGGGGCCGATGTGAGAGCTATCGACCGAGCCAGTCAGAGTGCCGTCGGCTGACAACGTGAACGAACCTTTTCGATCCGAGCCGTTGGTGTCAGGGTCAAGCACGGGGAGGGCGATGATCTGACTTGAAGTTCCGGCGGCAAGGATGCCGTAGCTGCCTTGCTCCTCAGAAGGGAGATTGCCAACGGGGGTGCGCTCGTCGGTTGGATCGAATATGAGGTAGCGCTTGCCATCATTGGCTTTGACGATGGCCTTAAGACGGGAGTCCTGCAGGTCGGCGGGCAGCTCGATGGCGGTGATCATGTGGTCGCCCTTTAGCGAAGGATCATCAGGGTCGACGACGCCACGCCGGTGGTCGACCGGCATATAAACGGCATGAATGCCGGCCACCTGAAGCATGGAGATCAGCAGAGTAGTTTTGTCCTTACAGTCGCCGTAGCGATTGCGGAAGATGTCGCCGGCGGGATGTGCCTGCCAGCCTCCGATGCCGCGCTCAACGATGAAGTAGCGGATGTTTTTCTGGATGTAATCGGTGATGCGGCTGAGCTTGGCATAGAAATCCGGCGCGCCTGCAATGAGGCTCTGGGTCTGGGCGGTGATCTCCGGGGAGGGGTCTGGGCGATTTGCCTCCAGAGTGGAGTAGCGCTGCCCAAGAGCCTTCCACTGGTTGTCTTTGCCTTCGACGGCGGCATCGCCCCAGTGGACGGACATCCGCGCGGCGATGGCATCCCAGTCTGGGCGGGATTTTACGTCTCGCAGATCGAGCGCGTGGGTATCTTTGATCTCCCAGCGCCAGTGGTTGGGAGCGACCTCGACCGGCTTGACGGGCTGGAATCTGTGCCAGGCCTCGGAGTGGGTGCGTCCGGCGGGCAGGTCAACTTCGAGCGCTTGGAAGACGACGGGAAAGTGGCTTTGAATGGCCCAGACTGTCTCCTCCTGGTAGGGTGCGAGCAATTCCTCGGACTCGCAGATCACGGTTGCGCCCACGTCGGCGGCGGGAGGAAGCACACCACGGACTTTTTCGGTGGAGAGCATGGTGGAATCGCTTTGGTCTCCTACATCGACGAAATCCGTGTCTTGAGCGGGGTATTGCTTCTCGTCGGCTGCGATGGTCCAGGCGTGGAAGTAGTTGATCTTTTCGTCTACGTCGTAGGAGACGCGGCATAGAGCATCGTGGCGGCCCTGGGGCTTGAGAATACGCAATGCGTAGCGCTCACGTTCGACGGCACGACCCTGAGCGTCGACGGTTTCGAGGTATTCATCGAAGAGAACGACTGCGGCGGCATCCTTGGCGTAGTCGGGAGTGTGGGTTTTGGCGGCTTCAAGGCCCCAGTCGGGAATCTGTTTGTCTTTGCCGAACCAGCTGGCAAAGCTGGGGCTGGCGGCCAACAGGAGCACGGCGACCAGTCGAGCGGAGAAACGGAAAGAGTTAGATGAGAGCGGAGAGGACATAATCAGTTTCCTTTCGCGACCGGAGCGCGGGTGAGGACGAGTTGGGCCTGGTCGGCGGCGGCCACTTTCAGGTAGAAGTCGTGGAGGTTGGGGTATTCCTTGGGATCGAGGAGGGTGAAGTTATAAGCCAGGTTGCGAAGAACGGTGACAGAGCCACCTTTTGCGGTGGAATGGATCTTGAGCGTAGCGTGATCGGGCCAAGTGTTACTGGTGTCCTGGGGCGCGCTTTCGACGGTGAAGCCGGGCGGGAGGTTATAAGTTACTTCGTCCTGGTCAAACTCGGGATAGTGAACATCGATTGGAATGATGCGCTTGTCCTGCGCAACGAAGGGATGCTTGGCGCGGGATTCAAAGAAGAGGCCGGGCAAGAAGAAGTGCTTGCCGGTTGTTGAACCGATGTTGCCGCTGACGTTGACGATTCCCATCAGATAGAGTTCGTAATCGCTGAGGCCGAGGAAATGATCGAAGTCGGCCTGCACGCCTTCGGGGAGATAGGCGCGCATCGACTCGTTGAACTGCTTTTTGACTTCTTCTTCGTCGTTTTCGAGGGCCAATTGCCGCCAATAGAGCGCTTCCGGGCCGGTCATGATAAAGCGAACTATTCCCTTCACGCTGCCAGCTTCGTCGATATCCAGTTCGGCAACGCGCTTCACTTGCGAATCCTTGTAAGTGATTCCGGGAGTTGTTACGTAGACGGCGGTTTTGCCGGCGAACTTGAGACCGGTGGCCCAGGAGTGCTTCCAATGCAGCGACCCAAATGGGCACATTTTCTGGCCGGGATCAAGGTAAAGCTCCTTGCCGCCGAGATTTAGAATCACGATGATATCGTCCAACTGGTACGTGGAAAGATAGGTGCGATCGAACATGGCGCGGTTACGATCGACTACCTTCATCGCGGAGACGTTGAGATCGGCGGCGCGGGCCAGAGCGACATAGAGCAGTGCGATGTCGTCGTCCGATCCGGCCTGCTGCTTCCAGACATCCTCAGCTTTTTTTATATCTTTGAGCTTCTCTTTTTTGCGCTCGGCTTTGGATTTTTCGCGCGTGAAAGCCGTGTTCTCCAACTTCATGACGGCGGTGTAGATTTTTTTGGCTTTTATTTCTTCCGAGTCATTGGGGGCGACGATTCCTGCGACGGCTTGCTTGATCTGGCCCGTGGGCTTGGTGAAGTCCTTGACCCAGGCGGACCAGCTTTCCGCTATGTTGTCCCAATAAGCCTGGGCGGTGGTGACTCCGGTGTTAGGGAAGAACTGGACGTGCCAACTGAGGTTGTTCAGCGGCGGCATCCAATCGTCGTCAGGCTCGGGCGGGACATCGTTGATATCAAGGGTGAAAGCGTCCTTTTTGTCCTGGATCACCTTGGCGCCGGAAGCTGAGGTGTCGGAACCTAAGTTGACCGCGTACAGCATGTTGCTGAAATTTCCGGGAAGGAAGTAATAGTGCGCTTTGTGAACGAAATATGGCTTCTGTATCTTCCAAGTCGGCAAGAGAGTGAAGTCTTGATCGCGGCGAAACTTCAAACGGAATTCCAGAATGCTGCCGGCCTCGACGCTGGGCAGGGTGAAGACGATGGAGTTCATCTGGAAGCCCTTTGTCTTGACGTCCATTAGATCGTCGGGCTTGGCGGTCAAGGCAACCACGGTTCCATCGGCGTGGATGGTGCGGCCGTCAATGTTTGTGAGCTTGTCCACTCCATGCTCGTAAGGGATGCTGACGGTGGCGAGATCCTTGCCTTTCTCGGTGAGCACTTTAATGCGTTCATAGTAGCTATAGGAATGGTTGGGGTAGTCGGTGATGTCTTCGTAGTAGAGGTAGACGGCGGCGGCGCCTGGGGCTTTGGGGTCGGCGGTCATCTTTAGTTCTTCTTCAGTGGGGGGCTGGAATTGGGCGCGAAGGATGGCTGGGGTTGCTAGGGCTAGGAGCAGACAAAAGCAAAAGCAGGTCCCCTCCGACAGGCTCAGGGCAGGCTTTCGACTGCGCTCCCACCCCAGCGACGAAGACCTGTCGCTGGGGGCCGGCTGCGCTTCGCTCAGGATGACAGGCGAGTTAGTGGTTGCGCTCGGGATGACAGGCTTAACTAGATCGCCCAGGATGGCGGCGGAGTTGGTTGTTCCGTTCATCGGGGATCGGGGAGTGGAAAGCGTGTTCATCAGTTGCCTTTCTCCGAGGAGCCTGTTCTGGTGAGGACGAGTTGCGCCTGGTCAGCGGTGGCGACCTTTTGGTAGAAGCCTCGGAGGTCCTGATATTCCTCTGGTTTGGCGAGGGTGAAGGCCCGGGCCAAGGTGCGTGTGACGGTGATCTGCGTGGGTTCCGCCGTAAATGTTTCTACCAGAACAGCATGGCCCTGCCAGGGAATCTTTGTGTCCTGGGGCGCGCCTTCCAACGCAAAACCGGATGGCAGCTGGTAGACGATCTGGTCTGTCACTTGTTCTGCGTAGTGCATATCCACGGATTTCTCGCGCTTCTCCTGATCCACAAAAGGATGGCCACTGCGGGTCTCGAAGAAGAAGCCGGGGAGCAAGAGACGCTTGGACGTTGCAGTACCCAGACTGCCATGTGCGTTGACGATGGCCATCAGGACAACATCGGGATCGTCGAGCCCAAGGAAATGATGAACATGGGCCTCGACTCCTTCGGGGACCATGGACTCCAGTTCGCGATCGAACCGCTTTTTGACTTCGTCCTGGTCGTTGCGGAGGGCAGTCTGGCGCCAGCGAAGTGCTTCCTGGCCGTTCATCACAAAGCGTAAGGTGGCGGTAATGCCGCCGTGACTGTCGAGTGTGACATCGCCGGTGCGGGTGAGTGTGTTTGCGGCATAGGGAAGAAATGGGGAGGCTGCGGCTGCGCGGTCATCGACGCTTTGCCTGATGCCGCCTGCGCCGGAATGTCTCCAATGCACGGTTTGAAATGGACACATCTTTTCGCCGGGGTCGAGGACGATGTCTTTGCCGCCGGTGTTCAAAATAACGAGGTCGTCCTGAAGCTGATCAAAGTTGAGGTAGCTTGGATCAAAGACTCCCCGGTCACGATTAACCACTTTCATGGCGTAGGCGTTGAGACCGGCGTCGCGCAGCATGGCGAGATAGAGCAAGGCAATGTCGTCGCTTGAGCCGCTTTTCTGCGCCAAGGTGTCTTCGGCGCGCTTGGCTGTCTTCAACTTGAGCTGCTTCAGCTCGGTTTCCCCCTTTTTACGGGAGAAGTCAGTGTTATCGAGCGCCTGGACGGCCTTGTAGAGCTTCTTCGCTTTGTCGAGATCACTGTCTCCGGGGGCGATCAGGCCTGAGACTTCGTCATGGATGGATTTCGATGATTCGGCAAAGTGATCCACTTCTTTGGACCAACGTTTGGCCTCCGAGGTCCAGAATTCGTTGCTGGTTACGACGGTCTTGTAATAAAAGAACACATGATAGAGAAGGCTTTGGACTGGGGGCATCCACTCTTCGTGTGGAACGGCGGGAATGTCGGTCATATCCAGGCTGTAGCGCCCGATAGCGTCAGTCTTGATCGTGGTGCCGGTCGGAAGCTGTGACCACCATACGATGGACTTTACGCGACCTCCATTTTCGCCCATCAGGGAGCGAGAAGAAGTATTTCCTACACCATTTAGAAAGCCCGCAAAAGGTGTGAAGGCGTAATGCGCCTTGTGGACGAAGTAAGGCCGCTGAATTTCCCAGAGTGGAGTTATGAAAACATAATCCTCATAGCGAAGGTCATACCGATACTCAAGAATGCTGCCCACCTCAACACTGGGGAGGGTGAAGACCTTGCGTTCGGCCTCAAGTTCGCCGTACTTCGAGGTCGTCTTCGAGACTAACAGGTCTTCGGGCTTGCCAATGAGCGGAATGATGGTTCCATCGGAGTGAATGGTGCGAGCTTTGATGTCACTGATCTCCGTGCGGCCTTTCAGATAGGGAAGCTCGACTGTGGCAAGTTCCTTGCCCTTTTCCTGGAGCACTTTTATGCGCGCGTAAAAGCTCTGGAAATGCAAGGGATCGTCTGAGATTTCTTCGACGCTGAGGTAGACGGCGGCGGCGCCGGGGGCTTTGGGGTCGGCGGTCATCTTTAGTTCTTCGTCGGTGGGGGGTTGGAATTGGGCGCGGATGATGGCTGGAGATGTTAGGGCGAGAAGCAGGGGTAAGCAAAAGCAAATGCAAGAGCTAAAGCAGGTCCTTCGACTGCGCTGCGCTGCGCTCAGGATGACAGGCTTATCTAGATTGCTCGGGGTGGTGGCTCTGTTGGTCGCTTTATTCGCCGGGACTGCGGGATTAGAGACGGTGGTCATCAGTTGCCTTTCGTCGCGGGAGATGTGGTCAGGACCAATTGCGCCTGGTCGGCGGCGGCAACTTTTTGATAGAAGCTGCGCAGGTCCTGGTACTCGTCGGGCTTGGCGAAGGTGAAGGCGCGAGCCAGCGAACGGGCGATGATGATTTGTCCGGGCGAAGAGGCTGTCTTGTAGGAGAGGATCGCGTGTGCAGGCCAGGAGATCTTGTTGTCCTGCGGCGCGCCTTCGACCGAGAAACCGGCGGGCAGATGATAGGTGACCTGATCGGTTACGATGTCGCCATAGTGCATGTCTACCGGTTCCTGCCGCTTGTCCTGAGCGACAAAGGGATGGCCGCTGCGGGTTTCAAAGAAGAAGCCGGGGAGCATGAGGCGCTTGGAGGTAGCAGCGCCCATCGATCCCTGGACCTTGACGATGGCCATTAGATTGACATTGGGATCGTCGAGGCCGAGGAAGTGGTCGATGTGAGCCTCGATGCCGTCGGGGACGATGGACTCCAGCTCATGATCGAACTGCTTTTTGACTTCGTCCAAGTCATTTGTGAGAGCTATTTGCCGCCAGCGAAGGGCCTGCTGGCCTGACATAACGAAGTTGAAACTGCCGGTGACAGCGCCGTGCTCGTCGAGGGTGATGTTGCCGGAGCGAATGAGCTTGTTGTCGGGATAGGCCTGGGTGGGACTGACGATGGCGGATCTGCCGTCGGACGACTGGCCAATGCCTCCAGCTTCGGAGTGTCTCCAACTGATTGTCTGGAAGGGGCACATCTTTTCTCCGGGGTCGAGCAGGATATCCTTGCCGCCGGTGTTGAGAACAACCAGGGTGTCGTCGAGCTGGTCCAAAGTCAGGTAGGAGATATCGAAGAGGCCCTGCTCACGGTCGACGACTTTGACGGCATAGGCGGTGAGGCCGGCGGCGCGGAGCATGGCGAGATAGAGCAGAGCAATGTCCTCGCTGGAGCCGCTCTTCTGTGTCCAGGTATCTTCGGCGTGCTTGGCGACGCGAAGTTTGAGCTGCTTCAGCTCCGCATCACTTTTTTTACGGGAATAGTCAGTGTTATCAAGGGCCTGAACGGCTTTATAGAGCTTCTTCGCTTTGTCCAAGTCGCTGTCGCCGGGAGCTATCAGGCTGTCAACTGCCTGATGGAGTGATTTGGAGGGCTCGGCGAAGTGATCGAGGTCTTTGGACCAAAGCTTGGTTTCGGAGACCCAAAAGTTCACGGCAGAGGTGTCGCTTTTGTAATAAAAGAGCACCTTATATAGAAAGCTTTTAACGGGCGGCATCCACTCTTCTTCGGGGATGGGCGGAACATCCGTGATGTCAACGCTGTAACGACCGGCGGCGTCGGTCTTCACGGTCACGCCCTGGGGAAGTCTCGGCCACCAGATGAGGGTGTTGATTACGTGTCCGTGCTCGTCCTCCAGATACATGCTGGTCTGGTTCTGGCTGCCGGGCAGGAAAGCTTTGAAGGGCGTAAAGACGTAATGCGCTTTGTGGACGAGATAGGGGCGCTGAATCTCCCAGGAGGGCGACGAAAAGTGGTTGTCATCATATTCAATCTGATAGCGGTATTCTAGAATGCTGCCGACCTCAACGCTGGGCAGGGTGAAGACCTTGCGATTGAACTGCTGCTGGTCTCCCTCTTTGGACCTGGTCTTGGCGATCAGCAGGTCTTCAGGCTTGCCGGTGAGCGGAATAATGGTTCCGTCGGCGTGAATGGTGCGGCCCTTGATTTCGGTGATCTTGGTGTTGCCCTTCAGATAGGGCAGCTCGACTGTGGCCAGCTCCTTGCCTTTTTCTGAGAGCACTTTGATGCGCGCGTAAAAGCTCTGGAAGTGCAAGGGATCATTGTCGATCTCCTCGACGTTGAGGTAGACGGCGGCGGCGCCTGGGGCTTTGGGGTCGGCGGTCATCTTGAGTTCGTCGGCGGTGGATTGCTGAAACTGGGCGCGCAGGATGGCTGGTGAGACGAAGGCGAGGAGCAGAAATAGATGGCGAACGAAGACGTGAACCCGCATGAGATTCTTCCTTTGTGATTTGCTAGCAGACGGCTAGAAGGCGGTGAAATCGGATGCAGAGATTCTACCCTGATGAAGCTGCGGCGTCGAGGGGCGGTGCTGTTGTTGGCGAGACTGTGGCCTGGCGAATCAGCGGGCTAGCGGGATTCGAGGAGGGTGGAGACGAGGGAGAGGGGTAGGCCGACTACGTTGAAATAGTCCCCTTCGATGCGGGGAATCCAACGGGCGGCGCGGCCTTGGATGGCATAGGCTCCGGCTTTGTCCATGGGCTCGCCGGTGGCTATGTAGGCTTCGATCTCCTGGTCGGAGAGGGTGAGGAATTTTACGGCGGTGACTTCGGCGGCGACCTCGGTGTGGGCGGCGGTGACGACAGCGATGCCGGTGATGACGCGGTGGGTGCGGCCGGAGAGAAGGCGGAGCATGCGGGCGGCGTCGGCAGGGTCTGAGGGCTTGCCGAGGATGTGGTTGTCGAGGGTTACGGTGGTGTCTGCACCTAATACGGCGAGAGATTCGCGGTTGAGATTTGTAGACTCCCAGGTCCCCAAATGCGAGGGACCTGGGGCACCCATGGTTGTGAGCTGGTTGAAGACGGCTTGGGCCTTTTCGCGGGCGAGGCGGGTGACGTAAGCTATGGGGTCTTCGTTGGGTTTGGGTTCTTCGGGGATGTGGGCGGGATGGACCTCGAACGTGAAGCCGGCTTGCGTGAGGAGTTCGCGGCGGCGAGGGGAGGCTGAGGCTAGGACGAGCATATTGAGATTATGCTGCATGGGACAAGTAGGGTTGGGTAGGATCAGAGGCGCGATGATTTTCTCTGATTTGGCACTTGCGCGGCGATTGGAAGGGGCGGAGGGTTATGCCTGCGCTCAATTTGCCGAGGCGCGCAGTGGTTTGTTTCCGCAGAGTGGCTCGGTGTGGACGAAATGCGCCGGGGCAACACTCGTTTTCGACGGCATTGATGCGCCGACTACGCAGAGCTTTGGGCTGGGACTTTTCGAGGAGCTGACGGCAACGGCTTTGGACGAGATGGAGAGGTTTTTCAAGAGCCGTGGGACGACGGTGATGCATGAGGTCTGTCCGATGGTAGGTGCGGATTTGCTTGGGCTTCTCTGCGCTCGCGGGTACAGACCGTGCGAGGTGAGCAACGTGCTCTTTCGGACGGTGGAGAAGCCTGACCGGGAACTTCCCGGTAATATTCGAGTGCGGGTGATTGGGCCGGAAGAGGCGCAGCTTTGGAGCAGCGTGAGCGCAAGAGGTTGGACGCACGAGCATCCGGAACTGGAGACGTTTGTGCGGCAGATGGGAGTTGTGTGCGTGGCGCGAAGGCAGAGCCCGTGCTTTCTGGCTGAGGTTGATGGAGAGCCGGGAGCGGCGGGAGTGCTGACGATGCATGAGGGAGTGGCGCTGTTTGGCGGTTCGGCGACGGTGCCGGAGTTGCGGCGGAGAGGACTGCAGGCGGCGCTGCTGGAGGAACGGATGCGGTATGCATTTGAACACGGGTGCGATTTGGCGATGATGGTGGCCGAGGCGGGGAGTAATTCGCAGCGGAATGCGGAGCGGAAGGGGTTTCGTGTGGCTTATACGCGGCTTAAGTGGAAACTAGATGGGGCTGGAAACGAATGCAAGGAATGAATCACCTGCGTCGGTCGTACGCTTCTCGGTTGCCCCATGATTCATCATGGTGATATCAAGGTGTGCGTTTTCTACATAGATAAGTTCGGAGATCACGAGTCCCCTGTTGTAAAGATCTTTGATGATCTGGTCGTAGAATAGGCGCTGTCCTTGAAGGTCGGGAAACGTTCTTTCCAGTATCTGGTTGGGCGATCCCATAAGGTAACCTGGAGGACCTTGGGGAAGCCTTAACTCCCTTTCTGCTTGCGCAAGCGTATCCAATGGGTTCTTGAAAAACGCGAGAATTCGAATATGCCACGATGTCAGGGAATCAAGGTAGGAAAGGAACATCTGCTGCACATCTTCGTCGGGCGCATGTCCAAGGGCGATATTCAGGAGCGCGTTGCGGAGCATCTTGCGCTTCTCTTGCTGGTGGGTTCCGATAGCGATGAGGGTCGCTTGGATTTTGGCTGATACAAAGGCTTCATTCTCAGCAAGGTTTTCGAATTTAAAGCCCTCGACCTTTCTTTTCAAATCTTCGAAATCATCAGCCAAGTCCTTCAACCATCCGTCACGTCGCCGTGCAACTGCCGGAGTAAGCACCATGGACATGAGCTCTGTGATGGACCCGCCGACCAAGGGTATTGCGGCGAGGCCTGCTCTTACCGTCCCTTGTGCCACGTCCGCGGCCCTGGGTTCCGGGTAAAGTTCTGATCGGGTGGCGAACAATTTGATTGGTTCCTCGGGCATCTTGTCCTCGCTTTCAGCATTATGAAGTGTATTTAGCCGCGAAGCTCAAAGATGTAAGGGACGGCGGGTCGATAGTTCGCTAGATGGTGAGGCCGGTTTGGAGGCCGCTGGGGGTGGCTAGGCCCCAGGCCATGGCGGGGGTGTTGTGGGCCAGGCCGAAGCGGCCGTCGGGGCCTAGGAGGATGATGCCGCCGTGGCCGCCTAGACGGTTATATAGATACGAGATGGCTTCGCGGGCGGCGATTTCGGGGGCGGTGCCGTTGGAGACGCGGTCGGTGGCCCACTTGCCGAGGACCAGCTTCATGATGGGTTCGCCCCAGCCGGTGAGGGAGACGGCGGCAGAGAGATTGTCGGCGTAACAGCCGCAGCCGATGAGGGATGAGTCGCCGACACGGCCGGGAGTCTTGTTGAGGGTGCCTCCGGTGGAGGTCGCGGCGGCTAGGTTCCCGCGGAAATCAAGGGCGACGGCTCCGACGGTGTCATGACTGTTGAAACCGGCGGGATATGGGGACTTTCTTTCCCAAGTCCCAGAAGCGGAATCTTCACCCCTCGGACTAAGACCTGTCCGTGGGGACCCCAGACCTGGGGCACCCAGATTTTCCTGGATGCCGGGTCCGGTTGGGACTGCGGTTTCGGGATCTTTATCGTCCTGCAAGGGGACAGCGGAGAAGGTTTCGTCGGCGAGGCCGGCGGCTTGGCGGAGCTTGGCGTTGGCGAGGCGCTCGCGCTCACGGTCGAGGACCAGCTCGGAGTTATCGATGAGGGTCATGCCATGGGAGTGGGCAAACTGCTCGGCGCCGGGTCCGACGAAGTAGACGTGAGGACTTTTTTCGAGGACGAGGCGAGCGGCCTGAATGGGATTGCGGAGACGCTCGACGCAGGCCACGCCGCCCGCTTTCATGCGGCCTCCGTCCATGAGAAGGGCGTCGAGCTGGACGCGGCCATCGGAGGTGAGAAAGCTGCCACGGCCGGCGTCGAAGGTGGGATCGTCTTCAAGGACGGTGACGGCAGCTTCGACTGCATCGAGAGCCGAGCCGCCGAGGGAGAGGATGTCGTAGCCGGTTTCAAGGGCGTTGCGGACCCCGGCTTCGTGGGCGACCGCGTCTGAGGCGGGGATGGCCCAGGCACCACCGTGGACGAGAAGAATGGGAGCGTGGACGGATGAAGTTGTCACCGGGATATCGTAGAACATTTGGTAAGTTAGTGGGAAAGATCCGATTTTGAGAGGCATTTACTTCTTTGTCTGAGTTAGTGTCAAAGGGACTATGCGGGATAAGTCTGACTAAGTGGTTGAAACAAAGAAGGAATCGTAAAGATTTTTAATTGCAGGGAATTTCGGGGAGATTGGTTAAGCTAAGAACATTCAATCGGGAATAAGAGAACAAGGGAAAGAAACTGATGCTTTCCTAATTCATACGGACTAATTTTTTCTTCGGACCACTTCCGCGAACACGCAGGCGTGGAAAGAGACTGAGAGTATCTTCAAAGAGCGGTGGATGTTTTGACTTTGGCAAAGGGCCGCGGATAGAAATGACGGAAGCGGCTCAGGACAAAATGACACAGGCGGGGGCCTAGCTCTTGAAGAATTCAGAACATACTCCGGGTTGACATGGAGCTGCGAGGAGCTGTGCAAGGCGGCTTCCTCAAATAGAAGAAGCCGCGGAGCATTCGCGGCGCCCGATAGACCAATTCGGCGGATGCAGGGGTGATTCTGAAGAGGAATCGCCCCTTTCCCTTTCTACGGAGCAGATGTGAGGCCGTGGAATGGTGGGACGGGATTGGCGGACAAATGGGGTTAGCAGGACAGAGGCAAACGGTTGCAGGGAAACCGCGTGGAACAGGGGCCCAGAAGAAAATGGGCAGCCGAGCGATAGCAAAGGTGAATACAGCGGCAGGCAAGGCCCTGGACGAACATAGCGATGCGATTGTGAAATCGCTGCTGAAAAGCACACTTGGCGGCAATGCGAGCAGCGCAAGACTGCTGTTCATGCTTGCTGACGGGCAAATCGACTGCGAAAACGAAGGCATGATGCAACGTCTTTGCAGTCTGGCAGAAAAGTGGGCTTCAGAGCCGGAGTGGACTGGCGAAGTGACCGAAGCAGCCGCGGAGACGAGCTTTGGACAACGTGAACCAGAGAATTGGTGATCCGGGCTGATTGAATTGCAAACGAACGAGCAAATGCACGTTATTTTGGCTTTGCTCAAGACAGGGCTTCGACTCCGCTGCGTTTCCTTCTGATGAAGGGAGCGAGCGGAGTCGGAGAGGCTTTTGCAAGCGATGCGAGTTAGCGGAATTAAGTGACAGAATCAGGGTTTCTGGCAGACGAGTTGAGTGGGATTGTGGCGGCCGTGGGAACGGTTGCCGGCTGTGCGTGAATACGACACTTTGCGGAGAGACAGCAGAGAGAATAAACTCTTTGCCGCGCTTTCCGGAAGAGAGAAGAGAGACGGATGAAGCTCACGAATCACGAGTGGTTGCGCGTAGGCGGATGGATAGGACTGTTGTGGACTCTTGCGGGCTTGATGGGCATGGGTTTGGGAATTGCGGCCCACGCGCAGGCGATCACCACAACTACGGTTCAAGGGACGGTGTACCTTGCAAACGGTCAGCCTGGCACGGGAACACTGGTGGTGAGCTGGCCATCGTTTACGACGGCGAACGGTCAGTTGGTGACAGCCGACAGTACGACGATCGCGATTGCGCCAAATGGATTTGTGAGCGTAAATCTTGCGCCTAACTTGGGAGCGACTCCGACGGGGTTGTTTTACACGGCGGTCTACTATATGAGCGACGGCTCGACTAACACCCAATACTGGGTGGTGCCGACGGGAACGCAAGCGACGCTGGGAGAGATACAGGCGCAATTGATGCCGGCGGCGCAGGCTGTGCAGGCGGTGAGCAAGACGTATGTGGATCAGGCGATCGCTGCAGAATCGGCCTTGGATTTGCCTTTGACAGGCGGTACGTTGACTGGGTCACTGACGGCTATTCAAATAGGAGCTTTATATCAGGTAGACCAGTTCCCCGGTATGGACTTTGGGGCCAAGTTAGGTGCGTGCCTTAGTGGATTGAGTGCGACGAATGGTGGAACTTGCGACGCGCGCAATTTTACGAGCACACAGTCGATGGGATCGAACCTGACGATTTCGACGGCGAATGCGACGATTCTGCTGCCTTGCATTACGATTTCGACGGCCAATCAGCTGATTGTGACGGCGGGAACGAGGAATGTGTCACTGCGCGGATGCTCTTTGCGCGGGGCCAGTACGGCGAGCGGAAGCCAGGGCGGCACATTGTTTCTCTACTCCGGGACAGGTGCGATGGTGCAGGTGGGAGATCCGACGTATGCAGTGGATACGAACGGGTTCCACATGGACAATGCGGCAATCAATATCACAACAGCGACGAGCAGCACGGCGCAAGGATTTGTGGCTTATCGCACGCAGGAGTTAGATCTGGAAAGCTTGTATTTCCTGGGTAACTCAAATCAGACTGGCATGACATTGGATGGGACGGGCAATTACACGGGAGGGACATTCCTCGATAACCAATTCGATGGATTCCTGATCGCGGTGAACGCCATCGGTCATCAGATATCGAATCCTGCGACGACAGATTGGATGAACGCGAGCGAGTTTGTGCGGTTGCATATCGACTGCGCGACGAGCGGAGGAAACCCAGTCGCCGGGAGTTATGGGATCGACCTACAGCAGGGCGATGGAAACACCTTCACCGGTGGAGATGTGGAGGATTGCTCGACGGCATTGCACCTGGGGGCGAACGCGCAGAACAACACGATCGTGGGGCTGCGGAACGAAGGTTCAACCAACCAGATTGTGGCGGATGCGGGCAGTTCATACAACAGCTGGATAACCGGCGGGACGATGTTTACCGGGCAGTTGACCGACAATGGTACGCGCAATAGCTTTCTCGATACATTTCACCGGAGCTTCAATGGTATGAATGGCGATTGGTACGGGAGCCAGAAAGACGCTACAGTTACCAATCACTATCGTCTGGGAATTGGCACAGGAAATGAGCGCGGACTATTGGACCGCTATCAAACTGACTACGGTTACCGGTGGACGATCGGTTTGAGCGATGCGACGGCTGGTGAGCAATTCTATCAGATTCTGGACGAGCTAAACAGCGTGTACCGGGTGTCGATTGGCCAGTATAACAATGGCCAATCGAGCACTAACAACCAGACGGTGATCAATTCGGCGGGAACAGGCGCCGTGGTGCTGAATGGCTCGAATAACTCTGGAACGGGCGGCGTAATTTTTGGGTCAGGCGGCGCGAGCGAGACCACGGTGGCGACGATCAATAGCGCGGGGAATGCGCAGTTCAACGGGACGCTGCAAGTGGCGGGCGCATCGACTTTCACTAGCTCGACGACAGTGAAGAACCAAGCGGACGCGGAGATCGACCAGTTTCTTTGGGCCGGATTGACGACGAGCCAGAAAGAGTCTTTCATTTACAAGGACTGGAATGGCGGCAGTCAGTGGTATGTGGAGAAGGACGCTAACAACAACTGGGAACTAAATTCGGCAATCGGGGGCTTAGATAGCTTCAAGGCATACCAGAGCACTAATAGCGGCGATACTTACATCAACACCTCGAACGCAGCCGGAGCTGTGCGCATCAACTACGAGACGGGGGCAGGGACTCAGTTCAAAGTGTACGGGGGTAGTAGCAGCAGTCTCTACGCTTCCTTTACAGGCACCGCGGCGATTCAATTTCCGGGGCTTGCGGCGGGAAGCGGCCATAACTGCCTGCAGATTGACTCCTCTGGATACATGACCAATACTGGCGCAGCCTGCGGCACAGGGAACGGCACAGGTA
Source organism: Occallatibacter sp. (assembly GCA_049518535.1). Taxonomy (GTDB): domain Bacteria; phylum Acidobacteriota; class Terriglobia; order Terriglobales; family Acidobacteriaceae; genus Telmatobacter. The sequence continues at coordinate 25,983 of JBEKRS010000011.1, read as the reverse complement.
CGGTCAGCAGTGGGACCAGCGGACAAATTGCCTATTACAACGGCACAGGCACATCGCTGTCCGGCACTAACACGGTTTCCATTGCGGCGGGCGGGACAGGAGCTTCCACGGCTCCAGGTGCGCTAGCCGACTTGGGTGCGGCCGCGATTAGCGGTGCGGCATTTACAGGTCCGGTAAGTATCTCCAATACGCTGTCAGTGGGCAACATCACCAGCATCGGCCCTCGCTACGATGTTACTAACTCGATTTTTGGCGCGGCGGGGAATGGCACGATGGATGATACGGCGGCAATTCAGGCGGCCTTCAATACTTGCTGGCATAACGGGATTGAACCCACTGGCGGGATTGTTGAGTTTCCCGGACCCCACACATACGTAGTATCTTCGACGATCAACGCATACGATGGTTGTCATATCGAGGGTACATCGGGAAGCGCGTCGAGCGGGTCCAGCCGGCCATCTATCGCCTGGAATGGCGCGGCAGCCGGAGTTGTCTACAATATCACCGGGTTTACTGCCGCAGTCAATTCAACGCCCTTCTACGCACCGAGCTCCCCGGCGCCTTATGCACAACCCTACCTTGTCACATTCAATGCCACGAATAATTTGACCGTTGGGCAATGGGTGGATATTCAAGGCTTGAGTACGGCAGCGGGCCTGGGTTTAAACAGGACGATAGCTCAGGTAGGTTCGGCCAACGGCAGCTCGTTTACTGTCGTGATACCCTTCAGCCCGACACTGGGCACATTTACCGACAGCGGTACGGCGACTTCGGCCAACGTTGTCATAGCTTTCGATGCTGCTGCCCGGCGCCAGGAATCCATAAGTAACATAGCAGTTACAAATATGCTGTCTACGCAAGCTAATACGTTCAACGTGGGCTTCTATTTTGGAGACCGCGTGGATACTGGTGCGCGCGTTTTAAACGTGCAGGCGGCAGATGCTACGGAGTACGGGTATTACTTTGCAGACGGCGGAATCAATGTAGATTTCGACAAGGGGTGGAGATCGGATGGCGCAGGAGTTGCGGGAATTTATTGGAAGGTAACGTCATCGGACTCTTTTGGAATAGCCAACGGAACGGTGGACAATAATCGAAGCGCGCTTGGCTCGGCAACGAGCGGCGCTGCTGTGATGCTTGACAACGCGAATTGCGTAAACACTTCCGGCGTTCACTTCACCTCGCGCAACACGACTATTGCGATCAATTCATCACTTACGCCAGGGCTGGGGGCATTTACATTGTATGATTGCCCATCCAATTCAACCATGGAAGCATTCTGGATGGACCTTGAGAACACTTGGTTAACTCCGGCGTCCCCGACTACGGCGGGATTCAATTTTCCGTCGTTCGTAGTATCGCCGCCTAACGACGCCGCAGTTAGTTTGAATATCCTGAACGGGGCGTTTCCGAGCGGCACATCCCCGAACACTACGACCCGCTGGGTGGGTATACCTGAGTTACTCAGAACCGATCTCTACGGGACGAGCGGCTGGATTCCGATGTTGAGTTACGCTCCGTCAACCAATAGCGACGGAGGCAATTCAGGGGATAAGTCACCCATTTCATTGATTGGCGACGTGAATGTCGGCCAGTTATGGCAATACGGGATTCCGGCTTCCGATTATCTATATTCGGACACGGCCTTTACGGCGCTTCCCAATGCGACGACGTTGTTTGCGGGCCAGATTCTTGCGCCTCCGGCTTATTGGAGTGGGGCTAACGGGAAACGGTATGCCATCGACATTGTTTATCAAAGCGGAACGACGGGCACTCCGAATGGCGGAGCTACCACCTGCACCGGTACAAGCGGTACAAGCATTCTAACTTGCACCAGCGCGACGGATCTTTCGGCCGGACAGAGAATCACGATAGGGACAGATACGAACAAAACCATTGCTTACGTGGATGCGAGTTATTCGAGTGCGGTATTAGTGAATCTCACGAGTAATCTAGCGTCAACTTACTCGACCGCAACGGCGCTTTCATTCTCTACGCCGGTAGTCGGACCTGAGATTCAGATGCCGACGAAGTCATCGAGCGCGCCAACGTCTCTGGCTTGGTCGCAAGGGGACTTGGAGCAGAACTCTGGCGCGGCTGTCAATGGAGTGGCGGCCTGGGTAAACGTGGGAGCCGGTACGCCGGGAACTTGGGCAGGAATTCCATTGGGCAATAGCAGCGGACAGATCAACTCATCGCAAATTTCGAATCTTGCTTTTCAGAGTCTCACCACGGCTGGAACATCGGGGGCTGCCACGCTCAGCGGCGGAGTTTTGAACATTCCGAGCTACGGAGGTGGAGTTAGCAGCATTAACTCTGCGACGGGCGCGTTCACATTTACAGGATCGGGAGTAAGTTGCTCAAGCACAACCTGCACATTCACAGGCATCAGCATACCGGCATCCGCGAACGCATTGAGTTCTAACTCGAGCAGCCAGCTTGTGGCTTCCACTTCGCATAATCTAAGCGTTCCGGCGAATTGCGTGGCAGCTTCGAGCTCCGGAACAGCCTACACATGCTCGTCCACGCCAACGTTTACGCCTGCTACCGGCGATCATATTCAGTTCAAAGCTGATGTGGCCAACACGGGAAACGCTACGCTGGCCGTGAACGGAACCTCGGCAGCGACGATCAAGAAGTGGGGCGGTGCAGGCAATCTGACCGCCAACGACCTCTTGGCCGGGCATTGGATTTCCGCAACCTTTGATGGAACCTATTGGCAGCTTGACGGACAACTGGGGAATGCCAATGCGACAGAAATCAATGGAACGCAGATCACTGGCTTGTCGGGCAGCGGATCGGTTCTGGCGCTGACGACTTCGCCAACGATTGCATCTCCGATCTTCACAGGCAACGCTACGACGTTCGCAAACGGGGCTGCGAGCCAGGATTACTTAGTGCTTCAGCCGGGAACGGGAGGCACGGATCAGATAGGTGCGTTCGAGTTTGCTAACTACGCGGGAACCAGTCAGTGGGAGATTCGCAAGGATGCGAGCAATACTTTCCGCATTCGAGATACTGTCAATTCTGTTGATCGTTTGGTGGACTACGCGGGCGGTCAGACGGTGATCAATTCAGGCGGCAGTGCATCGGTGGCAGTTAATAACACGAGCACAGCCGGTACGGGAGGCTTCATCGTTTATGAAGGCGGCTCGAATTACAACACAGCGGCGTTCACGGTAACCAGCTCAGGCAATGCCAGCGTTCCGGGCGGCTTCACATCTGCTGCATTGACCGATACGGGACTTACTACAGCGGGCGTGGTGACTACGACTAGCGGTGGCGGACTGGGAAGCGTTGCCACGACGGGAACTGGAAGTGCGGTTTTGGCGACTTCGCCCACAGTGAGCGGACTGACTGACACGGGGACCGAGAATCTGACAACGCTGAACGTGAGCGGCAGTACCACTTTGAACAATGTAACGTTCAATGGATCTTGCACCGGCGCGGGCTGCGTGCAAACCGGCACACCGGCATGGCTCATGTATCTAGGCACTGGAGGAGACGGTGCTTATGAGGCGACCTCCGCAAGCTGCACTGCGGCAGCGCCATGCCTTATCGAGGGAGATCGGTACTACACGAGCTTCAAGATTGACTCTGGAGCGTATGTGTATGCCAATGTGGCGACGACCGGAGGCGGAGCAGTGATTCATGCTACCGGTGCATGCACAGTTAACGGCACCTATCTGGTTAATTGGACTAAGAACACCTTGACTAACACGAGCAAAGGTGTAGGCGGAGGCGCTTCCGGAGGTTCTGGCGGAGGAACTGCTGCTGGAACGGGAGGGGTGACTACCACCACGAGTTATGGTGCAACCGCAATAGCTGCTTATCCTGGCGGATCGGCTGGAGCGGCAAGCGGAGGAAATGGTGGCAATGGCGGAGCTATTGAATGGGCTCCATATCTTCAGCGGGCAATGACTAATGCCGGTGCGGGCGGGTTGGATGGACTGGAACTAAGTGGTTCTACCGGCGAGCCGGGAGGGAGCAGCGGCGGCGCAGCTGGACAGGCTGGCAGCGGGCTGGTGATGATGTGCGCTTCTCTTAGCGGCACAGGGGGCACGATCGATGCAAGCGGCGGTCCGGGCGGTCCTGCAACGGCTAACTCAACTGGAGCCGGCTCGGGTGGTGGCGGTGGAGTTGTAATTCTCTCGTCGCAGGCGGCAGTTACAACTTGGCCCGCGGTCTATGTGGCTGGCGGTCCTGGCGGGCTGGTAACCGTTCCTGAGGCAGTGGCAACGGGGGGAACTTGCACGACACAACCGAAAGCTACGCTCGGGGTCACGGCTGGGGCGCTGAATGGCACTTGCACGTTGGTACAGGCTGGGGCCGGATGCGGAACAGGAACAGGCATTACGTGGAACGTGCTGGGCGGCGGAGGAACACTGGGTACCGGAACGGTGAACCCCACATGGAGCAGCGGCGCACTGGCAAGTTGCACAACCACGGCAGGCTCATCGAGCGGATACACAGCGGCCACGTATACCACGGCGGGCACGGGCGGCGATGGCGGCGTTGGCTGGTATGCAGAGTTTGCTGGGTGGTAGGCGAGGGTGCAAAGCCGGTTTAAATGGAGGAGCCGTGGCTGAGATAGAAGGTGAAGGCACGGCTGCTGCGGCAGAGTGGACTCTGCGTCCGGAGGAGTTGGACCGCGAGGAGCTGGTGCGGTTTGGACGGATTCTGGACCTGCGTCCGGCGAGCCTGCGGGGACAGACGGTGGGGATGGCGCTGGCCGGACAACTGCTGCTGGTGAGGACACGGGAAGGCTGGACTGCGCCGCTGAAGGCGAATGCGGCGCAGATGGCCTTCGAGCGGCGGCGGGGCGAGCGGAATATCGTGCTGAAGGCGCGGCAGATGGGGCTGACGACCTGGGCGGCGGCACGATTTTTCCTCAAGACGATTACCCAGCCGGGGACGCTGACGCTGGAGGTTGCACATACTCAGGAGGCGGCTGAGGAGATTTTCCGGATCGTGCATCGATTTTTGGATGGGCTTCCGGAGGAACTACGGCAGGGGCCATTGCGGACCTCGCGGGCCAATGCGCGGCAGATTGTGTTTCCGGAGATGGATGCACAGTACAGGGTCGTGTCGGCGGGCGAGCGGAACGCGGGACGGGGATTGACGGTGCAGAATCTGCACTGCTCGGAGCTGGCGCGGTGGCCGGGCAACCCTGCCGAGACACTGGCGGGGCTGCGGGCGGCGATGGCGCCGGGTGCGGAGCTGATTCTGGAATCGACGCCGGACGGGGTGGGCGGCTGCTTCCACGAGGAGTGGCAGAAGGCGGGCGAGACGGGGATGGAGCGGCACTTTTTCCCGTGGTGGATGGAGCGGCGCTATCGGACCAAGGCAGTGGATGAGACGAGCCTGACGCATGAAGAGCGGGATCTGATGGCGCATCGCCGACTGGATCTGGAGCAGATTGGCTTTCGGCGGCAGATACGGGCGGATTTTCGCGGACTGGCGCGACAGGAATATGCGGAAGATTGCGAAAGCTGCTTTTTGGCCAGTGGAGATTCGGTCTTCGAGCTGAAGGCTATCGAGATGCGGCTGGCAACCATGGAGGCTCCTTCCCAGATGAGGCGGAATGGGGAGTTGGAGGTGTGGTTGCCGCCGCTGAAGGGCAAGGCATACCTGGTGGCGGTGGACCCGGCCGGCGGTGGGAGCGAGGGCGACTACTCGGCAGCGCAGGTGGTGGAGCTGGAGACGGGGTTGCAATGCGCGGAGTTTGCCGGGCATGTGGGCGGACTGGAATTGGCGCGGTTGGTGACGGAGCTGGCGACCGAGTACAACAAGGCTTGGCTGGTGGTGGAGAGGAACAATCACGGCAGCGGAGTTCTGGCGCTGATCGAGGATGTTTGCGGGTACGAGCGAGTTTACCGGCAAGGTGGCCAAGCTGGCTGGCTGACGACTTCGATGAGCCGGCCTGCGGCGCTGGGTCGGTTGGATGCGGGGCTGGTGGAGCAGCCAGAACGCTTCCAGAGCCGGCGGCTTTTGGCTGAATGCCGGAGCTTTGTGCGCAGGCCGGACGGCGGATCGGGGGCGCGGCCGGGGACGCATGACGACCGGGTGATGGCGATGGCTATTGCACTGGCGGCGCGGGCGGAGTTGGCGGGGCGAAACCGCTGATAGCTAACAGCTGACGGCTGACAGAAAACAGTGGCAATGTCTGCTGGGTTGGAGATAGTCGAGCTTTCTATGGCTTGCGGACCGCTGGTTCTTGCTTTGTATGGGTTACTGAGCGCTGTAAGCTGTGCCGTTTGCTGTCAGCTGTAGTTGGGTCTGAGCGCTTAGAATTCGAGTGAGGCTGCGGACGAGGCGGGGGAACAGGCTTGGCGGTTCTGGCGGTGCAGCATATCCGGCGGATGCGGGGCGGTGCGCAGGGCCAGTTGATGCTGGGTGCGGACGGGCACGTGTACGTGGTGAAGTTTCAGAACAATCCGCAGCACATGCGGGTGCTGGCCAATGAGTTTCTGGCGTCAAGGCTGGCGGTGGCGAGCGGTTTGACGGCGCCGGAGACGGAGTTGGTGGAGGTCTCGAGCTGGCTGGTGGAGAATACCCCTGAGCTGGAGATGGACCTGGGACGGACGCGAGTGCGATGCTCGGCGGGGCTACAGTTTGGATCAAGATTCGTGGGCGGGCTGATGCCGGGGCAGGTGGTGGACTACCTGCCCGAGGAACAAATGGCCGAGGTGAGGAACCTGGACGAGTTTGCCGGCATACTGGCGCTGGACAAGTGGACGGGAAACGCCAACGGGCGGCAAGCGGTGTTTACGCGCAAACAGCGGGAGCGGCGGTACCGGGCGGTCTTCATCGACTACGGATATTGTTTTCAGGCCGGGGAGTGGAAGTTCGAGGATATTCCGCTGCGCGGAGTCTACTATCGCAACGATGTTTACCGGGAGATTCTGGGCTGGGAGGCGTTTGAGCCTTGGCTGACGCGGCTGGAGACGATGGCGGCGGAAACAGTGTGGGCGGCGGCTAGTGAGATACCTCCTGAATGGTACGGCGGTGACTTGAGCGAGATGGAAGCGCTGGTAGAAAAGTTGCTGGCGCGACGGAGCCGGATTCGGGAACTGATTGAAGGCTTCGGGAGGTCAGATAGGGTGCCATTTCCGAAATGGGTGGGGATGGGAAAAGATAGGAAGGAAGATGCTTGGAAAGAGGGTAGGTGGGGGTCTAACATTGCGGGAAGGGATAACTAGAGGGAGATGGGGCGAGCCTTTGTAAGAAGAAGGGGCGGCCAGCGTGCAAGAAGAAGGGACCGGCCAGCGGGCAGGCGATGAATAGCGCGAGCGAGCGGCGAAGATGCGAATTTCAACTGCTCCGGTATGTGCCGGATGCGGTGCGGAACGAATATGTGCATATCGGGGTGATCCTGCGCGAACAGGGCAGCTCCCGGGCGGCGGCTTCGGCTGCGGTAGGCCCCGAGCCTGTTCTCATTCGGTTTACCCGCGATTGGCGCCGCGTGCGTTGCCTCGACCCCGAAGTCGACACCTCGTTGCTCGAAGGGATGGAGAGCGAACTGCGGCGACGCTTTCAGGAAGAGCCGGATGGAAATTTGATGCGGCTGCTCAGCGAATCGCTTTCGTTGAGCGTGCAGATGACCGAGCCCAAGGCCTATCTGGCGGAGAGCCTTCCGGCGGGGATGGAAGAGTTGATGCGGCTGTATGTCGAGCCGCCGCCGAGAGAGCGCATACCGCGGCTGAGCGGACGGGCGGCCATCCAGGCAAAGATGAGGACGGAGTTCGAACGGGCTGGGGTGTGGGACTTGATGCGGAAAAAGATTGCGGCCTCGGAGTACACCAGGCCGGGCGACCCGCTGCGGATCGATGTCGGCTATCGGCCGAATGGGTTGATCCGCATGTTTCATGCGGTGAGCCTGGAGCCGGGCGTGGAGATGGCCAAGGTGCTGGCCTTTTCTTCGGCGGGACTGCGCATAGGCGTGGAACGGGTGGAGAAGGCGCAATTGGAGCTGACTGCGGTGATCGAGCCGGCTGCGAAGCTGGGAGCGACCGACGAAGAACCGGAGCGGCTGGAGATGTACCGCTTTGGCGTGGAGACGATGGAAGAGCACCAGATCCGGGTGCTGACGACATCGGATCTGGGCCGGGTGGCGGAGACCGCGCGGCGGGAGCTGCGGGTGTGAGGATAGCTAACAGCTAACAGTCGAAACTGACAGTTACATGAGCAGTTATTCGATGGATTAAATGTTAGCGGAAGTTTGCAGATAGTTTCTGGAGTTTGTTGTAGGATAGGTTTTGTAAGTAAGAAGCTTGTAGCTGCGGGCTGATAACTTCCAGTCTCGGTTATAACTCGAACGGATAACTGAAAGCTGTTAGCTGAAAAAGGCATGACCCTTTCCGGGGTCGTGCCTTTTTGTTTTTGGGATAGCGGGAGAAGGAAGGTGCGCGTGAGGGTAGGAGAACAGTTGCGGGAGATCTGGCGGCAGGCTACCGGGAGCGGCCGGAAGGCGGATTTGACGGCGAGCGCGGCCGATGCGGAGGCGGAGCGCAAGACGCTGGCTCTGCCATCGATCTTGAGTCCGGTCCAGTTTCCGGGACAGCTGCTCCCCAAGCCGACGCCGATGAATCTGCGGAGGTTTGCGGAGACTCCGGTGGTGCGGCGAGCGATCAATGTGATCAAGGACCGCATTGCGGCGATGGACTGGCAGGTGCGGGTGCGGCGCGGAGTGAGGGTGGGGGAGCTGGCTTTTGCAGAGCGCAAGATCCGGGCGCTGCGCAGAACGTTGGAAGAGCCGAACGCTACGGATAGTTTTCGCACCTTGATCGAACAAGTGATCGAGGACGCGCTGACGGGCGGATACGGGGCCATCGAAATGGAACCTACGGGCGACGGCGATCGGCCGGCGATGTTGTGGGCGGTGGACGGAGCTTCGATTCGAATCAATCCCAGATGGGATGGGCAAGCGGAGTCACCCAGGTATGCGCAGGCGCTGCTTGGTCAACAGGAATCGAGCGCCATCGAGTTACGCGACGACCAATTGATGTATGTGCGGATGAATCCGCGCAGCTTTACACCTTTTGGTTTGGGACCGCTCGAAGTTGCCTTTGAGACGGTGAATCAGTTCTTGAGTGCGCACCGTTTTGCGGGCAAGTTGGCGGCTAACACTGTGGCGCAGTATGCGCTATGGCTGAACGAGGCCACGCCGACTCAGCATGACCGGCTGATCCGCTGGTGGCAGGACGAGATCGAGGGAACAGGACGTGTGCCACTTATCTCGACCGAGCAAAAGCCGGAGGTTCTGCGGTTTGCGCAGGGCACCGATGCGGATATGCGGCTGGCTTGGCAGGAATTCCTGATCCGGATGGTGGCCAACGCATTTGGATTGCCGCCGTTGATGCTGGGACTGGAGGCGGATGTCAACCAGTCCACAGCCGCGGAGATGACCGATGAAGCTTTCCGCGGGGCCATTTCACCGTTGGCAATGCTGTTGGCCGGACACATAACTCGCGACTTATTCGGCAAATGTATTGGCTGGCGGGAGTTCGAATTTGTCTTCAACGAGCTGAACGCGCGGGACGAGGAGACCGAACTGGCGGTGCAGGTGCAGCTGCTGCAAGCGGGTGTGTTGACGGTGAACGAGGTGCGGGCGATGCGAGGGCTGGGACCGCTGGGGCAGGATGGAACGGTGCAATTGACGGGTGAAGCGGCGGCAGAGCGGTTGGATTGATGTTCTTCCGTCCGGTCGCATTTCTGGCCGGATAAGTGAAGGCAGATAAGCGGAGAGCACATGCGATTGGAAGCGATGGCAGTAAGGATTCCCCATGTGGACGGGCACCCCAACCGGGTGGCGTTCGAAGGGGTGTTGACGATGGTGAATGCAGCCAGCGACAAGGCGCCTGCGGGCGCGCGAGGGCACAAGGTGATGTTAACGCGCGAGGCAGCGGAAAAGGCGTTGCCATCGCTGTTAGGAATGGCGGTCGACTACAGGCCGGGCTGGGACGGTCACGACGCGCGGCGCAAGATCGGATTGCTGACCGAGGCTAACCTGGTCGGTCAGCGGCTGGTTGTTAGCGGATATATCTACGCGCGGGACTTCCCTGAGGTTGCCGCGGCCATCCAGGCGCAAGTGCCCGAGTCAATGGGCATGAGCTACGAATTGGCCGACGCGCGGGTGGAAGATATGCGGGCAGAAATATGGAAGCTGACCCGCGTGACGTTTACCGGAGCGGCAATTCTGCTGCGGGATAAGGCAGCTTACCGGGCCACAAGCTTCCGCATGACGAGTTAGCTAGAAGCAGCCAACAGCACACAGCTTACAGCGGACAGCCGCAAGCTGCTACTAACAACCAGTAACCGACAACTGATAACTCATAACTGTCAGTTGTGAGCTGTCAACTGAAGAAAGGGATGGAATGGAAACCAAAGAGCAAGAGATTGCCCAACGGCTGGAAGCCGCGACGACCCTACTGGAACGGACTCTGGGCTGGCTTGAGGAGCGGCAAGGCGCTTTGACCGGCGAAGTGGAAAGAATTTCGGCGACGGTGGACCAGAGCAAACGGGAGACGGAGCTGGCGGAAAAGCTAGCCGCAACCGAACGGGAGTTAGCTGAGTTAAAGGCCGAGGCCGCACAAAATGTGCTCAATCCGCTGCGCAGGACCTTGCCTTCGACAACCACCGAGATGCTGGCCAAGCATGGTATTGGAGAGGGTCCGGTGGACGTTCGGACCCTGGACGCGGCGCTCACCGGGCTGAGTCTGGAACAGCGTATCGCGGTGAAGAGCCAACTGCTGCGCGCAGGCGCGATCGCCTGAAGTCAGCTAACAGTAGGCAGCTAACGACTAACAACGGATAGCTTCCGACTGCAAGCTGTGAACTCTGAACTGTCAACTGAGTAACGACTGGCCCCATGGAGGGGGCGGAAGAGCCTATGAACGCAACATTTGCAGACATTCACGCGGCAGCGGACTTTATCGGGCCGGGCGCTATTGAAGTTCCGTTGTATCAAACCGAGATTTTCGACATTTGCCGCCGTTCGAGCCCCTTCGGACAGCGCATTAAACAAGTTCCGGCGACCGGACATCCATCGCGGTTTTTCGAGGAGACGGCAATTCCGAATCCGGGAACGGCCGGGTTTGTGAACCCACGCAGCATCGTGCCTCCGGTGGTGAGTCCGACGCGCACCGAGTTGAGCGTGCCTCTGAAAGCTATCGTTTCGCAGATCAACTACAACCTATTCGACATCGAGTTAGGTGACCAGCAGAAGCAGTTTGCCTATCTGCAGGCCAAAGACTTAGTGGACACGGTTGCCGGCGTGATGGTGACCCACGACATTGCATTGTGGAACGGCAATGACACCAGCCTAAGCGCGCCGACAACCACGCAGTACATGGGCGCAATCGCGCAGATTGTGGCGGGGGGCAACACGGTTTCAATCCCGACATCGGGTTCGATTGTCAACGGACTGAAAACCGCAGTGGCGGAGATGGTGGCCAACACCGGTTTCTATGTGCGGCCAACGGCGATTTATGCCAATCCAATGCTGCTGGATCTGATTGACCAGGAGATGAAGGCCGAGTTCAACGTGGTGTTGAACACGGACACAGTGACCGGTGGAATCAGGGTGAAGATGCTTTCGACGCAGGCGGGCGATCTGCCGCTGATTCCGGACTGGAGCCTTGGCTACACGGGTACGATCGGCTCTGGCTCTGCGTCGTTGCCGGCGTACATCGTGACTGAGGATCTGATCGAGTATCACTGGCTCGGCGATCCTACGCCGCGAATCTTTCAACTGGGGCTGCCGAACTCGATGACTTACCAATATGTCGCGGTAAAGTTCGGCGCACCGGTGGTAAAGGGCGCGAACTTTGCTCACTACCAGGTGCTGGTGACCGGTAGGTAATAAGTTAGCGCGTTAGAAGAGGGACTCCACTTAGCGGGGTCCCTTTGACTATTAAATTGTCGGTTGAATAAATCGGTGCGAAAAGACGAAAGGGTGAGGTATGGCATATCTGCAGCCAGCGGATTATTCGAATTACGGATTGCCGGCAGGCACGACGGCGGATTGGATAACTGCGGCCACGGCATTAATCAATAGCTACTGCAGGCGGCCGGACCTGAACGTGATTCAGTACGCGGAGCGGTTGCGGCTAACCAGCGGATCGCAGACAGTGTTATTGAGTTATCTTCCGCTGGCACAACTGGGAACGGCTACAACGCCGCTCGTCAGCCTTGAAGGCCGTTACACCAGGCCGCGACGCGGAGAGCTTCCTAACATCCCGCTGCTGGAGATTGCGTTGGCATTTTCGCTACCTGGACAATGGACGGCGATTGATCCTAACACGGTGGATTATGACCCGAATACTGGGGAACTAACTCTGCCGTGGAATGTGCTGGGACTGCCTTACAACGAAGTGTCGGTGACTTATACGGCGGGATTGGCAACGATCGGCGACGACGTGAAGACGGCGTGCGCGCAGATTGTGCGGAATGCGCAGTCTACACCGGCGTTGAATGCGAGCAAGACCAAAATCGACACGATGCAGATGCAGTATTTCTCGAGTTCGCTGGTAGACGAAACGGTGCAGGCCTGGCTGCGTCCTTACATAGCGAACAGGCTGGGGTGAGCGATGAGCGATACAGCGCCGCGCAATCCGGTGAGTGCGCCGCAGATGCTGGCTGACGCCCTGCTGCGAAGCGTCGCAGGAACCACGGCCCTTCTGCGCGTAACAGGCACGAATACGACTACCAGCCAGTCCGAGGTAGGGTTGGTGGCAACAACATTTGCCGATGTGGTGGTGAGCCCAGTAGTGATGCGTACGCTGCGGCCGTCGTGGAAAGAGGGCGGGGAGTCGAAGTGGGAGTTGCTCGTTTCGGCGACTGGGGTGGAGCAGCAGGTGAATGCGCTAGACCTCGAATCAGCTCAGTCCCTTTTTGCGATGACACTAGCAGTTACAGTTGCGGGACAAGATTACCTAATTGAGTCGATCGCCGCAAACGAAGCCTTCGGCAAAGTGTATCTATACCGTTTGCTGTTGCGGGAAGCGCGTCAGCAGGCGGTGTAGACAGCTGTCAGCCAACAGTTAACAGTTCTAAGTTGTCGTCTCTCATCGTCGATGAGTTATCCGGGAAGACTGTCAGCTGTCAGCTGTTTGCTGTTAGCTGGAGGGAGTTGCACTCCATGCAAAATGCGAAAGACTCGTTTTACATAGCGCTGCGCACGCGCTTGGCGGTGGTCAATCCGGAACGGACGATCTTGCTGCGCGGAGCTGTGCGTCCTGGAATCCTGGTGGAGGAGGCGGAGGCCCCCTTCAGTCAACTTCCCAACGATGTGTTTGTCGTGCGCTGGCAAGGCTTAGGCGTCGATTTGGATCTCGTGTCCACGATGGCGGCCGACCAATGCGAAATCATTTATCAAACATGCGGAACGCAAAGCTTTGGTGGGTTGGACCGCGGCCGGGCGCTGAGCCAGATGGACGAGGAACTGATTGCAATAACGCAGCCTTTCTATACTCCCAAACTTAACTACACTGTAACTCCGCCGGCGGCGATGCTGACAAAGGTGTTTTGGGACGAGCCAGGGTTTGCGCCCGTTGTGATCCAGCGGGACCGGCTGAGCCGTTCTGCGAATGTAATGGTCTACAGCTATCAGGAGCAGGGGGAGTAAATGGCGGCGAATTGGTTTTCGGCTCCCGCGCCGGTAGCGCGGCGGGCGCGAGTGTATTTTGCGCCGGTAAACCGGGTAACGCAAACGCCTGTGCTCTTCGATCCGACGGAGCAAGGCGGGTTTAGTTTAGACGCTCCGCCGGCTCCGTGGATCAGCTTAGGTTGGATTCAAGAGCTCACACGCAAGCCAGCAAGCAAGACGGCTGCGGTGTTGACCGGCATCCCGGCTAGTACGTTGGAGCAGGTGCGCGAGACCCTCGAGGCGCAGGTGAGCTTTGAATTCCTGAGTTGGACAAAACTAACAATGGCTTTAGCCACAGGATCGCAGCACATGAACCTGCTGGCTTCAGTAAGTGGGTCTGCTGCTGCAGCGGATGGCGCACAGGCGGCTCCGGCAGTAACTACGCAAAACGGATCGACAGCCACGTTTGTAGCACTGGCTGCGACAGATGCACAAAAATTCTCAGCCGGCTCGATGCTCGCGCTCGATGTGGATTACACGGGACAGATCGGCTTTGTAGGCGCGCCGGTGTCTGGGGCGTATCTGCGACAGGCGCTCACGGACGTAAACTACATCCGGCGCGTGACCTTCAACGTGGCGTTAGTGTCCCAAATAACTTCGACCGGAGTCTCCCTTGCGGAACCGCTGCCGGGTGGCGTCCCCACTGCCGGCTCCAAGTTACAGGTTGTTACAGGATTTGTAGATCGCGAAGGTGGAAGTTTTTATCAGGAGTGGTCGGCGCTCTTTGTATTGGAAGGCAGCCAGGGGGAGCGGATCTTCTTCCACTATCCACGTCTGCAGACTATGGCCAGTGCACAAGAAGCCGCATTGCCACTAGATGGCAAGAATAAGAACGGGCTGGCGAGAATGGTGCTTAAGGGTCAGTTTCTGGCACTGCCTGTAACTGATCCGCTAGACGGGGAACGGGTAGTCTGTTACCGAAGCTTCTTACCCGCGGCTAACGCACTGGTCTAGGTGGTCAGCGAGTTATCGAATAATTCCGGCTTACATGTGATCTTCGTTCTAAAAGTCCACATGCCACCGGTTGCACTTATCAGCGGCTATTGCCGCAAACCAGGGCCGAGAGTCACGATGAAGATCACGATCAACGCGCAAGACTACACGGCTGCGCTCGATGCAGCGCGTCCATTGAAGATCGAGCGCAAGCTGAACGAACCCTCAGTATGTCAACTTTGGCTGAGCCTGCCTGCCCACGGCAGCTTGGTGATGCCCCAGCGAAACCAATCCATCGCGGTAACGGGCGACGATGGAACCTATTACTTTACGGGCTATCTTGCAGTTACTCCTATGCCGGAGTATGCAGGCTATGCTATGGAGGGTCCGCGATACCGGATCGCTATTCAGGCATTGAGCGACGAACTGCTGCTGGATCAAATGTCGATGCCTCCAAGCACAGGCGCCGCGGGCGAAACCGCCGGAGCATTAATGACCACGTTGGTCACCCACGCAGGCTCCGCGAGTTTGTTAATTGGCGAGCTTGCTCCCAATCTCAATGTGAGCAACTTTGTCCCCGATCCAGGCGCGCCGTGGAGCAAGAGCGCCGGACAGGTTGCAAGCATGGCGCGGTCCGCCTATTGCGCGATTAACAGCTTGCTGAGCCTCTCCACTGTTCAGAGCACGGTGCACCCGCTGAACGAGACAGACGGAAGCTTGAACCTGGCAACCTTGACATTGACCGCAAGCGTTAAGCGGGCCTTGGCAAACGATGTGACGGTTTGCGGCGAGCGTGAGCCGGTTGCTTATGTGACCGAATACTTTCTTGGCGACGGGGTAACAACACAGTTCTACCTGTCGGCGGACCCCTACTTCCCTGCTTCTTCCAAATCAACCATCATCAGTGAGCTCTTCAATGAGCCGCAGATCAACCAGTCCGTATGGAATAAGAACGACACAGCCAATCGTTTCTCGTTAAGCTCGGGAGGATTGGTGATTGGCGGCGGCAATGGAATCGAGGGAGACACACAGCTGGCCTGGCTTGATCCAGTAGAGATGGGCGGAACGCTGCTGTTGGAGGTTGTGGGCGTAACTGTCGCACCAAACAGCGCGGGGGTTCTGGCCGGCTTTTCGGTGGGTATAGGTTCGGACGTCAGTTGGTTTGCGGGCATGCAGGTGACGTCAGTTAAAACCACTGGTGTTGTAACATTGCAACCGCTCATTCAAGGGAGCCCGCAGGGAACGACCTATGTAATCAATCCGGCCTACCAATACACGCTGCGCGTGAGAGTGCATTGCCCGGAGAACGAGCGTGGACAGGCCGTCTATCGTTCCTTTGGAGATAACGGCCCGATCATTTGCGGCGGAACGTGGAGTATAGCTCCGAGCAACGTGCAGATGGAGATCCAGGAGTTTGTCAATGGAGTAGGCGGGATACCGGTGACATTGTATGACGCAACGGTCGCCAGCGTTCCCGGAGCTTGCAGCGTAATTCCTATCGACAGCGACAATCTAACAGGAACTATGCGCGCGGTTCACGTGACTAATCTAGGCTCCGGTTGGGTGGTAAGCACACCCCCAGGCGGAGGTTCGTATACACGGCGGGTCGGCACTACGGCCGAGGCGGCCGAATGCCATCTAGAGTCATTGGGCAAAGTGGTGTTTTACAGCGGCTATACGCCGGTGGTAGGCGAGCAGATAGCAGTGAGTTATCGCACGACGGGCATGGCGGTGGGACGAGCGGTGAACACAGCCAGCCAGCAGGCGCTTGCTCTCGCGGGAATGCCCACGCAGGCGGTATGGATAGGCTCGGTGACGAGTCCCGCGGCGCGCAGCTCCGCAGACTGCCGCAATGCGGCTCTGGCGATCGAGCAAGCGGCAGGCGGAGTGAGCGCGCTGTGGAGCGGGACCTACAAGGGAAGCAGGATGAGTTTCGCTGCCGATGTGTGGCCGGGCGATGCGCTACTGCTGAATGCTCCTTCAACCAATTTGAACGCACAGGTGGTGGTGCGGGCGGTCACGGTGAGTTACACCGCAAGCTATCCAGACTTGGTGGAGTATGCTATCTCTTTCGCCAACGACTGGGCCGACGATCTGGCCATCAAGACCAGCACAACGGTCCCTGCCGATGCGTGGCTGCCGGCTCCCATCGCTCCCACTGTGCTTGCCAATCTCAATAGCCTTACGGTAACAACGCTGAACGGAGACACGGTTTCGATCAATGCTGGAATGACGCCACCCGAGGGCGGAGGATTCGAGATTCGGCTGCGGGACTTCACCTTTACTACGGGCGAAGACCCCAGTCTGGTAATGCGGTCGACTCAGCCAAATATGACTTTCTCTCGCATCACGGCCAACGACCGGTTCTATATCAGGATGTATGACGGCTTCGCGGCGCCGAATTACTCGGAGTTCTCAACAGCGTTGTTCATTAACCTGCCGCTGGGATCATGAGCAATAGCTTCTCAGTTGCCGATGGATGGAGTCCAGCGAATGCGGATGATGAATGAATTCGAAGCGCAGGTGTTGAGTGACTTGAGCGTGCTGAAGACGCAGATGACCGGCTTGATGGGCGACGGCAACGGCGGACGGATCGCCATCCTGGAGCGGCGATTGGAGCGGCACGAGCAGCACTGGCAGCGCACCAAGGGATTTCTCGTCGCGGTCAGCGTGCTATTTGCGGTGATCGAAGTGGCCGTGGAGGCGCTGCGCCGGCATTGAGCAAGGCCGTCCTTTCTGCGTGAGCGGAGGCTTTCGTATAATGAACGCTATGAGCGATCAACCATTGGTGGGCGTGGTGATGGGCAGCAAGAGCGACTATGAAGTGCTCTCAGCTGCTGTTGAGATTCTGCGGGCGCTGGAGATTCCGCACGAGGCGCGGGTATTGAGCGCGCATCGTACCCCCGACCAGCTTTTCGAGTACGTTGGAACGGCGCGGGCGCGAGGGCTGCGCGTGATGATCGCGGGCGCGGGCGGCGCTGCCCACCTGGCGGGCGTGATGGCGGCCAAGACGCTGCTCCCCGTGCTGGCAGTGCCGATTGCGGCCACGCCGCTCAACGGCCTGGACTCGCTACTTTCGATGGTGCAGATGCCCAAAGGGATTCCCGTCGCCACGTTGGCCATCGGCAAGCCTGGAGCGGCCAATGCGGCGCTCTTTGCGGCCGAGATTCTAGCCTTGAACGATGCGGCACTCTATGAGCGGCTGGCCGCGTGGCGCGCTGCGCGGGCACAGGAAGTGCTGGATTCGAAGTTGCCGGAGTGAACCAGTTTTACAGAATTGGCTTACTTCGGCTCAAAAGTCTCACGTGTTCAAAAATTGGCACCGATCCGCAACGGCCGCTGTGACATTAGGGTTGCTTCTTAATGTTTCGATCAAGTTCTTCGATACCATCAATATTCAACTTGTTTTCTCTTTCGAGGAAAATCAAATGCTGATCGTTTAATTCGTATTTTCCGCTTGGTAGATAGACCGTGTATACGTTTGCGAATTTCCCGGTAGGATCAACTTCAATCTTCAAACCTTGTCGAACTAATGTTTCAATTGCATTGCTGACGTTGTGCATAAAATCTCCTTTGGCGAAAACCTTCCAGACGTCTTTCTGCTGTTTGGATAGGTTTGTTACTAGGCCAACTAGATTTATTGGCTTGAGGAACCTGTGATCTCTTTTGCTTTGTCTAAAAGCAAGCTTATCGATGCATTATCATAGATTCCTTGTGATCGCACATGTGACTCTGAGTGCATGCCAGGCAGGAAAAGCTCCCAAACTAGACTCTGTGCGACAATTGCCATCTCATCCAGTTTGTGTGTGCGCGCATATGAAGGAAATTGCAATGAAACATCAACTGCGTCTCTAGCTTCATCAATGTAGTTCTTATCGAAAAGGAAGCTGGCCAGCTCCAAAAGTATAAACGGGCTTGAATTGCAGAGCCACGCCTTAAGGTAGGTTGATACAATGCATCCAGTTTGGAAGTCCTCTTCACTTTCATCCATATTGTCCGATAAGGCGTCCTTCAACTCTCTTGCTGTAGATATAAGGCCGATTTCGCCAACTAGTCTTTGAAGCGGCTCAGCAACTTCTGGACATCCAGCAGCGTATTTCAACCTCGCGTTGGTCTGATTGATCCCCTTTTGTTCCGCTGAAGAATAGTATTTTGGTAATCCACTTTTCCAGTCGTCAAGATCAAAACTCAGTTTGAACTTCTCGACAAGATCATAAAATCCATCCCAATATGTCTCTATTTGTTGCTCAGGTTTGCCAAGGAAATTCTTGAAAAATGGCATCTAATCCTCCACGAAATTTTCCCCCGAATGCCTCAGGTCAGCAACTATATTTGATTTAGTGTTTATTTGCAAGTGTGCGATTTACAAAGAAAAGACCGAGTACCGGGTGTCCCAGGTCCCGAATTTGGAACCTGGGAAACCTAAGAGATAGAGTACTCGCCAAATCCCTTACGCGTCGAAATCAGAGCTTTATTCACCGTTCTTTTCCCAACGCTTCGGCCTGCGGTTTTGCTGCAGTATCTTCTTGCGCAGGCGAAGCGACTTGGGAGTTACTTCCACCATCTCGTCTTCGGCGATGAATTCGATGGCCTGCTCCAGGTTCAGACTCCTGTAAGGCACCAGGCGAATGGCCTCATCGGCGCTCGAAGCGCGCATGTTGGTCATCTTCTTTTCGCGGACGACGTTCACGTCGAGATCGTTGTCGCGCGCGTGCTCGCCGACGATCATCCCTTCGTAGACCTCAACTCCCGCTCCCACAAACAACATGCCGCGCTCCTGCAGGCCATTGAGCGAATAAGTCGTAGTCATTCCTTGGCGGTCCGAAATCAATGCGCCCGTGGGACGTTGCGGAATCTCGCCTTGGTAAGGAATGTAACCGTCGAAGAGCGCGTTCATCACGATGGTGCCGCGCGTCTCGGTGAGCATTTCGCTGCGCAGGCCGATAAGTCCTCGACTGGGCACGCGAAACTCCAAGCGCACGCGGCCTGAGCCGTGATTATGCATCTTGGTCATCTCGCCTTTGCGCGGGCCAAGCTTCTCAATCACCACGCCGGTGTAGGCTTCAGGCACATCGATGGTCAGATGCTCGACCGGCTCCATACGCACACCGTCCACGGTCTTAGTTACAATTTCCGGACGCCCAGCCATTAACTCAAAACTCTCGCGGCGCATCATCTCAATCAAGATTGCCAGTTGCAGTTCGCCACGGCCCAGCACCTTGAAGCTATCTGGCGAGCCCGTATCTTCGACGCGAATGCTGACGTTAGTAAGTAACTCTTTCTCCAGACGCTCGCGCAGGTTGCGGCTAGTGACATAGCTGCCTTCGCGCCCTGCAAATGGGGAGTTATTGACGCTGAACTGAATCGCAATGGTCGGTTCATCGATAACAATGAGCGGCAGCGGCGAGGGGTTTTCGACGCTAGTGATGGTCTCGCCGATGGTGATGCCCTCGACGCCGGCTACAGCCACAATGTCGCCCATCGTGGTCTCGGTGGTCTCGATTCGCTTAAGGCCGGAGAAGGTGAAGAGCTTGGTGATGCGCGTCTTCATCAACGACCCATCGCGCTTGGAGATGGTCACGTCGTCGCCAGCGTGGAGCGTGCCCTGAAAGACGCGGCAGATGGCGATGCGGCCGAAGTAATCGGAATAATCGAGATTGGTGACCAGAATCTGCAATGTGCCATTGGCGTCACCGGTGGCTGGCGGAATCGTCGAGACGATGCTCTCGAAGAGCGGCTGCAAATTCACGCCTGGCATGGCCGGATCGAGGGTTGCCTGGCCCAGTTTGGCAACCGCGTAGAGTACCGGAAAATCCAATTGCGTCTCGTCCGCATCTAGGTCGATGAACAAGTCGTAAATCTCGTTCAACACTTCCTGCGGGCGCGCGTCGGGCCGGTCGATTTTATTGATAACTACGATCGGCTTAAGCTTGGCTTCCAGAGCCTTGGACAGGACGTAGCGCGTCTGCGGCAGCGGGCCCTCGGCCGCATCCACCAGCAACATCACGCCATCAACCATCTTCAGCGCGCGCTCAACCTCGCCACCAAAATCTGCGTGGCCCGGCGTATCCACAATGTTGATCTTGCCGCCCGCAAAGTTGATGGCCGTATTCTTGGCAAGGATGGTGATGCCGCGCTCCCGTTCGAGTTCGTTCGAGTCCATCACTCGCTCGGCCACCTGCTCGTTGGCGCGGAACGTTCCCGACTGCCGCAGCATGGCATCCACTAATGTTGTCTTGCCGTGGTCAACATGGGCAATGATGGCGATATTGCGTATCGTCTGGCTCACAGGTACGGTTTTCCTTCTCTCGGGTGCGGCCTTGTAGGCCATAGGGTTGGAGGACAAAAAATAAATCAATTCACCGCACACTGCGGCACTTTTCTATTGTATCAGCAGCCTCAAAAGCAGATATCTGAACGTATCGCCCCGCATCGAGTCGGCTCAAGCCCGCGCCAGTCGCTCCGATTCTCGCGTTAGAATGAATTCGCTATCTAGTTTCGCAGCCCATGACTCGCAAAGCAAAGTCTCGCGAAGCAAAGCCGCGCTCGAATCGCCTGATCCTGGTATGCGTAGTTGCATTTGCCATTTTGCTGCTGCTCTTGCGGTTATTGGTATTTGTGCATGGGCACGGGCGGCGATAAGTGCGAGATACAATCAGGCCTGTGCAGTCTGCTAAATCAGGTGAATTGCTCTACCTTAACATACTTTTTACAGAACCCGTCGGAAGTGTAAAGGATCGTCGATGACAATGTGTAATGGATGTCATGGAATTGAACAAATCGAGACTTGGTAGGCTAACCTTCACCGCTTCCAACCAGTGTAGCTTTGAAAATCATAGGACCACTCGGCTTGGCCAGGAAAGGTAACCGCCGTCCCGCAAAAACTATCATTGTCCCCTACGTCTAGAAGGCCATAGACCTCAGGGCGCATGACCACGGAAAACTTCACGGGTGAGTCAGATGCAGATTTCGGCGCAATGATAACCGATATTTCAATAGATTTAAGAACGTAGGTTGATTTGTTTTGAACATCAAAGCAAATCCTCTGTCCTTCCCAACGACCGTTGCTAAGTTGAATCGGCCAAATGCCGTCAAGGAGGTGGCTGGACTCGCTGAGGCTAATCTCGCTTGCCGGGCGATCATAGCTTATGGGTTTCCATCCAGTGGTCCAAAGCTGATCGGTTCGTCCAGCTGAATTGTCGATGCGAATCTGGTGGCTGCCCATCTGCAAATATGTGTAACTTGTTGTGCTGTGCCGCGCTACTGAATAGCCCTCTCCGAATGCCACCAGTACCGCAAGAACGCCGACGACAACTCTCGACCTTTGGCTGACGATTTTCTTCTTGTGCCAAAACCAAGCCGGCCCTGCCCAGAAGGCCACTTCGAGCAGATCCAAAGGAACAAATCCCTTCATCGCGGTGGCTACCAGCGTCAAGATTGCGAAGGACAAAAACACCCAAATCCCGATATTGATTACTTCACCTTCTCGCGTGTTACTTCCACACCGCGATTCAGGCAATTCCGAAATGCTTCCGTCAGCACTGGACTTCGAAACGTGACCTTCCAACAACCCCATACAATTTGGGCAGACAGCCGTATGTTCATCCGAAATCTGCCTGTTACATGAAGGGCAAATCATCTGGTCTTCCCGCCGGTGCTGGGTGCCCCAGACCTGGTTTTTGAGACCTGGGATTCTCGAAGAACGCGAAGTCCTACGCGGAAGTTCCTGCTCCCTTGCGCGGCTTGACAGCTTCCTTAGCCTCCGCGGGTCCGGCCACCGGCACCTCAGGAACTTCGCCTTTGCTGCCTCCGATACCCATCTTCTTGCGCAGCTCGGCATCCATTTTGGCGAAGACATCCTTGTTGTCCTTGAGGAAGGTGCGGGTATTTTCGCGGCCCTGGCCAATGCGCTCGCCGGCGTAGCTATACCAGGCGCCGGACTTCTCGACAAGGTTGTTGGCCACCGCCAAGTCGAGCACGTCGCCCTCGCGGCTGATGCCTTCGCCGTAGAGGATGTCGAACTCGGCCTCGCGAAACGGCGCAGCCACCTTGTTCTTGACGATCTTGACCTTGGTCCGGTTGCCGGTCACCGCGTCGCCGTCCTTGATCGCGGCAATGCGGCGGATGTCAACGCGCATCGACGAGTAGAACTTCAGAGCGCGCCCGCCCGTCGTGGTCTCTGGGTTGCCGAACATGACACCTATCTTTTCGCGAATCTGATTAATAAAAATAAGCGCCGTGCGCGACTTCGAGACCGTACCGGTCAGTTTGCGCAGAGCTTGGGACATGAGGCGCGCCTGCAAACCCATGTGCGAGTCGCCCATCTCGCCGTCCAACTCAGCTTTGGGCACCAGCGCGGCCACCGAATCGACCACTAGCACGTCGATTGCGCCGCTTCTGACAAGGGCCTCGGTAATCTCCAGGGCTTGCTCGCCACTGTCCGGCTGCGAGACCAGAAGATTGTCGATATCCACTCCCAGCTTGCGCGCGTAAGCGGGGTCCAGGGCATGCTCGGCATCCACAAATGCAGCCAGCCCGCCCAGTTTCTGAGCCTCAGCGATGATTTGCAAAGTAATCGTCGTCTTGCCGGAGGATTCAGGGCCAAAGATCTCAATCACGCGACCGCGAGGAACGCCGCCCACGCCCGTTGCCGCGTCAAAGCTGATCGAGCCGGTCGAGATCACGGCAATCGGCAGCAGCGCTTCCTTGGACCCGAGCCTGACAATCGATCCTTTGCCAAACTGCTTTTCGATCTGTGCCAGGGCAAGATCTACGGCTTTCGTGCGGTCATCCGCTTTGCTGCGGTCATCGGCAATCGCCATTGGGAGAACTCCTTTAGCATCCGTGCCTGCTCCCCTTCGAAAGAAGGGTGAGAAAAGACAAGAGCATGGAATGCATTTCGATGGGATTGTAGCAGGGCTGGACACACAATGATATAGAAAAGCGAACAAAAAGAGAATAGCTCCAGCCGGATGGCCGCGGTGCAGCTTCCCAATAAACGACCACCTGGCAGTCTCCATGTCCCAAAAATTAAATATCTGGACACGGCTGGTATAACCGCGCTCCATGAACCGGCTATCGAAATTCCGTGCACAAATTGTCCAAAGCGATAGATTCAAGATGTTTGAATCAGCCTCGAATCGGGTCGCAGGTTGAAGCTGCAGACCAAAGCTCACTGATGAGCAAACCGCCTAGGCGCCGTTTACGCTTCTGTAGGGTGAAACCAGCTTGCCGGAAAGCCAGGAAATGGTCGGGCAGGCTGCGCGCTTGGAGCCCGGTAAGCCATCCGAAGGCACAGTAAAGTGCCCACACTGCTGGTCGCGCTACAAGTCGGCCAAACCAGTTCGCTGGAATAGCGAACTCTGAGACGATCCATTGAGACCCAGGAGACACTGCGCGAGCTAGGGTGGCTGCCAGCGACTGAACCTCCGCTGTGGTGAGGCAATCCAGGAAAAAGTGCGAAACGATCAAGTCGTAGGGTAGGCCTTCAGGCTGCCATTTCCGAATGTCGGCGTGGAAGGCGCGAACGCGGACTGCGTCCGGCCTGGCCTGGTAAACGAGCGCCTCAAGCATGGCTCGACTGGCATCGACGGCGTCAATCTGGATGGTGGAGTTTTTGCGGAGCAGACGGGCGGTGAAGCGGCCATCGCCGTCTCCTAAAGCGAGTGCGCGGCGCGCGGCGCAGCATTCATTCAGGAAGGCGCATCGGCAAAGCATGAGCCAAGGACCGAAGCTCAACAACTCCATCCAAAGATAAAGCCGAGAGAGCCGGTTGAAATTGGGTGGTTGATTCATCGAAGTAGCAGTAAGAGCGGAGTAAGCAAAACCAGATCGGCGGCTGAACGCAACGCCAAAGGGGTTAGACGATCGCGAATTCTGTCAAGCAAGGCGAGTAGGATGGCGCTGGCAGCGCCGACTCCTATGAGAGTTGCTTCACTGGAATGAGGTGCGAAGAGAACGATTGCGCCAAGGAGACCGGCAAGAGCAAGCAGGCTTGCAATGGAATAAATTTGAGGACCTGAACAGGTTTGCCCGACGGACTCCCAGCACTCGATAGCGTGGCAGTTGAGCCAGGCCAGACCTGCAAAGAAGATAATTGCAACGATAAATGCAGCGGAAAGAGCTCTCATTCGGCCGATAGTGGGAAGCGCACAGCCTGTCGTGAATAAGACAGCTACGAGCAATTCTTTGGGAAGCAGCGCTCGAAACTTGGTTTTGATGTGTATGCCAGAGAAATAGGTGACGCCGGCCGCGGCGAGCAGGACATTGCGCTCGCGTGCTTCGTCTGGCATGAAAGAAAAAACGATCCAAGCGCTAACGCAGGCGGCTGTGAGGGCGAGAGGAAAAATGCTGCTGCGGTGCTGCCAGTGGAAGAGATGCCGTTGGCGAAGATGGTGGACCTGTTCTGTGCGCAGCGCGGAGCGGGCGTCAAGGAGGCGGTCACTTACATAGGCGCACCAGGTACGCCTGCCGCTTTGGCAAAGCCGAGCGACCACGCTACAGCAACGGTGGGTGCGTCGAGGCTCAACAGGTGCCAAAGACGCATGGGAGGCGGCGCATCGAGTATCCGGCCCATTGGTTGGGAAAGCGTGAGCGGATTGACGGTTTGCTCCATCGAGTCCATTGTAAAGGGCGGCTGACACACAAGTTTAAAATGCAATCGCGCTTTGCAGAGTCCGGACTGATGAGAAAATGGTCGGCGTCGATGCAATATGCATTGCAAAGCGATGCGCTGCGAATCGACGCACACGCGTTGCCGGCGGGGAGTTCAAAAACCTGCGGTAACCAAATGGGAACTGTCCCCAAAAGAACAGTCTGAAATTCAGGTTATATGCCATGCTTAAAAGAGTGCGTGTGTCTTCCTGCAGAAGAGCTGAAAAAATTGAACGTTGCAAGTATTCGACACCATCGCATTTGCTACCGAGGCAGCGATGATCCCCGATGTAATCTCACCCGAAATACGCGCTGTTCGCAATTTTCTTCTGACCTTCCGAAACGTGCAAGAAACGGTCTCGAATTGCGAATCTGGTGCCAAGCCGTCTTATTACAGTAGAGGTCAAAATCCAGTATGGTTTCTCGGCTGAGCGTTTGCTGTCAGTTGTTCCTTGCGATTTCCTGCCTCGCATATGCGGATCCAGCGCCGTTCGATCTCGCTGGTCCCGCGCTTGAAGTTAAGGTAACTCATGGCGGCAGAACGCTGCCAATTTCCGAGGTGCCGAATCTCTCCGTTAGCGATCAGATTTCGATCAAGGCCATTCTTCCGTCTGGCCAGTCCGTACATTTTCCGAGCATGTCCCGCACGTAGTTGAAAGTGGCGGGCGGCGGTTAGGTTGATGTTACTACGCAGCGACCTTGGTGGAAGCAGGCTGCGCAGGGTTGAGGATGGCCTCCAAGGTCCACAG
>JBEKRS010000010.1:0-111080 GCA_049518535.1 Occallatibacter sp. | reverse complement strand
GAAGCGCTGCCGCGGATTCTTCCCACGCATGAAGGAGAGATCGCCCGGCTCAGAGGCGCTGCCGCACTCGTGTTCCAGCGCGGAGCCGTCCGCGTGCAACTACTCGATGCTGACAGGGGAGCTGGGTCGAGCGACAATGGATCCTGATTGCCGCCCGCTGCTTCAAAACGCCACAACCCGTAACGTTACGGGTTCCTCTTGCTCCCGTTGCAAGAAAATGCTGGCGCAGTGCAAGCTATAGTAAAAGTTGGCGAATCTCACGACCTTGCTCGGGCGTGACGATGCAAAGCAGTAGCAGAAACCGATCCCTCGTGTGGGAAGACGAAGTGCCCGCGGAACCTCGCTTCCGGCGTGTGCCCCAAGGTGCGCCTCCAACCGGGCGCCTGTTGCCGGGCATGCCGCTGGAGATGCGGGACCCTGACGGCGACGAGTCGACGCGCCCAAGTGGTCCGCGCCGCAATTGGCTGAGTAAGGGCGGGCATTGGTGGCGTCCCTCGAGCACGGTGGGGCGTGCGTTCCTACTGCTGGCCGTACTGATCGTCCTTGGAGGCATCGCTACCTCCATTTATTTCCTGAAAACCTACCTGGGCCGCGACGGACGTTTCCGCATCGCCGGTGCAGGCAACATTGAAGCTACTGGCCTGACCCAGGTCAGCCGCGAAGAATTCATGTCGGTCTTCGAAAAAGATATTGGGCGCAACATCTTCTTCGTTCCGCTCAATGAGCGGCGCAAGCGATTGGAAGAGATCTCTTGGATAGAAAAAGCTACGGTGATGCGTCTGCTTCCGGACCAGATTCGGGTCACGGTAGTGGAGCGGCATCCGGTGGCCTTTGTACGCCAGGGTCAACAAATCGGTTTGGTTGACGGCAGCGGGGTTCTGCTTGATATGCCGGCGGCTATGATGGCCCAGCACAACTACTCGTTTCCGGTGGTCACCGGCATCAACGCCCACGACCCGCCCGACGCGCGCAAGATGCGCATGGCGGTTTATCAGCGGCTGCTCGCCGAGTTGGACGCCAGCGGCCAGAATTACTCCGCGCAAATTTCCGAGATCGACTTGACCGATCCCCAAGATGCCCGCGTGCTGATGCCCGAGCAGGGGAGCGACATTCTCGCTCACTTCGGTGAGGATCACTTTCTGGATCGCTACCAGCGTTACAAGGCGCACATCGCCGAATGGCGTCAGCAGTATCCCAAGCTAACGGCCGTGGACCTGCGCAATGACCAGCAGGTAGTGCTAGAGATGGCTCCCGGCACCAACGTAGCGCAAGCAGCAGCGGACGATCAGGCCGCGGCCAACGCTGGTGATGGCAAGTCCTCGCAAGGGCAAGCCGCGCAAAGCGGACAAACTGCCGGCGAATCTCCTGCGCAGCAACCATCGGAAGCTAAAGCTGCCGCCAATTCTGTTGGCTCGGATACAGAGGCCAAAGCCCAAGCCAAACACACCCGGCCTGCCGTCAAGGGGAAGCAAGGCTCCAAGAAACCAAAAGCGGGCGGAAAGACCGTCGTGAAGCGGAAGGCGGCCCTCAATAACGGTAAGGCAAAGGCAAAGAAGCAAACGGCGGAGGCCAAACGCGCCGCGCTGAACGCAAGCAAACGGAAGACCATCCCAACCGCCCGTCCGGCCACATCCACCGGCGAGGGTCAGTGAGCGCAATGAGCCAGAAACGAGACAATCTGATCGTAGTGCTGGACATCGGCAGCGCGTGGACGCGAGTACTGGCGGCGGACCTGAATGAAGGCGCCTTGCGCTATTGCGGGCATGGAATTGTGGAATCGGCGGGGATGCGCAAAGGACTCATTGCCGATCTTGCCCCCGCGGCCAAGGCTGTGAAGGCAGCGAGCGAGCAGGCCGAACGCGTAACGCGCGCCAACATCGACGAGTGCGTGGTGGGCGTGGGCGGGCCGCATATTCGCGGGCTCAATACCAACGGCGGAATCGAACTGGGTGGCCGCATGCGCGAGATCGACAAGGAGGATGTGCGCAGCGCCGTCGAGCGGGCGCGGGCCGTGCAAAGACCTCCAGACCGCGAGATTCTGCACCTGTTGCCCCGCCAATTCATCCTCGATGATCAGCCGGGCATCTTCGATCCGGTGGGCATGGTGGGCGCGCGGTTGGAGGTAGACCTGCACATCGCCACGTGCTCCGGCAGTGCACTGCAAAGCACGGTGACCTGCGCCAACCGGGCCGGGCTTGAGGTGACCGAGGCTGTGCTGGAGTCGATTGCCGCAGCCGAAGCGACGCTTTCGGCCGACGAAAGGGAGTTGGGCGTGTGCCTGGTCAACATCGGTGCCCACTCCACCGACCTCGTGGTTTTTTTCGAGGGCGCGGTGGCGCATACTGCATCGGTGCCCATTGGTGGCCATCACTTTACCAACGATCTGGCGGTGGGCCTGCAGATGCCAGTGGCCTACGCTGAGGAATTGAAGCGCCAGTACGGCCATACCGTGGTGACGGCCGTTCCGCAGCTTGCGGAGATCGAGATTGCCAACCCTCAGCCGCAGATGTTGCGCCTGCGCACCATTGCCGAGATCCTCGAGCCGCGTGGCCGTGAGCTGCTTTATTTTGTGAGAGAAAGCCTGCGTCAAGGCGGCGTGGTAGAGGCCCTGGGCGCAGGTTGCGTGCTCACCGGCGGTGGGGCCATGCTGCCCGGCATGTTGGACATCACCGAGAGCCAATTGCGCGTTCCGGCGCGAACCGGGCTGCCGGTGCGTCTATCTAATATGCCAGGAGAATTAATTCATCCCGGCTTTTCGACGGCCGTCGGGATGCTACTGTATGCTCATCGCACGAGGGTGAATCGCGCGGCGGAGAGCAACAATTTGCGCTCGAAATTGCGCGCCGTTTTTGCAGCAAGCTTTTAGCGTTTTCCTACGCCATAGAGCAGGAAGCCGGAGGATAAATGGAAGAGCAGAAGAATGAAGCTGGAGAGATGCGCATTCAATATCACGAAGAGATTCCACGTGGAGCGCGCATCAAGGTTATAGGTGTGGGGGGCGGCGGCGGCAACGCCGTCAATCGGATGATTCAAGCTCGCTTGGAAGGCGTTGAGTTTATCGCAGCCAACACCGACGTGCAGGCGCTCAAGCTCTCGCAAGCTCCGGTCAAGCTGCAACTCGGTGTTCGGCTTACCTCAGGGCTCGGTGCCGGGGCTAACCCTGACCTGGGCCGTCGCGCTGCTCTTGAAGATTCGGAGAAGATCATCGAGGCCCTCGAAGGCGCGGACATGGTATTCGTCACCGCTGGCTTGGGCGGAGGAACAGGCACAGGCGCCGCGCCGGTCATCGCTTCGCTCGCCAGCGAGTTGGGTATTTTGACCGTGGCTGTCGTTACCCGGCCTTTCGCATTCGAGGGCAAGCGCCGCTTACAGCAGGCCGAGCGCGGCCTCAAGGAGCTGATCGAAAGTGTGGACACGATGATCGTGATCCCCAATGAGAAGCTGCTCGCCGTAGCCAAAGACACCGGCTTCTTTGAGAGTTTCCGCATCGCCGACGACGTGCTCCGCCAAGGCGTGCAAGGCATCTCCGACATCATTACCATCTCCGGCATAATCAACCGTGACTTTGCCGACGTGAAAACCACCATGGCTGGCATGGGCCACGCGGTGATGGGCACGGCCATTCGCTCCGGTGAAGATCGCGCCATTGAAGCGGCTCAGGCTGCAATGGCCTCGCCCCTTCTCGAAGCTGGCGCCATCGACGGCGCGCGCGGCATCCTCATCAACATTACCGGCTCCAGTTCGCTCAAGCTCTCTGAGGTCAACGCGGCCTCGTCGCTCATTCAGTCCGCCGCCCATGAGGATGCCAACATCATCTTTGGCGCGGTTCTCGACGAGAGGATGGGCGAGGATGTCAAGATCACGGTTATCGCCACAGGCTTCCGTGACCAGAGTCCGGAGCGGCGAGCGCGCATGTTGGCCGTCGAAGAAGCGCCGGTGGTCTCAATTCCCGGCACCTCGGAACCGCTGACTTCGGTCCCCCTAGTCGCGACCGTCGTGTCCGTAACCCCTGTACCTGTGACCCCTGTATCCGTAACTCCCGTGCCCGAGGCTCCCGTAGTTGTGGTTCCAGTTGCCGCATTCGACAGCGCGCCCTCCGAGCCTGCGCCTGTTCAAGCTCCCGCGCCCCCGCCTGCACTGCCGCGCTTTCTCTCGCAGGACGAAGAAGAAGAGGAACCGATGGAGGCGATCAAGCCAGATGTGCCGGCTCTCTACTCCCCCTCCGAGGACTTTATTCGCGCTGTAGCTCCGCCTGTCGAGACAGTCACGGCCTTTGAGCCGGCGCCGAGGGAACCGGCAGTCGAACCGGCGCGCCCGAGGTTTGCCGAATTGTCCGAGGAGCCGATTTACGCCCCGCTGCCCAGGGACTACTCTGCGGAGTTTGCTAGCGGGGTGCTCAGCCCAGCTCCGCTTGACGAATATCGCGCCCAGCCCGCAGCTACGCTTTTCACCGAAAACGATGAAGAGCAGCAGCGCGAGTTGGACAAGCCCGCATTCCTGCGCAGACTAAGGTTTTAAGTTGTTTGAATACGAGTAATCTTGTCTGAAATTGCAATGAGGGCTATAGTTCAATGTAGCTCATCAATTTGTAGTTTTTAAAAAAACGCCGGGTGGCCTTGCCGACAATGCAGGTGTTGTGGAACGAATCGATGTTTCAGGTAACATTGATCTTAGGCTCACTGGCCGCTGAATTTGGATGAGAATTGGCACTATCCGCGATCGAGACTGCAAGTTGTCAGCGGAATGGCCGATAAGACTGGTGGGACGACTGCGGTCATCCGAAACCGGTGCAAGCTGGTGGCTTTTTCTCACTGAGAAAGGGCTATTTGTACTGGGTTAGCGAGGCTGCACGCATGGGAGCCGCTCCAGAATGGCATGAAGCGCAAGCCCTTAGGGGAATGCACGACATGACCAGCCCATGGGTGAGAGGACACTGACTGGATGAATTATTTCCGCTTTTCAGCATGTACATTGGTTCTGATCGGTTCCGGCTTTGGCGCCAGGATCGCGCAGGCGCTTGACGCGCCGCACTCGCTGCACCGCGCCAAGGCAACCGAACCCCACCTTTCACAGTCACATCGCTCCCACCATCGCTCAGCAGTATCGAGGGTCGCCAAGCCGGTCGTCAGCTCCACCGGCGCTTCTGCCGGAGCGGTAAACGCCGGAGCAACCCCAGCAGCATCCAAAGCGGTGATTGTGGGGCACCGAGCCCACCGCGCCGCAAGAGGGAATGTCAGACCCGGCACTCGCCTTGCGTCGCTCACCACCCACCATCATCGCTACTATGAGCGTTTCACCGCCAGTTCCTTTGCCAGCGGCGACATTCTTTCGGGCGATGTGACGGCGGGCGAAGACCCCGTAGTCCGTAAAGCGGTTGTGGACGCTTTGGGCGACATGAACGGTACAGCCCTGGTCATAGACCCCTCCAATGGCCGCATTTTGGCCATGGTCAACCAGAAGCTGGCCCTTTCACCCGGTGCCGAGCCTTGCTCCACCATTAAGCTGACCGTGGCACTGGCCGCGCTCTCCGAGAGGCTGGTCACCAGCGATACGCCCGTCAAGTTGGGCGGCTTCCACATGAACATGACCCAGGCGTTGGCCAAGAGCAATAACCTCTACTTCGAGGAGTTGGGCCGCGAACTGGGATTTGAGCGAGTGCGCTACTATGCCAATCAATTTGGCCTCGGCGAGTTGGCCGGTTACAATATTGATGGCGAGCAACTGGGCGTCTATCCGGACAAGGAATTGCCCGCCTCAGAAGGCGGCGTCGCGCGCATGTGCAGCTTCGGTCAGGGCGTTTCGCTCACCCCGCTGCAGCTAGGCGCCTTTGTGGCTGCCATCGCTAACGGCGGAACGCTCTACTACCTGCAGCATCCGACCACGCTGCAAGAGTCCGCGGCTCTTCAGCCCAAGGTGAAGCGCACATTGGACATCGCCCGCTACCTTCCCGAACTGCAGGACGGAATGGCCGGCGCGGTCGAGTACGGCACGGCCCGCAAGCTGCGCACCAACTTCCATGAGCTGCCTGTCTTCGGCAAAACTGGAACCTGCTCCGACAAGGGCACCCGCTTCGGCTGGTTTGCCTCTTACTCCGATTCGCCGCAAGGCAGCTTGGTTACAGTCTTCTTCCTCGAAGGAGGACGGCCCACCTTCGGCCCCCGCGCCGCCGAGCTGACCGGTGAGTTCTACAAGAACCTATGGGATCGCAATTGGTTTGCCTCCAAGGGTTCGCAGGACGCGGCATCCCTTCCAGCTGCAGCCGCTTCTCCGCAGATTCAGCCGTAGACCAACACTCTTCCGTGCTTTCGAGATCCAGCAAACAGGTCGCCTTCGGGTGGCCTGTTCTGCATTGACGACGCGAATTCTCGTCGCTTGAAACAATTCCTCGTCTAAATCATCGAACACGATGAGACCTTCTACGGTTCCAGTTTTTTGACGGGCACGTGAAACCGGGGTGGTCTAATTCACCGGAAGCGATAACAGGACCCTCTCTAATGGCTTTGCCCGAACACATTCTGCTCGTTTACGGCTATCTGCTGCTCTTCTGCTGGGTTCTGGTAGAGCAACTGGGTATACCACTGCCTGCCACGCCGGTGCTGCTGGCTGCCGGAGCACTTTCCGCCGAGCACGAACTCAGTTTTCCTCTCGCATTGCTGGCCGCACTGACTGCGGCGCTCATCTCCGACAGTGTCTGGTTCTTCATCGGCCGCCGCTACGGGCACATTGTTCTGCGTGTCCTTTGCAAATTATCTATGGAGCCTACGATCTGCGTCCGCCGCACCCAGGACTCCTTCGGCCGTCGCCGCGAGGTCACGGTGATGGTCGCCAAGTTTGTTCCCGGCCTGGCCACGTTGGTCCCGCCCGTCGCCGGACAGAACGGAATGGCTTATAGCCGGTTTCTGCTCTTCGATGCCATCGGCGCTACAGCGTGGGTCGGTGTATTGCTCACCCTCGGACGCTTCTTCGGCGATATACTTAGGCGCGACCCGAGGTTATTAAACTGGGCAGGCAGGTTCTCTGGCGCTCTGCTGGTTCTCGGCATCCTCGCCTTCTTTATAGGCCGCGTAATTCGCCGCCGCATGGTAATCAAAAAGTTAGTCGCCGCACGTCTCGAGCCAGAGGAACTTAAGAGTTATCTCGATGCCGGCGAGCCGGTCTTCATTGCCGATCTGCGTCATCCGCTGGAACTCGTCGATGACCCCTTCACGCTGCCCGGCGCGCTCCATTTCTCGCCCGACAGCCTCGCCGCGCGCCACCTTGAGATTCCCCGCGACCGCGATATCATCCTCTTCTGCAGCTGCCCCAGCGAGGCTACCGCCGCCAAAACTGCCATGACCCTGCACAAGCTCGGCATAGAGCGCGTCCGTCCCCTGCGCGGCGGCTACGACGCATGGAAGCGCCTAGGATTTCCGCTGGACGCTGTCGTGCCTGCGGTAGCGGTTCAGCCCGCAGTCTCGATAGCGCCCGCGGTCCCGGTTGGAAAATAATCCATTAAGTTTTCGACGGCTCCACAAACAACCCAGCAATGCTGTTTCCAATGGGCGACCCGATTCCGCTGCATGGATCAGGACCCGGTGCAGCGTTATAAAAACCGTTGTTACCCACAGTAATGTCGTTGAAATCTCCCTGGTTTCCCCAAAGTTTCGGCGTCACAAACCCGAGTTTCGTCCCAAACGAGGCAAAAAGTCCGGCATAAAGCGGCGCAACCGCGCTCGTGCCGCCCACCACAGTTTGTGCTCCGTGAACGACAATCTCGTAACCGGTGTTAGGGTCGGCGTCCGCGCAGACGTCAGGAACCATTCGCCCCGAGCCATAGGGGTTATTAGCCGGCGGAATCGGCGCGCCAATCTGGAATGCCTGCACCGGGAAGATGGTCGAGTATCCGCCGCCCGTTCCTTCGCCATCGGTTTTGCCGGGGTTGTCGTTCCACACCGTCTCATCTGTCGGAGTTTTGTTGGTTCCTCCGCAGCCCACGACATGCGGGCACGACGATGGACAATCCACGTTCGCGGGAGTTTGTCCGCCGTCGCTGGAGTCGTTGTCTCCCGATGCGCCAAACACGATCATGCCGGCACTGGTCGCAGCCTCGGCGGTCGCTTCCATCTGCTCCGCGGCGGTGTTGCCCCAGTTGGCCTCGTCCGAGCCCCACGAAATGGAGCAAACATCGCACCCATCGGCGCTTGCCTTCGCGACCGCAGTCCCAATGTCCTGCGACCAATAGACGCGAATGGTGGCCGCTTGGCCGGTAGCCGCGTAATAGGCCGCTCCGGATACTTGGATGTCGAGAGCCACCTCGTAGTCCGGGTCGTCCGCCGAGCCCACGCTCTGATTGGGACTGTTCTCGGTGCCATCGACGGACACGTCTGTGATCTGCGGCGAGGGCTGCCCAATCGACTGAAAAAACGAGTC
The DNA here is from genome assembly GCA_049518535.1 of Occallatibacter sp. Taxonomy (GTDB): domain Bacteria; phylum Acidobacteriota; class Terriglobia; order Terriglobales; family Acidobacteriaceae; genus Telmatobacter. Next base: position 102,671 of record JBEKRS010000010.1, on the reverse strand, counting down.
CATGTCCGACTGCACCCATCCGCCGCCTAGTTCAACGATGGCTATCACGCCGCCGCCCGTGAGCTTCGCAGGCCAGTTATAAGCTGAACAAAGGTTGGGCACGGTCCACGGTCCTGCGGACGATGCTGCGGCGGCTTGCATGCCCTGAGGGGCCGGCTGCCGCAGCTTGAAGTAGGGCACAGATTTGTAGGTAGTGGTGTAACTCGACGGGGAATGACTCATGGGGCTCCTCTTCGCGACACAAGCGTCGTCCGCGAAAGTATCGCATAGGTCAATCTGAAAGGCAAAATCTCAAGCGCGCCTCCAAGCCTTAGTATGAATGGGGGAAGAATCGCGTCTCAGGAGATTGCGCCCTTGGCCTACGACGACTTACGCGACTGGATCAAAACACTTGAAAAGCACGGCGAGCTGAAGCGCATCCGCGAAGAGGTTTCGCCCGAACTGGAAATCACGGAGATCACAGACCGCGTCTCCAAGATAGGTGTGGGGATTGGCGCGCGAACGAATTTTGGCGCGCAGAGCAGTGCAGGGAAGTACGCTCCCGGCGGCCCTGCTTTGCTCTTCGAGAACGTGAAAGGCCATCCCGGCCACAAAGTCCTTATCAATCAATTCGGCAGCGAGCGGCGCATGGCTCTCGCGCTCGGCGTCGATCGTCTGGATGAAATTGCGGATCGCATCAAAGGACTGCTGAATATGAAGGCCCCAGAAGGCTTCATCGACAAACTCAAGATGTTGCCTCAGTTGGGCGCGCTCACCAGCGCCTTTCCCAAAACCGTCAACGCCAAAGACGCCCCCTGCAAGGAAATCATTCGCCGTGAAAATCTTGACCTCAACTGGTTCCCAATCCTCAAGTGTTGGCCGCACGACGGAGGCCGCTTCATCACCTTGCCTTGCGTCGTCACCCGCGACCCGCGCACCGGCAAGCGCAACATCGGCATGTATAGAATGCAGGTCTACGACGGCCAAACCACCGGCATGCATTGGCAACGGCAGAAGGTCGCCGCCGAGCACTATCGCGAACTCCTGCGGAGAGCGGCCGCTGAAGGCTCTGGGGGCAACGAGAAAGCAGCAGCCGTGGCCGCCATGGCCGAGTCCGCCGGCGGCGCAATCGCTATTCCCGATGGCCCCATTAGTGGTCTACCGCAAGTGGCCATGGGCAATTTGAAAGGCTCGCGTCTCGAAGTTGCCGTAGCCATCGGCACCGATCCGGCCACCACCTTTGCCGCCGTCGTTCCCGCGCCGCCCGAGGTCGAAGAGTTTCTCATCGCCGGCTTCCTGCGCGGCTCTCCTGTCGAAATCGTCCAATGTGAGACCCTCGATCTTCAGGTCCCAGCCCACGCCGAGATCGTCCTCGAAGGTTACGTCGAGTTAGGCGAACTGCGCGCCGAGGGCCCCTTCGGCGACCATACCGGCTTCTACACCCTCACTGAGGAGTACCCGGTCTTCCATCTAACTTGTATAACTCACCGCAAGGATCCCATCTATGCGGCCACCATCGTTGGCAAGCCGCCCATGGAAGACGCTTGGATGGGCAAGGCTGTCGAGCGCATCTTTCTGCCCGCCATGCGCATGCAGATTCCGGAACTCGTCGACATTCATCTCCCCGTCGAGGCCGTATTTCATAACTTGATGTTAGTTTCCATCCGCAAGAGTTATCCCGGCCAAGCGCGCAAGGTAATGAACGCCATCTGGTCGCTCGGCCAGGCCATGTTCACCAAGTGCATCGTTGTAGTAGACGAGGACTGCGACGTGCAGAACATCGCCGAAGTCGTCTTGCGCGTAGCCAATAACATCGATCCCGAGCGCGACATACAATTCACTCTCGGCCCCATCGATTCGCTGGACCACTCCTCGCGCCTGCCCAACTACGGCTCGAAGATGGGCATAGACGCCACCAGAAAATGGAAGGCCGAAGGCTTCAACCGCCCCTGGCCCGCCATGATAGAGATGGACCGCGCCACCAAAGCCAAAGTAAACGAACTGTGGGCGAAGCTGGGGTTGTGATCGTAGAAAGTTTAAAGACCCTAAAAGCATCGGGACTGCAGGATTGGGTGGTGGTGCAATCTCCGTTTGACCGGACGACTTTCTCGCAAGCCGGAGTTGCGGTCTCTCTGTACCAATAATGAGTACAGCTGCAATGTTGAATTTCCTTGCAATTCTATTCGCAGAGATGCATGGTATGTGGTTCTTCAATATGTTAAGGAGGGAAGAATTATGCCTGACATCTTTGTGGAGAAACAAACGGAAGGAAAATGGCACGCCATCCGCAATGGTAAGACAGTTGCAACTGGATCGACACAGAACGAATGCGGATGCAACGCGAAGAAGAAATACCCAAGTGATCCTCTTCTAACCGGAAGAGTTGAGCACGCCAAGCGCGGTGATCCCGATCATTGGAAGCGTTTGTATCCAAGCTGCTAACTTTTTCCGTTCAGTCCTGCACCTGGATACCCACCTCCAGCTCCGCGCTTAGGTTAACCGTGCCGCTCGTAACATTGAGCGTCCTGCTCCAGACGGTGAAGCCCTTCTTCTTGACGGTGACTTGGTGACTCCCAGTGGCTACTGCCACGGTGGAAGGCGTGTTGCCAACAAATGCGCCGTCAATCTCAATGTCCGCGCCAGAAATATTTGACTCGATGTTCAAATTTGCCGTCATGCCGGGAGTGGAAGCGGTGGGAAGAGAAGGAGAAAACGAAGTGCGTGACATCAGATAGTTAATATGGTGTCGAAGTGCCTGAGCTTTCCCTGACGGGCCAACTAGTTGAACTTCCGCAAGCCATGCAGGTTTATTGTGGACAATCTCCACAAGCAGGTCCTTGGCTTTTTCCACGTTTCCATCGCTAGCAGCCAAGCACTTCGGCCAGAGTTCTTGCAAATCATTTTTTCGCTTTTGCAATTGAATTTGATCCCTGACGAACATAGCCGATCGGACATTTGGGAATTTCTCCAAGAAAGACCATACCATGTGTGAATCCTCCTCAAATCTCGGTCTACGGTTGTGGTTGAGGTAGAGGTTGGAGCAACAACTTAATCGCTAAGGCTGTCTATCCTCTTTTGGATGATTTCGGTGCCTTTCTTGGCTTGTTGGAGCGCGATCTTCTTCACATCCCCGGCGTCATAGGGGCTCATTGTCGCACCGGCTTTGCCCAAGGCAGCAAGTAACACACTCTGGTTTGCTTGGAGTTCTTGGATTTCAGCAAGAAGTTCCGAACAGATGTCTTGTACGGTCGTAGTCTTCATCGTGTCCTCGTTTCCGTTTCGAAATTCCAATTAACTATACTCTCGTTACCAACGGAACTTCGCGATAGCATCTTCAAAGCCATTTATTGTGTCGTTCATCAGCGCAACCACGGGTGGCCCTCGACTTTGAGATGTGGGGAACGATGACCACAATCCCCCGCTCTTCATCTCTGAAACTCTGTGGACGGCCCATCGCCGATCTGGGATTCCCATCCGGAATCCTTACGTTCTCTGCGCCGCAGGCCGCCCGCCTGGACGGCAAGTCCCCTACCGCAGGTGGTTTCTGAACCACTGTTTTCAAATTCCAAACTGTTTCTTTTGATTTTCAAACCACTTTCCAGAAGATTCGAACCAGTTCTTTCAGCTTTTTAACGCCCGGTTTCAGCCGGATTTTCGGGCCTGGGATAGAGATGAACCTTTCCCACCACGTGCCCCCCAAAGGGGCCGTTCGCCTGGACGGCCAGTCCTGCCGAAAATAACCCACCGTCGGCGCACAATCAAAGCATGAACAATGACCAGAGGACCAGTCTTTTGCTGACAGCTGACAGCTGACGGCTGAAAGCTGATCGCTGCCAGGGTACCCCCTCCCCCCCTTTTTATATTTTCAAAACCGTGCAGATTAATTCATAGTCTTATTCACAGCGCGCTTAGCTTTTCCCGCCAATCTCAAGAACCTCGTCGATCAAACTCTCATAAGCCTGGATCGCGCGATCGATCCGGAACGCATCAACAAAGGGATGGGCAAACCGCTCTCCAGGCCGCAGGCTCCCAAGAGCAGAGAGCAGGGAAGCGGCAAGCGCCTCGGCGGATATCTCTGATCCCAACCAAACACCAGATTGCCCGCGCACCAAATCCACCAAGCCTCCGGAAGCCGGCAAAGCCACAATGGGCAGTCCTCCCGCGGCCGCCTCCAACAGCGCATTGGGTAGTCCTTCATGTCGCGACGGCAGCACAAACAGTGTTGCCTCCGGGAAATACGACCAGGGGTGCGCGATGTGGCCGAGAAAACTCACCGCTGTGTCGATTCCCAATGCGCGGCACTCGGCCTTCAGCGCCGCCTCTTCTGGGCCAGTACCGGCAATCAGCAGGCTGGCGCCCGAATACTGTTCTCGTACCTGGGCCAACGCCCTCAATAACAGGTCGAAGCCCTTTTCCCGTGAAAGCCTGCCAACGGCCAGCAGATGCGGACCGCGGCCTGCCCGTGAGCGTTGATCCTGGCTGATGGAATGGCGAATCCGCTCCACATCCACCGGGTTCGGCAGCACCGCGATTCGGTCCGCAAGCCCCAATTCTTCGGCCAAGTCTTCGGCCATCGCCCGAGTCTGGCAGATCACACGGTCAGCGTGGCGATAGAGTCGTCGGTAAAGCAGGCGCGTGTACCAGGGGACTCCTCCAAAAGCCAAAATCGAGGAAACAGTCGCGTTCTGGCGTACCACGACATGAGTTCCGCGCGGAAAAAACGGCCGCAGCAGCAGCACGAGAAAGTTCAGGTGAAACATGCCCGACAGGATCAGATCTGGTTTTAGCTGGCGAACCAGCAGCAGCAATCGGAAGGCTCCCGCGCGCACCCGTGGCGCGCCCAGAGCGTGGACCGTGACCCAGGGCGGCAGCTCCTCGTTGCTCTCTGCCTCAGTGATCAGCCCCAGGTGCAGCTCGTACTTCTCCGCTGGCAAGCCTTTCGCCAGAAGTGCCGTCACGCGCTCAGCGCCGCCGCCGCCCAGATGCGGGATCAACAATAGAACCCTCGGACGCGAAGAGATTTGCATCTGGAGCTCCTGGAATCTCATCCAGGGACGGAGCCGACGCTCCTATCTACCTGAAATTAGTGCGCATTTTTCCTAGGCACAGTTTCCTCTTGACATATTAATGCCTATTAATGTTTCCTTAGAATACTGATTTTACTTATCTCCAGCGGTGAGCCCACTTAGTGAGGAGGGCTTTTCTGCGTTGTCACGAGGGGAGCGGCTGAGACGGAAAGCAGGAGTGACGTTCTTCAGGGCATGGGGTTGCCCAGTCGAGCGTTCGATAAGCATAGGCTCCTGAAACCGTCGAGCACGGCTCCTTGTCCATCTCCGATACCTGTTTGATATCGGTCTGTGAAGGTCCTTTCTGGGAGGGACTCGTGCTCGAACGCAGCAAGATATTTGTTAATACAGCCTTTTTGTCTACATTTTCTCGTGTGCACAGCTGCTTTTCGGTCTTGGCTGCTCATAGGGGCCGCGCGCCCCGTTCATCGCGAAACCCACATATTATCGTCGGTATCACCAGCCCGCAGACCTGCCTGGTTCTAAGCGGCCGCCTTCGTGCTTTGCGCAAGGCGGGCTTTCGAGTGACGCTGGTTTCTAGTCCCGGCGAGCTGCTTACCCGCACCGCTGCCGAAGAAGGGGTAGAGGTGGTCGCGATCCCCATGCGGCGGCGGATGGCCCCGGCTGCTGATCTCCTGTCTCTGCTGCGTCTCTGCTGGCTGCTGTACCGGCTCAGGCCGGAGATGACGGAGTTCAGCACGCCCAAGGCCGGGCTGCTAGGCTCGATCGCAGCCATGCTCTGCGGCGTGCCGGCTCGGATCTATTTCCTGCGTGGACTTAAGCTCGAGACCTCGACCGGGCTCAAGCGTTGGATTCTGTTGGCTGCGGAGAGATTGACCTCCGCCTGCGCCCATTCAGTGATATGCAACAGTGACAGTCTGCGCAATGAGGCGCTCGCTCTGGGCATTGCGCCGGCAGCTAAGCTGCATTTATTGGGAAACGGCAGCAGCAACGGCGTCGATGTTGAGCACTTCTCGCCTGGGCCTGGCAACATACGCGAATGCCTTGGTCTTCCGCTCGACGCCCATGTGGTGGGCTTCGTAGGCCGATTGACCCGCGACAAAGGCCTGCCGGAGTTGATTGAGGCATTCGACGCCATCCTGGACGCTATGCCCAATGCGCACCTGTTGCTCGTGGGCTGGTTTGACCACTCCGAGGACGCGCTCGGCCGCGATCTGCGCTTCCAAATCATGAGTCACCCGCGCATTCATACCACCGGCTTTGTCGTCGACACTGCGCCCTACTACCGAGCGATGGATGTGATGGTACTGCCTACGTGGCGCGAAGGATTTCCCAACGTCGTCCTCGAGGCCGCGGCCTCCGGGATTCCTGTTGTGACCACCTTGTCCACCGGCTCTCGCGACGCCGTGGTTCCGGAGGTGACCGGCCTACTGATCCCGCCCGGTTACCCCGTTGCCATCCGCGAGTCTGTGCTGCAGTTGCTGCGTCATCCGGAGCGCCGGTGCCGCATGGGCGTGGCCGCGCGAGCCTGGGTTCTCGACCATTATGTGAATGGCCAAGTTCTTGGCCTCACCGTGGACTACTACAAAAGCTTGCTTGACGGGAACCATTTGAGGAATTCCAGTGGTAAACCAGTTTCCAGAGGTTCCGCGCTCAATCCGATCTAATGAAGTCTGGAATATGGGAGCCCCACCCTTTCCGGGTTTTATACGGGAAGGGTGGAAAAACATGAACCCCCAACCGCGTCCATTCAACAAAACTTCGCAACTTGCCGAAAATAATCCTCTGTCGGCGCACAATCAAAGCATGAACAACGACCAATGGACCGGTTTTTTGCTGACTGCTGACTGCTGAGAGTCGATCGCTGCCAGAGTACCCCCCTCCCCCCCTTTTTTATTTTCAAAAACCTGCAGATAATTCTTTAGTCAGCACATAAAATATTTCAAATAAATGACTTACTTGCATATTCCGCAGACAATCCCACCAACTCTAAACCTGTGAAACAGTGGTGTTTCTCAGCGTTCCTTAGCGATTGCACTGCAAGCTGGACTGCTGTTCTCCTGCGCCGTCCGAGTTGCTACAATTGAAGCTGGAACTTCAAGATCCCCGCAACCAAGACGAACAGACATTTTGAGGAGTGAACGAAATGGAACTGACAGCTTCCAGCGCTCGTGAGTCCATGTCGGCCGCCGCAGGCTTCGGCAGCCTGAGTCCTCAACAAAAGATCGAAATCTACCGGTTGATGGTTCTTTCTCGCCGCGTGGACGACCGCGAAATCCTGCTAAAGCGCCAGCAGAAGATCTTCTTCCAGATATCCGGCGCAGGTCACGAAGCGCTAGGGGTGAGCGCGGCCCTGGCCATGCGCCCCGGTTACGACTGGTTCTTTCCCTACTATCGCGATCGGACGCTCTGCCTGGGGCTGGGCGTCACGCCCGCCGACATGTTGCTGCAAGCCGTAGGCGCGGAAACCGATCCAGCCAGCGGTGGCCGTCAGATGCCGACTCATTGGAGCAGCCGTTCCCTCAACATCGTCAGCCTTTCAGCCGCAACCAGCACTCAACTGCTCCATGCCGTCGGCTGCGCTGAAGCTGGCCGCTACTTCAGCCTCCATCCCGAAGCTGCAGTACGTGCCGAGGTCCCCGATGATTACCGCGCCTTCCGCGACGTGACATTCCACGGCGATGAGGTGGTCTATGCTTCGGTGGGCGAAGGTTCCACCTCCCAAGGCGAGTTCTGGGAGGCGATGAACACCGCCTCGAACAAGAAACTGCCCGTCCTCTTCTGCGTCGAGGACAACGGTTACGCCATCAGCACTCCGGTCGAGGTAAACACGCCCGGCGGCAACATCTCCCGTCTGGTAGCCAATTTTCCCAATTTCTATTTTGCCGAAGTGGACGGCACCGACGCTGAAGCAAGTTTTCACGCCTTTCAAGCAGCCGTGGCCTACTGTCGCGCCGGCCAGGGGCCGGCATTTGTCCACGGCCACTGCATGAGGGCCTACTCCCATTCGCTTTCAGACGACGACCGGCTCTATCGCACCCAGGCCGAGCGCGACGCCGACTCCCTGCGCGATCCCATCGCCAAGATGCAGATGCACCTCTTGCGCGAAGGCATCCTGACCGAACAGCAGATTGACGCTCTGGAGCACTCTCTAGACCAGGAGGTTGCTCAGGCCGCCGAGCGCGCCTTGGTTGCCCCGCTGCCCAAAGTCGAGGATATTTCCAAGCACGTTTACTCCGAGGACCTGGACCCCACCAGCTCAACCTTTGCCACCAAACAGGTTGGCGTGCCGGATTCGATCACAGACAAGGAAAAACGTTCGCCGGGCGCGAAGTCCCGCACCATGGCTGACCTCATCAACGCCTGCCTGCACGACGAGATGCGCCGCGATCCCCGCATCGTCGTCTTCGGCGAAGATGTGGCCGACGCCAGTCGCGAAGCAGCTCTGGCCGAGGTCAAAGGCAAGGGCGGCGTCTTCAAGCTCACCGCCGGGCTGCAATCCGAATTCGGCTCCGAGCGGGTCTTCAACTCACCTCTGGCTGAGGCCAACATCGTGGGTCGCGCCATCGGTTACGCAACGCGCGGCATGAAGCCTGTTGTCGAAATTCAGTTCTTCGACTACATCTGGCCAGCCATGCACCAGATTCACAATGAGCTCTCCGTCCTGCGTTGGCGCTCGAATGGCGAATGGGCCTGCCCCGTCGTGATTCGTGCTCCCATCGGCGGCTATCTAACCGGCGGCTCCATCTATCACTCGCAATGCGGGGAGAGCATCTTCACCCATATTCCCGGCCTGCGCGTGGTCTTTCCGTCCAACGCTTTGGATGCGAACGGCTTGCTCCGCACCGCCATTCGTTGCGACGACCCGGTCTTGTTTCTCGAACATAAACGGCTCTATCGCGAAACTCACGATCGCGCGCCATATCCCGGCCCGGATTTCGCAATCCCCTTCGGCAAGGCGCGCATCGTTCGTCCCGGCGCTGATCTCACGCTCATCACTTACGGCGCTCTTGTGCCGCGCTCTCTGCAAGCAGCCGAAAAGGCCCATCGCCAGCACGGCATCGATGTAGAAATCATTGACCTTCGGAGTTTGAATCCGTATGACTGGGAGGCCATCGCCACTTCCGTCCGCAAGACCAGCCGCGTCATCGTTGCTTACGAAGATATGCTCAGTTGGGGTTATGGCGCAGAGATCGTCGCCCGCATCGCCGATGAGCTATTCGACTCGCTCGATGCACCGGTCCGCCGCATCGGCGCAATGGACACATTCGTCGCTTACCAGCCGATCCTCGAAGACGCCATCCTACCCCAGCCCGAGACGATCCTCAAAGCTATCGTCGATCTGAAGGCCTATTAGAGAGCGAATCAATCGCGCGCAGGCTCCTGCTCGAGCACGGGCTGCGTTCCCGGTCGTGTAGTGAAGCGGATGATCAGGATAGTGATCAGCAGTGCGATGGGGGCAAAGATGCTGCCTTCAGGACCGGCTGTGCCGCCCGAATAAACAATGTTCCCCGCGGGGTGGGTCGCGAAGAGCCGCCCGATGGAAACGTTGCCGCTGTCAGCAACGCCAAACAGGTAGCTCTGCGCCCAGTCCCACGTCATGTGGAAGCCGATACTCCACCACAGCGATCCGGTACGCCAAAGCGCGTAGACGAACGCGACGCCGGCGAAGAAGACCTGCGCCAAGCCGATGAAATTTTCGCCCGAGTTACCCGTATGCGCAAATGCGAACAGCAGCGATGTGATGGCCGCAGCAATCCAGAAAGCGACAGCGCGCGTGTTTGTCGGCGAGATAATTTCAGCGAGACGCCAGACACCGCGCATCAGACTGTATTGCAGATAGCCGCGAAAGGTATATTCCTCGCTGAGGCCGGTGAGCAGGAATGCGAACAGCCATGCCAGGCCGTAGGTAACAGCAGGAGTGCCGTGCAGCAGGCGTCCATCAAAAACCAACCAATGGCCGGCGTGCAGCACCGCGACCATGGCGCCCATCATGACGATGCCCCAGAACGCGCCGGCGACGATGTAAGGAGCGCGATATCCGCCAATGCCGTAGGCGCGCAGCGGACGGCGCTCGCCCTTTGAAAAAAAACAGCATGTCGCCAGCAAGCCGAAGAACATTACTCCGTCGTTGACGATGACGAGGCTAGGCAAGAAACGCAGATCGAAATGCGGCCTCGGCGCGTGCGGGTGTATCTTCGCGAAGCTGTACAGCGCGATCGCATCTTTAAGCTGCCCACTGGCGGCGAGACCGGCAAGAAGGCTGGCGATGATAAGCAGAAAAGCCACCACGATGAAGATCGCGATGCCGTAGCCCGCGCGCAGACCGAAGCGGCCGAAGAACAAACTGTTGCGGCGCGGTAGCGGTTCGTGTGGAGCCTGTGGAATGTCCATGAAGCGGTTCGCCTTTCGGAATCAAAAGGTACATCGTTAAGTCAACTGTGCGCCACCCGCCGATTAGGTAGAGTGGTTAGCAAGCCATTGTCTACGCCGTTCCTGTGAGCGAGGATCGGCTAACTCTGCTTTTACCCAGCGCTCCAAATCCTCCTTTTTTTGCACGACTGCGTACATCCATTTCCCGTCGTTGAAGTTCTCAAAATCCCAAAAACTCTTTTCTGCAAGCTCAGTGAGTGGGGTACTGTCATATGCGAAAACAGCATACCTATAGCAGGCCCACGCAAGCAGGTCCACGCATTGCAGGCCCGGCAGTTCTTGTCGATGCCTGAAAGAGTAGTGCCCCTTATATCGCCCTGGACGAATGCTGTCCGCCTGCTCCATTACTATCCCTATTTCTCTTCTACCGGGAGAACCTTCATCCATCCAATCGAATACAAATTCCACTGGAGCCAACACGCTTAATTCGTCGGTTGATTTGTCAATCGCGGTGATTAAGTGGCGAATTGCCCAAGTAAAATGACGTTCTCCTCCGGTTTCGCGCAATTCTTCAGTTACAAATTCGTCATATTCTTCTTTTCTAATTGCGAATGAATAGGCGTGGGCACCGTATTTCTTCGCGATGTGCCTGACGCAATGAAATACTCTGTTTACTTTCTTAGTTTTCCACCCGACATATTCGGTTTTGTAGCTGCCATAGGCGCACTGTGCTGCATGAAAATCGCCGAATTTCTCTCTTTTGAGAAGCAAAGCCCACTCACTATCGAGATCTTTAATGCGGCTCGTAGGGACAATCAAGCCGGACGCGATTGCTACGGTTTGATTGTCGCCGGTTCCACTGTCATCTATGTAGATCGTGAACATCGCCAGAAGAACCTGCTTCCATTCACACCGCAAGCATTAAGCAAAAGCGCCGGTTGCCCCCATTCTTTCCGCGCCCTCTACGGAAAGGGTGGAGAATCACGAACCTCAAGCGAGCGGATAGCGAGCAGCTGGCCGCACCGCAGGTGCCTGGCCGCACCGCAGGTGCCTGGCCCCACCGCAGGTGGTCCTTAGTGCTCGCCGGGGGGCATCTTGCAGCAATCGCCGCCTTCAACCGGTTCGTTCGCGCCTGCGTCCAGAACTACCTTCCACTTGCCGTTCGGCTCTTTGCGCCAGATGGTCATATAACGGCCAGTCGTGGTCACTGGATTTCCGTTTACGTCCTTGCTGTGACCTTCGAAGTGGCCCCAGGTATAGCCCATATCCCCGGACGGCCCCATCATGGCGTCGGTCGGCGTCCACGTCAGCTGATAGGCCTTGGGATCCCAGTTGGCGGATTTGGCAATCGCCACGCGTCCCACCAGCGGTGCGGCCCCGTTGCCCAGAGCTACTCCGTCCTCGGCAAACCAGTCGGCAAAGGCCGCTCCGCCCCGCTCCAGCACGTCCTTGGCAAAGCGCGCCTCGAGATCATAGAGCACTATCTTGCCCGGCTTCACCGTCGTATCGGTCAGTGGGTTGGGCGCGGTCTGCGCCGCCGAATCAGGAAACGACAACTGCCCTTGAGCACTTCGAGGAGCCAAACCAAACCCTGCTCCCGCAAGCACCGCCCAGCAGAGAACCCATCTCAAACTTTCAGTCACGTTCCAGCCCTCCAACGAAACACAGACGCCCATTTGCCAATCGTACAACCAAGGGATGTGGAGGCACGGGAATGCTTCACGCAAAGGCGCGCATTGAGCCAAACCGCCTGCCACGCATCGGTAGATGGAAGTCCTACGCTACGGCGTCTTCGGAGTCGTTGGATCAGGCGCTGGCGTGGGCGCGGATGGAGCAGGCGGAGCTGTTTGCGTCGTCGGAGGGGCCGCTGTAGACGAAGCAGGTGGAGTCGTTGCAGCAGGCGGAGTCACCGGAGCAGGCGAAGCCGTCGAAGGAGGTGGAGTTGGAGCCGACGGTGCAACCGGAGCCGCCGGAGCCCCTGGAGCAGCCGAAGCAGGTGGAGGTTCAGCGCTACGGCGTATTCGGAGTCGTTCGAGCATGGTTTTCGGAGTCGTCGAAGCAGGCGCAGTCGCTGGGGCAGCCGGGGGCGTCACCGGTGCAGCCGGAGTAGTCGGAGTCAACAGAGTGCCGGCCGAGCCCCACGGCAGAAGAACAGAGGGCAGGCAATTAGGGCCTTCCGCACTCACTTTCAGCACGCCCTGCTTCTTGCCGGGCACAAAAGGAAAATCTGCCAGCACAGCGTGGCCATCCAGGTTGGTAGTCAGCACCTCACTCGATCCCGCGCCTTCCGACTCCAACACCAATGAAATTTTGGCTTTTACGGGAAATCCGTCGATAATAATGAGGGCCGCCGCCGCATCTGGCTGTGCGATTCTCACTTCAAGCCTGCACCCCTGCTCTTCCGACACCACAGGATCGGGAACCAGTGTGCCGAAAATCTGTAGCTGCCCATCCCTTCTGGCCAGCAGATATCGCATCGGCTCTGCGATACCGGTTATAGGCGTGACCTCCAGCTCGTCCTCGGATTTGAAGGCCATCTCCTGCTCCGGACTCGGTTTGTGGAGCAACAATAAACCTTGCCCATTCACATAAATATCGCGGGGATCGGGCGAGAAAGGCTTAGCCATCGGCCAGGAAGTGAAAGAAAACACCTTGTTTTCAGGAGCCCCGTCGGCATATACGCGATATCGCATCGCGACACGGCCTCCCGGCGTCACCTGATCGTCGATCTTTTGGAAGCGCAGGCGCAGTTTCGATGGATTCATCTCACCCGGTCCGCCCGCCTCGTCCCACCGTGCTTGACGTTCCAGCAGGGTGGTTAACTCCTTCGAGGGTGCGGCCTGCCCCCTGAAGCGGGAGTAGGTCAAGGCCTCCGGCTTTTTAACGAGCTGGCCGGGGGAGAGGACAGGGGAGTACAGCAAAACACAGACCAATATGCAGGCAAAGTAACGACTCGGCGAAAGCATGTATATAGTGTCAGCTATGTCCTTTCCAAACGCAACTAGGTTGTGAACGTCGCGTCAAAGGCGAGGGCTATCGGGATCAGGCCTCGCACCGCTGTCTGACCACGTGTGCAACGGGCCAAACCGGCGCATTGATATACTGTCCGCTGGCAAACTGGTTTCTGGGCCCGTTATCAACCGAGGCTCTTCCGTCCCGGCGATGAAGACATTTAGCTCAGGACACTGGAGCATCGAAGCCAATTTGCGGGCATGAACAGGGACAAATGAAGGAAACCAAAGCTGGAAAAGTCGAGCTGTTTGACACAAGTCTGCGCGACGGGCTGCAACAGCCGAATATCGATATATCTACGCCCAACGCCGTCAGCCTGCTTCAGCGCATGGCAGCCTTCGGTGTTCACTATGCCGAGATTGGTTTTGCCGGGGCCAACAAGTTTGTAGGCGATTTGGCCAGCGCGCTTGATTCGGCCGATACCGGAGCCATGAAATTGGCCTTATTCGGCAGAACGCGCGGCAGCGGCGCCAAGGTCCGCGATTGGCCCGACGTGCAATTCATAGTCGGGCATAAAGAACGCATTCCCGTGGCTGTCATCGTGGTCAAATCGCGATTGCTCGATGTTATGCGGTCCCTCGAAACCACGCCGGAAGAGAATCTGCTGATGGCTTATGAAACCATCGGCTGCCTTCAGGACAGCGGTCTTGAAGTTATCGTGGACTTTGAACACGCCATGGATGCGATGTGCGGTCGTCGCGAAAACGGCAGCCCTTGCGACGCCGAATTCAGCAAGCAAAGCTTGGACTACTTCCACCAGATGATCGCCCAATGCGTCGGCCAAAAGGTGAGCCGGATCGTTGTTTGTGACACCACGGGCGGCGCCAGCCCCGAAGAAGTCACGCAGGTATTCTCCGGTCTGACGCGGGATTATCCCGCGGTCAAATTCGGATTTCATGGACACACGGACCGCGGTCTTGGAGTCGCGAATACACGAGCCGCCGTTCTTGCTGGAGCCGCTCAAATCCAAGGCACTCTCATCGGAACCGGTGAGCGCTGCGGCAATGTAAACCTGACGACGGTAGTCGGCAGTATGCAGCTCCGCGATGAAGCGGAATTTGTCGCACCCGAATCGCTCGCTGGGCTTACCAGTCTCGCAAATTCGGCTTACGGTGCCTTCGGGATCGAAGCGCCGCACGGTTCTCCCATCGTCGGTCCCGGCGCTTTCGGTACTTGGGCCGGAATGCACGGCAGCAGCGAACGCAAGAACCCCGGTGCTTACCTCTGGTGCGATCCAGCCAAGGTCGGTGCTGTCCCCGTAATTGGCGTGAACGGCCAATCGGGGAAGGCCAACATCATTCTGTTGTCGGAATCGCTCGGTGTCCCTCTTGACTCCGCGCAAGCTCAGGCTTTGATCGACGCCAATCAGCCGATGATTGAAGGCGGCGGTTTCACGGCCAGTGAAGTTTCATTCCGGCTGGCCTGTATGAAGGTGCTCAAAACCCTGGGGGACCGCTTCAGTGTCAAAAGCTGGAGAGTTCTGGATGAGTCCGACGAAACCAGGAACAGATATGTTCAGGCCTCCATGTTATTGTCCATCGGCAACTCGACTGCCGCTGTAACCAGGGCAGAGGGTGCCGGTCCAGTTGATGCGCTTACGAAAGCCATGCGGCGCGAATTGGAAAAATGGTACCCGGCTATCGCGCGGATGCATTTAGGTAGATTTAGCGTCACGGCTATCGACGTATCAGCCAATGATACAGCGGCCTATGTCCGCGTCACCGTGAGCTTCCATGCCGGCGGTCACGAATCATGGACCACCGCGGGAGTTAGCAGCGATCTGAACCAGGCGGCCTTGATGGCCATTGTGGATGGCTTCCATTATTGGTTGCTGAAAAACCCCGACTAATTCATTGCGCAACGTTGCAGCTATGCGAGCCGTCTAACCCTCAGCGCCCGAATTCGCTGCGTTGGTATACTATCGGCTAGCAAAAGCTGGTTTCGATGGCCCCAGCGTCAAGGGGCTTTTTTTGCTGCGCTGCCCGGCCCTTTTCCGGGAGAAGGTAGACATGGGAACATTGCTGGAATCGATTCACTCGCCTGCCGATTTGAAGCGCCTGAACTTTGCGCAGATGGCTGAGCTGGCCGAGGAGATTCGAGAATTCCTCATTCAGACGCTCTCGAAAACCGGCGGCCACCTCGGCCCCAACCTCGGAGTCGTCGAGCTGACGCTGGCCTTGCATACCGTCTTCAATACTCCCGAAGACAAGCTACTCTTCGATGTCAGCCACCAAGCCTACGTTCACAAGATCCTCACCGGCCGCCTGGAGCGCTTTGGAACCATTCGCCAGCCCGGCGGTCTGAATGGCTTTATGCTACGCACCGAAAGCGAACACGATTGCTATGGTGCAGGTCACGCCGGTACAGCTCTATCGGCTGCGCTGGGCATGGCTGTAGCTCGCGACCTCGCAGGCGGCAAGGAGCACGTCATTGCCGTTGCTGGCGATGCAGCCTTCACCAATGGCATCTCCTTTGAAGCTCTCAACAACATTGCCGAGCACACCAAGCGGCTGATCGTTGTACTCAACGACAACGAGTGGTCCATCGACCGCAACGTGGGCGCTGTCGCGCGCTACTTCCACCGCATGGTCACCACTGAGCACTACAAGAATCTGCACGACTCGGCCCACCGCATTCTCGAGCGGCTGGGCGGCAAAACAGCCGTCGAAGTAGCGCGTCGCGCTGAAGAGGCTGCCAAGAGTATGCTCTGGCCGTCCATCCTTTTTGAGGAGTTCGGCCTGCAATACTTCGGCCCCATTGACGGCCACAATCTGCCGCTGCTGGTCGAAACCTTCAAGTTTCTCAAAGCTGAAAATCGCCCCGTCCTCTTCCATGTCCTGACGCAAAAAGGCCGTGGCTTCCAGCCCGCGCTCGACGGGCAGAAGAAGTTTCATGGCCTCGGTCCATATGACCCTGAGACCGGCGAGACCAAGCCCGCAGGTCAGCTCACCTATGCCGAGACCTTTGCAAACACTCTTGTCCAACTCGCCAACAAGGACGAGCGAATAGTGGCCATCACCGCCGCTATGCCCAACGGCACCGGTCTCGACCTCTTCCGACCGCATCATCCCAAGCGCTACTTCGACGTGGGCATCGCCGAGGAGCATGCAGTCGTCTTTGCCGCCGGAATGGCCTCTCGCGGCTATCGTCCGGTCTGCGCCATCTACTCCACCTTCCTACAGCGTGCCTTCGACCCCATCGTCCATGACGTCGCCCTGCAAAAGCTGCCCGTGCTCTTCTGCATGGACCGCGCCGGTCTCTCCGGCGACGATGGTCCCACGCACCACGGCCTCTTCGATATCGCCTACCTGCGCGGCATCCCCGAAATGGTTTTGATGGCTCCCAAAGACGAGGACGAGCTGGCCGACATGATGGCGACCGCCCTTCAGCTTCCTGGGCCGAGTGCGATCCGCTATCCACGCGGCACGGTAGTCGGCGTGGCTCGCAAGCCCGAGCCGCAAGTGATCCCCGTCGGCAAAGCTGAAGTTCTCAAGGACGGCTCGGATGTGGCCATTCTCGGCCTCGGCCCCATGACCGCACTGGCCAAGGAGTTGGCTGCACGCCTGGAACGCGACGGCTACTCTGCCGCAGTCATCAACCCGCGTTTTATTAAGCCGCTGGACCGCGAAATGCTCGCACAGTACGCAGGCCGCGTCGCTGCCTTCGTCACCTTCGAGGATCACGTCAAAATGGGTGGCTTCGGCTCGGCGATCATCGAGGCACTTGAAGATTTGGGCAGTCCCGTCCCGGTCGTTCGCATCGGTTGGCCGGACCGCTTCATCGAGCATGGCAAAGTAGACGACCTGCGCGCCAAGTATGGCCTCACTGTCGATGCAGCTCTGACTCAGCTGCTACCGTTGCTAGCACATCGCCAGCGCGCCACGCTCATCGCCAGTTAGGCCATCTTCAAAGAAACCATAAATCATTTGTGCCCCATCCATTCGCCCTTTTCTGGCGAATGGGTGGGAAACAACGAAGCTCGCATCCCAAGACACCGAGGCCTCTCCAAGCAACAGAGGCCTCGCAGTGCGTTTAGCAGGCTCGAATCTACCTGTGATACCGATCCCAGCCGTGGCTGCGGTCCCAATGCCGCCCGCCCTCATACCGCACAACCGGTCCACGGACGCCGCGAAACTCCCAACGCCCCGGATTCCAATAGCCGTTGGCGCGATAGCCCCCTATCCAGAAGTATCCGGCTCCGGGGCATGGGGGAACGTAGGCCACCGGTCCATGCACGTAGACTCCAAATTCTGCTGCCTGAGCCGGCGCCGCACCCGCGCACAATCCGCCGACCACTACCGCTGCACCAAGCATCCAACTCCGCATGCTGCCCATAACTCCTCCGTCTCTGCCGGCAAACCCCGAAACTCCGGCCCGGCTTCTCTCCGGTTGAGGCTTGTCTCTTGCTGCCTCCCGGCGCACCGGCTATGTCATGATTCAACAGCAAATGCGGCCAAAGGTTGCGCGTCAGAGGAAAAATAAACTTGCGCAACTTTCTAGAAAATTGGGGTTTAGCACACATTCCTTGAAGGGCAATCACATGAAATACACTTTGCAGATCATATCCGCCGTCCAGTTATCCTCAAGTTAGGTCGATCTACCATCAAGTTAGATCGAGCTCAGCTCTGTTCGCAGCGGAATGTAGCGTTCGGGGAAGAGGTACCCCCCTCCCCCCCTATTTATATTTTCAAAAGCTTGCATATAATTACGCCAAACCCTGAGAAACGGTGGTGGAATTAGGTAGCTCTTACACAATTGTTCTGGCATGTCTCGCGATAACATCCAACTCTTTGCATAAATTATCGTATTCTTTCTTCTATGTCGCGCCTCACTCCAATACTCCTCACCTTCGCGCTGCTTTCGCAGTTCGCACTTGCACAGCAAAAGGAGACCACGATGACACATCATGCGCACGGCGCATTCACGGTAAACATTCAGCCACTCACACCTGCGCCAGCCGAAGGGCTTAGCCGATTCTCCATCGACAAGCAGATCCACGGCGATCTGGAAGCGACCACCAAAGGCGAGATGTTCTCCGGCGGCGATCCGAAGCAAGGAGAAGCCGGATACGTGGCCATCGAAGTCGTCACCGGAACGCTCGCCGGCAAGCACGGAAGCTTCGCATTGCAACACACAGCCACCATGGACAAGAGCGGACTCAAGATGTCCGTGACCGTCGTACCAGGCTCCGGGACAGGCGAATTGAAAGGCCTTGCAGGCACCTTCACCATTCATATTGAGAAGGGACAGCACTCCTACGATTTCGAATACACGCTGCCCGAATAAATCCAGAAAACTACCTTGTATCAAAACCGGCGAATTGAGAACCACTGCAGCTAGCGGCACCGCTTTGCCTCCGCGAATGTTACAGTTGAGTTCAACCTCCATGTTTGCCACCTCCCAGCACGCGCACTTCATCGGCATCGGCGGCATCGGCATGAGCGGCATCGCCGAGATTCTGCTCAACCTCGGTATGAAGGTTTCAGGCTCCGATCTCCGCCGTGGCCCGGTCACCGATCGTCTCGCCCAGATGGGCGCCACCATCTATGAAGGCCATGACGCCGCCAATGTCGCCGGAGCCACGGTCGTTGTGACTAGCTCGGCTGTGAGCGCAACGAATCCCGAAGTAGTCGAAGCACGCACCCGGAAGATTCCCGTTATTCAGCGCGCTGAGATGCTGGCCGAGCTAATGCGCCTCAAATACGGCATCGCCATCGCGGGCATGCATGGCAAGACGACCACCACCTCGATGGTAGCCTCGGTTCTCGCCGCCGGCGGTCTCGACCCTACAGTTGTCGTCGGGGGCCGCGTGGACGCCCTCGGCTCGAACGCCAAGCTGGGCAGCTCGCAATATCTGGTCGCCGAGGCCGACGAGAGCGACCGCTCCTTCCTCAAGCTTTCGCCCATACTTGCCGTGGTCACCAATCTCGATCGCGAACACATGGACTGCTACCACGACATGGCCGATGTCGAACAGGCCTTCCTGACATTCATAGACAAGCTGCCATTTTACGGCGCGGTCACGGCTTGCATAGATAATCCGCTGCTCGCCGCCATCTTGCCTCGCGCTCACCGCCGCGTCTTTACTTATGGAGTCGCCGCCGAGGCCGATTACCGGTTGGAGTTTGTCGAAGCAAGGAAGGACATCTTCGCCGCAGGGAAGGGAACCTTCGCGCGTTTCCACGTGATCACCGCTGCCGAGCCGCTCGGGCCCTTTGAGCTGAACGTACCCGGCCACCACAACGTGCTCAACGCCACGGCCGCGGTGGCCATCGCCCACCAACTCGGAGTCACTGCGAAGAAGATCGCCGAAGGCCTTAGCCATTTTCGCGGCGTTGATCGGCGCTTCCAGCATCGCGGCCAAGCCCGCGGCGTCACCGTTGTGGATGACTACGGTCACCACCCAACCGAAATTCGCGCCACCCTCGCCGCCGCTCGCGAATGCGGCTACCAAAAGGTCCACGTCGTCTTCCAGCCCCACCGGTTCTCACGTACCAAAGATCTTCTGGACGAATTCAGCATGGCCTTCGTCGATGCTGACACAGTGGTCGTGCTACCTATCTATGCCGCCAGCGAGGAACCTATACCAGGCGTGACGGCCCAACTATTAGTTACAAAGATCGAAGGTTCGCAAGTCCAGTTCGTTCTGGATTTTTCTGCTGCTGTCGACTCAGTCGCCGCACGAGCCAAAAAAGGCGACCTGATCCTCACTCTCGGCGCAGGCAGCGTCAGCCAGTTAGCTCCGCAAATACTAGCAGCGCTCGAAACTGCATGACTCATAATCGGAACGGCGTTTGGGCGAGACTGACCGAAGGGTGTCCCCCAAAAAATCAAGCAAAATTGGCCTCGACAAACGAAATCAGGTTGATGTATAAGATTCTGACCGGGGGCAAGCAGACCCGGAGAAGCAACCATAGGACGAAGGGAGATCACTATGCCTGTATGCGCTCAATGCCACAGCCAAATTGATCAGTCGAGCAGATTCTGCCCGACCTGCGGCACGCCCGCCAATTCTGCTGCGCCAATGCAGGGTATTGCTAACCATCAAGTGTCCGCTTATCCACTGCCTGAGAATCAAGGAGCCGTGACCGCAAGAGGATTTGGTCAGGTCTTTGGCCTTGACCCACGCATTGCATTTCTAACCATTGTCGTCGATGTAATGCTCTTCGGCGGAGATGTCGCGACCTTTGGGGTGGGCGTGCTGCTTTCCGCATTAGTGGGAATCGCACTTGGCGTCATAACTTATAAAGCACAGAAACACTGGTATCAAGACGACCGAGAGTCCGCCATCATAAAAGGACTTATTGTAGGTCTGCTGACGGCCATCCCGACGAGTCTGCCGGGATTTCTTACCATCCCATCCGGGCTTGTAGGCATCGTTCATCTTCTTCGCAGGAAGAAGAGAGGCAGCCCCCTCATAATAGACAGGCGAGTCAATTGAATACAATAACGATACTGAAGTTGTGTGTAGAGAGTGAGGGGCGCGTCTCCCTATGAATTCGGACGCGGAGCGCGACAATTGAGATGACAACGTCATCCACATGAAAAACTATTCTTGAATACAACGCCTGTAAAGTGTCTACGTGTAGTTATGGTCGCGAGCTGCGTATCTGGATTGCTGTCGCTATATTTTTGCTCTGCGCGGTCGCTACATCTGAAGCACAAAAGCTATCACTATCGATTGAATCCACATCAAAAGCACAATTAAATCGCGCGTTGTCTTGGCTGGAGATGGAGACCCCGGACAGGCTCTGGCACCGACGAATTCATTGCGGGAGCAGCATCTTGGTCTCGTGCCTCCGCTGAAACCGGAAGGCATGCTGTTGGAAAATGCAGAACGCAATCAGGAAGCTCTTCAGTTTTATCAATAGGCCTGAATTACCTCACTTGACAAGATGAACCTTTGTCATTATAAATGACCTTTGGTCATAATTGGTCAATATTCGGCTATGAACTACGGTCATTCCACAGCGTCTGCTGGGTCTCTTACTGCCGGGGGCTTCACTCATCCGTCGGAGATGGGACGACGTCAACGTCGCTCTGCCGAAACGCGGCTACGACTGTTCCGGTGCGCCCTGCAACTTTTTGCCGAGCGCGGCTTTCCCAGCGTTACCGTGGAGGAGATCACCGAAGCTGCGGACGTGGGTAAGGGAACTTTCTTTAACTATTTCGAAAGCAAGGATCATGTACTATGCGTGATGGCTGAGATTCAACTTGAGAAGGTTAGAGAAGCCATTTCCGCTGCTATACAGGGCAAGCGCACAATACGCTCCGTGCTGCACCGGCTGGTGCTAAGCCTCGCCGAGGAGCCTGGACGCAGCCCGAGCTTGGCGCGCGCCTTTATCTCCTCTTTTTTGGCTAGCGAGAGCGTTCGAACTGTCATTGAGCTCAACATGCAAGAGGGCCGCAGGGTGATCGCGCAGGTAGTGGCAACCGGGCAAGAGCGCGGGGAGATTAATCCTCAGCTGAAGAAAGAGAAGGTCGCGATCCAACTCCTGCAAACCTGCATGGGAACCGTCCTGGTTTGGTCGCTGGATGGGACGACTGCGCTTAAGACGCGAATCGAGAACAGCTTTCAACATTTCTGGAGAGCGATCGCCATCTCTAGTTAGAAGCAGGAACCGTGAAATCAAACCTCCGCATCGCCGCTCCCCTTTGGCTTGCCGGATCGATCTTGACGATGGCCGCCATAGCGCAACAGCCAGCGCCTTACCGGCTCGCGTTACAGGATGCGATTCAGAAAGCGTTTCAGGCGAATTTGAGCGTGCTGGTTGCCGGCACAAGGGTTGAGGAGGCCCAAGGCACGCTCACACGCGGGTTGGCGGCCGCTATGCTTCCGCGCGTAAGCGTCCAGAGCTACGCCAACGTGCAGAACCGCGATCTGCGCGCTTTTGGAATTTCTTTGCCTGGAATGCCCAATGTTGTCGGACCATTTTCCAACTACGATTTTCGTATCTATGCGCAGCAGAACGTGATCGATCTGGAAAGCTATCGTAAGCTCAAAGCCAGTGAACACGCTCTTGACGCCGGCAAGATGGATGAGCAGGATGCGCGCGACATCATAGTGCGGGTCATTGCAGCGCTGTATCTAAATGCGCAGTCGGCGGCGGCTCGCGCTGACGCGGCGCAATCGCGAGTGACCGATTCTAGTACTTTGTTAAAGCTCGCCAAAGACAAGCATGACGCTGGGACCGCAACGGGCGTTGATGTGCTGCGAGCCGAGGTGCAACTTGCCAACGACAGGCAAATGCTATTGATTGCGCAAAACCAAACTAAGCAATCGCTGATCGAGCTAGCGCGCAACATAGGTCTAAGTCCAGCCACACCCTTGGAGCTTTCTGAGCCGCTCAACTACAGGCCCTTCAATCAACCAGAAATTGAATCACTTATTTCAGCGGCTCTGCTGGCTCGCGCCGACTATCTTTCACTTGTCAGGCAGCGTGAGGGATTGCTTGAACAACAGCGCGCCAACCGTGCCCGGTCCTATCCGAAATTGAGCGTCAATGGAAACTTCGGTGAGATCGGGCGCAGCATAGGTGGCGTGGCAAGCACGGGGCTGCTGCAGGGCCAGATCGATTTCACCCTGTTTGATCGCGATCGCAACGGAGAGGCGCAAGAGTTGGCCGGCCGCTTGAAACGCATCGACGATCAGATTGCCGATCTGCGTCGTGGCATTGAAGAGGAACTACGCGAGGCCTTGTTGAATCTGAATTCCGCATCCGAACAAGTGACCGTGGCGTGCGAAGGTCAGGAGCTAGCACGGCGCGAGCTGGAATTGGCGCAGGATCGTTTTCGGTCGGGCACGGCTAACAATGTTGAGGTGGTCACCGCCCAGGACGAGCTTGCGCGAGCAGATGAGAATTACATTCTTGCAGTCTCCAGTCACATCGACGCCAAATTTGCTCTTGCACGCGCGCTGGGCAATACGGAAAGAAACATTGCGCAGTTTACTGGAAATCCATAAGCAGCAAGGCAACGGGCGCAATCAAGAGCCGCAGATGTGAGGTTTGATGTTATGACGCGAGTGATTTCTGTTTTGATTTTGCTGGTTGCTGCCGTCGCGGCAGGTGTGCACTATTACCTGGGTCTTGTCGGGAAACCAGCACCTGTGAATCAGCTTACGCTTTCCGGCAATATTGAAGCACATGAGAGCCTGGTCGGCTTCAAGGTTCAAGGACGGATCGTCGATCTGCCCACAGAGGAAGGCCAGCAGGTCGAGCAGGGTGCATTACTAGCGCGGCTGGATGACGCCGACTTTAGGCAGCGGGTCCGTGTAGACGAGGCCACTGTCCGCATGCGCGCATCGAACCTTGCACTCGAATTGGCCGGAACCCGTGCGCAGGAGACGAAGGCGGCTCAGCAAACAATGATTGATGCCGAGGCCGATCTGGATGAAAAGAAGCTCGACAACGAGCGTGACCAGAGGCTCTTCGCCAAGGATGAGGTTTCGGCGCAAGACCGCGACCAAGCGGCAACCGCACTGAAGCGTGCTCAGGCCACCTTCCAGGTGGCGCGGCAGCGATACGACGAGGCACTCGAAGGCAGTCGCCAAGAGGACATTGCTATCGCCCGCGCCAACCTCAACGAAGCTAACGCCAGCCTGGGTATGTCGCAGGTCGATTTGAGTTATACCGTTTTGCGCGCTCCTTCGGCCGGGGTCGTAACGGTGCGTCAGGCAGAGTTGGGCGAGGTGGTTTCTCCCGGCTCTCCGGTTGTTACGCTATCGGATCTTGATCACATTTGGCTACGCGCCTACATCGCGGAGACCGACCTAGGCCGCATTCACTGGGGCCAGGAAGCGACCGTCATCACCGACACTTATCCCGGCAAACAGTACCGCGGGCGCATTTCGTTCATCTCATCGACCGCGGAGTTTACACCCAAGAGCGTACAGACCTACAAGGAGCGTGTCACGCTCGTCTACAGGATTAAGATCGATATCGACAACTTCAATCATGAACTTAAGCCGGGCATGCCCGCCGATGCTCACCTTGATCTGGCTACGGCGATGCCAACAAAGCAATGACAGCTCAGTTTCAATCCGCAATCGTGGCTGAGGGGCTCACGAAGAGTTTTCCTGGCGTGTGCGCGGTCGATGTATTGAGCTTTGACGTGCGCTCGGGAGAGATATTCGGACTGGTTGGTCCCGACGGAGCAGGAAAGACGACTACACTGCGAATGCTGGCCGGAATCATGCCGTCGGATGCGGGCAAAGCCACCGTAGCCGGATTCGATGTGGCGCGCGATCCCGAGGGTGCCAAGCACGCTCTTAGTTACATGCCACAGCGCTTCGGGCTTTACGAAGACCTGACAGTCACCGAGAACATCCGATTCTATGCGGACCTTTTTGGCGTCAACAAAACCGAGCGCAACGCCCGCTCAACGCAGTTGCTTCAAGCAGCGGGGCTGAGTGAGTTTCAGAAACGATTGGCGGGTAAGCTTTCTGGCGGAATGAAGCAAAAGCTCGGCCTGGTGTGCGCGCTTATTCATCGGCCGAAGGTAATTTTGCTTGATGAGCCGACTACGGGCGTCGATCCTGTTTCGCGGCGCGACTTCTGGCGAATTCTCTACGAGTTAGTTGCCGAGGGCGTGGCGATTCTCACATCGACGGCGTACCTTGATGAGGCCGAGCGCTGCCATCGCGTCGCTCTAATGCATCAAGGTAAACTACTGTTCTGCGACACGCCCGTGAATCTCAAGGCAAAACTGGGCAAAGATGTCTTGTCGGTCACTGCGCCAGAGCCGCGGCGCTTGCGCAGGGAACTCGAAGACGCCGAAGGGATTTCGAGTTTGTTGCTGACAGGTGATCGGCTCCATGTGGTGGTTGATGATGCGGCACGTCGCATTCCAGAATTTGAGGCCAGGTTCGAGCGCGCCAACATTCCATTCGGTGCGATTCTAAAGATCGAGCCTTCTATAGAGGATTTGTTTGTCGACGCAGTCGGCGCGGGAGTCACTCCTCATGGCTGAGATCGCCAACGCAGTTGTGGTCGAGAGCTTGGTCAAGCGCTTCGGAGCATTTGTCGCTGTGGACCAGATCAATCTCGAAGTGCACAAGGGCGAGGTTTTCGGGTTCCTTGGGCCGAACGGCGCAGGCAAATCCACCACGATTCGCATGCTCTGCGGACTGCTCAAACCTACAGCGGGGCGCGCTATTGTTGCAGGGTTCGATGTAAGCCAAAAACCGGAAGCTGTGCGTCAGAATATTGGTTATATGTCACAGAGATTTTCTCTTTATAATGATCTGAAAGTTATCGAAAACCTGCGGTTGTTTGCGGGACTCTATAGCGTTTCTTCTAATAAACTCAAAGAAAGAATTGAATGGGCGCTTTCGATGGCCAACCTCAAAGGCCAGGAGAATCTTATAACCGGCATGCTCCCCGGAGGATGGAAGCAGAGGCTTGCACTCGGCTGTGCCGTCTTGCATAAGCCACCTGTCATCTTTCTGGATGAGCCAACCTCCGGTGTTGATCCTATAACGCGGCGTCAGTTCTGGGATCTGATTCATCAAATGGCGGAAGACGGAGTCACTGTCTTTGTAACTACTCATTACATGGAAGAGGCCGAGTACTGCAATCGCCTTGCACTTATCTTTCGCGGCAAGATCGTTGCGCTGGGAACACCTTCGGAACTGAAGCGAGGGTCGATGAAGGGCGAACTACTTCTCGTAGAGTGCGATCCGCTGGGCGATGCTGTTGAAGCCCTGCAATCGGCTCCAGACGTGATGGATGCGGCAGTCTTCGGAAATGCACTGCACCTGGTGGTGCGCGATGCAGCGGTTGCCGTTTCGCAAATTGAGCGCTTTCTTGTCGCACGCGGTATCGCCGTTCGCCGCATGGAAAAGATTAGTCCTAGCCTCGAAGATGTTTTCGTATCGCTCACCACCGGGCGTGATGCGGGAGCGGCGGCATGAGCCTAACCCGCTTGCTGGCTATTGCACGCAAAGAGGTGGTGCAGATTCTTCGCGATGCGCGCAGCCTGATCATTGTGGTTCTTATGCCGGTCGTACTCGTATTGCTTTTCGGCTATGGAGTGAATCTCGATCTGAAAGGCCTGCCTGTCTATGTATATGACCAGAGCGGCAGTCAGCAGAGTCAAGACTTGCTGAAACACTTCCAGGCCAGCGAGTATTTCCACATTGTCCGAGTCGTAGACGGCTATCCAGAGTTAACCCGCGCGCTGGACGACGGTCACGCCAAGATGGGCATCGTGATTCCGTGGGATTTTTCGCAGCGTTTGCGCGATGGACGGCCGGTCGAGGTACAGGCGCTAGTCGATGGATCGGATGACAACACGGCCAATGTGCTTATCGGCTATTCGGAAGCTGTGGTTCAGAGTTACTCGGCGCAGGTTCAAGCCGAATGGCTCAGGACACGCGGTCAGCAAATTCAACCGGCCGCAATGAGTGTCGAGACACGCACCTGGTACAACGAAGATCTGGAGAGCAGCGCCTTCATTATTCCCGGTGTGCTGGCGCTGGTTATGTCGGTCATCGGCGCGTTTCTCACCTCGCTGACCATTGCTCGCGAGTGGGAGCGAGGCACGATGGAGCAGTTGATTTCAACGCCGGTAACTGCGATGGAAATCATGCTGGGCAAACTGGCGCCTTATTTTGTATTGGGAATGTTTGACACGATCATTAGCGCGCTGATTGCGATCTACTGGTTCCACGTGCCGTTTCGCGGTTCGTGGGTTACGCTGATGGTTGCATCGGCCTTGTTTTTGGTGGTAGTGCTCTCGTTGGGATTCTTTATCTCTGTGCTGGCCAAGAGCCAGTTCGCCGCTAGCCAGATTGCGTTGTTGATTACGTTTCTTCCGGCGTTTCTGTTGTCGGGATTCCTGTTTTCCATTGAGCAGATGCCTATTGCGCTGCAGTGGATTACGCGCATTCTGCCGGCACGCTACTATGTTTCAGTACTAAAGAAAATTTTTCTCAAAGGAACGCCTGCGGCCAGGCTTCAGAGTGACTTGATTCCCCTTGCCATCTTTGCAATTGTACTGACTTTGCTGGCAACCCGCAGCTTCCACAAGAGGCTGGATTGATCGAGAGGTTCACAGCTAGGAGTAATTATGTGCAAGGTTTTGAAAATATAAAAGGGGGGGGAGGGGGTACCCATCGGGAGCGGACCTGGGAGGTTGTGAGTGTAATTCCGGCGTTTTTTGGGCGAGGCAAGTCCATAGATTTGATTGTGCCATGAGGGGCGGAAATTATCCGCAAGGCCGGAAGCTGAATTATTTGGGGAAGTTTCAAAGGAGAATGCAATGCTGGCGCGCCTAAAGCAGATGTTGATCAAGGAGTTTATTCAAGTATTCCGCGACAAGCGGACGCGCTTTATCCTCATCGGTCCGCCAATCATTCAGATGATGGTTTTTGGATACGCGGCTAACTACGAAATCCGCCACGTGTCGACGGTGGTGCTTGATCTGGACAATAGTCAAGAGAGCCGCGAGTTAGTTTCGCGCTTCATATCGAGCCCTTACTTCGACGTTCAGCGGCAACTTACTGACTCGCGCCAACTCGGCGACCTGATCGAGCAGGGAAAAGCTACGGTCGGCCTGGAGATTCATGCCGGCTTTGCGCAGCAGTTGCTGAAGGGCCAGACCGCGCAGTTACAGGTGATCGTGGACGCGACTAACTCGAATACCGCGCTGATTGCCTCGGGCTATATCTCTCAGATTGCGCAAGGCTTCGCGCAGGAGTATCAACAAGAGCGCATCTACCGCATTGCTCCACAGTTTATTGAAGTGATGCCGTCGGTGGAGCTTGCACCGCGACCGTGGTATAACCCCGACCTGAGGAGCCGCTGGTTCTTTGTGCCGGGAATCATCGGTAGCCTCACGCTCGTTTTGGTGATTACTCTGACGGCCTTTGCCGTGGTGCGCGAGCGGGAGATCGGGACGCTCGAACAAATCATGGTGACGCCGATTCGCCCGGCCGAGTTCATTCTTGGGAAAACGCTGCCGTTCTTTCTGATCGGCCTCTTTGATGTAACGTTGATTGCCGTGGTCGGGTCGCTTTGGTTTCAGGTGCCGTTTCGCGGCCATGTTTCTGTATTGGCTACGGGCGCGATCCTCTTCTTGCTGTGCATGCTGGGCGTGGGCCTGCTTATCTCGACCGTCTCCGCCACGCAACAACAAGCGATGGTGACCTCGTTCTTTTTCATCATGCCGGCCATCACCTTTTCAGGCTTTGGCTTTCCCATCAGCACCATGCCGCAGTGGATGCAGTATTGCAGCTATGCGATTCCGCTGCGTTATTTTCTGATCGTGGTTCGCGGAACGTATCTTAAGGGCGTGGGGATGGATATACTTTGGCCGCAGATGGCGGCGATGGCTGGGCTCGGAGTTACGCTGTTGACGGCGGCAATATTGCGCTTCCACAAGGCACTGGATTGATAGAATCGGGTACTGTTCTGGCTTCGCACTGTCGGCTCTTGCTGTCTGTTCGCTCGTTTTCTCAAGTGGGTAGCGGCGCGGTTATTCCAGAATTTGTGGTGCAGCGAATCATGCGGATAGTCAGCTAACCATAACAGACGCAAACTCATCCAACCGTGTCGACCGCCGCGCTCAAGCAGCACCTGGAGCAGTGGTAGCTATTGTTGCGGCACGAGGGTAAAACGCAAAGAATCGGCGAAATTGGGGCGCGGGATAGAATCAAAGATTCCAGGGCTTATGACTTCTTTGATGTACCTTTAACTTTTGGCTTGGTTGGTGCCGTATGCCGCGTTAGACGGCGAGGATGGGCCCTCGGCGACAAGCAAAAGCAGGTCCTTCGACTCCGCTCTGCTTCGCTCAGGATGACAGTGCATGGAGATTGAGGATGATAATGCATGGAAGAGTTAGGGAGTTCGGTTTCTCATGATGGAATTTCATATATCCCGGAAGGCGCGTGAACGGTATCAGTTCGCGGAGTCGCTGTTTTCCTACACAGGGAACGTGGTCTTTGCCAACCTTGCCGCCTGCCGCGAGTTTGCGCACCGCATGAACCAGGTTCGCGAGGTGGAGAAACATCCCGAGCGAGTGGTTCATGCCGGCCAACTTTACGCGATGGGCCTGATTGACGAGGCCAGCCACGTCCTGTTGGCGAAGTACCGCGAGCAGTTTGACCCCACGGTGATGACCAGCGCACTGGATTGGTTTTCCGCGCAGGTTGGCGCTGATGCGTTGGATGCCATGCTGCTCGCCTTTGTCGAGCAGTTTCCGGGGATTTCGGTGATTCGGGGCCTCGAGACACCGCGGCAATGGCTGGCGGGGGAAAGCGATGGCATGCCTCACCGAGCTGCGGCACTGGAAGAGTTGCTGCTGTTGTGGACCGCCAACCGCAACGAAGCTTTTCAGCCTTTTGGGGAGCTTTTTGAAGAAAAGACCCTAGCCGAGAAGACCGTTTACCGCCAGGTCACCAAGCAGTTTCCCGACTACTTTGCTACTCGCCCGCTGATTCCGCTGCCGGATGCAAAGCCGATGAACCTGCTGGAACTGCTGAGAGCGCCGGCCGTGGGCGCGCCTCGATCGCTGGCCGACCAGATTGCTCTGATCCGCAAGCTGTGGGGACCGCTGCTAGGCGACAGCCTGGAAAAATTGCTAATGATCGCCGGCGAAATTCTGCGCGAGGAGGGGCTGGCAATCTGGTCGCAGTTCAATCCTCCCACTGACGAAACCCGACGGCGGCGCGAGCAGAAGCATGGGATCATCGGCAGCGCGGAGGTGCCTGCGTTCGGCGATCAGGTCTACGAATATGAGAAGTTTTCGGCAGACACCGCCTGGATGCCGACTGCCGTATTGATCGCAAAGAGCACTTACGTGTGGCTGGCGCAAATGAGCCGGCAATATGGCCGCAGGATCGCGCGGCTCGATGAGATTCCCGACGAGGAACTGGCGTGCCTGGCGCGGCGCGGGCTCAACTCGCTTTGGCTGATCGGCGTGTGGGAACGCAGCCGCGCCTCGAAGACGATCAAGCAGCTCTGCGGCAACTCGGACGCTGTGGCCTCGGCTTATTCGCTCTTCGACTATAAGATTGCCGAAGACCTGGGCGGGGAAGCTGCGTACATCAACCTGCGCGATCGCGCCTATCGGCATGGCATTCGCCTGGCCAGCGATATGGTGCCGAATCATATGGGCATCGATTCGCCTTGGGTCGTCGAACATCCGGACTGGTTTATCTCGCGCCCGGACCCGCCTTATCCCGCGTATAGCTTCAACGGTCCCGATCTTTCGCAGGATGGGCGCGTGGAGATCAAGATCGAGGACCATTACTTCGAGCAGTCGGACGCCGCAGTGGTCTTCCGCCGTCGCGACCGGGCAAGCGGCGAGACTCGCTTTATCTACCACGGCAACGACGGCACCAGTTTTCCATGGAACGACACGGCGCAGCTCGACTATCTGAATCCGGCGGTCCGCGAGCAGGTGATTCAGACCATTCTGCACGTGGCGCGCCTGTTTCCCGTCATTCGCTTCGACGCTGCCATGACCCTTGCCAAGCGCCACTTTCACCGGCTCTGGTTTCCTGGTCCGGGAACGAGCGGGGCGATTCCATCGCGCGCTGAATACGGAATGAGTCAGGCGGAGTTCAACCGCTGCATGCCAGAGGAATTTTGGCGCGAGGTGGTGGATCGCGTGGCTGTCGAGGTTCCGGGAACACTGCTATTGGCCGAGGCTTTTTGGCTGATGGAGGGCTACTTCGTGCGCACGCTGGGCATGCATCGCGTCTATAACAGCGCCTTCATGGTGATGCTGCGCGACGAGGATAACGCCAAGTATCGCTCGGTGATTAAAAATACGATCGAGTTCGATCCGGATATCATGAAACGCTATGTCAACTTCATGAGCAATCCTGACGAGCGCACGGCAATCGACCAATTTGGCAAGGGCGACAAATGTTTTGGCGTGGCGACGATGATGTCTACCTTGCCTGGTTTGCCCATGTTCGGTCACGGCCAGATTGAGGGATTCACCGAGAAATACGGCATGGAATATCAGCGGCCGCGCTACGACGAGAGCCCCGATCCATGGATGGTTGAGCGCCATGAACGCGAGATTGCGCCCCTGTTGCAGCGGCGCTGGCTGTTTGCCGAAAGCGGAAATTTCCGCCTCTATGATTTTTTTAACGATGAAGGCAAGGTAGACGAAAGCGTCTTTGCTTACTCGAATCGCAGCGGCGGCGAGCGCGCTTTGGTGGTCTATAACAACCGCTATGGTGAGACGCATGGAACGATCGATTTCTCGGCCGCCTATGCAGACAAAGGCGCTGGCCAGCTGCGCCAGCAAAGGATCAGAGAGGGACTGGACCTAAGTGACAACCCCGCCGTAACCTTAGCTTGGCGCGACTCGCTTACCGGTCTGGAATATCTGCGCAGGGCCGGCGATCTAGCGGGGCAAGGATTGAGAGTCGACCTGCACGCTTATCAGTGCCATGTTTTTCTCGATTGGCGTGAGCTTTACTCGACTGCGGAACAGCCGTGGGACCGGCTTTGCGATTATCTCAACGGCCGCGGCGTGGCGAATCTTGACGATGCGCTGGTGAGTTTGGAATTACAGCCGGTGCATGATGCGTTGCGCGCCTTGCTGGACCCGGCGATCGTGAGGCTCTTCGCCGACTTGGCTGAGTATCCGCGCAATCCTGCTGCTGGAATCAACCAGGAGATCGAGGCTCAACGTGCCGAGTTCTTCGAGCAGGCTTGGGAGAGCTGCGAGAATTTTCTGAGGCAGGCGCAAGAGACTTATATCTCGCGCGCCGGAAATCTAGCGGGCGGCGTTAGGCCCGCCAATCCCGCATTGTTGGGCCAGACCTTCCGCGAACGTCTGCGTGCGGCTATGCGGATTCCCGCCGTAGAAGCGCTCTTCGCGATCCCCTGGACGGTGGCCGCGCGGCGCATGTTGCCCAACCCCAGTCCGCAACTGACTGCGACGGCCATGTGGGGTCCGGTGCTGGCTTGGTGCGCGCTGGAGTTACTGGCCGAGTCTATTGATTCGGCTAGCCCGGAGGGTATTGCTCTGGACTTGTTTGACCGCCTCCGGTTGCGCGAGCCGTTTGCTCAGGCTTTTGCTGCGCTGGGATTCGAGGGCGAGGAGGGCTGGCGAGTTGCTGCGCGCATCAAGGTTCTTCTGCTCACTGAGGCCGGCGTCGGTAAGCCTGAAGAAACGCTGGCCGCCACTGTGCCCACGGCGGCTGAACCTGCAGCGGACACCGGCGAGTCAGATGCGCCGGCCTTGTGGCCTGCCTTGTGGTTTGACCCGGATGTTCGCTGGCTCAGCGGCGTGCACCGCGCGGAGGGCCACGATTACCTTGTCCGAGAGCTTTACGAGGAACTGCTCTGGTGGCTGCTCATGCCGTCGTTGCTGCGCCTGGCGGGCGAAGCTGCTCCCAGCCGTGCGGCGGTCGAGACGGTGAGTAAGACCATCGAAGAGGCTCTGGCAGAGGCCGAGGCCGCTGGCTATCGCGTGGATCTGCTGGCTGGTTTGCCAGCCGCTGAAGCCGACAGCGAAGAGACTGCCCCAGAAGCCAAGCCCCAGGCCGGATGTGACGTCGAACCCGTTCCTGAATCCGAAGCGGCGGGCGAACCCGGCGACATTGTGACCAAAGCGAAATTGTTGCCGGCGGAGGACGGGGAAGCAGCGGAGCAGAAGATCGAGCCGGAGGCCGAAATCGAGGACCATCCGGTGAAACCAGCCTAACCGCATTGGGAAGAAGTGGCTGATGCGTCCGGTGGTGCCAACTCACCGGCTTCCGTGCAACTCGCAATCTGAAGATGTACCCGGCGCTTTGGCGCCATCCTCATTTGTCCCAACGACCCGCGCCCCGTAGAATCAACATGGCGGTGGATTTCGCCAAGTCTTGAGCGGCACCCAATCTCGAACGCATTAGGAACCGATGAGCGAACAGGAAACAGGGAATTCCCCTGGGGCGCAGGCGGCGTCGCCGGCGTGGATCAGGATTGAACGGGCGCGTCATCCCCAGCGGCCGTACCCCATGGACTTTATCGAACGAATCTTCACCGATTTCAGCGAGATTCACGGAGATCGCGCCTATGGCGACGACGAGGCTGTGGCGTGCGGCATGGCGCGGCTGGATGGCGAAGAGGTGCTGGTAATCGGTAACCGCAAGGGCGGCACGACCAAGGAGCGGGTGCGGCGCAACTTCGGCATGCCCAACCCCGAGGGCTATCGCAAGGCGCTGCGGGCGATGAAGATCGCGGAGAAATTCGGGCGGCCGGTCATCAGCTTCATCGATCTGCCGGGAGCGTATCCGGGCGTGGCAGCTGAGGAACGGGGCCAGGCTGAGGCCATTGCGCGCAATCTCCGTGAAATGGCCAGGCTACGGGTGCCGACCATCGCCGTTATTACCGGCGAAGGTGGTTCTGGCGGCGCGTTGGCGCTGGCTGTGGCGGACCGCGTGTTGATTCTGGAAAACGCGCTGTATTCAGTGATCTCGCCGGAGCAATGCGCGGTGATCATGTGGCGCGATGTGGCGCACAAGCAGCGGGCCGCAGAGGCGCTGCGCATCTCCGCTCCCGAGGTTGCCGCGCTGGGCTGCGTGGACGAGATTGTCCAAGAACCACCGGAGGGTATTCACACCGACCGCGAGGCGGGCCTCGGACTGTTGGGCGCAGTGCTCAAAAAGCATCTGGCCGAACTTAAGGCGGTGCCGCTTGATGCTCTCGTGACCGCGCGCCATGCCAAGTTCCGCAACATCGCGCAATTCTACACGGAGGGTTAGCTCTGGTGGTGCAAAGGTGGGCTGAATCATTTGGCAATTTCGGCATCTCAGTGAGAGCGCAGGCCAGCTTATGCGCAGCGCAGGGCGGAACTGCTGGGGCCGAGGTATGCCGATGAACACATTCCAGAATGTCAGCGGCCGATTGCGCGCCTACATGGAATTTCTTGCTGCTGTCGTCTACTTCTTTTTGGCGCGGGCTCTGGCTCACAGCGGAGCTTTGGGACTAACCAACGAGCAATGGCGGCCATTAGTCGAGCAGACCATGCTGCTGTTTCTTCTTCTGCTGGGCTATGCGGGCATGGGCTTCACGCTCGATCGCCAATTTCACCCCGTGAGCGCACAAGGGCTTCCGAGACGGGCAGGCTGGCCGGGCGAAGCGGGGCTGGGTCTGGCCGTGGGCTGGGCGATGGCCGTGGCCTGCGTTCTCATGATGGTTGTGGCAGGCGGCATTGCCATTGTGCTCGTCCTTGATAGCTCCGCCTGGGGATGGCTGCTGGTTGATGTCGCATTCTTCGCACTGGCCGCACTGGCTGAAGAGGTTGCCTTTCGCGGTTACGGATTTCAGCGATTTGTTCATGCCGTGGGGCCGATTGGCGCGGCGCTGGGCTATGCAATCTTCTATGCCATCGTGCAGGCGCTCCTGCCGGGATCGAATCATGCCAGCATAGCTGTCTCCATTGTGTTCAGCCTGGTGCTCTCGACTACTTACCTGCGTACCCGCGCATTGTGGATGAGCTGGGGGATCAACTTCGCTTGGAAGGCCAGCCGCGCGCTGCTTTTCGGGCTCGCTATCAGCGGCGTCAGCAGCGATTCGCCCGTGGTGCAGGGCAACCCCATGGGACCGTTCTGGCTCACCGGCGGAGGCTATGGCCTGGACGCCAGCTGGGTGGCGTTTGTTGTCCTGCTCGTCGCGCTGCCGGTGGTTTATCGTCTCACCCGCGAGCTGGACTACCGCTGGAACGCGCCGGAGATTGTGGCGGGCGGGATTCCGGTCGATCTCGACGCTGCTGCTCGCCGCCAGCATGAAGCCGCTATGGGACTGGTCGAACCCGCTGCGCCCGCGGCTGCCAGCCTTGTACAGATTCTGCCCGCGGCTACGCCTCTACCAGTGAAATCGGAAGAGCCATCACCGGCAGATCAGCCTCCCGCTGCCCGCTAGGATTTTCGCACCATGTTCAGTAGAAAATTTATTCCGGAACGAGCTACTCCGGGTCAGCGTTCATCTTGCCGCTGATCTCGTCGATGGCGATCTCGACAACTGCACACCCTTCGGCGAGTTGCTCGTCTACTGGCTGGCACGGCTTTCCGGCTGCGAGTTTCTTGACCAGCAGATTCAGCAGAGCGGCCTTTTCGGTGTTATCAGCGACGAGGCGCGCTTGACCAAATGCCAGTACCGAGGTGTAGCGTGTGGCGCAGGCACATGGACGATCATTGGAGATCGTAATCTTGGCGGCCTCGCTCACTTCAAAGCAGACGCGCTGGTTTTCGGCAAGATTGTCGAGCTTTCGTCCGGTTAGGTTGCAGTGGAAATAGATTTTTCTTTCATTATGCACATAATTAAGCGGAGTGATATAGGGCTGTCCTGCGCCGTCACAGGTAGCCAGACGGCCCTCCGTCTTTGCAGCTAGAAACCGGAAAGCATCTTCCTCGCTCATCCAGCGAACAGGCATTGCGATCAGCCCTCTGAATTTGAAGTTTATCAGCTGGCCAGGTGCGCAGACTTGCTATTTTCACTTGATCGGAGCTATCTTTTGCTTGAGTGCAGTTCGCATGCATGGGAGGTCCCCATGACTCGGACATTTCTTCCCCGGAGAACACAACCCGCCGGCCAACAAGCTCACAGCCCCAGTCGCTGGAAGGGATTGCTGCGCGTAACGGTAGGATGCGCCGTTGGTCTGCTGCTGGCTGCCGCTGCGGCCGCGGGCCAAGTGATCACAATCGATTCGCATACCGGTGCTGTGACAAACGGCACCACAGGTGTCACAGCGGGAGTCGATAGGCGCTATCAACAGATCACGCCGACCAACGTTCCGCTTACCAAGTCCGAACTGGACGCTAAGACGCGGCTGGAGTTGATCCGGAATTTGCAGTCGGAACAGGGCTTTGCGATGCGTCCGTTTCCGCGCGGTCACAAAGGGCTGACTCTTGTGGCCAATGGCAAGCTGGAGCCTTATGGGGAAAAGTACCTGAACATGGTCATCAGCGACGGGCTTTCAGCCAAACCGGGTGATCGCGTGGTGCTCAGCGACATCAAGTTCGACCACAATAAGATCGTCATAGAGCTGAATGGCGGGCCGGATATGAAGCATCGTCTTCTGCGCCACGTCCAAATCGGCGCTGGGCCGACGATGGGTCCCGTGGTCCAGGATGACGGACAGGAACCGGTGGGCGCGCGCGTTACTCTTGCTTTTGATGGGCATGTCCCCGAACTGACCGGCGCACAGGTGAAGGCGCTGCTAGCGCCGCTGATCTCGTTCGACGTGAAGACCCCGATACAAGCCTTCACAGACACGCTGCCTCCCAAGCTCAAAGATGCGATTCTCGACCATCATGTGCTGGTGGGTATGAGTACCGACATGGTGCTCTTTGCCATGGGGCAGCCGGAGCACAAATCGCGCGAGATGGATGGGCAGATGCCGTTCGAGGAGTGGATCTACGGCCGGCCACCGCAGCAGGTCGAGTTTGTCCGCATTAACGGCAACCGCGTGATTCGGCTGGAAGTGGCCAAGGTGGGCGAGCCGCCGGAGATCTTTACCAAGGATGAAGTGGAAGGATTGATGCGTACCGACGGCACGCCGCTCGAGGCCGCTATCTCCCACACGCACACCATTCAGGCGGGCGATGCGGAGCGCAATCCTGATACTCAGGCACCTGCCGCTGCGCCGTCTCTGCGCAAACCGGGTGAGCAACTGCCCGCGGATGACGACAAATCAGCGCGAGTGGGAGTAATGAAGCCAGTGCAGTTCCCCAAGCCGAAACCGGACACGCAACCCGACGCGAATTCCGACGGGGAATCCGGCGCCAAGCCGGCGCAGCCTGCGGCGGATGCGTCACAGCCAGCCAAGCCTGCGAATCCTGACGGTTCGCAGACAGCTCCTCCGGCTAAGCCGCAAGCCCCGGACGCCAGCCAGCCGAACTGAATGGCTGGGCCGCGAAAAGGAGGCGCATTTTGATTCAACCTACTCGCAAGAGCCAGTGGCTGCTTGTCATGAGCGGTATTTTCTGCGCGACATCATCCCTCATGACCTTCTCCATGCTGGGTTCGGATGGATCTGTCATTCTGCGTTCACTTGTGCAGAGTAGAGACACCATGGCGCAGATGGGGATGTGCGCGCTGGCAGCCGGGTTATGCACTATCGTATGCGGTATCTGGAGTTTGAGAATCGGCAACTCTTGGCTCCTGATATTGAATGGCCTCTCCTGTGCCGTTCTCGGACTGCTGGTGACAATTGGGGCAACCACAACCAGACCAACCGCATTTCGAAGTTTAGCTCCCATGATCGTCGTGATGGCCGCGAGCATCGGCGCATATGAATTGGCTGCCGCACGAACTTTACGGGATAAACCTGCGGACGAATGGCTTCTTGGCGCAGCTGGAATGATTTCGGCCGGCCTTGCTGTGGTGTTTCTTGCTTTCGTGTTTCGGTGGATCAAATTGGAGGCAAGTCCGTCTGGACAAACCTTCCAGTCGCTGGGCTCTTACTTCGGCTTCAGTGCGTTATGCATGGTTGGGCTGGTCTTGCGCCCGCCGAGACCGCAAGCCGTCACGCTTCACCTTGCCGACACCGCTGGCTGATCCGCCACTGACTGGAGCCGCCGGGAGCAGGCCTTGATGTAAACTGATTCAAGCGAGTCGGGCTGCACTTTTGCAGTGAGTGGCAGTCGATGACCGCGACGTTGAAGCCGCGTGCAATTCACTTGTGCGTGTGTGCAGAGACACCTCAAGAAGGAGAAACACCCGACCGATGGCCAAGATTGCAAAAACAGGTGACCGAAAGAAGGAAATGGACACGACGAAGTCGACAGACTGTCCCAAATGCAGCAAGCCGACGCGCATCGTCAAGCGCGTGAAGGACCGCGAACGCGGCATTCCAGGCGGCGTTTACATCTCGTGCTCTGTCTGCGATTTCTACGAGAAGCTTTAAGTATTAGTTGAAATTTGATGCATGAAAAACCCGGCTCATTGCCGGGTTTTTTCGTTGGGCAGGACCAACTTCGACGGTCAAACCTCTAAATACATCAGCTGATATGAATTGTGTAATCGACGCTTGCTATGCTGCAAGACAAGGCTTGCCACGGGCGACGTTGTTTCAATTCAAGACGCGCTGAGCCGGTCTTCTTTGTCTCGAAAACGATGACCCGCAAGCCGCCGGCTCCTGGCGCTGTCGATTGGGACAAGAGGTAATTTGAACTAAGAAGGTCAAGAAAATCTGAATCTAAGTGATCGACCTCCCACTTATAACCAGTTGTCTGATTTTCGGCTAACTCGACGCGGAGCGTGTCACCGAGGGCTACCTGTATTACCTGACCATTCTTCGATCGATCGACTACGGTTTCCATCTGAATGCCGCTCCTGCCTTTCGATTGGCGTCTGCTTGGAAGTTAGCCTACTGAACTAAAATTCCCGGCAGATAACTCAGCCTCCA
The DNA here is from genome assembly GCA_049518535.1 of Occallatibacter sp. Lineage (GTDB taxonomy): Bacteria > Acidobacteriota > Terriglobia > Terriglobales > Acidobacteriaceae > Telmatobacter. Next base: position 63,921 of record JBEKRS010000010.1, on the reverse strand, counting down.
GAGCTGATTGTTGGAATTAGGACTGTTTTTTGTCCACACCTGAATAGGTGTTCCCCAATTCCAACTACCACCGGTGATATCCAGAACGAGGTTCCCTTCACTGCTGGCGATATGGCCGTCGGGAGTCAGTTGCCATATCTGATACCAAGAGGATGGCACGTCTTGCGTCGCCATCAGGACCGGTGTTCCTGGCTCCATGCTACCCCCGGCAATACTCAGAACCAGTCCGGTCGTCGGGTTCATGATGTGCCCGTCACTGGTAAACACCCAGAGTTGATTGAACGGCCACGGCGTGATTGACAGGCCCGAATCCACCACTGCGCCCGGAGCGGTTTCGCTTCCTCTGACTTCCATAACCAGCCCCACCATGAAGCTGTCGATGTGGCAAACCGAACCTGGCTCGGGAAATGTTTGGCTGAAGTTGTCGGCGGAATACATCTGCGAATCGATTCCGCACTCACCATACCCTATCCAGAAAAAGCCGCTTTCTCCCCAGTTTTCTCCCCAACTATTTTTGCAGAGCCATGCCTGAAGAGGCTCGCTGTAACCAATGCACGACACGCAATGATAGCCCACCATAACCGACCCACTTGTTCGACGGTAGACGCCGCTGGTATACGAATAGAAATCCGAGTAGATGGTGAGGGGGGCAATCAGAGGTCCATTCGACCATAGCTGAATCTTCATATCGTTTACGTCTGTGATGGAATGATAGTCATTCAGCTGGGTGATCATATAGCCCCAGTTCGCACTTACTGCGCACTGCTGATCGCCGCTGGTATAGGGAAAACAGAATTCAGGTCCAAGCCCATTCGATTGACTGTAATTCATTGCGTCACTCAAGAGCATGCCGAATTCGCAAGGGCCCGAATAGGGATTTCCGCAATAGAACAACTGCGCCTCAGAGAGATCGGTGAGGAGATAGCCGTTTGGATCGCTCACTGCGAGGTCGCGGATAATGCGGATTCTGGCGTCAAGAGTGGCACATGTTCCGAAGGCGGTGCAACTGCCGCAGGCGCCCTGATCCTTGATGGCGCTGATGAAGTTTCTTCCCGCTCTGTTCCTCCAATCAAAAGACGACGGAAAGCCTCCTCTTGGGAGTGCATGTTGCTGGAGGTTGAGCTTTGCTTGAGCCTCTTGTTCCTGGGGAGATGGTCCGTTCGGATCAGGCCTGCATCCAAGTCTCCGTTTCAGTTCCTCGTCGGTCATGCCAAAGAATTTGTTCTTCCCGGCTGTCCACGTAGCGCCCTCTGCTTCCAAGGTGTTTTGAAGCGCAGTTAAAGACTCTTGAGTGATGGCCATGAACTTCTCCCTCTGGGTTCATCTTTTCTTTTGAGCAGACGCGGGTCTTAGATCGAATTCGACATGGGATCTGTCGGAATTAGCCGATGGATTGCTTATGGGTTGTCTTACGGAGTTTCAATCGCGGAGCATGGGCCCGGAAACTGCTTTGGAAAGTGGCCGCCGCGTGACAGAACTATAACATTGATTTGACGTTTGCGGATATTATAAACAACAAATTGCCGAAGAGGTTGCTATAAGTGGCGATTGTAGAGGTGAAAAAGCGGATAATCCAAATTCACATCCTGATGTAAGTTGGGTCTTATAACTAAATGAAAGGCGCAACGAAAGTAAAATACTTGCTTTCTTCTTTGCGAGCTACGCCTCCAGCACTCCGGCCATTTCTTTGAGGATCGCTGTGGCGGCTTCGGCCGGGTCGGGTGCCTGGGTGATTGGGCGGCCTACGACGAGATAGCTGGCTCCCTCGCGCAGGGCTTCGGAGGGTGTGGCGATGCGCTTCTGGTCGTTGACGGCGGCTCCTGACGGGCGAATGCCGGGAACGACCAAAGTACCTTCCGGCCCGGTGAGAGTGCGCAGGCTGGCAACCTCCTGGGGCGAGCAAACGAAGCCGCTAATTCCGGCTTCGAGGCCCATCCGTGCCAGCAGCTCTACCTGCTCAGCAGGTGAGCGAGGGAGGCCGACAGCGTTTACTTGAGCTTGATCCATGCTGGTGAGCGTGGTGATGGCCAGCAACTCCGGCGGATCTGCTACTCCCGCCAGCGCGGCCTTTGCGGCGGACAGCATTACGGGGCCACCGGCGGCGTGGATGGTCATCATCTTCACTCCGAGCGATGCGGCCGAGCGCACAGCTCCAGCCACGGTGTTGGGAATGTCGAAGAACTTGAGGTCGAGAAAAACGGAGTGACCGCGGGCAACCAGCGGCTCGATTATGGCTGGCCCGGCGGCGACAAACAGCTCCAGCCCCACCTTGAACCAAAGGCAGGTTTTCTCCAACTGGCTCACCAGTACGTTTGCCGAGGCTGCATCGGGTACGTCGAGGGCTACGATGAGACGGTTGCGCGCTCCCTCAACATCCACTACTGGCGGGTAGACAAAGCCAAAGCTCGGGTTCATGCGCTCGGGGATAAGCATGGCTTCATGATAAAGGATTGCCGGATTGTGTAAAAGGATAACGTGTTTTGGCCGCCGCCGCGCGGGTTCGGCATGGACCAGTGACAGAAGCTGATCCATTACCATGAATTCAGCGGGAGCAGACTGCGGTAGATAGCACCCTATGCATCTCTCATAGGAAAAAGAAGCACAACACCAAGGCTGAGCAGGGAGGGGAATTGGGATTGAAGAGCGTTTCGAGCCGGATGTGCGCTTGCGGCTGGGCGTTTGTGCTGCTGTTGACAGCAAGCCTGGGCTGGGCTTCAGAGGTGCATACCAATCCGCTGAATCGCGACCCGCTGGTGCGCGAGGCGTACGAGCACTTCTATAACCTGGACTATCCGGGCGCTGTGGAGCGGTTTGAGCGTTTTCATGCGGCGCATCCCGGCGATCCGCAAGCTACCGCGCTTTTGCTTAACGCAGTGCTTTTCCAGGAACTCTACCGGCTTGATCTGCTCGACACGACCTTCTATGCAAACGATGGTTTTTTGAGCGGACGCCACGCGACCGCGGAGGATCCGAAGACGCGCGACCGTATTCTGGCGCTGGCCGACGAAACCATCCATGAGGCAGATTGGCGGATCAGCCGCAATCCTAACGACATCGACGCTCTTTATGCCCGTGGCTGGGCGCGCAGCCTCAAGTGCACCTATGTCGCGATGGTGCAGAGAGGATTTGGTGCGGGCTTCCGGCTAGCCACGAAGGCCAAGGACGACGATGCGCGCGTGCTGCAATTGGACCCGGCGTATGTGGACGCTAAGCTGGTGGTGGGAGTCTATGAGTATGTGGTTGGTGCGCTGCCATTGCCTTTCAAGCTGCTGATCGGCTTTGCCGGAATCACTGGTTCAAAGAGCAGGGGCCTGGAGATGCTGAACGACGCCGGCAATCGCGGCGTTATTACCAGCATCGAGTCGCGCACCGTGATTGCTTTGTTTCTGCGCCGCGAGGCCAGATACAAAGAGGCGATTCAAGTAGTGCGCGGGCTCAAGAATCAATACCCCCACGACTTTCTCTTCTGTCTGGAAGAGGCTAATTTGCGCAAGGACGCCGGCGAGGGCATGGGCGCAGTAGAGGCCTACCAGCAGATCGTCGCCGACAACGCTAAGCCTGGCTATTATGCCGAGGCGCGGTTGGAGCTGGTTTATTTTGGCTTGGGCGATGCTCTGCGCGGACAGCGTCATTACGGCGAGGCGGCAGAGGCGTACGAGCGGGCAGCCTGGACGAAAAATGTTAGCCCGGAACTCAAGATACGGTCGCTGCTGGCCGCCGGCGAGTGCCATGATATGAACGGCGAACGCCAACTGGCTATAAGGGATTATCAGGCAGCCATTGATGCTGGTCCAAACACCTCGCGCGCCGACACAGCGCGGAAGCGCCTGCGCAATCCCTACCGGGGCGCGTGACAGCTTGTGGGCGCTTGACTAAATCCTGAAAAGGGAACCGCCGCCCCTTCGCCTTCGTATCTTTGCTTTGGTATTGGTTTTTGGAGGAGAGATCGACAATGGCCGTCTTTTGTCAGCGCTGTGGAATTGGGTTGCCCGTGAGTGCGCGCTTCTGTTCCAACTGCGGCGCGGTCGTTCCTGTCGCAACATACATTCCCGGTAGACCGCTGGTTCGCCCGATTGCGGGACGCCAGATCGCCGGCGTGTGCATTGCCTTGGCGCAGGCCTATGGCTGGGACGTGGCGCTGGTCCGAATCTTGACGATCGTCGGGTTCTTCTTCTCAGGCGGGTTGGTGGCCGTGGCCTACCTGGCCGGCTGGATCGGCATTCCCGAAGAGACGGTTCAGTTGCCGTAAGCTAATTTCATAAGAAGCTATGAACGCTACTTACCAATCGGACGGGATAACGCTGGCCTTTCGCGAGACTGGGGCGGGTTTGCCGGTGGTGTTTCTGCATCCCACGCCGCTTGATGGCGACTACTGGCGTCCATTGATCGAGAACTTAGTCGGCGTGCGGACAATCGTCCCCGACCTGCGCGGGCACGGACGCTCGCAATTAGGAAGCTTACCGGTGGGCGGCTTTGCTGTTGTTCCCGATGCTCCCGTGCTGACTATGGCGCAGCTAGCTGCTAACATTCTTGCATTGCTCGATCATCTAAATCTGCGTGAGGCGGTCTTTGCTGGCTGCTCGATTGGCGGCTATGTGCAGTTGGAAATTTGGCGCCAAGCGCCTGAGCGGATGCGCGGGATGGCTTTCATCTGCTCCAAGCCGCAGCCGGATGCTGAGGCCAATCTTTCCCGGCGCGCTGCTACGATCGGCCTGGCACGAACTGGCAAGAGCGCGGCGGTCTTTGATGGCATGGCGCATACGCTGATCGGTGAGACTGCTCGCGAGCGCCATCCGGAGATCGTGACCGAGTTGCGCGCACGTATGACACTTACCCCAGAGGCTCTGGAAGCTGTGCAGGCAGGCCTTGCCACGCGGCCCGACTCCGTGCCCACCGCAGCCACCATTAAGGTTCCTGTTCTGGCCATTGCCGGTGGCGAGGACCCTGGCGTCTCTCCGGCTGAGATGGAAGCCTTCCACGCTGCGCCCGGCGGTTGCGAGTTCCACTTACTGCCCGACGCCGGCCACTTTGCCGCCTATGAGCAGCCAGACAAGATCGCCACGCTTCTGGCCGAGTGGCTGCGGCAGTTTGAAGGCGCATAAGGCAGGCTTTTTAATCAGCCCGCAGCGGCTCAGAAGGTTCGACGTCGTAGCGTGAGGCAGTCGCCATCAGTTCTTCAATCTCGGTCACTGCCAGGATGCCGCCTCTGGCGCCGGCGGCCATGCAGTTCAACGCCGCGGCAGCACAGGCAAAATCGAGTTGCCGATCTAGCGGCCAGCCCTGTAGCAGTCCGTAGATGAATCCAGCATGGAAGATGTCTCCGGCCCCAGTCGTATCCACTACGGGTACACGGTAAGCAGAACGCGTGTGCAGACGGCTGCCATCCCAGGCCAGCACGCCGTCCTGGCCCAGCGTTGCGGCCGTCAGCGTGCATCTATAGCGCTCTCGCATCCCCTGCAAAGCCGTTTCCAGATCACGCTCTTTCATGATGCGGGAAGGGAAGTCGCGGCTCACAATCAGATAGTCCACAAGCTCGATTAACCGCTCCACGCCTGGATACAACTCATCCAAGTCGGCAATGACGGGAATTCCCGCAGCGTGCGCCCAACCAGCCGCGAGGATAGCTGCGGCCGTATCGTAGCCGTCGACGTGCAGTGCGCGCGCATTCACGACCCATGCGCGTTCCAGGTCCTCCGGCTGGAGCACAAGCCGCTCGTCTTTTCTAGACAGAACTGTCCGCTCGCCGCCACCGTCGACGATGATCAGCGACTGCGGACTGGCTGCTCCGTCGACCGTAATCAGCCGAGCCTCTACTCCCGCGCGGTCAAACGCTTCACGGTGGAGTCTGGCCGCGTCGTCGCTGCCCAGCTTGCCTACATAGCGGGTGCTCAATCCCCAATATTGGCAGGCAATTACGGTGGTTGCAGTTTGTCCGCCGGCCATTACGGTAGCGCCATGAAACTCGACCTTGGAACCGCGTGCAGGGTAATCGGGAAGGTGAATCAGTGTGTCGGTGGCGTTCAGTCCAACGCCCACCAGGTCGACCATCGGTGGCTCCAACATATTGCCATTGTAAAGGGGCCACATACACCGCACGGGTCGAACCTCTCCCAGACATGCTGTAGGCTCAAGAGAGAGATTCTTCTCTGGAAGCTTGTCTTGACAATATCTTTAATTTCACCATCGCGCCCCTTTCATCATCCGCAACCAGGCAGCGCGCTGCATTGCGGCAAGGTTTCACTTGAGACATTGGCCAAGCGCTACGGAACACCGCTGTACGTCTACTCGGCTGACCAGATCGTCGAGCGGTTGGACCTGTTTCAGCAGGCGTTTGGAGACCGGGAGCACCTGGTTTGTTATGCCGTGAAGGCCAACTCAGCGCTGGCCATTCTCAAGCTGCTGGCCGATCATGGAGCAGGCTTCGACATTGTCTCCGGCGGTGAGCTTGCTCGCGTGCTGGCCGCTGCGCCTGAGGCCGCAGGCCGCGTGGTTTACTCAGGCGTGGGCAAGACGGCCTCTGAGATTGATGAGGCGCTGACGGCAGGCATTCTCGCATTCAACGTCGAGAGCGAGGCGGAACTCGATTTGCTCGCCGCACGCGCAAAGAAACTTCAGCGAAAGGCTCGCTTCGCCCTGCGTGTCAATCCTGACGTCTTCGCCGCAACTCACCCCTACATTTCGACCGGGCTGCGGGAGCACAAGTTCGGCATCGACATCCGGCGCGCGTTGGACCTCTACAAAAGCGTGACGAAGAATCGATGGCTTGAAGCGCACGGCGTCAGCGTACACATCGGCTCACAGATTCGCTCGTCGGAGCCCTTTGGCAAGGCCATGGAACGGGTGAGCAAGCTGGTGCGCCAACTTGAGCACGAGGGCATTGCGCTCAAGACCGTCGATGCTGGCGGAGGCTTGGGCATCGATTATCACGCAGGAAGTTTCGATGTCGCTGCCAAAGTGCACGAGTACGCAGCGGCCATCGAAGGCGCATTGCAGGACTTCGAGGGGCAAGTGCTCATTGAGCCGGGACGCTTTATCGTCGCGCAGGCCGGCGCTCTGGTGGCACGCGTTCTTCAAGTCAAGCGCAACGGCAAAAAGACGTTCGTGATTACCGACGCCGCAATGAATGACCTCATTCGTCCCGCGCTCTATCAGGCCCATCACGAAATTGTTCCGGTAAAGCCGCGAGTGGGGCGATCTCGGATTGTGGATGTGGTGGGACCGGTCTGCGAGTCGGGAGACTTTTTCGCCCGCGACCGCAAGCTCGCATCCGTAGCTCCCGGTGATCTGATCGCCATTCTCGACGCAGGCGCTTACGGCATGGCGCAAAGCTCCAACTACAACACCCGGCTGCGTCCAGCCGAGGTGCTCGTAGAAGGCGCGAAGGCGCGGCTGATTCGACGGCGCGAAACAATGGCTGACCTGCTGGGGCCAGAAATTTTGTGATCCGGGCGCAGGTTGAGATCCGCGATGGACTCTGTCCTTATCGACCGGCGCTCTTGACGGGATAGCCCTGCCACACGTACTCCAAGGCCTCCGGCAGCGTCTGTTGTTTCACGGCGCGGTCGGTGTGCCCGGCGTTGCGGGCGAAGATAAATTGGTAGTGATAGCCCTTGGCAGCCAGCACCCTGGCCATGTTCTCGTTGGCTACGACCCAGTCGTGCATATGATCGTTCATGGAATTGGGATTGAGGAGATCGTGGTCGCCCACTTCCATCCAGATCCGAATCGGCTTAACAGGGGTATTAGGAATTAAGTGCTCATGAAACTCCCAGGCGCCGTGAGGGGATTGCGGGTTGCTCGGCCACTGCTGGTTAACGTAAGTCCCGGAGTAAGTGAGAACACGGTGGTACCACTCGGGATGATACCAAGCCATGATGAGTGCGCAGGAGCCGCCGGAACTGCCGCCCATGGTTGCCCGCGCATCGGGATCGTGAGTGAGTTTAACGTGGGCCTGCGCCTCGACGAGAGGAAGGACTTCCTTTTCGACGAACTCGGCATAGCGGCCGGACATAGTGTCGTACTCGAGGCCGCGCTCGCTGCCTTGCGCGTCGCCTGATCCGTTACCGATGGAGATGGCGACGAGGACGGGAACCAGGCGCTGGGCGATGAGATTGTCTAGAGCCGTGAACAAGGCGCGGTCTGGCCCGTCCGCACTTACGATGAAAGGGGCTGCGGTGCCGGGAACATATTGCGCAGGAACGTAGACGGCGATGTGGCGTGTGTAAGGAGCGGGATAGCTGGTGGTGACGATGAGTTTGGTGGGATCGGCAGGATCGGGACTGCCGAAGGTACCGGGCTCGCGGGCGATGCCGGGATAAATCTTGCTGTCTGTCGAACTCATGGTGAACTCGAAGACCGTCCCCTGCGGCACTCCGGGCTGTACGGACATCTCTGGCGCGGGCACGTGTGTGGGGCCAAGGATGAAGTTGCCATCGGCATCTGCGGGAGCGTTAACGCCGTCGGCCAACTCTTTGGCAGCGACAAAGCCGGGGGTGTTGGGATCGCGGGTGGGTGGCGTGGGGCGCGGTGGGCGCGCGACCGCTGGTGGAGCAGGAGAGGAGTTGGGCGCCTGAGGGAATGCCCGGGTTGCGGGGGTGATCAGACAAAACGCAGCCATGAGTTCCAACGAGGTTGCGGTGCGGAGAATACGAACCATATGGAATCCCTCAGTCGAAATTGTGAGACTGTGATTTAGTCTGCGGCAACGACCGGTAGCTCAACGAAACTTGCATTGCCCGGTGTGTGCCAAACGCGCTCGGTCGCCTTTTGATAATCAGCTGGCCTGGCGTCGAAGATATTCGGCACAAATTTTTGTGGATTGCGGTCGTACAAAGGAAACAGGCTCGATTGCACTTGCACCATGATGCGGTGCCCCGGTTTGAAGACGTGATTCACCATCGGCAACCCGAAGTGGTAGAGCAGGGGCTGATCCGGAGTAATGGCTTCAGGATGCTCGAAGCTGGTGCGATAGCGCCCGCGAAAGATGTCGGTCGCGATTGACAGCTCGTAGCCGCCCATCGGCGCGTTGTAGGGATACGTGCCCGGATAGACATCGATAAGTTTCACCACCCAGTCGCTATCCGTTCCGCTCGTCGAAGCGTAAAGGTTCACTTCGGGCCGCCCGCTCAGGCGCAGCGGAGCAGTCAGCGGGTCGGTAACAAAGGTGAGCACGTCCGGCCTGCCATCGACGAAGCGCTGATCATGCACAAGCCACGTTCGCCAAGCGTCATTGTCGTTAACAACAAAAGGCCGGGGTGAAAAAGGCACTGGCTTGGCAGGATCTGAGACATATTCAGTGAAGCTGTCGCTGCCAGTGACAGGCGCATCAAAGGACAATTTTCCGCCTGCTTGAAAATAGATCGGCCGGGATTTATTTGGGCAGCCGCTGTCGCAACTCATTGGCCACCGGCTAAAGCGGTCCCAATGATTTTCGCCGGTGTTGTAGACCAGCACAGGCGGCGTATCAGCCTTGGGCGCGCCATCGACCAAGTACTGCGTGAAGAACGGAAGCAGAATGTCGTGGCGATACTGACGCGTGGTATCTCCATTCCACTGTAACGGCCCGAGCGACCATCCCAGACGGTTGATCTGGCTGTGGAACCACGGGCCCATAACCAGGAAGTTCATATCATTATGCGTATCCTTCGGCTCGACTGCCGCATAGCTGTGGTTGGCGCCCCACATATCTTCCTGGTCCCAAAGGCCCTGCTCCCACAGCACGGGAACTTTAAGCGGGATCCTCGCCATGATTCGGTCCAGCGCCTGCTCTTGCCAGAATGCATCGTAAGCCGGGTGTTCCTCGATCTTGCGCCAGAAAGGAAGTTGATCGAGCCCGCCATAACGTGCGAAGTCACCTGCAGACCCCTGTTCGAGGAAGTTCGTGTAATCGTCATAATTCATGCGCGGAATGTGCTCGCCGCCTTTTTGTACGGTGGTTTGCTCGGTGAAGTAGTCGAGGTTTACCTGGCGGAATGCGCCGTAATGGAACCAGTCGTCGCCCATCCATCCGTCGATCATGGGGCTCTCCGGCGCGGCAACCTTCAACGCCGGATGCGGATCGATCAGCGCCATCACCACGGTAAAACCCTCATACGAGGAGCCGATCATACCTACTTTGCCATTTGACTCTGGAACGTTTTTCACCAGCCAGTCAATGGTGTCCCACGCATCGGTGGTGTCGTTCGGCCCTGAAGGATTCAGCGGCCCCGTCGGCGGCGGCGTCATCACGTATGCGCCCTCGGAGCCGTACTTGCCGCGCACATCCTGAAAGACACGGACAAATCCGGCTTCGACCCAGACATCGTCGCCCACGGTAACTTCAGCCGCCAAGTGCGGCGACTCGACTACTTTCATTCTCGAAGCGGCATCATAAGGAGTGCGAGTCAACACGATAGGCACGTGCGCTGCGCCTTTGGGGATCGCGATCACTGTATAGAGCTTGACGCCATCACGCATCGGTATCATCACCTCACGCTTCTCGAAGTCATAGCCATTGCGAGGAGGAATGAATTTAGCTGGAATATCTGGCGTCATCGGTGAGGTCTGTACTGGCGACTGGCCAAACAGCGCGAATGCAGCGGCAAGAGTGAATGCGGCAGAGATGGAACGGCAGCTTCGAAGCATTTGGATTGTTCCTTCGATGGATGATCCCGAGGATGCTAACAGGTGAATGTCTGCGTAAGAGCAGGCGTCTTGCAAAGCATTGATGGTTGGCAGTATATCAAGCCGCAGTCCCGATCAAGAGATGCAAGCAAGATCAACCGGAAGTCTGGTTTTGCAGCTTGCTCCTCAGCGCTGACTGGAGAAATTACCTATGCCGTCGAAGAGTGTTTTGGAATTTGGTTGGAAAAGGAAGCTGTTTTGGTGGGTTTCTGAGAAGATGCATATCTGTTTTTTAATTTATGCAAAGGGATAAAAATGCGTTTTGCGAGGTTATTTGGCGGGAGTGGTTGATTCTACGAACGTTAAAATTATATGCAAAATTTTGGGCCGAAAATAAATATAAAGGGGGGGGAGGGGGGTGCTTCTCTCAGTGGACAGTGTTCAGTGAGCAGTGGTCAGTAAAGGCCCCGTTCCTCTGACTAGATCTATTGTGCACCGTTGGCGGCTTATTTTCTGCACCGCCTGCGGTAGGGCGGCTAACTGCCCTTCGGGCCTTCGGGTGCGGAGATACCGGATGTGATTGCGGTCTGTTGGGCTCAAAAGGCTAGGCATGGGGTACACGGACCCGGCGAAATGTTGTGCAACTTGCGGAAAGGCGTCTGCCGATAAACAGCGTTCATTATTGGTTCAGCAGTTCTTTGTGCACCAGTTCGCAGAGCTTGAGAGTCAGCGGATTGCTCATTCCGTAGTAGACAAATTGACCGTCTTTGTGGCGCTTGATAACCCCTGCCGATGCTAGCAGCGAAAGATGTCTCGAGACATTCGATTGCGTTGCCCCCGTCGCGGCCACAATCTCGCTAACCGCCAGCGGTCTTGCACAGAGCGCCTGAAGAATCTTCAGGCGCATGGGTTCACCCAGCAGGCGGAATTGTCCCGCCACTTTTTCCAGTTCGGCATCCGTTAGATCCCGGGTAATCGTAGAAATTGACATATATCACCCATTGATCATATAATCACATACAAATATGATTCAGATCAAGTCCAAAACCATCTCTCCCGCCGCACTCTCAGCATTTCTCTGCACCGGCAATAACCGTGAGTTGCTGGATGTCCGCATGCCTTCAGAATATGCCAATGCGCATGTGCCGGGCGCAACATTGATCCCGCTCAACGAGCTGAGAATCGATGTCTATCTCGCGCAGCACAAGCCTGGGACGCCCATCTACGTTCTTTGCCAGGCAGGCGCTCGGGCCGCAAAAGCTATCGAACAATTCGAGCGTTCCGGATGTGACGACTGCATCCTGGTTGAGGGCGGCACGCAGGCTTGGATCGACGCCGGATTACCGGTCCACCGCGGTGCCCGCAACGTGCTCCCGCTTATGAGGCAAGTTCAGGTTGCCGTCGGTTCGCTTACTGCCATCGGCTCCATTCTGACCCTCGCCGTGAATCCATGGTTCGCGGTCGTGCCGCTGTTTCTCGGTTGTGGACTCGTCTTCTCCGGCATTACTGGCACCTGCGGAATGGCGCTGATGCTTGCCAAGATGCCTTGGAACCATGGGCAGAACAGTTGCTCTCATTGCTGTAATCCGGAGTAAAACATGAAAACTGCACGCAGGATTGTTATTGTCGGTGGCGTGGCAGGCGGTGCTTCCGCGGCTGCCCGGGCGAGGCGCGTCGATGAATCGGCTGAGATTCACATCTTCGAGCGCGGCCCATACATCTCGTTTGCCAATTGCGGCCTGCCCTACCACATCGCGGGCGAGATCCAGGACCGTTCTAAGCTCCTGATTATGACGCCGGAAAAGATGTGGGTTCGCTCGCGCGTTCACGCCCACGTGAACCATGAGGTACTCTCCATAGACCGGTCTGCGAAGACGGTCCGGGTGCGTCGCGACGATGGCTCTGAAGAAGATTTCCCTTACGACAAGCTCATCCTAAGCCAGGGGGCAAAGCCCATCGTCCCCCCGGTTCCCGGCGCAGACCTGCCCAACGTCTTTACTCTCCGCGACGTTCCCGACATGGATCGCATCATCGCGTTCCTTGATGCGCGACAGCCGAAGACGACCGCCATCATTGGGGGCGGATTTATCGGCCTCGAGATGGCTGAAACGTTTCATCGACGCGGTATGCACGTCACTGTGATCGAGAAACTTCCTCAAATCCTTCCGCTGCTCGACCGCGATATGGCCCTGCATATCGAGAACTGTGTCCGTGGCAACAATTTCGCCTTCACGACCGGCACAGAGGCGAAAACTTTCACTCCGAAGGGCGTGGAACTGGCAGATGGCGTATTCGTCCCAGCGGAGCTAATCCTGCTCAGTGTGGGCGTTCGCGCTGAGGTTGGCTTGGCCAAAGACGCCGGGCTTGAAATCGGAGTTACCGGTGGTGTTAAGGTCAATGCCCGCATGCAGTCTTCTGAGCCTGACATCTATGCCGTGGGTGATGCCGCAGAAACCATCCACATGCTCACCGGTGCTCGCACTCGCATTCCCCTGGCCGGCCCCGCCAACCGTCAAGGCCGCATCGCGGGTGCCAACGCGGCGGGCGGGTGCTTTCTTTATCCTGGTGCGCTTGGGACCTCAATTGTGCGTGTTCTGCACATGACCGCCGGATTCACAGGACTCAACAGTGCGCAGGCTGCCAAGGCAGGATTCAGCTTCTTCACCAGCGTCACCATTGATCCGAATCACGCTGGTTACTATCCAGGCTCAAGGCCGATGAGGATCAAGATCGTCGCGGAAGATGGAACTGGTCGTTTGCTCGGCGCGCAGATCGTGGGCGAAGACGGCGTGGACAAGCGGACCGACGTGTTTGCCACTGCGATCGCCGGGAAAATGACAGTGTTCGATCTCGAGGGCCTCGACCTGGCCTACGCACCGCCGTTCGGCTCGGCCAATGATCCGGTCAACACGGCTGGCTTTGTTGCCGATCACATTGTGCGCGGCGATGTGGCAACGATCTCACCTGAGGATTGGAAGCCGAACGGTGAATTCCTTATTGATGTGCGCGAAGCCGGCGAGGTTGCCGATTCGGGATTGCTTCCGAATGCCGTGCATATTCCACTAGGTGAACTCCGCGACCGGCTTGGCGAGTTGCCGCGCGATCGCAAAATTTTTGTTTACTGCCAGAAGGGTCAACGCGGCTATCTCGCCGCCTGTGCGTTGAAGGGCAGCGGTTTCGAAGACGTCACAAATCTTCGTGGCGGCTTCGCGCAGGCAAGGCTTAGTGGGTTCTGATTCCTGTTCGGCGAGGCCAACTCCCGCAAAAAAGCGCGGGGTTAGGTCCGCTCCCATTCCAAATGGATATCTAAGCGGGCAGCACTTCGTATGGGCGCATCATCTCATTGTCCTCGTGTTCCAGGATGTGGCAGTGCCAGACATAGCGGCCAGCATAGCCGACAAATGGAACAATAATTCGGGTAACTGTCTTGGCGTTCACGCGGACGGTATCTTTCCAGCCCAGTTCATTGGGATCGGGCGGCATGACCGGGCCAATGTAGCGTAAGTTACCGGTTGTCATAAATTCGAAGGCATCGAAGCGGCGTCGATCGAGAATCTGGAAGCGCACCATATGCAGATGAATGGGATGAACGTCGTCGGTGAGGTTGACAAACTCCCATATTTCAGTTGTGTTCAGCAGCGGTTTTTCTGTGATGGGCATGTGCCACGGAGTTTTATTCAGTAACATTCCCATGGACTCGGCCACCATATTCAGTTGCTCATCGAGAGTAAGTCGCCGGGTCTTGATCGCATTGGATTCGGGAATGCGCGGTGTGGGGCGTAGAGCTGTCGGAATAAGACTTGGATCGGATGTGGACGTGGCCGCAACTCGAAACTGCATGAGGGTGAGAGCTTCACTCTGAAGGATGAGCTGTTGGCCGCGATAAGGCGCAAAATCGACGATGAGATCGGCGCGCTCTCCTGGGGCCAGATGAACGTGCTTGACCGCAACAGGAGCTTGCAACAGTCCTTGGTCAGAACCGATCTGGATCGTCTCTAAATCTGGGGAAAAGGACAACCAGTAGAAGCGGCTATTGGCGCCATTCAGAATGCGTAGGCGATATTTTCGCGGCTCTACATCCAGATAAGGGAAGAGCTTGCCATTGACCAGATGCGCTGCTCCAAAGGCCTCAGGCACCCATGGGCGCTGGGGATCGGCGGAGACGGGATAACTAAGCTGGCCATCGGGGCGAAGGTCTCGATCCATTAGCACGAGGGGAATTTCATATTTGCCATGGGGTAGATTAAGCGCGTCCTCAGCGTCATCGCGAATTACCCACAAGCCAAGCAGGCCGGCGTAGATGTTAAGGCGATTGATGCCCATCGCGTGGTCGTGATACCAGAGCAGAGCCGGGTTTTGCTGATTGGGATAGTAGTAAGTGCGCGAGTGGCCGGGAATGTACCAGTCTTCTGGATAGCCATCGCTTTCCGGTGGCGTTCTGCCGCCATGCAGATGGACGACGCCGCGTACTTCCGGCTTATTTTTCTCCGCGCCATGCAGGGAGTGATCGATGGGAAGAAAGTGGTTGGAGGGCAGCTCGTTGGTCCATTCGACGAGCACTCCCTGGCCACTGCGCGTTTCAAAGGTGAGCCCTGGGACTGAACCGCCGTAGGACCATAGCATCGTTGGCGGCAGATCCCGATGCAGCTTGCTGCTGATGGCGCGCATGGCTACGCGATAGAAAGGTACGCGCTCGTGGGAATCGCCGGGCGACAGGCGATGGTCAATAGGTTGCGCGAGCTGTGGCAGAGGGAGTGGGTCAACGAAGCGGGCCAGGGTGTTGGGATCGAGATTTGGTAGTCCATGGGCAAGCGCGACGCCAGGGGATGAGGTTTGAGCGAAGGCCCGCGTGAGAGGTGCGGTTGCTGTTGTGAGGACCGACCAGCCAAGAAATCTACGTCGAGTAATCAAGGGTCTAACTCGCTTTTTCCTTTGGCGCAATTAAAACTAAGACACGAGAGAGATTGTAGGCTCTCCCGTGTCTCTGCTTGCTGCGATTCTACAGTGTGCCGCTACCAGCCAAAACCGCCGAAACCTTCTTGCACAACGAGGCCGGTGCTCGGATTGAGGATAAACTGGTTGGCGTTCTCAGGAAGGCCCTTGAAGTCGAACATGTTGTCTATAGGGCCGGCGAGGGCGTCGAAGGATCCGGCGCCGATCCGTTCGCCGCCGAGCCAATTGTCCTCGACGAAGCGCAGGACCGATGTCTGGTCGGTCATAGCGTGGTCGACGAAGTTGTGGCGCGCCCAAGGTGAGATGACTAGAAGAGGCAAACGCGGACCGTAACCGCAGCGGCCTTGGGCATGGAGCGTGCTTGCGTTGATGCCGGGCAGCGCAGTGGCACCGTTTCCGCATGCGCCCGTGCCAGTGAGCATATCGGCCGCGGTGGTGGATTGGTTCACGATTTGGCCAAGCTGGTGATCGTACCAGCCGTCGGAGTCGTCATAAGCGATGACTACAGCCGTCGATTCCCAATCGCGTTGCTTCTGCAAAAAGTTGATGGTATCGACTACGAAGGTCTGTTCGTCGAGCGGATCGGAGTAGCCTGCATGGCCATCCTGAAAGCCGGGAGCCTTCAGGTAAGAAACGGCCGGGAAGTTACCCGCACTTACCGCAGCGAAGAAATCCAGGATGTCGTACTGGTGATTTGCCGGATCGCCCGAGAAGCCGATGGTGGCGGTCGAAGTGGGGCGCAGATGCATTGGATTCCAGGTGGAGGTGTAGTACTGGAAGGGCTGGTGGTGAGGGATGTAATCGGCCTTCTTGACGTTGGTCACCGCGGAGGTTGTGCTGCGACTGCAACCCGTGGAGCCGTTCGCATTAACGATGGAGAGATTGAAGCCGCCTTCAAAGAAGCCCCAAGTGATGCCCTTGGCGTTGAGCAGATCGCCAATATTCTTGCCACCGAACTGCACTCGCTCACCGGTTGTGGTGGAGCATGTATCGCCTACCGGATCGGCATCGCTGATCAGCGTGAGACCGTCATTGCCGTCGTCGATGGTGGCGCCTCCCGGATTGATGTCCGTGGTGACTCCGTTGAGCTGGCCGGAAATCAAGTTGACGGCGCCATCGGTCGAAGGTCCGAAGTTAGTGTCATAGGAGTTATCGCTCATCGCAAAGCGCTGCGCGTAATTCCAGAAGGCCGTAACGGTATTGCCATCGTAGTAGCCCATAGTCAATCCGTCGGTGGCGAAGATACCGCCGCCTGAGGGAGGCGGGCCCGCAGTGCCGACGGACGCAGGAAATGCATCCATCAAACCGTGATCGAAGGCCTGCTGTTCGGGCGTGTAGTCGTGATCCTGGTCGGCTGTGGCAGCTTGGGTGCGGTCGAGCCGGAAGGGGTTGGAGGCGCCGGCTGCATTGACCGGATTGGTGGAGTTTGGATTCAGTGTAAGAAGCGCCACCGAGAGCCCGTTGACTGTAGGTGTGCCTGGCGCAGCTACGAAGCGCGGTTCGCCGGATGGATTGGTTGCAAACGGATAGGTTCCGAAGTAATGATCGAACGAGATGTTTTCTTGGAAGATCACGACCAAGTGCTTGATTGGGGTTGCTGTCTCCGCACCGCCCGAGAAGCCTGCCGCAAATGCAGGAGTCGGAAGGGTGCCAGCAACGAGCAGCATCGCAAGGGAAGTAGCGATGAGCTTTTGCATGTTGACCTCCTTGCCCACCGTTTGAAACGGGTGCAGGTGTGATTTTTATAGAGACGAGATGAATACCACGTTAATCGTGGTTCACAGAGAGGCAAATTCTACTAAATCGCTCTAAATACAGCGGCAGACGTGTCCTTTGATCCCACAGCGAATATTTTCAGTGTTGCCGAGGTGGGCTTTCGGCGTCAGCCATTCTCGGGTACGGCGATCATGGAAGCGCCTCAGCGAAGTTGTGGGTGTCGCGAACGTTTCAAGGAGTATTTGTGAGAAGAGGTGGCGAAAACTTCTCGGTTATGGTAATTTACTAACCAGTTAGTAAAAATGACCGTCCCCATTCCAACTCGCACTCAGGCGGAGCGCGCCGATCAGACGCGCGCCCGCATCCTCGAAGCAGCCGTCCGGCAGTTTAGCGCCAACGGGCTCGCCGGGGCGCGCACCGAGCAGATTGCCGAGGAAGCCGGGGTAAATAAGGCGTTGCTTTACTACTACTTCCAGGGAAAAGAGGCTCTGTACGAAGCCGCCCTGGATGCTGTGGCAAATCGGGTTGTTGCTGGCGGGCTGGCGGCAATGAAAGCGGGGTGCTCGGCTGGCGAGCGGTTGCTTCATTTCGCGCTGAACCACTTTGATCGTATTCACTCGCAGCGTGATTTCCAGAACCTGATGCAGCAGGAGATGATCCGTCTGCATCGCGGAGAGGAGAACGCACTCGCGCTCCTGGTGGAGAAGGTCTTCCGGCCCATGATGCTGCTGGTGCGCGAAGTGATCGCGGAAGGCAAGGAGTCCGGAGAGCTCATTCAAGTTGACGAGCTACAGGTCATGTATGCGGGGCTGGGTGCTAACGTTTTCTACTTTCTCTCCGCTCCGCTAATGGGGTTGCTGATGGAGATGGATCCTTTCGAGCGGCGCACTCTGGAGTTACGCCGTAGAGCGGCCGTCGAGTATCTGGGCCAATGCATTTTTACCGACCGTGAGCACGGGGCGCGCGTGGCAGCGCGAGTGTTGTCGGCAACGCCCATGCCGGAAAGTGACGGACTCAGACCGCAATCGGCATCTGCATTCCGCACCACTAAGACTTAAGAAGTGAGGCACAAGTGAACGCACGCAATCGAGTTTTTGTGATCCTGGGTTTGCTAACCGTTGGATCGCTGATCTGGTACCTGGCGACGGTGCAGCATACAAGCGATCTGCAACTGATCGGGACGGTGGACGCCAACGAAGTTGTGGTGAGTGCCAAGATTCCCGGGCGCATTCAGACACTGACGGTTGACGAAGGCCAGGATGTGAAGGCCGGCCAACTCATCGCCATCATTGAAAGCGACGACTTGCAAGCGGCGCGCAAGGCTGCGGAGGCTACTGCGGCCAGCCAGAAGTGGAAGCTGGGCGAGACCGTCGAGACAGAACGCCAGATGCGCGGCGAAACCGGCAGCGCCACTATCAACGCCGAGGACATGGTAAAGTCCGCACAGGCCACTCTAGCCCAGGCTCAGGCCAACTACGACCATCAGCAGGCCGACACTAGTCGAACGGTGGCGTTGGCGCAGCAAGGCATCATGAGCGATCAGGCCAAGGACGACGCGGCGACCAGCCTGCAAGCGGCCAAGGCGGCTGTTGACACGGCCACGCAGAACGTTGCTGCTGCCGAAGCTTCGCTGCGCCAGGCCCGTGCTCACGAACTGCTCACCGCCGTCGCGGCCCGCACTGTGGATGAGACACGCGATACAGTAGTCAACGCTCGCGCCCTTGCCGATCAAGCGAAAGTCGAATTGGGTTACGCGCAGGTCTTCGCTCCAGTTAGCGGCAAGGTCAACGTCCGCGCGGCCCGTCAAGGCGAAGTGGTGGCCGCTGGCGCGGCGATCGTCACTATCATGGACTTGACTCAAACCTGGGTCTACGCTCCGCTGCCGGAGACTCAGGCCGACGCTGTGCAGCTAGGCGATTCATTGAGGGTCGTGATGCCTTCAGGCGCTGCCCTCCAAGGCAAGGTCATCAATAAATCCGCAGAGGCCGACTTTGCCACTCAGCGCGATGTTGGCAGCCGCAAGCGCGATATCAAGACAGTCCAATTGAAACTACTCATCGACAATCCCGACGAGCGCTTCGTTCCCGGCATGACCGCCGAGGTCTACATTCCCAAGAGCAAGCTGGTGAAGCAATGAATGCTCTGGACACGATCTCCGCCGAATCGCAGGTGCCTGCCATTGCAGTGCAGCACATTGTCAAGCGCTACGGTGAGTTTGAAGCGGTCAAGGACATCAGCTTCTCGGTTGACGACGGAGAGATATTTGGCCTTCTCGGCCCCAACGGCGCAGGCAAGAGCACACTCATCCGCATGATGACTACGCTGATTCCGCTCACTGGCGGCAAGGCAATCATCGCCGGCCACGACGTTGCCAAAGACCCCGATGC
Organism: Occallatibacter sp.; assembly: GCA_049518535.1. Lineage (GTDB taxonomy): Bacteria > Acidobacteriota > Terriglobia > Terriglobales > Acidobacteriaceae > Telmatobacter. The sequence continues at coordinate 44,263 of JBEKRS010000010.1, read as the reverse complement.
GGTGCGCCGAATGATCGGCGTCATTCCCCAGGCCCTCACCAGCGACCCCGATCTGACGGTCGAAGAGAACCTCAGCATCTACGCCAAGCTTTATAGCGTGCCCAAGGCCGAGCGCAAAAAAAATATCGCAGACGTTTTGGAAGCTGTTGATCTTAGTAAGTGGCGGGGAGCGCAGGTCAAGACGCTTTCCGGCGGAATGCGACGCCGGGTTGAAATAGCTCGCGGCCTGGTACATAATCCGCAAATCTTTTTTCTCGATGAGCCCACCACCGGCCTCGATCCCGTCTCCCGCATTGCCGTATATGAGATGCTCGAAAACCTGAGAAAAACTCGCAAGCTGACGATGCTTATTACGACGCACTATATGGAAGAAGCCGACAAGCTTTGCGACCGCATCGCTATTGTCGATCACGGCACGCTCGTCGCCCTGGGAACGCCCATCGAATTGAAGCACAGCGTTCCTGGCGCCAACGTTGTCGAGGTGCATTTCGACCGCGAAACCGCCGAGTGGCAGGCGCGACTCGAAAAGTTGGATGGAGTTAGCAGCGTGCAGGCCGAGAGCGCTGGTTATTATCGGGTCCTGACTTCCTCGGGGTCCCGGACCACCATGCAGTTAGTCGAGTTAGCCGCTCAACTTGGCGAAACTCTTACCTCACTTAGCGTTCAGAATACCACGCTTGACGATGTGTTTGTTCATTACACCGGCCGTCAGCTTCGCGATGAGCAAGTCAAGCCGCCCGTCTTCACTCTGCCGCCCCGCCCCGGAGCACAGCCATGAATAGAATGTTTGCCATTGTCGAGCGCGAGATGCGCAAGTTCTTTCGTTCGCCCACGCTCATGATCATGTCGCTGATGATGCCGCTGTTGCAGTTGGTTATCATGGGCAACGCCTTTGGCGGCAAGATCGTGGGCGAGCGCGTCGCTGTGGTCGATTACGATCGCGGCCCGCAAGCCGTAAAAATCCGCGAAGCCTTCGATTCGATCGCCGTCAACATCAAGACCTTCACCACGGTCGAGTACAACTCCGAGGTTCAGGCACGCGAAGACGTGCGCACTGGAAAGATCGACGCCGCCGTAGTGATTCCGGCGCAATATTCCCGCCGCGTCTACTCGCAAAATGCGCCCGTGATCGGCTTGGTCGTGGATAACACGGACCCTTTCAGTTCCAGCAGCATCGAGGCCGAGATGCAGTTGGTGGTCACTGCGCTCACTAGCCCGGTCATCCAGCCCCGGTTGGCCAATCAGATAGCTCTAGAGATCGTCGAGTTATATCCTTACGTTAATTATATGAAGTTTTTGCTCCCCGCCACCATTGCCTTGGCCATGTATATCTCTGTGATGATCGGCGGCGGCATGTTATACATCGACGACAAAGCTCGCGGCGTTCATGAAGGCTATCTTGTAACACCCATTACTAAGTTGGAATTAGTCTTCGGTTTGAATATGGCTGGCGCCATTAAAGCTACTCTTGCCGGCATCTCGCTCACTGTCATCGGCTCGCTCATGGCTGGCCTCGGAGTCATCTTCCATCCCGAGGCGCTCTTGGAACTCTTTTGCCTGATGCTGGTCACAGCCATCGCCTTCAATGGGATGATGTTTCTGCTGATGGTGCGCGTCGACGATCCATTGGTTCCCCGCGCCATGTTCGGCGTCCTCAATACGCTCCTGTTTTATCCCTCGGGCGCCATGTATCCGATCGCAGCATTTCCTGCGTGGCTGCGCGCCCTCGCCGTTGTCGATCCTTTCACCTACGTGATTCACGGCTTCAAAGCTATCCTTCTGAAAGACGGTGGCTTTCAAGCTATTCAATTCGACCTATTCTTTCTTTTTGTCTTCGGCATGGGCACGCTGCTAATCGCCACGCCACTCTTCAAACGCACTCTGTAGTTACTGGTAATGCGCGGACCTGGGGCTGGATGTACACTGGGCGTGTGATGCGTCGATTGCTAGCTTACCCTGTACTCGCTCTTGTCATGCTGACCGGGTGCCACTCCCGTGAGAGGGCACCCTTGCAACCAAGTTCCAATCAAAACTTCAAAGTCTACCATCTGCGCGGCAAAGTGATTTCAACTAACCCTGCAAAAGGGGAAGTCACGCTGAGCCATCAAGCCATTCCGGGCTTCATGGAGGCCATGACCATGCCTTATAAGCTGAAGGACACGAGCATCCTCAGTGAACTGCATCCGGGCGATGTAATTACCGCAGACTTACTGGTCTCGTCTGACCCTGACGCGGATTATCTGCTGGATCATATAGTGGTGATCGCACAGGCCAGGCCCGATTATAAATCCGGAGTCTCCTACCATGTACCCGCACCGGGCGATCTGGTGCCTGACTTCAAGCTGCGAAACCAGGACGGCCGCGCGATTCATCTCGACCAGTTTCGAGGCAAGGCGCTGGTGCTCACTTTCATCTACACGCGCTGCCCTTCGCCTGAGTTTTGCCCGCGTGTTACGCGTAACTTTGCCGCTCTGGTAGAACAGTTAGCCACTAACCCTGCGGTCTTTTCCCAGACACACCTGCTTTCGGTAAGCTTTGATCCCGAGCACGACACACCGGAACGACTTAGGGCCTATGGCGCTACTTATATCGGCAGCGACACGAAGAATGCCTTTGCGCATTGGGAGTTTGCCGTTCCGGAGCAATCGAAGCTCGCCGAGATGGCTAAGTTTTTTGACCTGGGGCTAACCAACGAGGCGGATTCGACTATTACTCACACGCTCTCGACCACGCTGATTGGCCCGGATGGCAGGGTGGCGCGATTCTATCCGGGCAATGACTGGACGCCGGAGCGGGTGCTTGCCGATATGAAGCAATTGGTCGTAAAAGCAGGATGACTTAGTCGATTGTTCACGGGGTAAGTGTGCGGCTTGGGTTATCGACGATCCCTTTAGCTTGTCTTTTCTTGTACTCAGCGATGTCGTAAAGCTGTGATTGAAAGTAAAGGAAGGAAAAGAAGAACGTCTTTGCCAGGCTGAAATGGAGGCCAATGGGTTCGCGCTCGTTGTAGTGTTTTTCGAGATCGGCACGTATCAAATAAATGGTCGCGATGCCGAGAACGGCCGATGTCAATCCCAATATCCCAGTGAGCCGTTCATGCATCGCGGAGGGATTTTGCCGTATGGTCATTGCCGCGCAAGCCAATTCTACCACCACGTACGCATCGCACCAAAAAATGCAACGGGCGTCGGGATCGAGTGTGCGAATCCATAGACAGAGATAAAACGCCCATGCGTCAACCACCAGGCTGTTCAAGAGGTTCTGATAGGGACTTGGAACAAGCCAGCCAATTAGAGCTCCCAATGTCCACCATACGAGAAGAAGCACGAGCCAATGCACACGCGGAGGCGGCGGATACTCAGGGCTATATTGAAGCGAGGATATAATGGATGGCTGATTCACTGTCTATTCCCGAACTAGAATTCCATCTTTTAGAAGATAGCACAGAGCTTCGCAAAGGCATCGAGTTCAATCAACAGCTGGCCATCCGGCGCGGCATCGAGCGTGGCGTGTTCGAGGACCCACGTATCTTTGTGGAAGAGGAAGACGGCGTTAAGTCCGGCGGCGAGGGCAGGGTTGATGTCGCTCTTGGGGCTGTTACCGATCATCCAACTGGTGTGCGGCTTGAGCTCGTGGCGATGAATAACTTCCTGGTAAGTAAGCGGGTCCTTTTCGGCGGCTATCTCAACCGCTAAGAAGTAACTTGCGAGACCGGAGCGGGCGAGTTTGTCAGCCTGTTCGGCGTGGTTGCCCTTGGTCATGAGGATCAGCCGGTGGCGTGTGGCCAACTCGGCCAGGGTTCCGGCCACACCAGGAAGCAGTTCGATCTCCTGTTCAGAGATGGAGCGAGCGAAGCCCAGAATACGCTCGACCTTCTCTTCAGTGACTGGAGCTGGGCTGAGCCGCTTGAAGCAAGTAACCAGCGAACGGGTGAAACTGGTGAGACCGTAGCCATGGGCCAGAATGGTCTCACGTTCAACGGCGTTTAGAGCCTGGCGCACTTCGGCGGGCGAATACTCGTGGTGATCCAGATAACTGATGAAGGCAGCGATAGCGCGCTCGAAATAGACGTTGTTCTCCCATAACGTATCGTCGGCGTCGATTAGTAGCGTCTGGCCTGACGGGAACTGCGGCATAAGTTCTATGTTAAAGCATTCTCGCTTCACATTTTGAAGTCAGAACAGCACAGAGGGTGGATTTTTCTTGGGAAAAATCCACTCGGCGGTATGGATTCTACAAATAGAATAATCGAAAATGCTAGAGCGAATCGGGGCGGAAAGGGGTGAATGACGGCTCTTTGTCTCCCACCCTTTCCGCGGAGAGGGTGGAAAGGGTGGGGACGGAACTCTTGCGGAAGTGCTAGTAACTACGGCTTGGATTGAGCGGCTAGCCACTGCTTCAAGTTCGGCTCCTGAAGAGCGCGCATCTCGGTGCAGCCGTCGATGTTCTCAAGGGCGTGCTTGAGAGCTTTATCGGAGGCGGCAACCTTGTGCATGGAGAAGAATTTCTCGACGCCTGAGTGAGCCTCGGCTGAGCAGAAGTTACCCATGGCGCCGACTAAATAGCCCCCCATCTCGGTGGTGAGCTGAGCTTGCACCTTGTCCCAGTTGTCCTCAATGTACTTCCAGGTCTGACCGCGGTTTTCTTCGATGCCCATGGAGATGACGAATTGAAGGACTGCGTCCTGATTTCGAACCTCCTTCGAAACAGCATAGTCGAGGGAGCGTTGAACTAGCGCGGGATTTTCAAACTCGGCCAACAGGCGTAGTGCGGTCTCTTGCAAGTCGGGATTGGTTGAAGTCTCGAAAACCTTTTGCAACTGATCGAAGAGCGTTGCATCACCGTTGCGGGCTGCGATGTAAAGAGCGGTTTGGGCAAACGTAGCATCGACGGAACTGGGATCAGCCAGGTACTTGGTAGCAATCTCACGTGCCTGAGCAAGGACGGCGGGGTCCTTGCCATAATAGCCGAGGACGCCGAAGAGTTGGGAGCGTAACTCGCGAGTGTTAGCAGAGTCGGAGTTTGCAGGCGGCGGTAACTTGACATACTGCGGCGCAAAGGTCGAGCGAATCCAGGCCGCGAGCGCGGTGCGCTCTTCGCTGTTAGCTGCAACGCGCGTGCAGGTTGCATTGACGCCGCTCAAAGCCGCACCCACCACCTCCGCACTGCGGTCGGCTTCGACAGCCGTTACTAAGTCGAGATAGGCGCCGATGGGAACCTTGTTAGAGCGCACCTGCGCCCACTCATCGCCGATCAGGCTGATTCGCTCGGATGGAGTGAGATTGGTTTCAACGTTGGCCACTAAAGCTGCGTAGACGCTGGGCGGGTAGGCGCTGCGGTAATAGCCTTTGCCACCGGCATTGGCAAAGAAAAGTGCGGCTGCAGGTGTCTTCAATGTTTTATCTGCGGGAGTAAGAACCAGGCAGTTCTGAGAGTCCGAACCAGCTTTGAAGCAGACGGGAAGTGTCCACTTCTGTGCAGGATCCGGCTGAACGCTAGGGCTAAGGAAAAAGCGTCTCTGGCTGACAGCAACCTTGCCCGCGACTGGTTCGCCAAAGGTGAGAAGCGGCTCGCCGGGCTGGGCCACCAAGCTCTCCATGATCTTATCCACCGGCTTATGGCTGGTTGCGGTCTGCGCGCCCCAGAAGTCCTCCGCAGTGGCGTTGGAATACAAGTGAGTAGCAAGATAGTTATGCACTCCCTGGCGGAAAGCCTCCTCACCAAGGTAGTTTTCCACGGTTCCGAGTACCTCCCCAGCCTTGCCGTAGGCGATTCCGTCAAACATTTGATTGATCTCGTCGGGTGTATCGGCCTTGGCGCGAATGGCGCGGGTGGTGGGTTGCGCATCAATATTCAGCGTCTGGTTTATATCCGCGACCATTGTTTGATCGATATTCCACTCCGGATGCATGTGAGCTACAGCCTTGCTTTCCATCCAGGTGGCGAAGCCCTCGTTGAGCCAGAGATTGTCCCACCATTGCATGGTGACCAGGTCGCCGAACCACTGATGAGCCATCTCGTGAGCGATCACAAGAGCTACTTCCTTCTGCGCGCCAACGGATGCGGTCTTGGGGTCGATGAGCAGGTCGGTCTCGCGATAAGTGATAGCGCCAAAGTTTTCCATGGCGCCGGCTTCGAAGTCAGGCAGGGCGATCAGGTCGAGTTTCTTGAGCGGGTAGGGAATACCGAAGTAATTATCGTAGTAATGAAGCATGTATTTGGCTATATCGACGCCATAGGGAGTTAGTGCCACCTTGTCCGGCGTTGAGCAGACGCGGATGGCCACGCCTTCGGATTCGCCCGCAGTGCATTGAAAGTCACCGACCAGAAAGGCGACCAGATAGGTGGACATCTTGGGCGTGGTGGCAAACTTTAGCGTGTGCTTGCCGGTAGTTGGGCCTGCGGTGTCGGCGATGATGGGAGTGTTGGAGATGGCGGTATCGCCCGCATCGATGACCAGAGAAACGTCGTAGGTGGCTTTGAAGGCCGGCTCGTCGAAGCAGGGAAAGGCGCGGCGCGCGTCTGTTGCTTCAAACTGCGTTACGGCGTAGTTACGGCGGGCGGTCTTCGAGAGATAGAAGCCGCGCAGTTCGTTGTTGAGAATGCCAGTGTAGTGAATGGCCAGCGTCGCCTTACCTGCGGGTAACTTACTTGCGAAGGTAAAGGTCGCTTGTTCCTTATCCTTGTCGAGAGCTATGGATGCCTTCTGTTCTTTGCCGCCGGCAGTCACGGCCACGCTCTCAAAGGTGATTTCGATTGCGTTCAAGGTGATCGAGTTCGCCGGCTCAGTAAGATTCACGTCGATCGATTCGACGCCGGAAAAGGTCGCGGTCTTCAAGTCGGGCGTGAGGTTGAGCGTGTAATGTTCCGGGCGAACGGTCTGGGGAAGACGCTGGGCATCTGCGGGTCGGGCCGAAGCCAGGGAGATGCACAGCAATGCGGCTGATGCTGCAAAAGCAGCGCGCAGGGATGGAGTGAAACCAGAAATCTTCATGTAAACCTCGCGAGGTTGAGGAGTTATTGCGCCTCAGGCTTCTTAGATAGTAGCGAATCGAGCAGCAGCAGGCAGGCGCCAATGACGATGGAGGAGTCCGCTACATTGAAATCGGGCCAGTGATAGCGGAAGATGTGGACCTCGATAAAGTCCACCACCGAACCATAGACTATGCGGTCGTGGACGTTGCCTAGCGCGCCGCCAAAGACGAGTGCGAGCGCAAAGGATGTCAGCGTGATGCGGGCGGCGAGGCGGATCATCACGATAAGAACGACCAGCGCGGCAAGCAGCGTGAAACCGATCAGGCCCCAGCGAACCATGCGGGGATTGGCCGAGTCGGCGAAGAGCGAAAAGGCCGCGCCGTCGTTGGTCCAATGGGTGATGCGCAGTATATGCGGTATGACCGGGATGGCACCGCCTAAGGGGATTTTGAGCGTGACCAGAGTCTTGGTCAGACGATCAAGAAAAATGATCACGGCGGAGATGAGCAGCAGCCAGTGCAGGCGGCGGGGCGCGGTGAATTTCACTGGGCTTCCTCCGTGGGTGGGGCGATCTTCATTTCTTTTAGTGCATCCTGACAGCGGGTGCAGACATTTTGCCAGATGCCGTAGTTCCCGACCTCGGGCATGAAGTTCCAGCAGCGGGCGCATTTGAGACCGCTGGCGGGAATAACCGTCATATCGAATTCTCTAAGTCCGGTCCTCATTCCGAGAGAGCCGGACTCAGCTTCGAGAAGTGTAACTTCCGAGACATTGAGAATCTCCTTGAGACCAGCCTTGTGGCGTTTCAATAGACTAAACAACTCACCAAATGCGGAAATTTCAACGTCTGCTTCGAGACCCTTCCCGATTTCCTTAGCCTGGCGCTTCCGCTCGAGCACCAAAAGAACTGAATCGCGAACTTCAAAGATCTGCTTCCACTCTTCGAGCAAATGCGCGGGGTCTTCGGTAAAGATCTCCGACGGGGCAGGGAATTGCGCTAGATGAACGCTGGCTTGGCGGCCTTCGAGCTTGGGTAGATACTCCCAAACCTCATCGGCGGTGAAGCTCAAGATCGGAGCTACGAGACGGACGAGTGTTTCGGTGATCTGCCAGAGCACGGTCTGCGCGGAACGGCGCTCTTTGCTCGTGGGCGCGAAGGTGTACATGCGGTCCTTGAGTACATCGAGATAGAAGTTGCTCAGGTCGATAACCGCGAAGTCATTCATCGCGTGGTAGACACGATGGAACTCGAAGGCCGCATACCAGTCGAGTACTTTTTCAGTTAGTTCGCGGGTGCGGGCCAACATATAGCGATCGAGTGGCAATAAATCAGCCTCGGCAACGCGGTCGCCAACAGGGTCGAAACCATGCAGATTACCCAACAAAAATCGGAAGGTATTGCGCAGCTTGCGATAGATTTCCGCACAGCGCTGCATCAGATTTTCGCTGGCGGCCATGTCCTCTCTGAAATCGATGGAGGCGACCCACAGCCGCACGATCTCGCCGCCGAGACGGTTGGCGATATCCACCGGGTCAACGCCGTTGCCGAGGGATTTCGACATCGCGCGTCCCTGTTCGTCGAGCGTCCATCCGGCAGTTACCACGCGGGAATAAGGCGCCCGACCGCGCAGAGCCACCGAGGTCAACAACGATGTGTTGAACCAGCCGCGGTGCTGGTCTCCGCCTTCCAGGTAGAGGCACTCCGTGCCTCTGCCATCTTGGAAAGCGGTGTAGGCGGTCTTCAGATCGGGGTCGGGCTCGCAGACGGCAAACCAGCTTGTGCCGGAGTCGAACCAGACGTCGAGGATGTCAGTCTCCTTGCGGAATTCCTTGCCGCCGCAGTGCGCGCAGATCGAGCCCGCAGGCAAGAGCGCATCCGCAGCGGGTGTGCGCCAAGCCTCGATGCCCTCGCGCTCGATCAATGCGACGACAGCGCGGTTTAACTCCGCATCGATGAGAGGCTTGTTGCAATGAGCACAAAGAAAGACGGCAATAGGCACATCCCAGATCTTCTGGCGGCTGATGCACCAATCGGGGCGCGTGGCGATCATGTTGGTGATGCGCTCCTTGCCCCACGCCGGATCCCACACCACTTTATCGATCTCCTCGATGGACAACTGGCGGAAGGTCGTCTCGCTGCCATCAGCGCGTTTTACCGGCGTTTCCATGCCGATGAACCACTGCTCGGTGGCGCGATAGATCACGGGCTTGTGGCAGCGCCAGCAGTGCGGGTAGGAGTGCTCCAGGTCGCCCGAGGCCAACAGAGCCCCGCGTTCTTCGAGCATGGCTAGAATGACGGGATTGGCGGCCCAGACCTTCAGGCCCTCGAAGGCCGGCGGGGCGGCAAGCTTCCATGCTTCGGGGTCCATGGTGATGCGGCCTACCTCGTCAACGCGGCAGAGGGGGTCGAGGCCGTAGCGCAGTCCGGTATTGTAATCATCCGCGCCGTGGGCGGGAGCGGTGTGGACGGCGCCGGTGCCGGTGTCCGCAGTGACGTAAAGGGCGTTGACGCCGAGGATGCTGCGCTCAAGGAAGGGATGCTGAAAGGTGACGCGATCCAGTTGGCTGCCTTTGAAGCGAGCCAACTCAGTGGTTGGGCCCAGCTTGCAGGCGGCGCTAACGGCTTCGGCGAGTTCGGCGGCGACGATGTAAACTTCGCCACTGGCGACCTGAAGCGCAACATACTCGAAGCCGGGATGGAAGGCGACGGCCAGTGATGCGGGTAGCGTCCACGGGGTCGTTGTCCAGATGATCGTCGATACTTGCTTGCCTTTGAGTGCCGCGTCGATCGCCGACGGATCGCTTGTTAGCCGGTAGCGCACATAGATTGAGGGGCTGATGTGCTGTTCGTACTCGACCTCGGCCTCGGCCAGCGTAGTGCGGTCGTGGATGCACCAGTAGACCGGCTTGAGGCCACGATAGACGAAGCCCTTTTCGAGGAAACCGTAAAAAGCCTCGAGCGTGCGGGCCTCGTAGTCCGGTGACATGGTCTTGTAGGGCGTTTTCCAGCGGCCGAAGCAGCCGATGCGCTCGAATTGCGCGGTTTGCAAGTCAACGTACTTCTGCGCGTATTCGCGGCAGGCAGCGAGAATCGCTGAGGCTGGCAGTTCCAGCCGTTTGCGACCCAGTTGCTCTTCCACCTTGATCTCGATAGGCAGGCCGTGGCAGTCGTAGCCAGGGACGTAGGGAGCGTCAAAGCCGGCCATGGTCTTGGATTTGACCACAAAATCCTTTAGCCCTTTGTTGAGCGCGTGGCCGAGGTGAATGGGTCCGTTGGCGTAGGGCGGACCGTCGTGCAGGAGGTAGGCGGGACGGCCGCGACCAGCCTTACGCAACTCGGCATAGAGGTCGAGCGCGGACCACCGGGCCAGCCGAAGGGGTTCATTTTGCGGCAGATTAGCCTTCATCGGGAAGGCGGTTTGGGGCAAGGTTAGGGTCGCCTTCAACTCCGGAACTGGGGACATCGATACTCCCTGGAATGTTTCGATCTGATTCATATTAGAGTGTAAATGGCGGGGCGCAATTTTTTCGGTAACGACCAGGGTAACTACTGGAGGGCTTTGGGCGTCTATTGTTTATGGGAAACCTGATTGCGCCGAAATATGAGAGTTTGGATTATCAGACCCTCGCGGACAAGACACAAACGGGTAAAGTCGAGCATAATAGAGCGACGGGCCTTGAGACGCAGGCTGCTCCTTCCCTCCAACGGGAAATCAGGGGCCCCGAGACAACAGAACCAGCATCGACTATGCCAGACGATCTGCTTATGCAGCCACACACGGACTCCCAAGCCGCCACGGCAGCGGGTGACAGTGATCTTGACGTCACCTTCGGCATTCCCGTTGAGGAACGGCCCATCTGGGTCGATCTCTACGAAAGCGTTCGCGATGTCTTCTTTCCGGTCAGGCTGCCTCCGCTGGAGCTGACCTCCACGCCGATTCCGGTGCCTGACCGGATGGCTGTCAAGCGCAATCCCTTGGCTATTGGCATCTCGACGTCATTCAATCTGGGGATACTTGCGCTGTTGCTCTTTGTCGGCGTGAGGAGCTACATCAACAAGGGAAAGCCACCCCTGGTGGATACGCCGATCGATGTGTCGGAATTCAAGGCTCCCAAGGCCGATGTGGCAGCGGGCGGCGGCGGCGGAAGCCCGGATAAAATGCAAGCAATCAAGGGGAAGATTCCACCGCGGGAGACGGCTCCGGTAATGAATCCCAAGATAATACAGCCGCCGCTTCCCACGATCGATGTGCAAAAGGACATTATCATTCCCGACAACCCGACCCTGCCTAACTTTGGCATGTCGAATTCTCCGAACGTCACGCTGGATTCAAGGGGAAACGGCTCTGGAACTGGTCTGGGACCGGGCAATGGATCTGGCTATGGACCGGGGCAAGGCGGCAATATCGGCGGCGGACTGTACCGCATTGGCGGAGCGGTGTCGGCTCCAGTGTTGGTGTACAGTATCGATCCGGAGTTTTCTGACGAGGCCCGCCGCGCCAAGTATCAAGGTGTATGTCTAATCTCGATCATTGTCGATGCGCAGGGAAATCCGCAAAATCCGCACGTGGTGCGCGCGCTGGGAATGGGGCTGGACGAGAAGGCCATCGAAGCGGTGAAGAAGTTCAAGTTCAAGCCGGCGATGAAGGATGGCAAGACTCCGGTGCCGGTACCGATCACCGTAGAGGTAAACTTCCGGCTGTATTGAAGGCTTGAAACTGTTTGAGCAGGAAGAGCGAAGCGCATTGGCGTTTCGCTCTTTTCATTTCTGCGCGAATTGTGAGTTCAATTGGCAGGATCCAGATAGATCGACCCGCACGTGAGCCTATTTGCTGCAATGCAACGCAAGCTCGCGAAATTCGGAAAATCTGGATAAAATTCCAAGCGTCTCAAGAGAAGCCCGATCTGAATCCTCAATTTCTAATTCGGCTGTGCCCTTCGGATGAGCATTCAGCTCATAGGCCAGGAGGTCCGCAATATACACGGCTACTGCGCTATCGAAACCGGTGTGTGAAATGCGTGTTGGATGGTGGTGGTGCGCGATGGCCTCGACGGTAATGTTAGGGATTCCCCACAGTCCCAACAGGTACGCACCTATCTCTGCGTGCGAGGTTCCGAGCAGTTTCTCTTCCGCTTCGAAGAGTTTGCAGTTGTGCACCCTCGCAAATGATTGAACTAAACAGAACTGATCCGGCATCGTGCTTGCCAAGAAGAGACTTCCAATATCGTGTAAAAGCGCTGCCACGATGGTAGCGTCACGAGCTTTCTGGTCTATAGGGAGCACACCGGCTATGGCAGCGACAAGGTGGGCGTGTTTCTGCATCGACTCGCAAAATGACTGCGGAATGCGCGAGTCTGGTGTAAGAACCCTGAAGGCCTCCGAAGCTAGAGCAAGATTCTTGATGGTCTCCATCCCCAAATAGGAGGCGGCATTCTGCAAGGTTTCGACTCTCTGTGCCAATCCAAAGAAGGCGCTATTGACCAATTGCAATACCTTCGCCGACATCGCAACATCTTGCTCAATAATGTCGGCCACCTCTCCGATCGATACATCCGGATCCGTCACTGCCTGGGTGAGGCGTGTATAAGTGCCAGAGAGCGAAGGTAGTTCACCTACACTTCCAACGACCCTGCGAATCTCCGGCGTACTCAGTACGTCCTGCAAAGAACACACACGTTCAATTGTAGATCGAAGTTCGGTAGCGCTGCATGGCTTGGCCAGAAACCGGTGCGCTACGGGAACTGCGCGTCTTGCCATTGAATCTTCGGAATATCCAGACAGGATGATTCGCGCGGAGCCCGGAAACCGGTCGCGAATATGGCCTAGCAGTGTTGCGCCATCCATTCCCGGCATCCGCATATCGGAGATGACGACGTCGAAGGTACCTGCCTCGCAGGCTCGCAAGGCGGCCTCCCCGCCGAGCGCAAACTGCATGTCCCAGTTCTTTCGTTCGGTGTAGAGCATACGCTGAATTCCTTCGAGAATCTTGCTTTCGTCATCCACAAACAAGATACGCTTCATACGATCACCGCCTTGCTAGTAAGATCCTTGCCATGATATGGAAGGCGGATAATAAAGGTTGTCCCTTTCCCCTCTTCCGTTTCAAAATGAATGCTACCGTGATGTTTGTCGACAATCACAGAGCGTGCAATGGCCAGGCCCTGTCCCGTTCCTTTGCCTATCTCTTTGGTAGTGAAGAAGGGATCGAAGACTCGGCTACGCACCTTTTCTGGAATACCCGTCCCTGTGTCCTGAACTCGAATCTCGGCCCACTCCGGGTAACTGCGAGTTTCCACCTTAATTCTTCCCTTTTCTGGACCTCCCTTGTGAACAACATCTGCGATCGCATGGGCGGCATTGACAATCAAATTTAGAATCACTTGATTGAACTCACCCGGAAGACAAGAGATCGGAGGTAGTGACGGGTCGAAATCAGTATCCATCTCAGCGACATATTTCCACTCGTTCCGCGCAACCGTAATCGTGCTGCCGATGGCACGATTCAAATCCATTGATATCTTCTCCTTCGTGTCCGGATGAGAGAACTCTTTCATTGCATTCACAAGTGCAGAGACCCGGCTCACGCCTTCGAGCGTCTGGTTAATCGCCTTGGGAATTTCTTCAACGAGATAGTCGACATCAACGCATTTCACCGCCGTCGTCACTTCCTGAATCGTTTCGCTGGACATCGTGTTGCCGTTAGCCGCCAACAATAGCCGTTCATAGGGGGTCAGGAGACTCTTCAGGTCCTGAAAGGCGTCTTTCAAGAAGCGGACGTTGTCTCCAATATACTGAGTCGGCGTATTGATTTCGTGCGCAATTCCGGAAGCGAGTTGGCCCACTGACTCCAGCTTTTGCGCCTGCAGAAGTTGTTCCCGCAACCGGTTACGCTCTGTGACGTCCTCACTCATCCCTTCATAACGGACAACGACGCCGTTCAGGCGAATGGCGCGAGCGTTAATGCTGAGCCAGACCTTGCTACGATCCTTGCGATAGACCTCGCATTCAAAGTTTTGCACCCTTCCGTCTCTTTCCATCAAGAGCATGAATTCTTCGCGTCGTTTGGGGTCAACGTAAAACTGCTGGCCAATGTTATTAGCGCAAGCCAACAATTCCTCCACTGAATCGCATCCATAAGTGACAGCCATGGAACGGTTCACACTCAGAAGGCGACCGTCCGGCGTGCTCTGAAAGATACCTACCAGGGCTTCATCGAATATTCCGCGATACTTCTGCTCAGCCTCCCGCAGAGCATCCTCTGATTTCTTGCGCGCAGTGATATCACGGGCGATGCCTGCAACGCCGGTGACTCGGCCCTCGTTGTCGCGTAGGGGTACCTTTGTCGTCAAGAGCAGCATCTCGTTCCCCGCGGCGTCGACGAGCGTTACTTCGCGGTCATACAAGATTTGCCCCGATCGCATCACGTTTTGCTCGTCTTCATAAAAGGCGTTGGCAATCCCCCTCGGGAAGAAATCGAAACCGGTCTTTCCTGACAGCTCTCCGGGCGTTTCCATGCCGGCTGTGCGCGCCAAGGATGAATTGGCCAGCACGAATCTGCTTTTGACGTCTTTTACGTACATGAGGTCAGGAACGTTGTCGATCAGTGCATGGAGGACCTGACGGTCGTTCTCCACAATAGAACGTTCCGCGAGGAGGCGGCGATTGGCTTCGTTGGCGAACTCCATTGCATTTTGAAGACAGATTTCTTCTTGTTTGTGAACGGTAATATCCCGAAAAAACCACACCCGTCCCAGGTATTTGTCATCTTGATCCCATAGACCGGTCGAATGCCGTTCCAGTGTTCTGCCATCCTTCAATTTGATCTCGCATTGATCCCCTTCGTCTGGGTGGTCGTAAAGCTCCTGGACCCGCTTCAAAAAGGGCTCAGGAGACTCTATGCGTTCGAGAACCAATGACAATAATGGCTGATCCTGGATGCCGACCACGCTGTTGGTCAATTGACCCGGAGTAACTGAATCGGTAAATCCCCAATCGGTAAATCCCCAAATCTCTAAAAATCTTTTATTGTGCGATACGACGATTCCTGCGCTATTTACAGCAAGAATCCCTTCAAGGGATTCACCTTGTATGGAGCGAATGAGGGAGAGTTCAAATTTGCGGACTTGTTCAGCTTGAGTCCGCTCCGTAATGTCCGTACAGACGCCAATGTGACCCAGAAATTCACCGCTCACCGATAGCCGAGGGTCTGCACGCCAACCCATAAGCCGCCACTTGCCATCGGCTCGCCGGACCCGCGCCTCTACGTTGAAGGGTGCGTATTCCTTGATTGATCTGTCGAATGCCGCTACGAAAATGGGTACGTCTCCCGGATGGAGCTGGAACTTCTGCTGACTGGGGTCAACCTTCTCGGAATCAATCCCACAAAATTCCCGGCAAGCTCTATTGAAGAACTGAATACTTCCCTTGGCATCGGTTGCCCACATCATTACAGGAGCGGTGTCTATCATGCCCCTAAAACTCTCTTCGTTTTCCTGAGACACTGGGGCGGCCTCATGACGATCTATTTCGGGCCTCGGAATGGAACTGCTTGTCACCACTTTCTCAGATGAGCTCTTGAAAAAACAGGGAACGGCCAATGAGCCTGCTATTCGCAACGCAACACCGAGAGGTCGCCAGACCCTTCGTACACTGTTTAGCGCCATATAGGTGGTGAGAATGGCAACCGATACCGCAAGGACGATCGGTTGACAGTCGTGAGTAGGCACGATGGCGGTCATCATGTTCATTCACCAGGCGCGGACGTAAGGGAGTCTGCTATTGGAGAATCATCGGCACAATTCGCGATTCACTTCAGGTTGTGGGCCACGACAAAAGCGTTTGAGGCGCCTGATTTGTTGGCGACAATGTGCCGATAAGAGGAGCGAGCTTTGCGCCGATTTCGTGCTAACTGGCGGTGCACGCAGAAGTAATGTGAGGGCGTCAAGGAAATGCTTTCTTTAGTTGAGTAACTTTGGACAAGTGCCAGGCAGAAAAGGGCAACTTGAATTGCGCGCGTTGAAACGATGTTAGGAGTACGAGTTATGGCCGACAGGGTTCTCTTCGTAGATGACGAGAAGGATGTTCTCGATGGTTATCAGCGAATGTTATACAAGGATTTCGCCGTTAGTACGGCCTTGGGTGGGCAACAAGGACTCGCCTCAATTCAGGAACACGGCCCATACGCTGTGGTGATTTCTGACATGCGGATGCCAGGCATGAATGGTGCTGAATTTCTGGCTCAGGTTCGCCAAAAAGCCCCGGGAACCGTGAGAATGCTGTTAACAGGATGTTCAGATATGAGGGTGGCTATTGACGCTGTCAATGAGGGCAACATCTTCCGATTTCTCACCAAGCCATGCGAGAAGGAAGCCCTGGTGAGCGCGATCAAAATCGGCCTGGTTCAGTACCATTCGGCTGCGGCCGAGATGGAGCTCGTTAAGAAGGCTCAGACTATCGAACGTTCCCAGTCTGATTGGGATAGCTTTGAAATCTGCCAGTGGGATAACGGTCAGGGTCCGACAGGTTTGCCCGGGCCGACTCAGGCCAGAGCTCGCCTCGCCCCGCTGCTGGGAGTCGACCTTCAAGGTTACGTCGCTCTTTTAAAGCTCCCGGTACTCCCAACCATAGAACAGCGCTACGGAGAAGAAGCGGCTGGCAGTTATCTGAAAAGCGTAACTCAATTTCTCAAGCAAGCCCTGCGGTCGGACGACCAGCTGTTCCATTGGGGCCGGGATGTCTTGATGGCAGTGGTCCGACGGCAGCTCTCTCCTGCTGCTGTTCGCATGGAGATCGCTCGCCGAACCTCGGCCAGCCATGAACATTTACTGGAAGTGAACGGAAGGAGTGTTGTGATCGCCACTTCGATAGCGTTTGATTTGCTGCCCGTATCGCAGTTTTCGACACTGGACGACATGCTAGTGGCGTTCGATTCCAGTTTGAGCGGAAGGACGGGCGGTTAGGAAGGGAAATGTATTGAGGCCACATTTCAATTCCTGGGCGATCTAGAATCCCCTGTGAAAGGGCCTGGCTGCTGCTTCGTAAATTTTTCCATGCGTTGGCACACGGCGTGTTGATACGAAAATACGGGTCAGGCTGAACGGCTTGATATGAGTTATATCTGATTTATTTTCTTATATTTAGTGGTGCGCCCGGAGAGATTCGAACTCCCGACCTACTGATTCGTAGTCAGTCGCTCTATCCAGCTGAGCTACGGGCGCACACTTGCGGCTTCGAGCGAAACCTTAGACAGAATATCAGGGTTCCTCAGGCCGCGCAATTCGATCTTTTAGGCCACCGGGGGCGGCTTCAATGGTGGTCGATGGTGAAACCGAGAGACTAAACAGCTAGCTGATTTCGGGAACTATCTCCAAGCCCGCTTGACGGACCAGGCTGGTAACGGCTGCGGCGTTAAGCCGGGTGGCATCATACTCAACGCGCAGTGTGCGAGCTGTGCGGTCGAAGTTGAGCCGCCGAATGCCGTAGACCTCGCGAGTATCGGCCAGCGCAAAGGTTACCGCTTCGGTGGGCGGCACGGCATAGCGAAAGAGAATTTCAACCGTCGTCATAGGAAGAATGATAGCAAGAATCTACAGACACTTGAATCTACAGACTCTTGAGGTAGGCGCGGATCTCGGGGTTAGACCAGTCGGGATCGCCGACGATCTTGCGCCGGATAATGCCCTGGCGGTCGATGATATAAGTCTCCGGCCATCCTTCGGTGTGGTAGAGTTGGGCGGCCTTCTGGTCGGGGTCGCGGACGGTAATCAGGTCCACATGGCGGCGGATGAGGAAGCGGTTATATGCGCTTGGATCTTCATCGATGCTGACCGCCAGGATGGCCAGATCGGGCCGGTCGTGATGAAGTTCGATCAGAGCAGGCATCTCTCCGACGCATGGCGCGCACCAACTGGCCCAGAAGTTGAGCAGCACTACACGTCCCCGGTAACTGGCTAGATGCACCGTAGTGGCACCGTCGGAGACGGTGAAGTCGGGGGCCGCTTGCCCGGTCTGGTTCGGGTGCGCGCCGCGGTCGCAGCCCGGCGCGAGAGCCAACGGCAAAAGCAGAGCGAGGGAGAGGAAGCGAGGGAGCCGCACATACTTATAATACGGAGCGAGGGCCCCCAATGAAAGAGTGAGGACGGATGGAGAGCGAGAGACTAGAAGAAAGTGGAGCGGTTGGGGAGCGCAGGATTCAACCTGCGCAGCGAGGAACGGTGTATGACCCGCCGGAGCCAGCGCCGGACCAATTGCTGGAGTTGACCGTCATCATTCCTGCGCGCAACGAGGAAGACTGCCTAGGCGCGTGCATTCAGTCGCTGATCAACCAGTCTGAGGAAGTCTTCAAATTAGGCCGGGACTGGGAACTGGTGGTGGTGGACGACCACTCGACCGACCGAACGGCTGAGATTGCGCGCGGCTTTGCCGGCGTGACCGTGCTCGAAGCGGATAAATTGCAGCCAGGCTGGAGCGGCAAGAACAATGCCGTCTGGACTGCGACCAGGCGGGCGCGGGGACAGTGGCTGCTTTTTACAGACGCCGATACCGTCCACGAGCCGGGAAATCTGCACCGTGCTATGCATGAGGCTGCGAAACATAAGGTGGGCATGCTGAGCTACTCCCCGCGGCAAATTGTGACCGGGCTTTGGCAACGATTGCTGATGCCGTTGGTGTTTTGTGAACTGGCGCTGGCCTATCCGCCAGCGAAGGTTTCTGACCCTAATCGGCGCATTGCTGCGGCCAACGGGCAGTTTCTGCTGATCGAACGAGAGGCCTACCGGCGACTCGGCGGTCACGCCAGTGTCGCAGACAAAGTGCTCGAAGACGTGGAGCTGGCGTTTCTGGCTAAGCGACGCAAGGTGGGTCTGCGCTTCCGCTACGCCGAGGACGCGGTCTCAACGCGCATGTACCGCTCGACGGGGGCGATGATCGAAGGGTGGACCAAGAATCTGGCACTCCTTTTTGACAACTGTCTGGCGTTGGCTCTCTGGCGCGCGATTGACATTGCGCTGCTGGTAGCGTTGCCGGTGCTGGCCATCGAGATGTGGAGAGCGCGTTTGGGAGTTCATTCGTTGCAGTGGCTTGGCGTGGGCTGGGTGCTGGCCCTCCTGTGGATACGCAACCTTTTCCGCTTCTATGGTCGTGTGGCGAAATCTAACTTTCCCCTCCTCGATTGTGCGCTTGCGCCGCTGGGGCTGCCGCTGTTTGTAGCGCTGCTCTACCGCAGTTGGTTTCAGCATCGCATACTGAAGCGCGTAAGCTGGAAGGGCAGGGAATATGCGGTGTAGGCACTTGCAGAGAGGTTGGCGATAGCTTCGATTTCCCGCTAAGGTCGCGGCACGGAAGAACCAGATGGTCGCAGCATGAAGCTTCAGCCAGGGCTCAAGCATCTTAACTGGTGAGGGTCGGAATGATCTATCTGACGCGGCGGGCCACTTTTTCTGCTTCACACTACTACTGGAATCCAGCCTGGACTGCGGAGAAGAACGAGCTGGCCTTCGGTCGCTGCGCCAATCGCAACGGTCATGGGCACAACTACACGCTGGAGGTCACCGTCGCGGGCGAGCCTGACCCGATCACTGGTTTTGTAGTCGATCTCAAATGGCTCCGGGACGTGATCGAGCGGGAAGTGCTGGCTGCCTGGGACCATCGTCACCTGAATATCGAGGTTCCGGAATTTGCCGCATCGGAATCTGCCGCTCTAATTCCGACCACGGAGAACATCGCCATCGCTGCATGGAAGCGCATGGAACCGTCCGTAATTCAAGCTGGCGGAGCGCGGTTGAGCCGTATCCGCGTCTACGAGACGCCAGAGATATTTGCCGAGTATAGGGGTGAAGCGTGAGAGCCTATTTCGGCCGCCGGTACACATTGAGTGCCAGCCACCGTCTAAACACTGATGCTCTCTCGGCGGAAGCGAACCGCGCGACCTACGGCAAGTGCAATAACGCCTACGGTCACGGGCATAACTATGTTGTGGAAGTGTTGGTGGGCGGAGCGGTGGACGCGGAGACCGGCATGGTAGTGAACATGTCGGTGCTAGATGAGACTGTTAAGGCACGCGTGATCGAGCGTTTTGATCACGCCAATCTCAATCTGGACCCGCTCTTTGTGAATCGTGTGCCGACGACGGAGAATCTCTGTAGAGCAGTCTTCGCATTGTTGAAGGAATCGTTGCCGGCGGGTGAACTGGCGAGTTTGCGCGTTGAAGAGACAGAGAACAATTTTTTTGAGTGCAACAGCGAATCAGAATGAAAGACTAATTGGAAGACAGAACGCCTTTTCCCCAGGGCAAGAGGATGAGAAGCATGGCGCAACCGATGGCGGTAAGCAAGCCCTTAAGCCGGACGGTAAGAATGGACGAGGGGCTGAGCGAGTTCAGCACGCAAGAGATGTACCGCGAGATTCTGAGCCGGTTGGGCGAGAATCCAAGTCGCCAGGGACTGTTGGCAACCCCGGAGCGCGCGGAGAAGGCGATGGCCTATCTGACCAAGGGCTACGATGAGGACCCGACCAAGATTCTGCGCGGAGCCCTGTTCGACGAGGACTACGACGAGATGGTCATCGTTAAGGACATCGAGATGTTCTCGCTTTGCGAGCATCACATGCTGCCTTTCTTCGGCAAGGTGCATGTGGCCTATATTCCCAAAGGCAAAGTTATCGGGTTGAGCAAAATTCCGCGCCTGGTCGAGGTATTTGCGCGACGCTTGCAGGTGCAGGAGCGCCTCACACGGCAGATTGCCGACGCAATCCAGCACGCTATTCAGCCGCAAGGCGTGGGAGTGGTCATCGAGGCGCGCCACCTGTGCATGATGATGCGCGGCATCGAGAAGCAGCACTCCTCGACGGTGACCTCAGCTATGGTGGGCTGCTTCCGCCAGAAAGAAACGCGATCGGAGTTTCTGTCGTTGGTGCGACGGCCTGACTCTGGCGGCGTGTGACGGGCAAGGCTGTGATGGGCAAGGCAGGTCGGCTACAGTAGTTAGGTGAACGGCCTATTAGTTATAGACAAACCGTCGGGCATGACCAGCCACGATGTCGTCGGCAAACTGCGCAAGATTACAGGCGAGCGTTCTATCGGCCACCTGGGTACGCTGGACCCCATGGCCACCGGGGTTCTGCCCCTCTTGCTGGGTAAGTTTACCCGCCTTGCGCAGTACTTTTCCTCCGCGGAGAAGAGCTATGCCGGGACCATCCGGTTTGGGTTTGCCACCGACACTTATGATGCCGAGGGGCAGCATGCCGGACTGGATCTTTGGCCGGATCTGAGCCCGGCCTTGACGCTCGATAGGGTGCGTGCTGCAGCGAGCTGCTATAGCGGCGAGATGCAGCAGACGCCGCCGCCCTTTTCCGCAAAAAAAATTGCCGGCACCCCAGCTTACAAATTGGCCCGCGAAGGCAAGCCCGTGGAACTGAAGGCAGTCAAGGTTCGTATTAGTTCTTTCGAGATTACCGCGCTCGACGGGGCTGAAGTTGCCTTCACGATGACGATCAGCGCCGGGGGCTACGTGCGGGCTGTGGCTCATCAATTAGGCCAGGATCTGGATTGCGGAGCGCACCTAAGCAGTTTGCGGCGCACAAGGGCTGGGATGTTCACGCTCGACGGGGCGCACACGCTCGAAGAGTTGGAGCCGCTGGCTGGGAACGCAGAGGCGCTGGAAGAGTTTTGTGTTCATCCGCGCAGTTTGTTGCCGGAGATGCCCTCCGTTACCGGCGATGCGATGGTTCTTGGACGACTGCGCAACGGCGCGCAGGCCAACCTTCCGGAGTTTTCACACGCGCCGCTAGTCAAGGTCTTTGCTGGGCAACGCGAGTTGGTGGGGATCGCGAAGAGAGTAGCGGGAACACTGTTTCAGCCGGTGGTCGGGATGGGGTGAGATAGTGGACAGTTTTCAGCTGGGGAGTACTTGTTTACCACTGGTCACTGACCTTTGTGCAGCAGCGGCGCAAGCGCTGGCAGCAGAGTTTGCGCGATGATCTCGGAGCCTTTAGCGGTGGGATGGATGCCGTCAGACTGAATTGTGCCGGAAACTTTCACCAGATCTTTGTAGATCATAGGTACGAAGGCTGGGTGGTGTTTGGCAGCCAGGTCGCGGAAGACCTGCTCAAATTGTTGGATGTACTCCGTGCCGTAGTTCGGCGGCAGAGTGATGCCGGCAAGCAGAATTTTAATGTGTGCGTTCTCTAGGGTCGCAAGTACTGCGTCGAGGTTGTGGCGAGTCTGGTCCAATGGCAGGCCGCGAAGTCCGTCGTTGCCGCCGAACTCGACGATGACAATTTCGGGATGCAGCAGCAGGATGGAGCGCAGATCAGCGACAGCGTCTTTAGTGGTGGCGCCGCTTGTGCCCTGATTATTCACCTTGTAGTGGTAGCCGCGGCTGTCCAGATCGTGTTGCAGCGCGTCAGGATAGGATTGGCCGGTCTGGAGGCCATAGCCGGCAGTAATGCTATCGCCGAAACAGACCAGGATGGGCCGGTCCGCAGCCATGAGCGGTGCGGCGAGAACCAGTATCCAAAGCGAAACGATAAATGAGCTGCGAACGTCCACAACAACAGTGTAGCTGTGCGAGGCAGGGAACTGAGAGCAGGGAACGAGACTGAGGGTTCAGGAGGCAAGCGGAGTGATCGAGGTTCGGGACGCGAAGAAGTGGATTCAGAACGGCGCGCGGCGAGTGGAGATTCTGAAGGGAATTTCGCTCACTATTCCTGCCGGCCAATTTGTAGCTATCGTGGGGGCGAGCGGCAGTGGGAAGAGTACGCTGTTGGGCCTTCTTGCGGGGCTCGACACGCCTAGCTCGGGCGAAATCTTGTTAGACGGTGTGCCGATTCACAATCTAGCTGAGTCAGAGTTGGCTGCGGTGCGTGGGCAGAAGATCGGCTTCGTCTTCCAGTCCTATCAGTTGATCCAGACGCTCACGGCTCTCGAAAATGTGCTGCTTCCCTACGAGTTGAATGTAGAAGGTAGCGGCATCGAACGGGCGCGTCGTCTGCTGGACGAAGTTGGCCTGAAGGAGCGTGTGGACCACTATCCGGTGCAGCTATCGGGCGGCGAACAGCAGCGTGTGGCGCTTGCCAGAGCTTTTGTCGTTGAGCCGCCGATTGTGATGGCCGATGAGCCGACGGGCAATCTGGACTCCGCCAACGGGAAGCTGGTGCTGGACCGATTGCTGGAACGCAACCGCAAGGCGGGGACGACACTTGTTTTGGTGACACACGATCCCGAAGTGGCTACCCGTGCGGACCGCAAGATTGTGCTGCGGGACGGGATGATTGTGGAAGATAGTTTGCCTTGTACGGCGCAGGCTGCGGAGCAAAAGCAGAATGGCTAAGCGCGCGATGAGTTGGAAGCGGGCAGGAGCCATCGGCTGGCGGGATTTGCGATCCGCTCCGGGCAAATTTGGATTTGTGGTGCTGTCGGTCGCGGTTGGGGTTGCGGCGCTGGTTGGTGTGCGCGGCTTCAGCGAGAGCTTCCGACGAACGCTCTCTACCGAAGCGCGTGCTCTGATGGCCGGCGATTTAAGCGCGCGGCTTTTTCATGAACCGACTGCGGAAGAAAAAGGCAAGATTGCTGCGATTGCGCAGCCGGACGGAATTCGCACGACGTGGGTGACGGAGACTATTTCCATGGCTTCTGTCCCGCCTGATCCTGTGCCGCTGCTGGTTTCGCTCAAGGCTGTGGACCCGGCCGAATATCCCTACTACGGCAAAGCTCAGTTGGAACCGGCGATGAGCTTGCAGCAGGCGCTGGATGGTGATTCAGCAATAGTGGCCGAAGAGTTTCTTATTCGTCTGAATGCGCAGGTGGGTCAGACGCTGCGTCTGAACGGAAGAAACTTCAAGATTGCCGCGGTGCTTAAACAAGAGCCGGATCGCATTAGCGCCGGGGCGGGGCTGGGTCCGCGGGTGATGATCTCGCAGGCGGCGCTTGCGCGGACCGGATTGCTTGCTCCGGGCAGCCGGGCCAGCCAGCGGCTGCTGATGCAGCTGCCACACAAAATATCTAGAGGGCCTGCAGTAGGCGCCGATCTGGTGACCCTGCGCAAGCAAGTAGAGACGGCGCTGCCAGACGCGCAGGTGATGGATTTTCGCGAGGGTAATCCGGGGCTGAACCAAGGGCTGGACAACGCGACCGCAATTTTGAGCTTGATCTGTTTGGTGGCCATGGTGCTGGGAGCGATTGGCGTGGCGATGGCCATGCACGCTCATCTGGAACAGCGCATGGATATGTTGGCTATCTTGAAGGCCGTGGGCGCGGGGTCGGGCGATCTACTGCGTATTTTTCTTTTACAAACACTAGGCCTGGGGTTAGCTGGAGGCGTACTTGGTGTGGCTGTGGGCGTAGGAGTGATGGCGGCGCTGCCGGCGGTATTTGGCACGCTGTTGCCAGTTCATGCAACGCTCGAATTTCCATGGCGGTCGGTGGCTGCAGGATTGGGAACAGGATTGCTGACGACGCTGTTGTTCTGCCTGCCGCCGCTGTTGGACGTGCGCGGGATACGGCCGGTGCTGGTGTTGCGCAGGCTGGTTGAACAAGGGCCGGAGGGCATTGGCGGCTTGTTTGCCCGCTGGTGGGCGCGGCGTCTGCAACTTGGGCTCTCGGTGGTAGTGATTGCCGCGCTGGGGGCGATAGCCTGGGCGCTGTCGGACTCGGCTATGGTGGGCACGTGGTTTGCTTTTCTGTTCACCATTGCGCTGATTGTGCTGCTGGTACTGGCAGCGGTTGCGCTGTGGACGCTGCGTTTTCTGCTCAATCGCGTGCGGCTGCGGCTGCCTTCATTTTTGCGTCAAGGACTGGCCAATCTTTACCGGCCCGGCAACCAGTCGACGGCAGTGCTGGCGGCGTTGGGAACGGGCGTGATGCTAATTCTTACGGTCTATCTGATGCAGGCGGCGCTGCTCAAAGACATTCTCGAGACAGCCTCGCCCAAGCTGCCTAATGTCTTTCTTATCGATGTGACGGCCGACGAGGTTGCGGGCGTGAAGGAGTTCTTCGCGCATCAACCGGGAGTGAGGCAGGCATTGGATCTGATGCCGGTAGTAGGCGGACATTTTGTTTCGCTCAACGGCAAACCGGTGGAGCAATTGAAGGAGCAGCACTTTCCGCGGCGCTTGTTGCAGAATGCTGAGCTGAGTTGGGCCGATGCACCTCCGGAGGGCGACAAACTAAAACAGGGAGCGTGGTGGACTGATCCGGGCGCGGCGGAGTTGGCCGTTGGCGAAGGCGCTGCCCAGCGGCTGCACCTGGGAATTGGTTCGGCAGTGGAGTTGGAAGTGGGCGGCGTCGTGCGCCCGCTCAAAGTGGCCGCTATCTATCGTGCGGACGGGCAGCACCTGGCCGCGCGGGTTCAATTCGTGCTGCCTTCAGGACAGCTTAAGAATGAGCCGGCCACATGGTACGGCGGCGCGCACATCGATCCAAAACAGGTAGCAGCGATGGAGCGGGCGCTTTTTGCGGCCTATCCCACGGTAACAGTGATTAACTTGGCCGACATATTGGAGCGGGTGGAGAGCGTGGTCGATCAGATCACTTTCGTGGTGCGGTTTCTGGCCGGGTTCTCGATTTTTGCCGGGCTGATGATTCTCGCTTCGAGCATCGCCAGCACGCGCTTTCGACGGATGCAGGAGGCGGTAGTGCTGAAGACTCTGGGGGCGACGCGGATGCGGATTGTGCGCACCTTCAGCGTCGAGTTCAGTGTGCTGGGCCTGTTGGCCGGCTCGGTGGGCGTGGTCTTTGCCAATCTTCTGACGCGTGTATTGTTGCGCAGGCTCGACGTAGCCTTCCACATCGAGTGGAGAGCGACGCTAATTGCGCTCGTGGGAACGGCGCTGTTGGCTACCGTAACTGGGTGGATTGCCAGCTACAGGATTCTCGGCTTGCGGCCACTGGAAGTGCTGCGTGAAGAATGAGAGGGCAAGCGACACGAGCAGTGCCAGATAAGAGCCCATCAGCAGACTCCTATTTCTGATCTCTTAAAAGTCCTCTGTGGATTCAACAGCGGGTAATACGTCGTCCTCGCGAGCCATCCATACATAGAGGGTGGGCAACAGGAAGACGCCGATAACCAAGTTAGCTAGAAGGCCGCCGACGATGACGATGGCGAAAGGACGTTGCGAGTCTGAGCCGATGGCATGCGAGAGCGCGGCGGGCAGCAGGCCGAGCGTTGCCACCAGCATGGTCATCATCACCGGACGCAAACGCAGCACCGCGCCTTCCACGGCGGCCTCGACGATGTGCTCATGCGTCGAGACTTCCATGCCTTTGCGGCGCGCGCGGAGCTGGTTGATGAACTCGATCATGATGACGCCGGTTTCTACGGAAACTCCGAACAATGCCAGGAAACCCACAGCTGAAGAGACCGAGAAATTGGTGTGCGTGAGAAACAGCGCCAGCGGGCCGCCGATCGAGGCCATGACAACCGAGATGAGAATCAGCATGGCCCATTTGGCGGAGCGGAACATGGTGTAAAGGATGAGGAAGATGACCAGCACGGTAATAGGAACGACCAACGCCATGCGCTTGTTGGCGCGTTTCTGGCTCTCGTATTCGCCGGCCCATTCGAGATGATAGCCGGTGGGCAGCGCCACGGAATGGTTAACCTTTCCGATTGCTTCTTCGACGGTTGAGCCGAGGTCGCGCCCTCGCACCGAATACTTGATGGCGATGTACCGCTGGCCACCTTCGCGATTGATCTGCTCGGCTCCGTCATCGGTTGAGACGGTGGTGAGTTGGGCGAGTGAAACGCGTTCACCGGAAGGCGCGAGCAGCCGGACGTTCTCGATGGCCTCGCGCGTGTCGCGGAATTCCTGCTGGTAGCGTAACGTCACGTCGAAGCGTGCCTCGCCTTGCTGCAACTGCGTAACGGCATTTGCGCCGACTGCGGTTTGGATGGCGTCTTGAATATCGGAGACGTTGATGCCCCAGCGCGCGGCGGCGGCGCGGTCTACCTGAAAGTTGAGGTTGGGCTGGCCGACGATGCGGAAGATGCCCAGATCCTCAATGCCTTTGACTGTTGCCATCTGCGCCTGAATCTCTTCGGCCTTGTGCTCCAGCGTCCGCAGATTGTCGCCGTAAAGCTTTACAGCAAGTTCGCCCTTGACGCCCGAGACGGCTTCTTCCATGTTGTCGGAAATGGGCTGCGAATAGTTCCAGATGACGCCGGGAAACTTCGATAACTGCTTGTCGATTGCCGCGATCAGAGCTTCCTTGTCCTGATGGAAAAAGGGCCGCCAATCCTTCTTGTCCTTGAGATCGACGAAATATTCGGTATTGAAAAAGCCGGCTGTATCCGTGCCGTCGTCGGGCCGTCCGGTCTGGCTGACGACCTGCGTTACTTCGGGGAACGAAGCCATGACGACGCGGGCCTTGTTGGTGAAGTCGATGCTGGCGGTGGGGCCTTCGCTGGGAGGTAGCGTTCCGCGAACCCAGATGGAACCCTCGTCGAGATGGGGAAGAAACTCGGAACCAATCGGCCCGCCAACTGTGAGATAGACGGCGATGGCGAATAGGACGGTGGAGATTGCGAACGTCAAATTGCGATGTTCGATTGCCGAGCGCACCGCTATGCGATAGCGCCGGGTAAGCCAGACCATGATCGGGTTATCCCACTCTTTGGCACCCTTGCGAAACAGAATACTGGCCATTACCGGCGCAACGAGAATCGCGAACACCAGCGCGCCGATCAGTGCAAAAGTCACGGTCCATGCCATGGGCTTGAAGAGCCGGCCCTCGACGGCTTGAAGAGTGAAGATGGGAAGGTAGGAAGCGATGATGATGCCGCGAGCGAAGAAGACCGGCCGTTGCACTTCATGGGCCGCCTCGCGAATCTTCTGGATGGGCGTGCGGGTGTCGTCGGTGTGGGCCAGGTGGCGAACGATGTTTTCGATCATGATGACCGAGCCATCGACCACCATGCCGAAGTCTAATGCGCCCAGGGAAAGAAGATTTGCCGGGATGTGATTGAGGTCGAGACAGATGGCCGCGAACAGAAGCGCGAAGGGAATGGTGAGCGCGACAATGATGGCACCCCGCACGTTGCCCAGGAAAAGGAACAGAATGACAGAGACAAGAAGGACACCAGCAGTCAGGTTGGTCTCGACGGTTTTCACCGTGAATTTCACTAGGTCGGAGCGGTCGAGGAAGGGAACGATCTTGACGCCCCTGGGCAGAATGCCGCTGTTGAGTTTCTTGACCTCGTCATGAATTCCCACCAAAACGGGGTCGGAGTCGTCGCCCTTTTGCAGCAGCACGATGCCTTCGACGGTGTCTGGATTGTCGACGATGGCGCCATCGGGCCTATGCGTGGCTCTGCCGATTTGCCCAAGGCGAATCTTGGGGCCCTGCGCGACAGTGGCGATGTCTTTGATCTTGACGGCCGCGCCGTTTGAGTTCTTAACGACGGTATTCTCAATATCCTGCACGCTGGTGAAAAGGCCCACGGACTGCACGTTAATTTGCTGCGCGCCCTGCTCGATAAAGCTGCCGCCGCCATTTGTGTTGTTGTTGGCGATCTGCTGCTCGACTTGGCCGATGGACAGGCCGTACGTGACGAGCTTCTCGGGATCGAGCTTGATCTGATATTCCTTGGTTGGGCCACCGAAGCTTGAAACGTCGACCACGCCTTGCACGCTCTTGAAGGATTTTTCGAGGAGCCAGTCTTCCAACGACTTCTTCTCCATTACGTCGTAGGAGGGGTTTGTGCTTTCTAGCGTGTACCAGTAGATCTGGCCGACGGGACTCCAGTCGGTTCCCATCTGGGGGACAAGGTTAGCGGGCAGGTTGACCTGGCTAAGCCGCTCCAGCACGTGCTCGCGGTTGACGTCGCTGGTGGAGTCGTCGTCGAAGATCAGCATGAGGCTGGACAAACCGGCCAATGTGGTCGAGCGCAGATGGGTGAGGTGGGGAATGCCGGCCATTTGGATTTCGACCGGCACGGTGACCTGGCGCTCGATCTCCTCGGCGCTACGCCCCGGCCACTGGGTAATGATCTGCACGTAGTTGTTGGCGACGTCGGGATAGGCTTCGATTGGCAGATTGCGGAACGATACGACACCCCAAGCGGTGAGCACCACCACACCGCCGAGGACCAGCCAACGGCTCTTGAGCGCGAAATCGACGAGTGCGCGAATCATCTACTGGCTCCCCGCGGTCTCAATTAAGAGTGCGTTTCTTACTACCTGCTGGCCCGGTTGGATGACCTGTTGGCTAGGCTGAGCCGGGGAGAGAATCTCCTGGCGGTTGCCGTCGAGCATTTTTCCGGCATGAACTTCGGTGCGTTTGTACTGGTTGCCACCGGCCGGCAGATAGACCCAGTCTCGATCGTGCAAATGCAAAACGGCGTCGGCGGGAACGGCAGCGTGCGTCTCTTTGTTCAAACTGGTGAAGGTTGCAATGGCGAACATGCCCAGCTTGAGAAAACCGGGGTTATGCACTTCAATGCGCACTTTGGCGGTGCGCAGCGAGGGATCGAGAACAGGACCAATGTCGCCGATATGCCCAGTGATGGTGTGATCGGGATACGCGTTGAGCTTGATCTTTGCTTCCTGCCCGAGTTTGAGTTTAGGGATGTCGTTCTCGTAGACGTCGCATAGAATCCAGACGGTGCTGAGGTCGGCAACGGTAAAGGCAGTGGCCGAGCCAGAGAGCGTGACACCCGCGGCAGCCGCATTGGTTACATTCTGGCCAATGATGACGCCGGAGATCGGCGCGTAGACATCGACTATCGGGCTGGGGTGATTCTTGTCCACGCCGAGAACTTTCAACTGCTCTTCGGCGGCTGTGAGATCGGCTTTGGCGTCGTTCTCGGCATCGTCGGCCTGTTCCACCATGGCTTGTGAGATGGCGCCGTGCTTAAACAAATCTTGTGCGCGAAGGTCCGCCTTATTTGCCATCCGCTCATCGTTGACAGCCTTCAGATACGCGTCGAAGGCGGCCGAAACATCGGAACTTTGGACTTTGAAAAGCAACTGGCCTTTCTTCACGTTGTCATCCAGCCGAGTCTTGATATCGACTACGCGGCCATTGGCAAGCGAGATGACGGGAACTTCGCGGGAGATGTCGGGAAAGACCGTGCCGGTGGCATTCAACTCGGAAGCCGTCTCGACTTGGCCCGCGGAAACAAGCGGGAATTTGGCCACGTCGTCTTTGTCGATCGTGATCAGGTTCATGTCGGCAACCGGAATCACTTGGGTCGGAGGAGGCGCGCCATCTCCCTGGTCTTTAGCCTTGCAACCTGAGAGAACAAGGCCCAATGCTGCTGCCAAACCAAGAGCCACGGCAGCCTTGGGAAGACGTTGAAATTGGAAGGAAGACTTCATTGAATTACCTCGCGTCCGACTGCAAGATTCAATTGTCCGGCGGAAATTAGATAGGAGCCGATTAGTTGAAGGTATGCCAACTGCACGATTCGATAGTCGCTCTGCGCGTTGAGAAAGTCCATGAGCGAAGCGCCACCTTGCTGATAAGAGTAAGTCACCGTGTCGCGGACGCGCTTGGCCTGATCGTTGTATTGCGCCTTGTAGGGCTTGAGCAGAGCGATATTGCTTTCGATCTCGGCGTATGCGGAATCCACATCGCTGAAGACCTGTGCGCGCGCCGCGTCGGTCAACTGCTGGTTGCGTCCAATATCGATCTGCGTGCGCTGCTTCTCGCCCTGATTGTGGTCGAAGATGCGCAGCGGAATGCTCACGCTGAGGCCGAGAGTCTGCTGGTCGTTGGGATTATTGAAGGAGGGATTCCAAGTGTACCAGCCGGCGAAGGTTGGATCGGTCGAGCCATTGGCGATGGCCAGTTTATGATTGGTCTGAGCCTGCTGGATGGACTCAAGGGCAGCGCGAAGATCCGGCCGCTCATCAAGGGCGATTTGGTGGAAATCTTCGAGCGGCTTGAGTTCTTCGGAGAAGTCGAAGAGCCCGGTCACGTCGAATTGCTCCACAGGTGTGCGGTCGTTGAGCAGCTGCAGAAGCTCGATCTTTGAAGTGCGCAGGTTGACAATGGCCGTCTGAATCTCCGCTTCATATTGAACGCGCAATAACTCGATGCGATCCAGGTCGATTTGAGCAATATCGCCAGCGTGGAAACGTTCGCGGCTGATCTGAATGATGTGGTCGTAATAGCTCAAGTCGGCTTTAGCTAGGTCGAGTACTGCCTTGGCCTCCAGCGTCTGGACGAATTGCGAACGCAGGTTGAAGAGGAGATTGCGCTCAAGATCCAGGTGCTGGGAAGCGGATATCTGTGTACCTTCCTTGGCGCTCTCGCGGCGGAGTTCGCGTTTATGATCGCGCTCGTGCAGGTAGCTGAAGTTGCCTTGAACCTGGTTTCCGGCCAGGGGTTGCCACACTCCATCGTGAGGAGCGATTTGCGTTCCGTCGGTCGAAGCTGTGAATTGCGGATTGGGGCGGAGAAAAGCGGTAATCTCCGCGGCCTTCATCTCGTCCACGGCCAGCGCGTCAGCCTTTAGCGCGGGGTTGGCAGCTTCAAACTTTGCTTTCACCTGCTCCCAGGTCAAGGCAGGGCTTGGCTGCACCAAACTATTCGCTTGTGAATACCCCGAAGCTGGTGCAAGGAAAAACAGCGCAGTTATCGCAAATGCAGACAGGGAAGGGAAGATTCGCTTCATACACAACCTTTGCGCCGTGGTCTACTCGGCGGTCAGAGAAAGGGAAGTGACCAGAAGATATAGGAAGAGCGAGACAAGTTGTCAGGCGGCGGGCGGGGGCCGATTCTGCACGGAGCCCATTGCTGGGTTCTTCACAAGTGGGGCGGGCACACGGTTGGGTACGGCGAAGCGTAAAAAGCCAAAAGAAAGACTGGTTAAGACAGGCGGAGGGAGCGTTGCGACCGCGGGAAATATGGTGTGCGAACAGGATGCCGCGTGGTTGCGACGCGCGCAGCAGTCAATTTCTGCTGGGTTCTGGATGGCCTCAAGGTCGTCGGTCACCGAGATTACCGGGAAAAGAATCACGATGAGCATTGTCAGCGCGACGACCTGCGCCATCGTGCTGGCGGTTCTTGGAGACGCAGTGCGTAACCAGAACCTCACGAGCACCATGGCCAGCAGTATCCAAACGAGATTGAGGACCAACTCCATGCTCAGTCCAAATTCTACATCAGCAGAGTGCCAATATTAGGATGATCGCCCAGCGAGCTTAGAGCGGACGGCGAGTCGATGAGTTGCGGGTAAAAGGACTCTTAAGGCATTGATACGACGGCTCATTGAGGGCAATTTGTGGGCAGTCTTGAATCTGTGCGGCTAGACTGGCTGGACCGTGAGGTTCAGCCGGCTCGGTTTGACCGGGGCCGGGAATCCCCTTATGATGTACAAGTTGGATTTGGTTGCGGCTGTCCCGCCGCGCCTAACGCCAATGTGGCTGTAGAATGGCCGGTGCGGAGTTGTTGCCCACTCGTTCAATGGTAGGACAGCTGCCTCTGGAGCAGCATATTGGGGTTCGAATCCCTGGTGGGCAGCCAAAATACATACTTATACGTCCTTCACCGAACCTTCCCGAACCGCTAAGTGACAAGTTAAATCATTAATCTTAATGCACTTTCTCTATTTACTTGTGTGCTGATGGTCCGTCAGTGTCCGGTTTTAGCCTCCCTATTCTGTGGGTATAATTGTGGGTATCGTTGCTCCGATTTGTGGGTACGGAGCAAAATCACCCTCCAGAGGCTCACGGAGATGGGACTCACGACGAAGCAAATCGAGAACGCAAAACCAGGCAGCAAGCCCTACAAGCTGGCCGACGGCGGAGGGCTGTGCCTGCTCATTTCGCCGACCGGTGCAAGACTCTGGCGCTGGCGCTATCGCTTCGATGGTACGGAGAAGATGATGGCTCTCGGGGAATACTCGCTCGTCACGCTAAAGGAAGCTCGCGAACGTCATTTTGCAGCTCGCCAAAAGTTGGCAGGCGGCATTGATCCCATGGCGGAGCGCAAGGCTGAAGCCGAAACCCGGCAACGCGAGACCGAAGAACGGCAGCATGAGGCCGAGAACAGCTTCGAGAAAATCGCCCGCAAGTAGTGGGAATGGTGGACTGCTGGTAAATCCCCGCGCCATGCCGATTTCGTCTTTAGGCGCCTCGAAGCCGACGTCTTTCCGGCATTCGGTCACAAGTTCATCGACGACGTGACCCCTGCGGACATTCGGAAGCTAATGCTTGCAATCGAAGATCGCGGAGCAAGAGACGTAGCGAAGCGGGCGCACGAAACCACGGGCCAGATCTTCCGGTATGCAATTGCCCACGGAATCGCCAGCCGGAACCCCGCAGCTGAATTCAAGCCCAAGGATATTCTGGCCGAGGCCACAGAAGAGAACTTCTCGCGCATGGATGCCAAAGAACTCCCGGCGCTGCTTGCGAAGATGGCGGACTACGATGGCGATGCAATTACGCGCCTTGCCATGCGGCTCATGGCCTATACATTCGTGCGCACCTCTGAACTCATCGAATCCGAATGGCCGGAATTTGATCTGGACAAAGCCCGTTGGGATATTCCGGCCGAGCGCATGAAAATGGACACGCCGCATATCGTTCCCCTGTTGCGGCAATCTGTAGACGTTCTACGCGCTCTTACCTTGTTATCCGGGAGAGGCAGGTTTGTCTTCCCTGGCGCGCTCGACAAGAACAAGCCAATGAGCAACAACACGATCTTGTTTGCGCTTTATTGTATTGGCTACAAGGGTCGGATGACCGGCCACGGTTTTCGCGGACTCGCATCCACAATTCTGCATGAGAGCGACTTCGCAGACGAGCACATTGAATTGCAGCTTGCTCATATTAAGCGCAACAAAGTGGCCGCTGCATACAATCACGCCAAGTGCCTGAGTCAGCGAGCGTCGATGATGCAATGGTGGGCAGATTACTTGCACGATCAATTAGCTAAGGGCGAGCAATTTCAGGGCAGCGCAAGCTTGAAGCGCGCTCCGGTTTACACACAGACGACCGGCATGGTCCAGCGCGGCAGCGTTACGCCACGGACCGCGACGCTTGTACAAGCTCTAAAGCCCACTGCGTGACTTCGGATCTGACCCACGCAACTGCGCGTGCGCCAAGGCGGACTGGCGCAGGAAGCTCTTGTCCCGGATCAGCTCGTAAATACTGGTTTTCCCCAGGCCCGTGACTGCTTTCACCTCTGGCAGACGCAAGAATTGAAACTCGACTGGAGACTCTTGGGAATTCTTGAGTTGTGGCCCATCCGGCGCGAGCGCCTCTCTTGCGGGCGGCTTTCGGTTGCGTTCATTCCGCCGCGTTGCGCGTAAGACCTTTGTCTTGGTATTCCGCGGAGCGCGCATCTTCCCAACAGTGTGCTCCAGAGGTAGTTCAGGATTGGGATCAGTCTCGGTGGCGCAGGAAAGGGCTCCAGCCTCGACCGGAAGTTGAAGTTCGCTTGATATGGAAGACCGGACCGCATCGGAAACGGGAACTGACGTCGGATGACGACGCTGCTGCATCCGGTGGCGCAATTGGCATTGCAAAATCTCCCAGTCTGCCCTCAATGCGGGCTGAAAAGAGCTATCAGAGGGACCGCTGCAGCAGGTTTCGGTGGCGATGATCAAACCGGTTTTGACCGATTTGGCCTTTGATGGCGACGACCTTTGGGAATTTCTCTTTTTTCCGGAGGTGTGCGGTCTGGTCGTGTTCTGCTTTGCGCTTTGCGGATGGTTCTTTTTGAGAGGACTGATTCAAGAATTGATCTCCGAGTTTGTCTGGCGAAGACGGCTAGCAGCTGAGAACAGGCCAGAACCAGGATTCTTTGAACAGTGCGCAAAATGGCCGCGAAAGGTTGGTTCACGCCTAGCCCTGTTGCACATACCTGCACCGCACTGCATAGCGCTGCAATCGACTGTACCCGCGTAACTACCAACCGCGCCGAGTTACCAGTGAGGTCGGCATCTTTTGCCCTACCACTCTTTGGCGTCTACGACGGAGCCGGCAAGGGCGGCTATCTCTGGAGCCAAAAGCACGAGGTCGAATGAATGGAGACGGCAGTCGGACAAAATCCGGATTAACAAGGAGCACTCCCCATGCTCACCATCTCAAAGCCGTTGTCAGCCAGTCAGGCGCGTACTTATCACGCCAAGGAATTTGCATCGCGGCAGCAGAACCATTGGAGCCGCGACCAGCAGGGTCACAGCGGATGGCAGGGCAGGCTTGCCCGTCAGTGGAACCTTTCTGGCCCGGTTGAGGCAGAGCACTTCGCAAGACTAAGCGAAGGCCAGCATCCGCACACCGAGGCTCAGCTTGTCCGACACCAGGTTTCGAGAACATACGAAGGCAAGTTCGGCAAGGAGGCTACGAGTGCCGAACATCGCGCCGGGTGGGACGCCACATTCTCCGCGCCAAAGTCTGTATCGCTCACCGCTCTTGTGGGCGGAGATGACCGAGTGCGGGTGGCGTACCGAGAGAGTGTTCGCGCTGCACTGGCCGAGTTGGAGCATTACACGCAGGCCCGCATCGGAAACGTTCATACACCGGAGACAACTGGAAAATTCGCCGCTGCCGCCTTCGAGCACGATACCGCCCGGCCCGTCGATGGATATGCAGCACCACAACTCCATACCCACGCCGTCATCTCCAATGTAACCGTGCGCGACAACGGCCAGACGCGCGCCTTGCAGCCGCATGAGGTTTTTGTCTCGCAGCATTACGTGACGGCGGTTTATCGATCGGAGCTGGCGCTGCGTCTGGAAAAGCTGGGCTATGAATTGGAGCGCGGCAAGCATAAACAGCCGGAGATCAAGGGCTACTCGAAGGAGTATCTTGATGCGTCCAGCCCGCGCCGGGAGCAGATCAAAGATCATCTCCGCGCACAGGGTATCGACGGCGCGGCAGCGGCCCAGATCGCCGCGCACCACACGCGCGACAGCAAAGAGCTGCTGTCGCAGGAAGAAGTCTTGCGGCGGCATCGCGACCTGGCCGCGAAGTATGGGCACCAGGCGGATCGAGCGGTCTCGCTGGCGCGGGAGCATGGACAACAGCAAATGCAAGAACCGCAGTTACCGGCACAAAAAGCCGTGACTTGGGCGCGGGATCACGTATTCGAGAGATCGGCTGTCCAGGACCGCCGTGCGAT
This sequence comes from Occallatibacter sp., assembly GCA_049518535.1. GTDB lineage: Bacteria > Acidobacteriota > Terriglobia > Terriglobales > Acidobacteriaceae > Telmatobacter. Next base: position 8,222 of record JBEKRS010000010.1, on the reverse strand, counting down.
CCATGAAGCGGCTCTTGCGCGCGGCATGGGAGAAACGACTCATGCCGCGATCCGGCAGGAACTTGAGCGCCGAATCAAATCAGAAGAGCTCCGCGAGGTCGGGCACAGCGGAGCAAGTCAACGTTTTACCACCCCGGCGATGATGAGCATGGAACGCAAGATTATTGATTGGATGAAGCAAGGCAATCGGCGAAACTACAGCGATCCGATGCTGGTCTCGCCCGGTGTCAGGATCGCTACCGAGAATCGCCATCCAGAATTGACCGTCTCGCAGCGCGGGGCAGTGGACGACATCCTGCTCTCCCGCGAAAAGATTGTAGGCTTGGATGGAATCGCTGGTGCGGGCAAAACAACCACGCTATCTGTCATCCGTGAAGGCACGGAGGCCGACGGGTATAGAGTGGAGGGCTTCGCGCCGACCTCTCGCGCGGCTCAGAAACTCGCCGAATCAGGCATGGAAACATCCACGCTGCAAAAACATCTGGCGCGAGGGGAACAACCCGACACCGGCATGAAACGCCTCTACGTGCTCGACGAATCTTCGCTGGCATCGACTCGGCAAGTGCATGATTTCATCGAGGGACTTCATGCGAATGACCGGGTCCTGCTCGTTGGCGACCGGCGGCAACACGAGGCGGTGGAGGCAGGGCGGCCGTTTGCACAGCTTCAGGACGCGGGGATGGCGACTGTCCGGCTCGATGAAATCATGCGCCAGAGGGACCCGAAACTGAAAGAAGTGGTCGAGCAGCTTGCGCGCGGCGAAGTGCGCGAGGCTGTCCAGAATCTCCAGGGGGCAGGGCCGCGTACATGAGATTCGCGCCCATAACGAACGCATCGCGGCCATCGCGCAGGAGTATGCCAAATTGCCGGAGAAGACACTCGTTGTCTCCCCCGACAATCGTTCTCGCATGGAGATCAACGAGTGCATTCATTCTGAATTGCAAAGCCGGGGCATTGTTGGCGGCACGGAACACAACATCCGAACACTGGTCCAGCGCCAGGATCTCACCGGCGCAGATCGCACCTGGGCCGAGCAGTATGAAGTTGGCGACGTACTGCGCTACTCGCGCGAATCCAAAGAGACCGGCGTCGGCAATTGAGAGTACTCACAAGTGAAGAGCGTTGACGCTTCATCCAACCGGCTGACGGTTGAGCTGCCGAACGGGACGGAACGAATGTACGATCCGCGCCGTCAGCAGGGGATCTCTGTCTTCCGCGAGGAAATGCGCAGCTTTTCCCAAGGCGACCGCATCCAGTTCACTGCGCCCGCAAACGATCTCGAAGTGGCAAACCGCGAGCTTGGCATCATTGAAGGCATCAACGGCGACGGACGAATCAGTTTGAAGATGGAAGGTGGCCGCACGGTCGAACTTGACCCGAGCCGACACTTGCATCTCGACTACGGCTATGCCGTCACCAGCCATTCCAGCCAGGGCCAAACCTCCGACCGAGTTCTGATTCATGTGAACACGGACCTGGCCGCAAAGGATCTACTCAACAGCCGTATGGCCTACGTGTCCATCTCTCACAGCGCGCTAGATGCGCAGATATTCACGAACGATGCTATGGTGTTGGGCAAGAAACTCAGCCGCGACGTGTCACACTCTGCCGCGATTCAACAAGCCCCAGCGTCACAGGCAATCGAGCAACAGCACGCCAAGCACACGTAATTGATTTTGGAATCGGTATAGGCATGTAACGCCAAACCCAAAATGACATTCCCCGGATAGCCAGAGCGTAGTCGAGGCCCGGCCGACGTCAAGACCGCGCTGCGCGCGCGCGTCCCGCGGTCAAAAGAGCCTTGACGCCGACCTCCCAGCCTCGGTCTATTATTCAGCTATTCCTGGATTGTCATTATCAACATCACATTTTCCCCCTTCTCATGGGGACCAATGTCGCGTAGTCATCCTATTTGGCCGTAAGCAATACAGCCTTGCCTTTGGCCTTTGAGGAGCGGACGAAGTAATAAGCTCCGTAGACGCCCCAGGCGGCGGAGATGCCTAGTGCCAGCAGCGGTTCCTTGAATGTTCCCAAGCCGAAGACAGGGCTGATCAGATAGAAGGCCATGCAGACAATGTTGGCCAATAGACCGAAGCCAGGGATGAGCAGGTGGCGAACTACGCTGTAGTCGTGGCGCCTATGGTAGGCAATGATGCACAGCAAGCAACTCAGTGCATACAAGATAAAGGTGCCAAAGTTGGAGGTTAGTGTGATAGTCAGCAGCGAGTTGGGCAGCGCCGCTAACTGGTCGTGCGAAAGGTAGCCGAAGTTGGAGAAGATGCCATGCGGTAGTGAGGCAATGGCCGCATCGGAGGGCGCGCTGGCGTCGCCGAAGACTAGAACGACGGCGATAACACCGATGACAGCCGAAATAACGGCCAACGTCCAAATAGCTTTGCGGGGGCTGAGTGATCCGGCATGCAGGATGCCGAAGTGCTCGGGTGCCTCGTCGTCTTTGCCCATCGCATAGGTGACGCGAGCGCCGGTATTCATGCAGCTAAGCGTGGTGCCGATCAGCGCAAGAAAGACGGTGATGGCCTCTGCCAGCATGAAGTATTTTCCATGGCCCTGGCCTAGCAACCCATCACCGACCATGATCATCATATCGCCAATGGGCGCTGCCGAAGTGACGGCGCTTTGCATGGTATAGCCGGAGTTAAGAAAGTAGTTAGCTGCGAAATACTCTATCAGATAGCACACCAGGCCCTGAATCAGCAGTGAGGAAATGACTGCGATGGGAATATGCTTGGTGGGGTTCTTGGCCTCGCCTCCCATCGAGGTCACCGACTCAAATCCAACCAAAATCAGAATAGCGACCGTCGCCTGAATGAAGACAAAGCTGAATTTGTGCGGTGCCAAGACCGAGTCTGCGTTTGTATGGCTGAGGAAATTGCCGAATGCATCTTTCTCGGGATAGTCAATGGTGAATGGGACCGGCTTGCCGGCAGCGTCCAGCAGCGGTGCAGGAGCGCCGGTGGCGTCACGAATTATGGACCCGTCTTTGGCTGTCGCGAATTGATAGCCATAAGTTGCCAGCGTCTGCCCATCATATTGGAAGGCCGGCGAACCGGCAGGATGGCTTGTACGATAACCGATGGCGAGTACACTGAAGACCAAGAGCGCGGAAATCTGGACGATGTTGATAGCCAGGTTGACAGCGGTTGAAGCTCCGGCACCCTTCGATGCGATCCAGCCAACAAAAAACGAGAAGGCTATCGCCACCAGCGCCATGAAAATAAGCCCCGGATTCGAGCCGCTCATAAAGTTGGGGTACAGGAATCCGACGATATAACCTACAAAGACGCCTGTAACTGCAACCATCACGCCCGGATAGACCCAGTAGTAAAGATGCGAGCCCCAACCGACGATGAACTTGGCGACGCGGGCGTACTTAAAGAACCTGTCCTTTGACAGCAGCGCCTGTTCCGCGTAGTAGTAGCTTGAGCCCGTACCGGGATAGAGTTTGGAAATCTCTGCATAGGCAACCGCAGTGGCCAGGCAAAGCAGGAGAGCGGCAAAGATCCCTAGCCACATGGTCGGCGCAGTGGTGCCGGTGCCGGCCTGGATTACGAAGGTGAGCCAAAGAAATGCGCCAGGAGCGATGAGGGCCATTGCGTTGCTAGTCAATCCCGTAAGGCCGAGAGTAGCCTGCATCTGAGGTGTCTTTTGATCCGTCATGAACATTCTCCTGAATGTGATCTATTTTGGGCTGCTCCCCGCCGACTAACCCCGGCCATCTCTGCGGCTCACTCGCTTACAATTCGCGGCCAAGGCGATGCAAAAAAAATGATTGATTTACCTGAAATCTAAAGGTGAAGAGATAAGGATGAAATGAGGAAACTGAAATAAAAAGCGAACAACGCAGCAGCGGACCTGACTCTAAAGAACCTCTGAGCCATTCCCAGGAATTGATAGATGCACCAATGGCGCGACCGTGGCGCGGATCGCGTCTTTGTGCACCTTGAAAACGCGTTCCTTGATAGGAGTGGACTTTACAAAATCCTGGTACGCCCGCTCAAGATGTGCACGGAAGTAGGCGCGAGCTCTCTCTTCGTCCGGTTCTATACCAGCCTTGCGAAGATTGTCTCCCATGCGCCGCAGTATATGCAGCCGTGCCACATTCAGCACCGCAGGGTCATAGGGGACGCCAAGAAAGCGAAAGTAGTCCTCAGCGGACGAAAGCTTCGCCAGTTGTTCAAGCACAGTCATATTTCATCTCCAGTGGAGTGTGCATAGATATTGAGGTATCACTGGCGCGCTGGTAGAAGTCCAGCAACTCTTCTGAGCTGACAACACGCTTTGCTTGCATGGATCGCTGCCGAACTTGATCCAACACCAATTGCGTCTGAACTCTGTCCGTGACCAATCCAAGAGATTGCAGTGCAGCTGTAACCGATGCCAATCCCGAGTGTTTTCCCAGAACAATCTCACGCACACGGCCGAAGGTTAGCGGCGATAGTTCCTCATAAGTAGCTGGATTTTTCTGTAGTCCATCGACGTGAATGCCAGACTCATGTGTGAAGGCATTCGCGCCGACAATCGCCTTCCCAAAGGGAATCGGACGGCGCGCCGCTTTGGCCACGATTTCAGCGAGTCGCGGCAACCGCGCAAGATTCACATTGCTGCCGGCACCATAGAAATGATTCAGGCACGCAGCAACTTCTTCAAGAGCCGCATTACCGGCACGCTCTCCCAGGCCGAGTACACAAACGCTGGCATGAGTTGCTCCCCCTCGAATTGCCGCAATTGTATTCGCCGTGGCCAAACCAAGATCGTCGTGACCATGGAACTCCAACTCTACGCCGGTCGTACGGCCAAGCTGTGTGAATGCATCGTATACCGAAAAGGGCTCCATGTTGCCAAGTGTGTCCGCATAACGAAAGCGATGAGCACCGGTATTTGCGGCTGCTTCTACTGCTAGAAGCAGAAAATTCATGTCGGCGCGACTGGAGTCTTCACCTCCCAAAGCCACTTGCAACCCGCAATCGACAGCATAGGCAATCACATCGCGGATGCGGTCCAGCACGCCAGCACGATCCAGTTTCAGTTTTGCCCGCATCTGAATATCAGAAACCGGAATCGAGAGATTCACCCGCTTCAATCCAGTCTTCCGTGCGGCATCGACATCCGCACGTGTCATGCGGCACCAGGCTATTGGCTCGGATTTGCCCAACGCGCGACCGATGGCCGCAATCTCCTCGATCTCCCGGTCTCCAATCGCTGGAGTACCCGCTTCTATCTCGTCCACACCAGCGTCTTCGAGCGCGAGGGCAATGGCCAGCTTCTCTTCCAGCGTGAACGCGACTCCGGGCGCCTGTTCTCCATCTCTGAGTGTTGAATCGTTGATTACAATGCGAGATGCATTAGACATACGCAGCCTCCATGGGAACGGAGCTGGCTTGCAGATCGCTTACTGCCCGCTGGATTACGCCGATCGCCAGATCCACATCGGAGTCTGTGGTTTCGCGCGAAAGCGAGAAACGCACAGATCCGCGCAGATGACTGAATGGAATCTTCATCGCAGTCAACACATGAGATGGATTGAGCGAACCCGATGTGCAGGCCGATCCTGAGGATGCGGCAATTGACCTACGATTCAACATCAGCAGAATCGAGTCTGCCTCGATATTCTCGAAAGCAATGTTGAGTGTGTTGGGTAGGCAGTTCCGACGGTCCCCGACACGAATCGCGGTTGGAACAAGGCGCAGAATCTCTCGTTCCAGGTCGTCGCGCAACAGAGAAATCAGGTTCATATCATCCTGCAAACTCTGAGCTGCAAGTCTGGCGGCTACTCCAAAGCCAACAATAGCCGGCGTGTTCTCCGTTCCTGCGCGCCTTCCGCTTTCCTGACGGCCGCCATAAATAAGCGGCGCAAACTTCATTGCGTTGCGCACGTAGAGAGCACCGATTCCTTTAGGACCGTGCATTTTGTGCGCCGAAATCGAAAGCATATCGATCTCAGTTTCTTTGACTTTGATTTCGACCCTTCCAGCAGCCTGAACCGCATCGCAGTGAAACAAGGCTCCGGACGCGTGCGCCATGGACGCAAGCATCTCAACGGGAAATACAACTCCAGTTTCATTGTTAGCCCATTGAAAGGAGGCGAGAGCTGTCCGCTCACTAAGAGCCTTCCGATATGCGTCGAAAATGAGGTTCCCTTGGCCGTCGACCGGAATGCGATGAACCTTAGCTTTCCCTGCCTTCTCCAAATGCGCGCACAATGCAAGGACAGCCGGGTGCTCAACGACCGAAGTAATAATCTCGTTCCGTTCCTTCTGCGTTTCGAAAGCCGAGAGGATTGCTGTGTTATTGGATTCGCTTCCTCCTGAAGTAAAAACGACCTCACTATCGCGTTCTGCTCCGATCAACTTGCAAACCTGGCCTCGCGCTGCGCGTACGGCGTCTTTCGCAGAAACACCTAGATCATGCAGCGAAGATGGATTTGCAAACTCATCGCGAAGAAATGGCAGCATTGCGTCAACAACACGCGGATCCATGCGCGTTGTCGCGTTATTGTCCAGATAAACCCATGGCGTTTGTCTACGCATTTCTGTCATAACCAATTTTCTCAGACAACGTCCTTCAACAGCATGATTTGCCACAGCCACTCTTGAATTGAGCATGGGGATTGTCGAATGAAAAACCTGTGCCCTCTTGACTGTCAACAAAATCAATCGTAGTGCCAGATATCAACGCAATGGAGGATGGATCGATTAGTATCCTCACTCCGTGGCTCTCACAAGAGATGTCCTCCGGTCCTGCGTTTTCCACCAGGCCCATTTCGTACTGGAGTCCCGCACAACCGCCTGACCGCACCACTAATCGCAGTCCAGCAATCGACTTGGGAACCGTAGCGATTGCTGATTGCAAAGCTCCCGCAGCAGCTTCAGTCAGTTGAATCATCGTGCCCTCCGTTACTGGTTCCTTGATACAATGCACGTTGGATGCCAATCGGAATTTTCTGAAAATAGATATACTTGGACCCGCCCAAGTCGAGCGGGCGAGGGATTTGTCGCGTTTGCGACATGTCGATAGCCGGTCATTGTGCGAAAGAGGAGCCGATGCCAATCAACCTCGAAGGCTCACCACGAAACGGCGTCTGAGCCAGAAGGCTCTCACCCGATTCGCTGCCAAAACATGCATTGAAATCCTCACACTCGGAACAGCATGGCGCAACGCACATATTGAATCCATCATCGCGGCAGATCATTCGATAGAGGAATTTCTTCCACTTCATATCCTGATTATTGCGCCGAGCCAGTGGGGCGAAGTGCCGCAGCATGAGTTTGGACAACTCACTTCGATTTGCCAGTCCAAGATCCTGCCATAAATGGTTTGGCCGTGTAGCTCTGCGGGCGACAAGAGAGGTCAACAGTGAGCCGATTGGAGATGGTGCGGTACGGAAGCGCCACAATAGATCCCGCAGGCATTTCTCATCTTCATTGACTGTCGGCTCGGCGTCGAGCTTGAATGTTTCCAGGCGTTCCAATGTCCCGGGGAAGTAACTTGCGATAAGGTTCCGGAGTGCTGAACCACAGATGCCGAGAGCGTCGGTAAATGTGCCGCCGGCGCGGTATTCATCCTGAGCGGCTGCAAAGACGCACGCAAGCACATGCCCGTCGAATGGGTCGCACGCGCTGGCCGCGTTTGCCTCGATAAGATACGTGTACGTTGCTTGTGGCGTCATCGTTGGCCCCCTAGGATGGACCGTGTTTCTGGCAGTTCTTCCCGCACACTCGACCACATGCTCCGCAGCCTATGCATGCACCTGGGTCGGTTACGGTCATCACCTTGCGCAATATCTCCTCGTCGTCATCGAGCCCTACGAGATCGCCGTCTTCGGTGATTCCCTGCAATGTCATCACCGAGCGGCCGCAGACTTTAAAGCAACGGCCACAACCAATACAAATCTCCCGATCGATGTCCAGAAGATAAGACGGTTCCCACTGTCTCCCATCGCGCGTCACTGCTTGGGTTTCAATCTGCTCAGCTTCCATTCATTCCTCCGCATCATTCAGTAGCGCGCAACTTCCGGGTATTTTTCGATCCACTCAATTGCATCGGCAACAATTCTTTCGCCTTCTGACTCCATCTTCTCCGGACTGTCAAATCCAAACCGATGCACGTCGCGCAAGTGCTTGTTGAAGACGATCAACCGGCCCGCAGTAAGTACGAGGCGGCCAAAGCCTTCGTGGTGCAACTTCATAAGTGGCGACACCATC
>JBEKRS010000009.1:0-111905 GCA_049518535.1 Occallatibacter sp. | reverse complement strand
CATGAACTTCTAACCCGGACGAAAGGAGAAATTGAAATGAAAAAGCTTCTATTTGTATTGTTGCTCGCAGCGTCCGCGTCGATCTTCGTCGTCCAGGCCAAGGCCCAGGTGATTGTGATCGCCAACCCCAGCGTAAAGACTTCCGAAGTATCGAAGAACGATCTCAAGGATGTGTTTACCGGTGCTTCAACATCACTCGGTGGCGGCAGCGTGGTGCCGATCCTGCTCAAGGCCGGCACGGTTCACGAGGAGTTCTTGCAGGTTTACATCGGCAAGAACGATACCGCTTATCGCGCGGGCTGGCGGAGTTTGGTCTTTTCCGGCCAGGCATCCATGCCTAAGAGCCTGGATTCGGATTCGGCGGTGGTCGATTTCGTTGCGCATAACAACGGCGCGATCGGCTACATTGGCAAGGCCTCGCCGCATGAAGGGGTGAAGGTGTTGACGGTCAAGTGATGCAGCCGACTCGGCCTGCCGCGGCTATGGGCCCTAGGCCTAGGACCGCAAGAGACAATAAGCTGTAGATATAGGTTGCTCCGCATAGAACGCAGGAAATGCGCCCTATGCGGAGCAACCTGTTTGCGGATGGGAGTTAGAGCGCCGTTTCGCCGCGTTCGTCGTTGCGGATGCGGATGGCGTCGTCGATGTGGCTTACGAATATCTTGCCGTCGCCGATGCGGCCGGTGCGGGCGGCGGCGATGACGGCCTGCAAGGCCTTCTCTCTCAACTCGTCGGTGACAACTAGTTCGATCTTCACCTTGGGCAGGAGATCGACGGTGTATTCACGACCGCGATAGAACTCGGTGTGCCCCTTTTGGCGGCCATGGCCGCGAGCTTCCAGAATAGTCATGCCTTCGATGCCTGCTTCAAGCAGCGCATCCTTGACCGCATCCAGCTTGGAGGGCTGGAGAATGGCTTCAATCTTGACCATACGCAAATGCCTCGTTTGACAGCGTAACAGGGCGGAGCGGCTTTTGGGTCCCACTCCGCCGGATTTTGAGGGCCACGGGTCTTGGGCGAGCACCCGCAGATCAGGAATTCAGATCGTAGCCTTCCTCACCGTGCTGGGATAGGTCGAGGCCTTCGGCTTCCGCTTCAGCCGAAACGCGGAGTCCGATGAGCTTGTCGACCACAAAGAGCAGAACCAGTGTGCCGACAATCGATATTCCCCATGCAATGCAGACGCCGGCTGTCTGATTGAGCAGTTGGCCCCAGTGTCCATCCATTGCGCCGGTGGCGATGTCTTTGCCGAAAGCGGGGTTGATGAGACGAGTGGCAAACAGGCCGGTGAGCAGCGCGCCGAGGGTTCCGCCAGCTCCATGCACGCCGAAAGCGTCGAGAGAGTCGTCGTAACCGAAGAAGCTTTTGACGATGAAGACCATGAAGAAGCAGAAGACGCCAGCAGCGAGGCCGATGGTGAGGGCCGAGAAGGGCTGGACAAAGCCAGAGGCCGGGGTGATGGCGACGAGGCCCGCAACCGCGCCCGAGATTGCGCCCAGAGCTGTGGGCTTGCCGTTGTGCATCCATTCAGCGATGGACCAGCTGAAGGCTGCTGCGGCGGCGGCGAAGTGCGTATTGATGAAGGCGCTGGTGGCTAGTGGACTGGCGGCGAGCGCGCTGCCGGCGTTGAATCCGAACCACCCGACCCACAGCAGACATGCTCCAATAAAGCTGAGCACCATTGAGTGGGGCTGCATCTTGGTGTAAGGGTAGCCGATGCGCTTCTTGAGGTAGATGCAGGTGACCAATGCAGAGACGCCTGAGGTGATATGAACGACGGTGCCGCCGGCAAAATCCAGACTCGGGATGCGGCCGCCGCCAGAGTTGAGCAGCCCGCCCACGCCCCAGACCATGTGAGCCATGGGGCAATAGATGAACAGGGACCAGAGGGAGAGAAAGACTGCCATGGCGTTGAACTTCATGCGCTCGGCAAATGCGCCGGTGATCAGCGCCGGAGTGATGATGGCGAACATGAGTTGGTAGACCATATAGGTCTGCGCGGGAATGGTGGGCGCGTAATCGGTGTTGGGCGTCAGTGTTACGCCGCGTAGAAACAGATGCTCGAAGCCGCCGATGAATGCGTTGCCGTGTCCGAAGGCCAGCGAATAGCCGCAGATGGCCCAGAGAATGGTGACCAGTCCCATCATGGCGAAGCTTTGCATCATGGTGGCGAGGATGTTCTTTTTGCGCACCAGGCCGCCGTAGAACAAAGCCAGGCCGGGACCGGTCATCAGCAGAACCAGGGCTGCGGAGGTCAGCATCCAGGCGTTGTCGCCAGCCGATTGGGCCTTGGCGGTGGCGTCCTGGTTGGCTTTGACGGCTTGCTCGAGGGCTGCGATCTGGGCTTGCGTGGCTGGGGCTGAAGTTACGGCGGGCGATGCCGCTGCGCCAGGGTCTGGGGCTGTGGCGGGGGCCTGGGCCATAGATGGAACGGAGAGGACGGCGAAGAAAAGCAATACTTTAAGGGCGCGACGACACATTGATTCCACTCCCGAGAGGATGCAGAGGGCCGAGGCCATGCGATGAGGCGGAAGACCGGCCGCCGATCCAGATAAGGTGAGGATAAACGCACCGGGGGCTCGGACCGCGCCCACCGAGGCCTGAGGATTCACAGATCCCGGAATCGAGAGCTGAAGCACCTACAGGAGTTTTGCTTGAGAGTAGCCAGACACGGCCGTGCCAGCCCAGTTGGAGGGTAAAATTGGCTTAACTCTTGCATGATTCACTTTAAGGGAGCGTAACGGCGTCCGTATAAGGAACGCATGAGGATTTTAATAAATCTGCCTAGAAAGCATGAATATGGGGGAAAACCTATGGAAATATCAGCGGAATTACGGTAAAAAGATTTTTTGATTTTGGGATGGCGGGGGCAGGGCTCGGGTGATGCATCGGGCGGCGAACGAGCGAAGTTTGGAGCACGGAAAACTGCGCATGCCGCCAACGTCTGCGTCCCTGACGCTCTTCGGTTGTAGCATTGCGAGCTTGCTATAGCTTGGCGTTCAAACCTTCGTCATCCGCGACGGGAAAACTCGATGGCCGAATGCCCACCCACCCGGTGCCGTAATGTTCTTCCCAAATGTCGGGGAACCGATTTCGGATGGTGTCGAGCACGGCCTTTCCTTGATCCTTGTTCAATCCGGGCAGAATCCTGAACGCTCTTTTCCAGAAAGAGTCGATCACGAGGAGCAGTCCTCCACCACGCCATCCAATTGACGACACCCGATAGACTGCGACGGTGTCCTCCCTGGAGAAAAACCTCTTTCCCGGATTTATGGCAGCTACAAGTTCGCCGTCTGTGACCCGAAGCTCCGACACGTTGCAGTGAAAAGCTAGTTCAAAGAAATTCGCAATAAACATGCCTGTCGAGATATAAAGCGCGGAACTGTATTCCTTCTTCCACCCGCATACCCAACAAAGCGCGATGAGAAAGAGCGCCACCCCGGTGTAGGTAAGTGCAAGCTTAGCAGCCCGATAAAACCAGCGGCGGGCGGTTACCTGCCGCACAACTGTGAACCGCAATTCATCTGGGAGCTCGGTAGTGGTCAGCTCTGCGTATCCGCGGGCTTGCATAGGTTCCGCCTATCCTTAAGGTGTTTACTCCGAGATGAATCTTTTCACTGTGTCTCTGTTCCTACGATTCTAGCGTAGACGCTCCCGCCGACTGCTTCGGGCAGATGCCCGAGGCGGAAAAGTTCAAAGCGAAATCTCAGAGTTCTGTCTTTAAAGTCCGTCGTAAAACTCACGAAAGACAAAAGCAGATTCTTCGACTCACCACCCCCGAACTGAACAGCGTTCGGGGCCCCGTTCGCTCAGAATGACAGCCTTTGTTTTTGTTATGAACTTTAGAGGCAGGACACTAGAATGCCATTTTGGGCAATCTCTGCGGGGCAGCCTGAATTCGACAACGGTATCCGCCTCGCTGCCGCCAAATCTTGAACTGCAACCGGGAAAATCAGAGGGCCGTTTCTCCGCGCTCGTCGTTGCGGATGCGGATGGCTTCTTCGATGTGGCTGATGAAGATTTTGCCGTCGCCGATTTGGCCGGTGCGAGAGGCGCTGAGGATGGCCTGGATGACCTTGTCCTTCAAGGCGTCGACGATGACGATTTCTAGCTTGACCTTGGGGAGAAGATCAACTGTGTATTCGCGGCCGCGATAGAACTCGGTGTGGCCCTTCTGGCGGCCATGGCCGCGAGCTTCGAGAATGGTGATCCCCTCAATGCCCGCTTCGATCAGGGCTTCTTTCACTGTGTCCAGCTTGGCGGGTTGAATGATCGCTTCAATTTTGAGCATCTGAGTATTCCTCGCTTTATGGATTACCTGAAAACGTTGGTTTGAGGCTGCGTGGATTTTCTGGCTTCAGAGTCGAGACTTGAGAATCCGGATTACGCAGGGTGCACGGATACTAAAGACAGATTACGAGGTGAGGTCGTAACCTTCCTCGCCGTGCTGGGAGCGATCGAGGCCGGCTGAGACAGAACACAGCGATTACCGGCTGTAAAAGTGTGTTGAGAGAAATCTTACAGAATTTCTACGGAAATCTGCAAATCACCATTGATTTCTCATTTCTTTTGAGTTAACTGCGGGCGGAAGGCGTGAGAAGTTGCCATCTGCGCGGTCCTGCCGTTTTGCATCGGGATTGGAATCGGAATTGGCAAAACAGGGAGGTTATCCGGGGACAAATCCGGGGCAAAAACCGCCTGGATTCGTGATCAACGCGCATGGGGGGCGAGTCGGGTCATCCCATCTGCGAGCAAGTGGAGGTATATTGGAGTTATGGCGGTCACGGCAGAGCGGGATCACTATTTATTTGGAGCGCTGGACAGCAGTGCGCGCAATCGCATCAAGCTCCAGGAAGTGAACTACGGCTTTGAAGAGCCCGAAGGCGTCTTGCTGACTTCGCTGGATTTTGCGGTGAACTGGATCCGCAAAAATTCGGTGTGGCCCATGACTTTTGGCCTGGCTTGCTGCGCTATCGAGATGATGTCGATGGGAGCGTCGCGCTTCGACGTTGCCCGCTTCGGCGCGGAAGTCTTTCGGCCTTCGCCGAGGCAATCGGACCTGATGGTGGTAGCTGGACGGGTGTCCCAGAAGATGGCCCCGGTTCTGCGCCGGCTTTACGATCAAATGCCGGAACCGAAATGGGTGATCTCGATGGGTGCTTGTGCCACCTCCGGCGGAGTCTTCAATAACTACGCGCTGGTGCAGGGTGTGAACCAAGTTGTCCCGGTGGACGTGTATGTCCCGGGCTGCCCGCCACGCCCCGAGCAACTCATCTACGCAATTACGCTTCTACAAGAGAAGATTCAACGTGAGCCGCGCAGCCTGTTGAAGACGCTGAATTTTACATAAGTGGACGGCGCCCAAAGCGAGCAATTTTAAGCTATCTCGGGGTTAGATCCTGCGGGTTTATGCATGGGGTTACAGCAGGTCAATCCACTGAAAATTCTGCCCCCACGTAAGCCTGCTATGTTACGATGGTGCCGTATCTAATTCTGCCGTGTTGTTGTTTCCGCGGTGCACAGTCGCTCTTAGCCCGGAAATGGATCGTATACACAAACCATTTCAGCAGAAGTTGAATATGATCGTGGAGGAGAATCACATGTATTCGCGAAATATGAAGTCAGTTTTTCTGGTCCTGGCTGCTGCGTCTTTTGTCTTCATTCCGATGGGGTGCAAGAAAGCTCCTCCGGTAACACTGACGGCCGCGGCTAATCCGCCCGCTATCTTCGCCGGCGAGCCAGTTACAGTGACGGCTACCCCCGGATCGCTGGACACTAACAAAAAGAACAAGGTGGTTTACTCCTGGTCGGGCACTGGCGTGACGGGCACGGGCGCTACGGCTACAGTGGCCACGGCCGATCTAGCTCCCGGCACTTACACGGTTAAGGCGGAAGTGAAGGAAGGCAGGAAGGCCGGCAAGGAAGGCCTCAAGCCCGGCCAGACGGCAGATGCCTCGGCTAGCTTCACGGTCAAGCCTTTCGATCCGCCGACGATCGCCTGCGCGGCCAGCCCCACGGACCTCAAGCCGGGTGACACCAGTGCTATAACTGCTACCGGCGTCAGCCCGCAGAATCGCCCGCTGACTTATAGTTACTCAGCCGCCTCCGGCTCAGTTACAGGCAGCGGCGCCACGGCAACCTTTAATTCGGCGGGCGCGCCGACAGGCACGGTAGCTATCACCTGCACCGTGGCCGACGACAAGGGTCACACAGAAAGCGCCAACGCCAACGTGACCATCACCGCTCCTTATGTTGCGCCGCCACCGCATACCCAGGCGCTGGCATCGGTCAGCTTCGACAAGGACCCGAAGCGTCCGGAGCGTGTGAACAACGAAGCCAAGGCGGTGTTGGACGAGATAGCTCTGGAATTGCAGAAGCAGCCAGACGCCAAGCTGGTGGTGGTGGGCGAGGCCAATGCCAAAGAGCGGGCCAAGACCGCCAAGGAGCAGGCGTTCGCGGAGAAGCACAAGCATGCCAAGGTGCATGACTTCGCCGCCCAGCGTGCCGTCGACGTCAAGGACTACCTGGTGACGGAGAAGGGTATCGACGCCAGCCGCATCAGCACAGCGACCGGCACAACGGACAGCCAGACGGCGGAAAACTACCTGGTTCCCAGCGGCGCAACCTTCTCGGCTGACGTGCAAGGCACCACCCCGGTGGACGAGACGATGGTAAAGCCAGAGGCGCGCAAGCCTTTGACAGGCAAAGCCGCGCATAAGAAGGCTGCCAAGCCATCCGCGCAATAACACTCACTCGCTAACTCCCTTCGCGGCGGGCCTTCCGGTCTGCCGCAAAGGACAGCACGATTTCTGCTGCAATTGTCGAAGGCTGACCGGCTTGCCGGTCAGCCTCTTTGACTTTCCCTTGAGCATTCCCTGAATCGGACGAAAGAAAGCTATGGCGAACCAAGTCGCCTCATGGCGGCCAGCACTCTGGCACGCGTTTCACGCAGACGCGTCTTGCATCTTGGAGTTACGCTATTGTGCGCCTGAAAACCGGCGTCGATGCATTCTTTGTATACTCTTCGTATGAGCTTCGGGAGTTATCTGTCTGCATGAATCGTTTGCGAATCTGCTTTGGTTTTTCTTTTCGTTCCGGACTTTTCGCGCAAATCTCGTTTTTGCTTCTATTTTCTTTTGCCGTCTCCGGATTGACGGCACAGGCGCGTTGGAGCACTATAGGTCCCGCGGGCGGCGATGCGCGCTCGTTTGCGGCGGTTCCCGGCCAGCCTCATCATCTCTATCTGGGCACTACTGACAGTTGGCTTTACGAATCCATGGATGGGGGCGCATTGTGGCAGCGGCTCTCGAAACTCGACTCCTCCGACGATTTAATTCTGGACCACATTGTCGTAGATCAGGCCAATCCAAGCACCGTTTATGTAGCTGCGTGGAAGTTGGATCATACCGGCGGCGGGCTGTGGGTGAGCCGTGACGAAGGCCGGAGTTGGAGTGTCGTCGAGGGGCTACGCAACCAGTCGATTCGTGCCTTTGCGCAAGCGCCATCAGACCCAAAAATACTGATTGCGGGAACGCTGGACGGAGTTTTCCGCAGCAACGACGCTGGAGTTTCATGGACATTGATCAGCCCGCCGGGTAGCCAGGAGATTCACGAGATAGAGTCGCTGGCGATCGATCCTACGGACCCCGATGTGATCTACGCCGGCACATGGCATCTGCCTTGGAAGACCACCGATGGAGGCCAGAACTGGCTAAACATCAAAGAGGGAGTTATCGACGACTCCGATGTCTTCTCGATCATCATCGATTCGGCCCAGCCGAAGATCGTCTTCGCGAGCGCGTGCAGCGGCATCTATAAGAGCCAGAATGCAGCCAAATTGTTCAAGAAAATTGAAGGTATTCCTTCCACCGCGCGCAGGACGCGTGTGCTGATGCAGGACCCAGCGGACCATAACGTGGTTTACGCAGGAACCACCGAGGGGCTTTATAGAACCGTGAATGGCGGCAAGAGCTTTAAGCGCATGACCGGCCCGGATGTGATCGTGAATGATGTTTTTGTCGATCCTCAGAACTCGAATCATGTTCTGCTGGCTACGGATCGCGGCGGCGTTCTGCTAAGCAACGACGCGGCGGCCAGCTTTGTAGCTGCCAATGACGGCTTCTTCGCGCGCAAGGTCGAAGCGCTGTTGGTGGATCGAACTAATGCAGCCGGCGGCAACCCAGCGCGGCTCTTTGCCGGGTTGGTGAATGACAAGACTTATGGCGGTGTCTTTGTTTCCAACGATGGCGGCGCGCACTGGCAGCAGGTCAGCAAAGGGTTGTATGGGCGCGATGTCTTTACCCTCGCCGAGTCGCCGGATGGAACAATTCTTGCTGGAACCAATCACGGCATCTTTGCGCTGGACGAGCAGGAAAAGGGCGTCTCTTTTGCGAGCATTGGCCTGCCCGCTGCGAGTGCTGATGGGACTGCTGTGAGTTATGATCCACCCGCCCCTAGTTGGAGCCCGCGCAATACGATTCAGAACACGCTGGTGAAGCCGGTCGTCGAAACGCACTACGGAAAGCGCATCAACATCGAGAAGCAGGTGAAGGATACACGCCGCGAGATGGACGCCCGCGTTCTTGCGCTCGACCTTTCCGGTGACGCATGGCTCGCCGCGACCGCAGCCGGCCTCTTTACCAGCAAGGACAAGGGCGCGAGTTGGCAGGGGGGCCCGGTGATGGGCTCAACGGATTATCTTTCCATTGCCGCGCATGGATCGCAGCTGATCGCGGCTCGTCAGGACGGAGTGGCTCTCTCCACCGATGCCGGACAGAGTTGGATGCCGATCGGCATTCCAGCCGTGCTTACGCGCATTCATTGCGTAGCTTTTTCTGCCGATGGGACGTTGTGGATAGGCGCGCGCGAAGGCGTTTATTTTTCCCACGACCTGGGCAAAACCTGGCTATGGGTTGACCGATTTCCGTTGAGTAACGTGGACGACCTGACTTATGACGATCATCTGGACAAGATTCTTGTCAGCTCGCGGTCGAGCGATCAGGTCTATGCTATCGATCCCAAATCGCTGGACTGGAAGTGGGCGCAGACCGGTTATCGCATCAACCGGATACGCTTTGCCGGAGACCGGCTGGTGGCTGCATCGCTCTATGACGGCGTGTTGATTGAACCGCAGGCGGCCGAGGCGGATGTCAAGTAAAGGTGAGCGCGTACACCGGAATTCTGTATCATCGAGATATGCAGACTGTGACGGCGGCTTCCCGCCAACCCGCAGCTTTTCGGACGCATGACCCACGGCTCGAGCCCATCGCAGCCAAGGTGCTGGCTGGCGAACGGCTCGACTTCAACGACTGCCTCGCGCTTTATGGTTCTTCGGATGTGCTGGCTGTGGGCTGGCTGGCTAACCATGTGCGCGAGCGGCTGCATGGGGACGTGACTTACTTCAATGTCAATCGCCACATCAACCCCACTAATGTATGTGTCGCGGCCTGCAAGCTGTGTGCCTTCGGACGGAAGAAGGGCGACGCGGCCGGTTACACCATGGCTCTCGAAGAGGTGTGGCAGACTGCAGCCTCCGGCTACTCAGAGGCAGTGACGGAGTTTCACATCGTCGGCGGCTTGCACCCTGACCTTCCGCTTGAATACTTTCTCGACCTAGTGCGCGGCTTAAAGCAGCGTTTTCCCAAGGTGCACATCAAGGCCTTTACCATGGTGGAAGTGGCGTATCTGGCGCGGCGAGCTAAACTCACCATCGAGCAAACCTTGATCAAGATGCGCGAGGCGGGCGTGGACTCGATGCCTGGCGGTGGTGCGGAGATTTTTGCGGATCGCGTGCGCTCCATTATTTGCGACCACAAAATTGACGGTGAAGAATGGCTCACCACTGCGCGCTTGGCACACAAGCTGGGCTTCAAATCCAACGCGACCATGTTGTATGGGCACATCGAGAACGACGAAGATCGCGTGGACCATCTGCTCAAGCTGCGAGCATTGCAGGATGAGACCGGCGGCTTTCAGACCTTCATCCCGCTGGCGTTTCACCCGGAGAACACGGCGCTCGACCATCTGCCTGTAACCACCGGACTCACCGACATTCGCCAGGTTGCTGTCAGCCGCCTGCTGCTCGATAACTTTCCGCACATCAAGGCCTACTGGCAGATGATGACGCCGAAGATCGCTCAGATCGCGCTGCGCTTCGGTGCCGACGACTTGGACGGCACTGTGATCGAGGAGAAGATTTATCACGACGCCGGCGCGACCACCCCTCAGGGCATGACGCGCAAGGAGCTATGCCGCCTGATTACCGAGGCTGGCCGTATTCCTGTCGAGCGTGACACACTCTATCATGCCGTCACGCGCACCGAGGATAGCTTTACGGTTGCGGTGTAGTTACTGCCGCACGACCGCTCCGCCCTTCATCACAAAGCTCACGCGCTCGACCACTGTAATGTCGTCGAGCGGATTGCCGGGGACGGCGACTATGTCGGCGAAGTAGCCGGGCCTCAGTTGGCCGATCTGGCCCTCCCAGCCGAGCAGCCTAGCGCCTTCAATGAAATCTGCTTGCAAGACGGCAAGCGGCTTCATGCCATAGCGGACCATCAACTCTAACTCGACAGCTTGTGTGCCGTGCGGGAATGGCCCAACATCGGAGCCGACGGCGAAGGGAATGCCCGCGGCGATCTGCTTCTTGAACTCGGCAATCTTGTAATCGAGCAGTGCGCCTTCTCGCGCGGCTTCGGTGGCCGAGGTGCGGTTGTGAGCGAAGTAGTCGAAAATGGCGAATGTGGGCACGGCGGGAATGTGTTTTTCGCGCATCAGACGCATGGTTTCGTCGCTGAGTTGGGTGGCGTGGTCGATCGAAGCCACACCGGCCTGGGCGGCGTAGAGCGTGCCGGGCTCGCCCATGGCATGGACTCCAACGCGAGTGCCCAGCCTGCGCGCTTCTTCGACTGCTGCGGCCAATTGCGCTTCAGTGTATTGATAGGGCGTGTGAAATTCGCCGTCGACGAGCGTGTCCGGGCCGGTCTCGTAGATCTTGACGAAGTCGGAACCCTCTTTGTGCTGCGCACGGATAACTTCGACTAACTGGTCTATAGAGTTGGCGTAGTCGGCATTCGAAAGCACATGTTGGGCGGGGTTGAAGTCGATGGCGTCTTCATGGCCGCCCATAATGTCGACGGCGTTGCCGCTGATGCGCAGGCGAGGCCCGAGGATGAGTCCCTGGTTAATTGCATCGCGGACTGCGGTGTCGGCCGAGCCAGCGCCCTCGGTGCCCATGTCGCGCTCGGCGGTGAAGCCGGCTAGCAGATCAGCTTTGGCGGCTTGGGCGGCGAGCAGAGTGCGCCAGGGAACTGACTCCTCGACCGTTTGCAGGTCTTCGGCGCCGGGATGCAAAAAGAGATGCACATGCGCGTCGATCAAGCCGGGGAGCAGCGTTGTGTCTCCCAAGTCGATGACCTTGGCCCCTTGCGGATGTTCGACTGATTTGCCTACAGCGCGAATGCGTTCGCCCTCGACCAGAATCTCGCCGGGCTGGAATAGCGTTCCGGTATCAACCTGGAGTAGTCGGGCGGCGTGGAGGACGACGGCGTTGGGAGCTGGCTGCTGCGCTGTTGCTACATACGCCACGCCCGCCAAAGATACACAGACGAGAAAGGGACGAAGATGCTCAAGTAATCTCGGCATGGGTATAACTATGCCGCATCCGGTTCGGCTTGTCGAGAGTTAGCTTGCTTGCCGGTTTCGTGGCGAGTACAAAGGCGTTTTCTGCATTTATCATTGCCATCATGACCAACAAACTCCGCTGGGGAGTTCTCAGCACTGCTAACATCGGCCTCAAGAAAGTTCTTCCTGCCATGCAGCAAGGTCAATACACCAGTGTCGCTGCCATCGCATCTCGCGATCTTGCGAAGGCTCAGAAGGCAGCAGCGGACCTTGGCATTCCAACGGCCTACGGATCGTACGAACAGCTCCTCGCCGATCCCAATATCGACGCCATCTACAACCCTCTTCCCAATCAACTGCACGTTCCCTGGACGATCAAGGCTGCGGAGGCAGGCAAGCACGTTCTCTGCGAGAAGCCACTTAGCCTAACCGCCGCCGAAGCCAGGACTCTGCTCGCTGTGCGCGCTCGCACTGGAGTCAAAATCGGCGAAGCGTTCATGGTTCGCTGCCATCCGCAATGGCTCCGCCTTCGCGAACTGCTTGACGAAGAGCGCATAGGAGAACTTCGCTCCATCGTTGGCGTCTTCAGCTACTTCAACATCGACCCATCCAATATCCGCAACCAGATCGAGAGCGGTGGGGGCGCGCTGATGGACATCGGCTGCTATCTCATCCACGCGTCGCGTTACGCATTCGCTCAGGAGCCCACCCGGGTTATTGCCAGCATTGATCGCGATCCCCAGATGCTCACCGATCGGTTGACCTCTGCGATCCTCGACTTTCCCGGCGGCCAATCCATCTTCACTTGCAGCACACAGTTAGTCCCTTACCAGCGCATTCACTTTCTTGGCACTTGTGGACGCATCGAGATCGAGATCCCATTCAACGCGCCTCCCGACAAGCCGACACGCATTTTCATCGACTCTACGGGCGACCTTTTGGGCGGAGGTATTACCACGGAAACCTTCCCCGTCTGCGATCAGTACACGCTGCAAGGCGACGCGTTTTCGAAGGCCGTTCTGGAGGGCGGCGAAGTGCCCGTTCATGTCGAGGACGCTATAAAAAATATGGAAGTTATCGAAGCTATCTTCAAATCAGCTAACTCGGGCCAGTGGGAAACGCCGCAATTGTTATAGCAAGCGGAGGGTGGTACTGCGGCGAAGAGCGCTTCTAATACGCCGCGATTCCAGTGATGTGTTGACCCACAATAAGCGTGTGGATGTCGTGCGTGCCCTCGTAAGTGATGACGGATTCAAGATTCATCATGTGGCGCATGATGGGATAGTCTTCTGTAATTCCATTTGCGCCCAGGATGTCACGGGAGATGCGAGCGCATTCCAGGGCCATCCATACGTTGTTGCGCTTGGCCAGCGAGATATGTTCGTGGGCTACCGTGCCTGCGTCCTTCAGCCGGCCGATGTGCAGCGAGAGTAACTGGGCTTTGGAGATTTCATTCGCCATCCACACCAGTTTCTCCTGGACAATCTGATGGCTGGCGATCGGCTCGCCGCGGAACTGTTTGCGGAATTTTGCGTACTGCAGCGCCGTGTCATAGCAGGCCATGGCCGCGCCGATTGCGCCCCAACTAATGCCGTAGCGGGCCTGGTTGAGGCACATGAACGCGCTTTTGATGCCCACTGCGCCGGGCATCAGCGCCGAGGCGGGCACGTGCAAGTCCTGAAGTGAGAGGCCGCTGGTGACCGAGGCGCGCAAGCTCCATTTGCCGTGGAGTTCGTAGGCCTTGAAGCCGGGGCGGTCAGTCTCCACGAGGAATCCGCGCACGCGGCCGTCCTCCTGCTCGACCTTCGCCCATATGATGGCTACATCGGCGAGGTTGCCGGAGGTGATCCATAACTTTTCGCCGTTGAGTATGTACTCGTCGCCTACCTTGCGCGCGGTGGTGGTCATGATGCTAGGATTGGAGCCCGCGCCAGGTTCGGTGAGGCCGAAGCAGCCCAGCTTTGCGCCCGAGGCCAGTTGTGGCAGCCAAGTATTCTTCTGGTCTTCAGAGCCGAAGGTGTAGATGGGATACATCACCAGGCCGGACTGCACACTGACAAAGCTGCGGAAGCCAGAGTCGCCGCGCTCCAGCTCTTGCATCACCAGCCCGTACTCGACGTTCGACATGCCGGCGCATCCGTAGCCTTCGAGGTTGGCGCCGAAGAAGCCTAGCTCACCCATGATCGGCACTAACTCGCGCGGAAAACGCTCCGTGCGAAAACACTCCTCGATGATGGGAATTAGGTTGTCTTCGACGAAGTCGCGCGCGGTCTTGCGGACCAGCAGTTCGTCTTCGCTGAAACTGGAGTCGAGGTGAAGAAAATCGAAGCCTTGAAACTTGAAACCCATGATTGCACCTACTGTTTCTTCGTTATCAATCAAGACAGGCAAGGGTAGCAGATGGGCGTAGATGAAGGGAACACAGGGCAGGGAACAGGCAGCGAGGAGATAGGAGGAGACCTTGGGTTGAAGCTGCAAATCGGATGGGCAGGCCAGATTGATCAGGTCTAGCGTGTCACCCACCATCATCAGGTCCAAAGGCACCCGATTCGTGAGAGCAATTCAATGGAGGGTTGATTGACGGATAGTAGGAGACAAGTTAGCCTACATTGTACGAGAAAGTCGGCTCTTTCATGCAAGTGCTTCGAAGGATCTCGGGCTGGATTTTCGCCTATGATTGTCTGTTATTCCTTGGGGCATTCGCATTGTTTCACCTGAGTCCCAGTTTTGGGCGAACATCGTCCACTGTGCTCAGACCTTCCCTACTGGTTACAACAATTGGCATCAACATTTTGTTTCTCGCCGCCGCGGCGATTCTTGGAATGGCGTGGTGGACCGTTTGGAAGCAGAAGGTCTCATCGAAAGGTTGGGCGATCGCTGCAAGCCTGGTAAACCTGCTTCAGTGGACTACCTTCATCTACTGTGCGCCGCATTATTCTTGGTATTGCTCCCATTGGCACTTCATTTGGACTCACTCTGTTATCGGAATCGCTGGGCTGATTGCCTTCTTACCCAGGAGGACGCAGTGCTCCGAGAGTTCGGATGGCGCAACTGGGCCTGATGACCGCCTTCTTCGTATCGTCCAAGTCAATTTCGTCGTGGCTGCCTTGCTGTGTGCTTGGGGTGTGAGCTATGTTCCGCACCGCGGAAGCGGGAGCACAATGACGCTCAGTCAATGGTTCTGGGTACTCGCTGCTCTCGGCTCTTGTGCCGCGGTTTTTTGGTGCAACACCAACTTGCCCGCGCCAAAAATCATCATCCACTATACGCGCAGGGAGAAACGCAACTCGTTCGTTGGAGGGTAGGGCACTTAAGCAAGCTTGCATGTATGGCAGCAGTCTGTTTCTGTGCATTTGCTTTGTACCTGTTTGGTGGATCCACCTGGCTTTCCGGCATCTTATTTGGTGCCGGGTTGGTCTTGCTGCTGACCTGGAGACCAGGAGCCATTCCAACTGAAACATCTTTATGTTGAACAGGTCTGAATCCCTCAGTAATGTGGGCGGGGATGCCTCGTTCGCAACACTTGAGACTAATCTCGGATAGCTGGCCACTCAGAAATTGACCGAATATTACGAGCAATTCAATCGATTCGAGCCTGAAAATCATCGTTTTGAGGAAGAAAATCCTCGAAAAGCTACTACCTGCGGTGTTTAAAATTCTACCTTTCCCTATGTGAACTGCGAGTGCTGTTCTGATCCTCGATCTCCGCCTCACGCCAGAAATTCGCGCACGAACTTGTTGTTGCTCTTTACTAACTCATGCAGCGAGCCGTCGAAGATGAGGCGACCTTCTTCTAACATCAAGAAAGTGGTGTTGGGGTCAGTTATACCTTTTGGCAGCGGAACCATGCGGCCAAGTTGTGGCTCGAAGCGGTGATTGCAGAGCAGGAATGCATCCTGGAGACGATGAGTGACCAGCAGCGAAGGGGTGTGAAAAACGTCGCGTTCCTTGACGATCAGCTCTATGATGGTGGTCGAGGTGATGGGATCGAGACCGCCGGTGGGCGAGTCATAAAGCAATAACTCCGGTTGGCGGATGAGTGCTCTGGCGATGGCTACGCGGCGACGCATTCCGCCCGAGAGACTGGCCGGAAAAAGGTCGAAGGTCTCCTCTAACTCGACAAAGCGCAGTGCATCCCGAACGCGGCGGTCGATCTCGTCGTCAGGCACGCGCTCCTGAATCAGTTGGTAGGCTACATTGTCGCGGACGGTGAGCGAATCGAAGAGCGCGCCCTCCTGGAAGACCATGCCGGTGCGGGTGCGCAAAGGAAAAAGCTGCTCTTCAGGCATGTGGGAGATATCTTCGCCGAAAAGCTCGATGCATCCTTGATCGGGGCGAAGCAAGCCGTTGACGAGCTTGAGCAGAACGCTCTTGCCTACGCCGGCCGGGCCGAGCAGCACGCGCGTCTCTCCTTGCGCAACCGAAAAGCTGATGTTGTCGAGCACCGGCGGACCGTCAAAGGCGATCGAGACGTTACGAAAAATCACCACCGGTCCGGCATCCGCGATTGGAGCCGTCGATTGGCCGGGCTGAGAAGATGCGGGCGTCTCGTTCATAGCATGGACAAGAGAGTGAGCAACACTTGAGTGAGAAGGAAATCGACGAAGATGATAAGTACCGAAGCCCAGACGACAGCTTCAATGGTGGAACGGCCTACGCCTTCGGTTCCGCCTGAGGTTCGCATGCCGTAAAAGCAGCCGATGGAGCTGAGGATATAGCCGAAGAAGAGCGGTTTCACCAGGCCCTGAATGATGTCGGGATAGCGAAGGTGTTCCCAGGCCATGTCAAAGTATTGGGTGCCGTTTTGGTGGTTCATGAAAACGGTGACGAGGCCGCCACCCGCGATGCCGCAAGCGTCGGCGACTATGGTTAGGAAGAAGAGCGTGAAAATGGAGGAGAATATTCGCGGCGTGACCAGCTTGCGCATCGGGTCGACACCCAAGGCGCGCATGGCGTCGATCTGCTCGGTCACAACCATCGATCCGAGTTCGCTGGCCATCGAAGAGGCGTTGCGGCCTGAGACCATCACGCCGGTAAGTACCGGTCCTAGCTCGCGGATCATGGTGAGGCTGACAAACTGCCCAGTTACGGCTGTTGCGCCGAAGGCTGATAGCGTGGCCGCCGATTGCAGCGCCAGCACGCCGCCGGTCGACAACCCGGAGAGTACAACGATGGATAAAGAGCCTACTCCAATAATGTCTGCCTGCACCAGAAATTCAGGCCAGTAAATGGGAGGGTGATAGAGGTTTGTAAAAGCGCGCCAAGCAAACAGGGAGTAGTCCTGCACGGTGAGGACCAGGTTCTTGGCAGTCTTCTCGATAGTTGCTATCGCCATCGCGTGTGCCGGCTTCCAGGTTTGAACGGTTACACCGCGCTGCTCGAAAATTCAGTGCGCGGTCAAGATGTTGCAAGGACAGAATATCGCACGAGGCGGGCGTTGGTGGAACGCGCGGGCTGTTGGCTGAGCCGGCTTCGGGTGGGGTGCAGGTTAAACTGACTGAGAAAGCGAGTGATGGTTGACATCTGAGACGGCGGAAAAGCTGGATGGATTTTTTGGTGAGTTTGCGGGGCACGCACGCTCGCTATTGCTGTTGGACTATGACGGAACGCTGGCACCGATCCGCGTGGACCGCTTCAAGGCGCGGCCTTGGGCCGGAGTGCAGGAGTTGCTGGGGCGCATTCAACGACAAGGCCGAACACGGATGGCGGTAATCACCGGACGGCCCGCTGAGGAAATAGCGCCGATGCTGGGACTCGATCCGCCGCTGGAGGTTTGGGGGCTGCATGGGGCTGAGCGGCTTTATCCGGATGGACGGCGAGAGCTTGAAGAGGCGCCCGCCGCGACCCGGGCCAAGCTAGAAGAGCTGCGCGAGTATCTGAAGCGCGACAGTCTGGGCGGGCTCTTCGAGGACAAAGCTAATGGCGTAGTGATGCACTGGCGCGGGAAATCGCGGCTCAAGGCGGAGCAGATCGAGCGGCGAACACGGGAGCTGTTTGAGCCGTTGGCACGGATGGAAGGGCTGGCTTTATTGGATTTTGCGGCAGGGTTGGAACTGCGCGTGGGGCGCAACAAGGGCGGGGCGGTGAAGGCGATTCTGGCGGAGACGGTTTGCGGAGGTCCGATGGCTTGCCCGGTCGCGTTTCTGGGCGACGACCTGACCGACGAGGCGGCGTTCAGAGCAGTGAAATGCGTTGGCTCGTTCGGCTTGAGCGTGCTGGTGCGGCGCGATTTGCGAGAAACGTCAGCAGAGGTTTGGCTGAGACCGCCGGGGGAATTGAGGGTTTTTCTGGAGAGGTGGATTCGGGCGGTGGAAGGGATCGGTGAGAAGTAACCGGGAATTGGGAGCACAGCGGCGCTAAACTGATCCGTGATTCGACCAAGCATAAACCAAAATATTTCTTAGCAAAACATGCTTTGCTCTACATGGCTCTCGGAGTTTTCATCCTAAATCAGATAGGAAGCAGTGCTCGGAAGTCATAGTCCTACTTCAGTTCACATATAACCCAGTTTGTAGCGATAGTGGGTTGAAGTTACCGCTGGAACGGGCTTGCAGAGATAGCGGAAGTATCTTGGATTGCTTGCAGGGACTCACTAGACAAAAACGTTGACACTCCCTGCGAATAGGTGGTACGACTGAATACCAAACGCGAGCGGGTTCTGCCTGAACAGGATTTCCCCATTCCCCAAGTTCTCCTAGAAAGGCTCACTCCATGTTGGATAGAACGTTACCTGGAATTCAGAACCTGAAGCATGTGGTGGTTCTCATGATGGAGAACCGCTCGTTCGACCACATGCTGGGTTCTCTACACGCTCAGAATCCCGCCATTGATGGATTGGTGGGTAACGAAACAAACCCCGATTCTACTGGGGTTCCGGTAACTGTCTCACCCAACGCGGAGTATCAGAGCCAGCTTGATCCCGACCCCGATCATCACTTTCCCGCTGTCGACCTGCAGTTATTCGGCGGTGTCACAACCGCGCAGAATCCCAACCGCCAGGCGGACATGCAGGGCTTTGTGAAGAGTTACTTCAACCAACAATTCAACGTTGCCCACTCACACCTGATCATGAACTATTTCACGACGGCGATGCTTCCGGTACTTACTGGCCTGGCCACCGAGTTTGCCGTATTTAACCGCTGGTTTTCGTCGATTCCCGGACCTACGCTGTGCAATCGGGCCTTCGCACACTATGGAACTTCCTTCGGCCAAGTTAGCATGGATGTCTTTTACTGGAATAAGCAATACTTGAGCATCTACGAGCGGTTGGTTGCCGCCGGACATACGGCCAAACTTTATTACTATGATGAGGCTAGTTCCTCGCTTGAAGTCGTCAACCTTCTGCAAAATCAGCCTGCGCTCTTTGGGAGTTTTCAGGACTTTCTGCATGCTTGCAATGAGAATCAACTTCCAGATTATTGTTTTATCGAACCGAATTACACTGACCATGACGCGGCGGATGGCTCGGGTGAATTGATTGCATGCGATCAGCATCCGGACCACGACGTGCGCGCCGGTGAGCAGTACATCGCCTCGGTATATAACGCGATCAGAAGTAACCCTAATCTATGGTCTAACACGGCGCTGCTGGTAGTCTACGACGAGCACGGAGGCACCTTTGACCATGTCCCACCGCCGGCCTGCACGCCCGATGGTTTTGTGGCCCAGCCGAGCGCTACTGGTAC
Organism: Occallatibacter sp.; assembly: GCA_049518535.1. GTDB lineage: Bacteria > Acidobacteriota > Terriglobia > Terriglobales > Acidobacteriaceae > Telmatobacter. Next base: position 92,598 of record JBEKRS010000009.1, on the reverse strand, counting down.
GCCCGATCCTTTTTATTTTGACCGGCTCGGTGTGCGTGTCCCTGCCATTCTGATTTCTCCCTGGGTAGCGCGTGGCAGTGTGATCAACGTCGTTTGCGAACACGCGTCAATTCCGGCTACCATCACCGATTATTTCATCGGCGCCTACGCCGCACGCTCCCCGCGCGAGATTGCCGCCAATACTTTTTTGGGTAACATCACTCTTCCTGCCATGCGAGCCGATAACGACTGTCCCACGTTTTCCAACGATTGATATTCGAGGAAATTTCCATGGAAACGATTCGAGTGCCTCGTCCGCCGGCGGAAGCCTTCAACAAGAACCGCCGCGTCTCCGATCTAATCCGGGCGCAGGTGAATCACCTCAAGCATATCGAGCAGAAACTATCCGCAGAGCAGCGCAGCGAGATCCCTCAACATGGAATTACCACCGAGGGAGAGGCCGCGCAATACATCGGTGCGATGACCGCTTTTCTACGCGGACAACCAGCAGCGGATTCATCGCGCGGTTCTCAAGAGGTCCCTGGCATTCGGCTCGTGGCCTCCCGTCGCCCAGCTCGTGCGAAACCAGAGGAGGGAATTGACATAGCCGCGGGTGCGGAGACGGAGGCTGCAACGAACGCTCATGGCAAGGCTGCCCCCAAGCCCACTTCAAAAGGAAGTAACTCGGCGGATAAGGGAAGTTCTAACTCCGCCACGACAGACGGTCCTTCCGCACCGAAGGAGACTAAGTGATGGAGGGGTTGCACGCAGGCGTAGTGGCGAAGCGGGCAGCATGGCTTGCAATTTTATTGGCTGCAATCCCTGTTCTTTGTCAGAGCCCCGCCAAGACTGAGGATGAGGGCCGCCTGCATCGAGACTTCCGCGTCGAGGGCGAATCTCTTGCCGCGTCCTGCGGGAAATTCAGCTTTGGCGACCTGACCGACTGCGGCCAGACGCTTGTCACGGGGCAGCCGATGCATATAACAGAGGGCAGCCTGGCCCCGCAGGATGGCACCGGCTTTGGACTGGCTTTCGTCGAACACAAAGACGCCGCCGACGAGTGGCGGCTTAACTGGGATGTGGACGCAGTGGCCGCCACCAGCGGCTCCTGGCGAGCCGGCGGTTATATGAAGGCCTATCGGCTATCCGGCGGAAAGCTGCACATGGAGTTTCCGGGGACAGGCTCCGCGGCCAAACACAAGAGCGAACCGCTGTTCAATGCGGCTCCCTTGTTCACTCTTTACTCCGAGACCGATTCGCTCAATCGCGTTGACTACTTTGGCCTGGGTCCCAATACCTTGTCTGTAAGTCACAGCACTTATGGGTTCACTGAGAACATAACTGGCGTGAGTGCTGTTGCCGGAGTGAAAGGCGTTCTTGCTCCGGCCAAGTTATCTCTTGTGGGCGAGATCGACGGTCGCTTTCCATCGCTTCGTCCGGGGAGCGATTCGTCAATCCCATCGATCGGGACTCTCTACACGGAAGCTACGGCACCTGGTCTTACTCGCCAGCCAGCTTATATTCAGCCCTCCGAGGGCCTGCTGATTGAGCCCGCTCTCTTTAAGGATCTGGTGCGCATCAATTACCTTCTGCAATTCCAGCAGTTCGTAGCGGCCGGCGACAGTGCTTATTCCTTTCGCCGATTCAATGTTGATTTTAACCACGAAATTCCTCTTTATCGCGTTGTGGGGAGTAAGCTCGGGAAGCTTTATTACAAGAATCGCCAGGCTAATCTCGGATACAACGGCCCGGACGATTGCACGGGAAGTTCCGTGGGGCAGAATATCTCAATAAAGCATGCAGCTGCGGCCAAGAATGATCCTGCTCGTCCCTGTCCGATTGTCTCAACAACGGAGAATCTGGAGGGATCGATCTCGCTGCGGCTCTTCATCTCCGAATCTTTTGCCAAAGCTGGCAGCGTGGTTCCGTTTTACCTTTCACCGACTCTTGGTGGCTCCGACATCAACGGTACGGCGATGCTGGCTAGTTATCCCGATTATCGTTTTCGCGGTCCCGATTTACTGCTTCTGCGCGGCAGCGTGGAGCACTCGCTGGGGAAACTCCCAATCGGAGTTGTATTCAGCTTGGATCAAGGTAAGGTTGGCCTGCAACGAAATGATATTGACTTCAATCATCTGCGTCACACTGCTTCGGCGGGCCTCACGGTGCATGCCGGCGGGCTCCCAGTCGTCTATCTGATCTTTGCCTGGGGTGGGAACGAAGGCCATCACACCACTGCCAACCTCAGCCCCACACTTCTGGGCGGCTCTGCTCGTGCTTCTCTATTTTAAAAATCTGCGGATTCTAATCTCTGCCTTTTTTGCGAATCTCGACATTCAGCCGCTTGATCTTCTGGTTAAGCGTCGAGAGCGGGATGTGAAACTGCTCGGCGGCGTCGGTCTGATTCCAGTTGCAACGTTCGAGCTTCTCGATAATAATGCGCCGCTCGATGTCTTCCAAGATGTCAAAGAGCGAGGCATTGGGGTTGTGTTCCAAGAGCGCGTCCTGAAAACTGCGGCCGGTGATGTGTCCAGGCAGCAGATCCGAGCCAATCACTGGTCCCGAGGAGAGCACCACGCCGCGCTCGATCGAGTTTTCGAGTTCGCGCACGTTGCCTGGCCACTCGTAGTCGACCAGTGCGCGCAGGGCGTCGGCCGAAAGTTTGCGTGGAGAGAGACCGTTTTCGTCGGCATAGAAGTCTAGAAAATGCTGCGCCAGAAGAGGAATATCTTCGCGGCGGGCGCGCAGCGGCGGCAGGTCCACGGTGATGACGTTGAGGCGGTAGAAAAGGTCTTCGCGGAAGCGGCCTTCGCGCACCTCTTTGCGCAGATCGACGTTGGTGGCAGCGATGATGCGCACGTCTACTTGAATCTCCTGAATGCCACCGAGGTGCATGAAGCGGCGGTCTTGCAGAACGCGCAGAATCTTGGCCTGAGTGTCCATGCCCATGGTGGCGATCTCGTCCATGAAGAGCGTGCCGCCATTGGCGACTTCGAAGAGACCTTTCTTGCTGGCGATGGCCGAGGTGAATGCGCCCTTGACGTGGCCGAAGAGCGTAGATTCAAGCAACTCCGAGGGCATGGCGCCGGTGTTGATGGGGACAAATGGCTTGTCCTTGCGCGGCGAGTTAGCGTGAATGGCCTTGGCGATAAGCTCCTTGCCGGTGCCACTTTCGCCTTGAATCAGCACTGTCGAGCGGCTGGGCGCGACCTGGGCGACGAGGTCGAAGACCTTCAGCATGACCTCGCTTTTGCCCACGATGTTGGAGAAGTTATAGCGCTGCTTCAGGGTGCGCTTGAGTTGCAGATTCTCTTCTTCAGCGCGATGACGAGCCACGGCGGAGCGAATGTCGGCCAGCAGCTTTTCGTTGTCCCAGGGCTTCTGGACGAAGTTCTCAGCGCCGGCGCGAATGGCCTCGACCACGTTGTCCACCGTGCCGTAGGCGGTGATCATGATGACCGGCAGATCGGGCTGACGCTCCTTGATCTGAGGCAGCAACTCAATGCCGCTCTGGCCGGGCAGGGCGAGGTCGAGCAGCACCAGGTCGAAGCTTTCGAGGTCGAGCGTGCGCAGTCCCTCTTCGCCATCGGCGGCCATTCTTGCCTCGTACCCTTCGAGCGTGAGTAGCACTTCGAGCGACTCGCGAATATCGGCTTCGTCGTCGATGACCAAGATGCTGGCGGCGGTGCTTGCAGCAGCGGAGTTGCCGGATGCGGCGGATGCGGCCGTGGGCAGGTTCAAGGGCAGTTCGACCTCAGGCATGAACGGAATTCCTCAATAGCGGAAACTCTAAATGAAAGGTTGTGCCGGTGCCGATCGCGCTCTCGACGTGAATCTTGCCGGCATGTTCCTGAATGATGCCGTAAGAGACGGAAAGGCCCAGGCCGGTGCCACGGCGGTCGCCTGGCTTGGGCGTCGTCTTGGTAGTAAAGAAGGGATCGTAGATGCGCTTGAGGTGTTCGGGGGCAATGCCGCCGCCCGAGTCGGCAACCAGCGCGCCTACGAAGTTATCGTTTCCGTTCACCAGCGTGGCCACGCGCAGGCGTCCGCCGCCGGGCATGGCTTCCTTGGCGTTCAACAGCAGATTGAGGAAGACTTGTTGCAGCTTGCCGGGGTTGCCTTGTATGGCGGGCAGCTCGCCGGATAAATCGAGATCGACGATTACCTGCGCGGTCTTGAACTGGTGTTCGAGCAGCGAGAGCGTGTCGCGGATAACTTGATTCAAGTCGGTCTCGCGGAACTCGGTCGTCGAAGTCCGCGAAAAATTCAAAAGACCGTTGGCGATTTCGGCGGCGCGGAAGCTCTGCTGAGTAATCTTGTCGAGAACCGGACCGAGACGTGCGTCGCCCTTCAGTTGCTTGGAGAGCATTTGCGCATAAGAGGAGATTACGGCCAGCGGCGTGTTGATCTCATGAGCCACGCCGGCAGCTAGAAGACCGATGGAGCTGAGCTTGTCGGACTGTGCCAGTTGCGCTTCCAGCGCCACTCTTTCCGTGATGTCGTCGACCAGGATAATGCGTCCCACGGAAACGAAATCCCTCGACAGCAACGGAGCTATGGCGATGTTAGCCGTGCGCTGCTCACCGGCGCGCGTGGTGAGGCGGAATTTATAGAGATGATGAACGCCTTGCTCGTTGCGGAAGCCGTCGAGAGCATCGACAAACTCCGCGGGAAAGACGGAGCGCAGCTTCTGGCCGAGTGCTTCGGCTCGGCTGAGGGCGTACATGGCCTCCATCTGCGCGTTCCAGCTCTCGACGCGATCGTCCAGATCGAGAGCCAGAATGCCGACGTTGATCGACTCAACGATGTTCTCGTTGAATTCCTTGAGGCGCTCGAATTCGCCGATCTTTTCTTCGAGGCGGGCGTAGAGGCTGGAGTTTTGCAAGGCGATGCCGATGTAGCTGGCCAGCGATTCGAGCAGCTCGACGTCTTCACTCGACAGGAAATCGCCCCCGATGGTGCGGCCCAGGCCGATGACGGCGATGGTGCGATTGGCACCGGTTCCATTTGGGCTGCCTTCGTTGGCTTGAATCTGACCTTGGGCGACGCGACAGGGTAGATAGTAGTTCAGGTCTAGAAGCGCTGCAGTGCGTCGCTGATCCGCGGGCAGATGCAGGGCCTGCTGGGCATTTTCCAAGAAGATGTGCGAGTGGTCCTGGGCGTGGTCAAAGTCCAGGAAGTCCAAAGCCAGGCGGTCTTGCGCGGCTAGAGCCTCGGGGAGCAGCCCGTGAGAGGCGGCCAGGCGCAGATGGCCAGGCTCCTGAACCAGAAAAACCGCAACGCGCGCCACCAGCAATGTGCGCGGCAACTGCTCGACGATAGATGCCAGCTGCGCCGCAAGATCGGTCTCTGAGCTGAGGCCGCGGCCAAACTCGACCAGAGCTTTGCGATAGTCGTAACGATGGCGGTCGAAGACCCGGTCAACCCAACTCTGAATCCTGCGCTTGAGCGGTTCAAAGATGGCAGCGATTGCCACAATTGAGATGCCCAGGCTCCACTCGCGCACAGACTCCGGCAAGCGGGTATGAACCAGCTCGGCAATCAGCGCAATTACGCCGAAGTAAGCGCCGAGCAAGAGCCCTGTGGCCAGCGTGTAGGCTACGCCGCGCTTGAAGATGAGGTCGGTATCCATCAACCGGTAGCGGACGATGGCCCAACTGAAGGTCAGCGGCAAAAATACGATCGAGAAGCCGGCCAGATTGGTGGCCCAACTGTACGGATGCCAGTCACAAAGAAATGGAATCGCGTAAAACAGTGTAAAAGGTACGACTGCCAGCAGCGCACCGCGGGTGAGCCACTTCAATTGCTGGCGCAACAGCGGCGTGTTGGCGCGGGTATAGCTACGCACAAATAGGGCGGCTGCCAGAACGTAGAAGACGGCATCATAGGCTGTGCCGGCTTGCTCCAGGCGATGCTTGAGCAGTGCCGTGGCCTGCCAGAAGGCGATGCTATAAAGCCACAGCCCCAGCAATCCAGCTCCTGGCAGATAGATCAGCGGCAAAAGCCAGCGGCGTCCAAACTTCTTGAGCCGTTCCTCAGGGAAGCTGAGAGCAAAGTGCAAAAACAGCGCGGGCTGCAGCGATTCGGCCAGCACATTTGCCCAGAAGACGGTCCAGTCGAGCCAGTCCAGCTTGCCCGTGTACTTCAGCGCGTATAGCGCGAACGAGACCAGGCAGAAGAGGTAGAAATGGGTGGCGCGCGGAGCCGTCCAGCGGCGGAACAGGACGTAGATTCCGATGGCCAGGTAGATGAGCCCGATCAGACGCTGTCCCAGCGCAAGACTCCGGTCCAGAGGCTCCGGGATCACTTCGACGAACAACTCCGCAGATCGGCCCGCCGAGATGCCGTTGCGAGTGATCCGATAATAGATTTGGAAGTAACTGCCGGTGCGATAAAGAGCGCGCTCCAGATCCGCAACGCGCGTGATTGGGGCAAAGTTGACGGGAGTGGGCAGGGCCAGCGGCTCGGTGTCGGCATGCTGGTCGGCTTCGCCCGGCAGCCCCTTGACGCCGTCCAGCGGGTTCTGCGACTGGAGGCCAGTATTTATGCCCGGCCCGACAGGCTGTGTGTTCACTCCTGTCAGCAGGTCGTGCTCTCGGATGCCCGCGCGCTGTCCGGGACTGTTGGGCAGCACCTTGTCGGCTATGAGGCCGCCGCCGCTAGCCCCTTCGCGCCACCAGACGCCGTCGTCGGGTTGCTGGAATTGGCCCTCCTGGCGAAAGTTCCATACCGCCAACAGAACCAGGCCGGCCGTAGCCAAGGCCAGCAGTGTCGCCTGCAAACGGTTGAACAGACCTGTCTCCATGCGGAAAACACCTTACGTCAGTTTGATTGTTGCACGCCAGTTGCCATGCGGAGAGAATGCGGGGAGCGCCGAGCCCTAAAGCACAATCAATTGAGAAGACGCGAGATAGGGACGTTTGGTTTCCTGAGTTGTCACCCAAATTTAGATGCCACCTTCAAGAAGAATACAATAAGCGGCAGGTAGCCTACAGCGAAATGGATTGGGCTACTGAAATCTGTAACATATTGAAGCCCCGCTTTTTTGGCCAGATCGGCCTTGGTTGCCAACTTCTTTGGTGATCTATTCCGCACTTAGGCTTCTTTCGCTGCCAATAGCGACCGAAACCAGTGAACGTTTTGCCTGCTTCAAAGCTCTTTACAGGGTGGTGATACGAAGCGCTATTTTCATGGCGTATTCTGGTTCGCGGGAGGCTTTTCAAATGCGTCGTGTCTTCTTTTTTAGTTTGAGTGGATTCTTGGTTTGCGCGCTGCTTTCAACGGCGGTGCTAGCAGGCGGGCATAATCCCGCCGATTTTCCGTTGCGGGTGCACATCTATACGCACAACGGGGTTTCGCACTATTACAACCGGTCTTTGGAAATGGTGGACGGGGAGGGCCGTGCGAATCTCTTCGAGAATGGCGAGCCGCGCGGTTTCGACTATCGATATACCTGCGAGAGACGGTTGATGAACTCCATGGGTTTTGAAACCTATATGGCGCGATGGAAGAAGCCGGGCAAGTCGCTGGAGATTCTGCTGCCGGCGATGGGCGGAACTTGTGAACTCAAGGTCGATGTAAAGCAGGACGTCGTGTATCACCGGCACAATGGCTCGCTGGTTGAGGAACCGGCGGCCAAATACAAAGATTGGATGACAAAGCATCAGTACGATCCGGAGCACGGCAAGAACGAGCCAGTGGGTCCCGATCCCGAGGCCGCTTCTGTTCCTGCGCAGGCGCCGGCGGGAACAACAGCGACTGGCACGAACGCGCCGCAATAAATCGCAGCGCATTCAGGACAGCAAGCGGGGCGGCGCTCTACGCACCGCTTGCAATATCTCGATATATAGATTGGAAACGCCGCCGAGGCTGTAAACTTGCACCCTGTGGCGGCGTCTACCTGAGTGATGGCAGCCGGCACAACATTGGAATCGATCACCATGGCCACGGGGGAGGAAATTTCCGCCGAAGAGTTTTCAGCTGTCGTCATCAAGCACCGGCCGCACATCTTCAGGTTTCTGCTCGCGTCGACGCGCGACGTGGACTTGGCGGAGGGGTTGACGCAGGAGTGTTTCCTGAAAGCGCACCGGAACTGGGCGAGCTTTCGCGGCGAGTCTACCGCGATGACCTGGCTGATGCGCATCGCAATCAACCTGCAGAAGGACCACTGGCGCAACCGGCGAATGCAGTTCTGGCGCCAGACGCGCACCAATGCGGTGGATCTGGGTGAGGCCAGCGAATGGCTCTCGAGTGGCGAGAGTTCGGCCGAGCAGCAGTTGCTGGCGCGCGAGCGGGTGAAGCAGGTATGGAAAGCGGTCGAGGGGTTGAGCGAGCGCCAGCGGACGGTCTTTCTGCTGCGCTACGTAGAAGAATCTGAGTTGAGCGAGATTGCACGAACCACCGGACTCAGTGAGGGAACGGTGAAGGCGCACCTTTCGCGGGCGCTGGCGAGAGTGCGCGCGGAACTGGGAGGGAAGCGATGAATTTCAAAGATAAATTTGCGGGTGAGTCAGGTGAGAAGGCCGAACGGGATGAGTTGCAGGCGCTCGGGGCGGACGAAGTGCTGAATGCGGAGTTGAATGCGGAACTGGAGCCAGCTTTGGACGAGGCGCTGAGAAACTTCCGTTTGAGCGTTCATGCCTGGAGCGAGGCGGTTTTGAGCCGTCCGCAAAAAGTTCTGGTTGCTTCACCGCATAAGAGGCTTGCGCGGTTGGCGGTTGGATGGGCCTTGGGCGGTGTTCTGGTTGCCAGCGGCGTTTCTGCAGGGGTTTGGCAGCATCATCGGCAGGAGATGAAGATTGCCGCAATGCGCGCAGCCGAACGTGAACGACCGGTTGCCCAACAGCAGAAGCAGCAGGCTCGCGTGGAAGATGAAGATTTGCTGGCCAATGTGGACAGCGATGTGTCGCGGGAAGTTCCGGCCGCCATGGAGCCGCTGGCTCAACTGACGGCCGAGGACGGAACTAAGTAAAAGAGAAATCGGAAAACGGGGAGCCCTCGCGAGATCGAGGGGAGGAGACGACGATGAAGGGATTTGCAAGGCTGCGGTTGGGGTGGGCAATGGCGGGAGTTCTACTGGCGGGAACGGCGATGGCGCAGGGACCTGGCGGTGGAATGGGGATGGGAGCGGGACCTGGATTCGGAGAGCATCGGCCTCCGATGGAGAAGGCATTCGGCGGCCAGGACATTCACGGTCAGTGGTGGAACAATCCGAAGATCGTGGAGCGGTTGAAGCTTACCGATGAGCAGCGAAAGGGCTTTGACGGCATTCTGCTGCAGCATCGCGAGACGCTGATCGACCTGCGAGCCAACGTGGAGAAGGCAGAGTTGGAGATGGAACCGCTGATGCGCGACGACCAGCCAAACGAAGCCAGGATTCTGGCTCAGATCGACAAGGTAGCGCAGGCGCGCGCGGAGTTGGAAAAGGCAAATGCGCGCTACCTGCTGGCGCTGCGTAGCAAACTGACTCCGGAGCAGTGGAAGCAAGTGCAGGCCTATCGCGCTAACCGTGGGCAGGAGCATCGCGGTGAGGGAATGGATGGTCATCGGCAGGGTGGCTGGGGGCCGGACGGCAGGGGGCCCGGTGGCCAGGACCACCATCATGCGCCTCCTCCGCCGCCAGATGGGCCTCCGCAAGGCTCCGGGACCGCGACACCTCAACCGGGGGACCAGCAGTAAACAGGATTTTATAGCGCAAGTTTCAAGCAGAGAGCAAATGCGGTCGTTTTAGGACCGGTGGCGGCAGGGGGTAATCCTCTTGCCGCCGTTTTTTGTGCGCTTTAGAGCGCTTGCCGCGAGCCGTATGGGGCGTGGTCGAGCACGGCTTTGGGGGAGCTTTCGAAGGCGTCGAAACGCCGCGGCGCTGTCTCGAACTAAGACAAGTCGGTGGAGCGCAACGATACAGCGATTGAATCACTTCGGGACAGTGATTGCATGAAAGCTGGACACCTTGAATCGGTCTGCTACAACCGAGGGCAAAAGCGGTTACAAACTTTATGACTAAAGTTATTTCCAACCGCACCGATGAAGGTGGAAGATGCATGAGCGCCCATCCGGTACATCTGGAAGGCCTGGCGAAACGAAAGAGACGCCGCCAGACGTGGAGCGATTCGAGGCATCGAAGAAGGAGTACTTCCATGGCCCTCGGAGTTTTGAACAATCTGTCAGCAATCTACGCAGAGAACAACCTGAACAACACCAACAGCAGCTTGCAGACGGTGTTGCAGCAGTTGTCGTCGGGTTCGAGGATCAACTCTGGATCGGACGACGCCGCGGGTCTCTCCTTGGTGAACGGCTTGGAAGCCAACCAGACGGCCCTGATGCAATCTGAGACTAACGCCACTGAAGGCGTTGGGCTGCTCCAGGTTGCTGACGGCGCTCTCTCGCAAGTCACCAGCCTGCTCGACCGCGCCATCACGTTGGCGACCGAAGCCTCCAACGGCACCCTCAACTCTACTCAAGAGGGCGCAGCCAATCAGGAGTACCAATCGATTCTGTCCGAGGTCAATAACATTGGCCAGACGACCACGTACAACCAGCAGCAGGTCTTCAATGGCCAGCAAGTGGCTATCTATACCGGCGACTCCTCGGCTGCGGGCTCATCGCTCGACGACCTGAACATTCGCACCCTGTCCGAGGCCAGCGTGGGCGACACCGGCGGCAAGATGGCGTACAGCGACGGGTCGAACAATGTGTTCATCAACCTGTCGACCGCGACCCAGAATGCCGAGGCCACCGACACGTTGAACATCAATGGCACCACGACCATCAATGTCAACTATCTGGTGAAGGGCGCCAACGGATCGGAGAGCACGGCAACCACCTCGATCTCCGTGGGCGAGGGCAGCTATGACGCGACCACTGGGTCGACCTACGCCAACACAGCTAATGGCTTGATCGCCGCGATCAACGCCGCGGGCCTGGGCCTTTCGGCCAGCTTCACCACCCAAACGCAGGCCGGGGTAACCGGCGGCGGAGTTCAAACCGGTATCGAGATTACAGGCGGTTTATTGTCGGCTGGAGTGGACCCCGGTTCGGCAAGCACCGGCGGTGTTCTGAACCCCAGCGGAATTGCCGCCGGCGAACTTCTCACCCAGGGCCAAACCATCACCGTGAGCGTTGGCGGCACTACCGCCGCTACGGTCGCGATCAGTCCGTCGATCAGCACACTCGCCGAGTTGGCCAATGCGATTAACCATCCCGTCAGCCCAAGCGTCCAAAACGCCCTGGTCACGGCCACTGTCGTTACCAACGGCGATGGATCGCAGAGCCTGGCCTTGGCCGACACCAGCAGCAATGGCGGGGCATTGACGGTAACCACCGGGGGCAGCGAGTACAGCTCCAACTCGCTCACCGCGGGTTCAGTTTCCGCGGCACCTGTCTCCTTGAGCTTCACCAACGGCGCCGATACGGCGGGACGAATCGGAACGGATGCGACGGCCACATTGGGCATCAACGGAACCAACTCGAGTTCCAGCGGGCTCACCGGCAGCATCGTTCTCTCCAACAGCGCAACCCCCGGCGCCAACCCGATGACCTTCATTATGGGCTCGGGGGCAGATGTAAATGGAAGCGGAACCTTCCACGTAGCCAACTATGGCAACGGCAGCCTCAATCTGGGCAATCTTGGCTTAGCCATCGCGGCCAATCTGGGAGTTACCGTTTCGGTGGGCGCTTCGGGCATCACCATGACCTCAACCGGCGCAGGCACCACACTGGAGCAGGTTACTGGAGCCGGCAATAACACCTTGACGGCCGCGCCTTCACTGACCGTCAGCAACGTTGAGGGATGGTCCGCAGCTTCGGTCGGCACGCAAGCAACCTCAACGATAGCCATGAACGGTGACAATGGCTTCAACGTCGGTGGCACCGATTCGTTGAGTGGCAACCTCGTTCTGCAGAACGGCGATCTGGGCAACGAAGGCACTCCTGTCACCTTCTCCATGGGCGGCGCGGCGGGTGCGGGCACGATCGTCGTCGGCGGCGGCGGCACCGGCCACGCAACCATGTTGCAACTGGAGAACGCAATCGTAGCCGACGGCGCCCTGGGGATCACTGGCGCTTCGGTGGCTACAGGGTCTCTGGTTCTGACCTCTGGATCTGTCGGCACCACCATCACCCCGACCTCGACCTTGGACTATGCGCCGAATCTGATCAAGACAGGCCCGAACGGCCCCAACGCTGGAGCATTGAGCACGGGCGCGCAGGTGACCACAGTCGGAGCCAGCACACTCAGCGATATTCTCGCGGGCAATCTGGTCCTCAAGAACGACGGGGTCACGGATACCTTCACGATGGGTGGACCGGGGGGTGTAGGCACGATCGTTGTCGGCACCGGCGGCTCGGGCACGGCGACTATGAACCAACTGCTGAACGCCATCAACGGTGGCACCCTCGATCCCGGCCTTGGCATCACCGCCTCATTGAATCCGGCCAACGGCACCATCGCTTTCACCTCGGCAATTTCCACCAGCTCCACTACTCCCAATATTGGCGTAACCAGCACGCTGACCGACAACTATGCCACCGAGTTCACCACTCCGGCATCGGGCAGCCCAAGCCAGTATCAATCCGGCCTGTTGACCTTGGACGACGGTGGAAGCATGACAACTGTTGCCGGCGCGCTCACGGGCACCCTGACCATATCGAGCAATGTCGGAGGTGCGGGTCCGGTCATCACCGACACCTTCGTCATGGGAGGGGTGGGTGGCAATGATACTCAAGCTGGTAACACCTGGAACCTCTCCGCAGCCGACAGCACTGTGCAGGGCCTGGAAGACGCAATCAACGGCTCAGGTGGATTTGCTGGCGTCAACACCGGCGCTGGCAACTTTGGAACCGCAAGCGCCGACCTGGATATCAATGCCTCAACGGATCTCGCATCGGGCGGCATCTTCATCCAAGCTAAATCCACCACCGACACAGTACTAGCCGCGGCCACAACCGGCCTTACCGACAATGTCACTGAAGCGGGAACCAGCGGCGGCGGCGGCGCGGCCACCGCAACGGCGAACGTCCTGTTTGGCAATGCTGGAACCAACGGAGTCAACGATCCAGTCCTCGGCACTATAACGCTCACCAATAGCGGCATGGGCGCGGCGACCACCTTTGTCATGAATGGCACAGCTGGCCACACCACCCTCGGCGATCTGAAAACACTCATCGATAATGCAGGCATCGGCCTGAACGCTTCGATCGGCTCAACGGGCCTGCTGGTTAGCATCGCGGGGAATGACTTTACCGACACCCTCACCGCGACCGGCAGCCTGACAGACTCCTACGGCACGCTTCAGACCGGCTCGGTAGGAAATCCCGCAGTCCAGGCCGAGAATGCTTCCGCCACCGTGGGTACGACGGGGAACATCGGCGCCAGCGACGTGATCACCGGAAGTATCTTGCTGCAGAATAGCGGCGGGCCCGGCGGCACGGAAACCTTCACCATGGGAACCGGCGCCAACTCGGGCTCGAACCACTTCGTCGGCGGCACCACAATCGGCGACCTGGCGCAGGCCATCAGCGACAGCGCCCTTGGCATCTCGGCTATCGTGAACGCGACAACCGGCGCACTGGAGTTACAGTCCGGCGTTGCCAACACCAACATCGTCGCCACCTCTGCCCTGGCCGATACGGTGCCCGAGGCTGTAACCTTCGGAAATCCTGATCCGGGACTATCCGCTCAGGCTTCGACAACCACGTTGACTCTGGCCAGCGGCAGTACCAATCTTCAGGTTGGCGATGTGCTGACCGGCGACATCACGATCGCAGCCAACGCAGGCACGGAAACCTTCGCCATGGGCACGACCGCGCATTCGGGCAGCGGCTACGGTACGCTCAGTGGCTCAGTGTTCACTGTCAACGGCGACACCGTTTCTGACCTGGAAGGCGCCATCACAAACTCCGGTCTTGGTGTCTCCGCATCGAATACGGGATCGAATCAGAACCTGGTGCTGACCTCGAATATCGACAATGCGACGACCATCAGCATCTCCAACAACAGCCTGAACGACGCTTTCAGCAATCCGGCATCGCAGGCCTCTCTTGGCGTCTTTGCCAACCCTCTCGATCAGGTCTCAGGTACCATCAGCTTCACCGTGGGAAGCCAGCCGCCGGAGAGCATCACAATCGCCCCCGGATCGAGCGTGCAGGATATGGTCAACAAGATCAACGGCGCCACCGATAGCCATCCTTATGGAATTACGGCCTCCTTGATTCCCACCGGCAATGGCAGCTTCGATACCGTGATGTTGACCTCGGACATCTACGGTCCCTCAGGGCAGATCGGAAGCACTTCAGGCACAAGTATCGTTGACTCCACCCCCACGGCAACGCTGAGTTACCAAGGCGCCGACGGATATAATACCGGGCTCTCAGGCGGCAGCATCGCGTCGAACACGGCGATCTACGATTCATCCAGCGGACAGACCAACACTCTTGCTGGCGAGGCTCAGATTGTCTCCAACAGCGGCGCTTCGAGCGGCGTGGCGACCATCAGCTACTCGGATGGAGCGGGCGAGGCCCTCAACGCGACCGACCTGACCAGCCAGACCGATGCGGAAACCGCGCTCAACGATCTCAACGTGGCAATCAGCGATGTGGCGGCGCAGGACGGCTACATCGGCGCGCAGATCAATACGCTGAACTCCATCAGCCAGGTCATGAGCACTCAGCAGGAGAACGTGGTTTCGGCGCAGAACGCCATTCAGGCCACCGACTATGCCTCGGCAACGTCGAACATGTCGAAGTATGAGATTCTCTCGCAGACCGGCATCGCTGCATTAGCGCAGGCTAATAGTGTGCAGCAGGAAGTAACCAAGCTCTTGCAGTAACTCCAAGTTAGCTTCACCGAAAGATTGTAATAACTTCAAGACAACCCAGGGACGGGCGGCGGCAAGGGCATAACCCTTGCCGCCCATTTTCTTTCACAGAGACAAGGGTCAGGGACTATGGGGACCCGCACATTTTTAGAATTCAGAGGAAGGGATTTATGACCTGGAGACTTCCGAAGCGTTGACCGTGCTGGAGATCCTCTGTGTAGAGGAGATCGCACCGCCCCTGGAGAGCAGCCGAAACAATCAATGAGTCGTACCATGAGAGCCCGCTTTGGGCGTGGAGACGCAATGCCTCCGCATAGAGAGCCTGCGACGAATGCACGGCGAGCAAAGGGCGGAAGACCGTACTCAGATATTGCTCGCACTCTGCCGCTTTCATCGGTTGGGAGAACCGTCTCAGGGCCACATTGAAGAATTCCTGCACGACTTGATAGCTGATGACGCCCTTCTGCATTGTCAGGGCCTCGCGGATGATTTGTGCAGCTCTCGGGGATTTGGCAGTGGCGTTTTGATCGAACGAATAGACAAAGATATTCGTATCGATAAAGAATCTACCGCTCATTCAATTCGTCCCTGCTGAAGCTCCGGCCCGCATCTACATGTTGCAGGCGCTTCATCAGCGCATCGAAACCCTGGGAGTCTCCCGCGCTCTGGGCAAATTGTGCCAGCCAATCGCGGAATGCCTCGTTCAGTGTTCTGCGCTGCCCGCGCGCAATCAAGCGCGCTCGTTCGATCAGGTCCTCGTCGGCACTCAGGGTGATGTTCTTCATACGAAAACAGTGTACACTATTCTCGTGTAATTGTCGACCACCTGCGGTGAGGCCAAACGCTCGCTCATCGCTCGCAGTGGCTTGCTTGCCGGGTGCCACATCCTTGCGGCGTGTTTGTTTTTGCCGCAAGGGTGGGAGACAACGAACCTCAATTGACGTCTGGTAGTGAGCTAGTAGCTTCCTTTTCCCAATCACCGCTGGTCAGATATTCGTGAATCGAAGCGGCGGCCTTGCGCCCCGCGCCCATGGCCAGAATCACCGTGGCTCCGCCGGTGACAATGTCGCCGCCGGCAAAGACGCCGCGCTTGGAGGTGCGCATGGTTTCTTCGTCGGCCACAATGTAGTTCCACTTGTTGGTTGCAAGGTCCGGCGTGGTGCTCTGGATCAGCGGATTGGCAGTGGTGCCGACGCCGATGATCGCAACATGTGCGGGCAAAATGAACTCGCTTCCCTTTATTTCCACCGGACGGCGGCGGCCGCTTGCATCCGGCTCGCTCAGTTCCATGCGTACGCAGCGCGCTCCAGTCAACCAGCCTTTTTCGTCGCCGAGGAACTCGACCGGATTCGTCAACAGACGGAATTCGACGCCTTCTTCGCGAGCGTGCTTCACCTCTTCGGCGCGGGCCGGCATCTCCGCATCGGAGCGCCGATAAACCAGCGTCGCCGTCCGCGCGCCGAGCCGCCTGGCCGTGCGAACCGCATCCATAGCCGTGTTGCCGCCGCCCACCACAATCACATCGCGGTCACGGCAGTCGTAGACCGGCTGATCGTATTCATCAATCTGGTAAGCGCGCATCAGGTTCACGCGAGTAAGAAATTCGTTGGCTGAGTAGACGCCGTTGAAATGCTCGCCGGGAACGCCAAGAAATACCGGCAATCCCGCGCCGGTCGCGACAAAGATCGCATCGTAGTTCTCGTCATTCATCAACTCGTCGATGGTGACGCTCTTGCCCACCACAACGTTGGTTTCGAACTCGACGCCCATGCGGCGCAGGTTGTCCACCTCGCCTTTCACAATCGACTTAGGCAGGCGAAACTCGGGAATGCCGTAAACGAGCACGCCGCCCAACTCATGCAGCGCCTCGAAGACGCGGACGCGATGGCCCTTCTGGATGAGGTCTCCGGCCGCGCTCAAACCTGCAGGGCCGCTGCCGACGATGGCCACGCTCTTGCCGGTCGCGGGAGCATTAGCGGGCAGTCCCAGCTTCCCGCTGGTGCGCTCATAGTCGGCAATAAATCGCTCCAGATTGCCGATGGCTACGGGCGCGCCTTTTCTACCCAGAATGCAGCCGCCCTCGCATTGGTTCTCCTGCGGGCAGACGCGGCCGGTGATGGCTGGCAGGGCATTATCTTCGCGCATCTTTGCAGCTGCTGCTAGAAAGTCGCCCGCATGAATCAGGCCCACAACATCCTTGATCTTCACGCCCACCGGGCAATCCACCACGCAGCCCGGCTTGGCGCACTCGATGCAGCGCGAGGCCTCGGTCAGCGCATCGGCTGCATTCAGGCCCAGGTTCACTTCCTCGAAGTTGCGGCTGCGCACCACGGGATCCAACTCCGGCATGAGCCTGCGCAAAATCTTCATGCGCTCTTTCACGGGAAGAACATGCATTGCGGAGCGTGGCAGAACATTTTTCTCAGACATAGTGGGTCTCCCCCGCCGCCAGTTCCGCGCGAAGATGCGCCACTTCTTCTTCCTTATTCTCCTGGAAATGTTTCAACGACTCGCACTCCTTCCCGCGATACATGGCATTGCGTTGCATCAGAACCTCGAAGTTGACCTGCGAAGCATCGAACTCCGGCCCGTCCACGCAGGCGAACTTGCTTTTATCGCCCAGCAGTACGCGGCAACCGCCGCACATCCCCGTGCCGTCCACCATGATTGAGTTTAAGCTGACCATGGTCTTGATTCCCAGCGGGGCAGTTACTTGCGCGACCGCCCGCATCATCGGCACCGGCCCTACGGCCAGCACAAAGTCGATTTTGCGTCCGGCAGCCAGAAGCTCATTGAGTTTTTTTGTAACTAACCCTTGTTCGCCATAACTGCCGTCGTCCGTCATTATGTATGTTTCGCTGCTTGCCGACCGCACTTCGTCTTCAAAGACCACCATCTCCGTCGAGCGCGCGCCTTCGATGAAGACCACGTGATTGCCCGCAGCCTTGAGCGCATTGGCCGTGGGCAGCGCCATGGCCGTGCCCACGCTTCCGGCAAGAATCACGGCCGTCCCGAAGTTCGCGATCTCCGATGGATGCCCCAGTGGGCCTACGATGTCTAAAATCGAGTCGCCGGATTCCAGGCAGTTAAGCAGCGAAGTGGTCTTGCCGATGGCCTGCACCACGATGGTGACAGTGCCTGCTTCCGGATCAGATGACTTGATGGTGAGCGGAATGCGCTCGCCCTTTTCATGCAGCCGCAGAATAATGAACTGCCCCGGCTTCTGTTTGCGCGCAATGCGCGGCGCTTCAATCACAAACTGTTTAATGTTGAGGCCGACACCGCGAGCTTCCAAAATTTTGTACATAAATGAGAATCTCCGAGTAGGGCGAAGGTTGCCTGCAAGTCGCCTCCGTGCGTGACCGGGAAGACCGGAGGCAAAAAACGAATCGCACACCACGGCACAGTTGAACCTATCGCCGTCTTTCAGATTATTCAGCAAGCGGGGCCGGTGGCCGTGTGATGCAAGTCACCGGCAGGATTACCAAAGGGGCCGACCTTGTCTAATCGGACTTGGATTTGACTCCGATTTATTCTTCCGCATGCAGATCCTCCTCAACCTCGGCCTCCATGCTGGTGAGGATGCTCCGCATCTGCTCGAATTCCGCGCGACCGTGGAGCGGTTTCAAGCGCGGATCGGCCAGCATCTGAAAGAACCAGGGGCAGCGGAGTTCGTTGGCGGCGCGAAGTTCCTCGATTGCGGCATCCAGGTCTCCCAGCGCGACGTGCACCGCCGGCGTGAAGGAGTTAAGGAGGAAACGCTCGCGGCTGAGCCACTGCAACCGTTCGAGGATGGCGCGCGCTTCGTCCCCGCGGCCTGCACAGGCCAGCGCATACGCGTGAACCTCTGTGGCAAGATCGAAGTGCGGCAAGCGATTTGCAAGCTCTTGCGCAATCTCGATGGCTTGCTCTGTCTCTCCGTTGTAGGCAAGAATCACCGATCCATAGAGGCCGATTCCTTCATGGTTGGGAAACAGAACGATACTTTTCCGAATATGGTCGACGCTTTCCTCTGCCTGCCCGTTGAGATGGAGCGTCCAAGCCAGACGATTCTGCAGCCAGGGAGCAAAGGGATCGGTGTAAATAGCCATGCGCAGTAATGCGGCGGCCTCGGCAAAGCGATGGCGGCTGACGGCGAACATGGTGCGTGCGCGCGTAATACTGGGGTCGTGAGGCAGATGCGAACTGCAAGAGAAAGCCAGCAGCGCCGCGGGCAGATTGCGGTCGAAGTAAAAATTGATCCAGCCCAGCGCGGGCAGCAAGGCTGCGGCTCGATCGGTAAGGAAAGGAATCGATTCCGCCGTGCGATGCACAAGTTCCGCAGAAACGTCCGGAGACATGAAGCCTAGCAAAGCCTGAGAGACGCCAAGGTGCGCTAGATCGATTTTGGCTGCGATCAGCGTGGGATCAAGCTCGACGGCCCGCAAAAGGTGCTGCAACCCGTCCTGCATACGATGGCGATGCAGCGTCTGCCACTCATGATGTCCGCGGAGAAATGTCTCGTAGGCCTCGCTTTGCCGGGAGCCATCTTCATCCCCGGCTTCGTCGGATGCGACGGCCGAGATTTGCACGTCTTTCTTGTTCCACTCAAGCGACTGAGATCTGTCGTCAAGAAATCGGGTTCCCCACCCTTGCAACAAAGACCTGTCGCCGGGACCGCCGGTGCCTAGCCGATAGGCCAACCGGCGCATCAGCTCCGACTCCAACTCGCCGCTCTGGTTCTGCGGCGCCAGTAGATCTTCCACCCAGATTTGCGTTCCGTCTTCGACACGGACCATCTCCGCGCGCAGCCGATAATGCGAAAAGAATGCCTGCACGGTTCCGGTCAAGACCAGGTCAGCCTTGAGTTCCTCGCCAACCTGCTGGGCAGTGAGCCCGCGCAGAGTCAGATTGAAAACCGAATCCCGAGCCAGTACCGCAACGGCCGCGGGATGCGCACCGGTCAGCCGCGCAATGGTCTCTTCAGCGATGGCGGCACCGAGATACTCCGGAACCGAGTACCGGGTGGCGAACGGCATGATGGCCAGCCGCAAAAGTGTTCCGGCTGTTGCTGCGCTGTCCCACCTGATATCAGCCGAAAAGCGGTAGCCACGTTTATAGACAGTCTGAATGCACGCATCCGGTTCAAGCCGCGCGCGCAATGAGGACATGCACTTGGGAACGCTGTCGGCTGTCACATGCACATCGCCCCACAGAGCATGTTTCAGTTGCAGGGGCGAGACAATTTTTCCGGCATGCGCAAGCAGCAGCCGCAGCGCCGCCAACTCCTTGGGAGGCAGGTGAACCACAGCATCACCTCGCCGGAGAGTCCCATCGGCCTCCAGCCGGAGTCCTGCGAAGGAACAAGCCTGCTCGCCAACCTCGCGATCAATGCCGGTCGCCGGGGGCGCCGGTCCATCGCCCCCGCGACCAGGACCTGTCGCCGCGGCGGCCGGTCCCTCTGCATCATCTAAATCTGAGTAGGTCTGTTTCCTTGCAACCAACTCATGTCCTCGCATCCTGGCAACTCGGTCGCCAATCCCCCATCATGGCAGGGAAAATGACAACTGCTTACAGTCGTCGCGGGAATCTGCGGAGGAAAAAACAAACGGGACAATAAACGCAGTCGTTCCGGCGAATCTGTGCTTCGATGAACCCAGAGATTTCGTATGCATCCTAGAGTATCCGCTTTCGCTACGATGCGGGAATATATGCGCGCGTTGTTTTTGTTTTAACAATGCAAGAAGTAACCGGAGACGCACAATCAAGTAATCGTAAAGTTATTACCGTCTGTAACTGAATCAGCGGAGACTTTGCCGCTGAAGCAAGCCAATTGGGCATTTTGTATGGTAACTGGCCTCTTTTCGCAACTTACAGAGCCACGCATTTCGAGCATCGAACCTGAGTCCATCGCATGTGGCGAAATGGGGCGACGGACTTCAAGAAAACTTCAGAGATTCATCGGTAATTCGAAGACCTGCGACTGGCAGACTGGTAGAAAGGAGTTAGCCATGTCCAAAACGGTTTCGTATGCTCATTGGTCTCTTGAACCCTACTGCATCGGGATGAAGCTACGCTCGCTTCGCACCCAGAAGCGGCTCACGCTTTCGCGCCTGGCGGCTGAGACCGGGCTTTCCACGGCGCTTCTGTCCAAGCTGGAGACCGACCGCATGATTCCCACGCTGCCCACTCTGGCTACCATCAGCCGGGTCTATGGCGTGGGCATGAGTTATTTTTTCTGCGAGCCCGCCAAGCATACACTCTCGATCACCCGTAAGGCCCACTTGCAGGGCAACAATCGCGGGGCAGAGTCGATCAAAATAACTCCGCTGAACGGGCCGGCCGAAGGTCTTCAGCTGGTGGCGAGAATGATCGAATTTCCCGTCGGCGGAGCCTCCTGTGCCACCGATACCTGTCACGAGGCCAACAGCATGGTCTACGTGCTGGAAGGGAAGTTACAACTGGATGCCGGTGGGTTGCATGAGGTTCTCGATGCGGGCGATTGCGCCTACATGGAAAGCGAGATGGCGTTGGCATGGAGCGCGGCAGGGAAGCACCGCTGCCGTATTCTGGCCGTGTCGCCTGCCGCCCCAAGCTCGGGATGCTGATTGCTTGAACTAAGGCGTTGCTCTGCCGCTGACGCGAGGGATCAACTGGAATGAGTCGAGAAAACGCGCGGTGTCGGCATACGGCCTGCCGAGGGGAAAGACGACCAGCGCCTGGTAGAGCGTGGTGCCCACCAGGTAAGTGCGGAAGGAAAGGTGTGCCGTATCGCTCTCGGCTTCGAATGCAACGCCGTGATTGGCCCCGAGGATAATCTTGTTCTCGCTCACCAAATGCGAGTTGGAGTTGGCCAAGGCGCCGTCCTTCGCCCCTTCGAGAACAGTGTCGGGGTCCTTGCTCGCCACTGCTGCGCCGAAATCACAAACCCCAATAGACATCGCTACCGGGGCGACTTCCACGACATACGATCTAAACTCGAACGAGCCTGCATCCGTGGGAACGTCTTTCTTCGACACCGTGGGCGACGACGGGAAAGAAGCGCTGAATCCATCCGCCGCATAACTGTATGTTTTCCACTCCGGCGATTGCACGCTCGGCGTTTGCGCTTCAGTAGTGGCTGGCGTCTGCGCGCCCAGTGTGGCGGCAAACAAAAGCGCCATCGCGAAAACGGCCATGCTGCGCGCAAAAGTCTTGCCCATCTTGTCGATCATTCCCAGTCTCCCTGCCTGCGGGGGCGCTGAAGTCGCCCGTGCCGCCGTCTCCCATACACAACCTTTCGGAGCAACAATTGTAGCCGTTCTGTCGAATCCGCACGCTGCCGGACTTTGCCCATACGGGCTCCAATCTGTACGATAGTTTGGAATTCAAGGAACCGGATAACATGCGGCCCAATCTCAACCTCACGAAGGCAACGCTCACCGGCGCGCTGGGCGGTTTGCTCTTCGGTTTCGACACCATCGTCATCTCCGGCGCTATTGATGCCCTGGTGCGTCTTTACAATCTAAGCCCGCATGGCAAGGGCTTGACGGTGGCCATCGGGCTCATCGGCACGGTGGTTGGAGCGCTCAGCGCTGGCGTGGTGGGACAAAAGCTGGGCGGCCGCGAAACCCTGCGCATTACAGCTGTCCTCTATGTGGTGGCGGCCGTGGGTTGCGGTTTGGCCTGGAGTTGGTACTCGTTCATGTTTTTCCGTTTCGTCGGCGGGCTGGGCATTGGCGCATCGTCGGTGCTGGGGCCGGTCTACATCGCGGAACTCGCTCCGGCAAAGTGGCGCGGCCGTCTGGTCGCAGCCTTCCAACTCAATGTCGTCTTCGGCATCATGGTCGCCTACACATCGAATTATCTGATTCGCCTGATGCATCTGGGCGCGGCGGAGTGGCGTTGGCAGATCGGCATTTCCGCAATTCCTGCAATAGCCTTTTTGGTGCTGCTGTTCGGCATTCCACGCAGCCCGCGCTGGTCTGCCGCACGCGACCGCAACGATGAGGCGCTGGCCGTGCTTAAATTAATGGGCGATCCAAACCCTGAAGCCGAGCTAGCCGACATTCGCGCGGCACTGGTCCAAGAACACGCCACGGCACACGAGCCGGTCTTTCGCTGGAAATATCGCTATCCTTTGTTCCTCGCCATCAGCATTGGCGCATTCAATCAACTGGCCGGCATCAACGCCATTCTCTATTACCTGAACAACATCTTTGCCGCAGCCGGTTTCAGCCAGATATCGAGCGACCAGCAGGCCATCGCCATCGGTGCTACCAACTTTCTTTTCACGTTGGTGGGCATGTCGCTGATCGACAAGCTTGGCCGCAAAACTCTACTGCTGATTGGCGCCGCGGGCACTGCGAGCTGCCTCACCGGTGTGGCATGGCTCTTCCATTCGCAATCGCACCCAGGAGCGCTTCTCTGGCTGCTGGTCACTTACATCGCCTTCTTTTCCGTCTCCCAGGGAGCGGTCATCTGGGTCTACATCGGCGAAGTCTTTCCCAACCACGTTCGCTCCAAAGGCCAGGGCGTAGGCAGCGCCAGCCACTGGTTCATGAACGCCGCCATCGCCCTCGAGTTTCCCGTAGTAGTCCATTCCATGAGCACAGCGACGCCGTTCGCATTCTTCGCCATCATGACCGTAGTGCAATTCCTGGTGGTGCTCTTTGTATATCCGGAGACCAAGGGCCAGTCGCTCGAGCAATTGCAGCGCAGGCTGATACCCGCTGAGTAGTGCTGGTCAGCGCTTCACGGACCGCAGAGCAACTCGATTCGGAGGGAGGGCAGCGTTTCAACCATTCGCGCTAAGATACGAAAAAATTACTTCCGGATTGCCGGTAATTCGCCCGGAATTGCGACTTAGCGACAAAGCGAACTTGGCAGGGAGCTCAATCCTCGCATGGAAATGCACCATACCCCACGTCGGAGCACTTGGCAGAAGTTGCTAGTAGCAGGTAGGATGTTGTCACTTCCAGAGTCGTATTCAACTTGCGGTACACTCATGCCCAACGCCTGGGAGAGGTTGTCCTATGACCGCGATTGCGCTCAGAGAGCACTTTGACCAAGGAGAAGTTGCATGTTCTTTCCCGAGGGCGTCGAATCTGCACCTCACAGACTGGAAGAGATTCTGCCGATCTCTCTGAGGTTCCTAGAATTGCTCGCAATTGGAGTCGTGGTCGTGTTGGCGCGCTCAGGCGTTTCCTCCCCCCGCCATTTCAGATTACGGAGGAAGGGTATGGACTTCCTTCTAGCGGGCAAGCCTGCTGAGGCGGAGAGATGTTACCGCGCCGCCTTGGATATGGGTGCGAAGGTTCCGGAGTCAGATCGCGTGCGCTTAATGGTTTGCCTCGGGGACGCACTGATGGATCAGGGACGGTATGACGAGGCAAAGCAATGTCTCGCACAAGCGCTCGAATTAGGAGACCCCACGGGAAGCGGCCAAGACAGCATGTGCGACGTTCTATTGGCTCAGAAAGCTTCGCCGGAGAAGGCGATTGAAATGGCTGATGAAGGGATGCGCCTCTGGGAGCGCGGAAGCATTAGTCAGTCATTCGGAGCACGCTGGGCCGCGACGTCAAAAGACCTCTTCGAAGCCAAAACCTGGGCTCGCAAGGCGCGGGCGTTGCTTATTCTGGATCGACGAGCAGAGGCTCGCCAAGCCATGGACCGCGCCTTGAGAATTTTAGATATGTCGAAGTCTGAATTGCAGACGGCAAAGCCCACATCATCCTTGCTGGGAAGGTTGATCCTGGGGGATCGTCTTCGTCGCATGAGGGATTTGACGATCTCAGCTACATATTGGCGGATTGGCCTCTCACTGCAAGCCATGGGCGATACGAACAAGGCCGCAGAGCAATTCGTTATCGTCCGCGATACAGATCGCATGGGTAAATATCGCAGTCTCGCTCAGAAGGAACTTGATAGCCTCGGATACATGAGGGCGAGCTCCCGATGACAGACAGGTATATCTACCTTCTGGGTCAAGAGGCGCTCAGGAAAAGCCGCGCCTAGGTGTTCTGTCCTCTTTCACTCGGATGCGCCTGCTCAGCATTGTCCGCATCTCCGAGTAACGCGTGCCTTAGCTTGAGAACCAGCCCTCATGATATGGCGTCGCGGCCGGATCGTCGCCTACTCGGAAGAAATCGTCGAGGAATAGATCGCACTTGCCAATTTTGATGCCGACCATTGAACTAAGCGGCTTATCTCAGCACTTATTGGGGGCCTTTTGCAGATAATTACCCTTTCCCATCGCACAATTGAAAGAGAAAAAGGACCGGAAAGCTACCGGATCGGAAAATTCATGAAAAACCTCACCATCTCCCGCGCTCAGGCCTCAACCTCCCGAGAGGCGCTCTGGACTCCAGCCGCACCCCCTCCCCCCATATTTACTGTGGAACTGTGAAACTGTGGGGCGTCGATCCTGATACTGGCTCGTCCTCGGTGACCCATGTCACCGGAACATCACGCCGGCCGGCACTATATATAATCTGAAGGAATGACGGTGCGTCCCCGGAGCAAGGCGGTTCAACCCAAGCGTGAGGTCAATCATGGAGCAGACTGCGGTACCGGTCACGGAACAGGTGAGGGAAGTGGTGCAGGCCGTCGTCGAGGTTCTGCGTGAGCCGAAGCCCGAGGAAGACTCGCCTTTGGTGGCCGCCAACTCCTTTGAGGCCCAGGCCTTGCGCGCCGAGATCATTCGCGTGGGCCGCAAGCTGTGGGAGCGCCAGTATGTAGACGGCAACGGCGGCAACATCAGCGTTCGCCTGGGCTCGCGCTATGTACTCTGCACGCCCACGCTGCTCAGCAAGGGCGACCTGGAGCCTGCCGACATCTGCCTCTCTGACCTCGACGGCAACATTCTGGCCGGCGACCGGGCGCGCACCAGCGAACTGCTGCTGCATCTGGAGATTTATAAAGCCAACGCGAAAGCCCGCGCCGTGGTGCATTGCCACCCGCCTTACGCAACGGCCTTTGCCGTTACTGGCACAGTTCCTCCCAACGGCTTGATTCCTGAGTATGAGGTTTTCATCGGACCGGCGGCAGTAGCGCCGTATGAGACTCCCGGCACGCAGGCCTTTGCCGAGACGGTGTTGCCTTTCGTCCAGAATCACAACACCATTCTGCTTACCAATCACGGCATCGTTTGCTGGTCTGACACCGTGACCCACGCCGAATGGCTGGCCGAAATTCTCGACACCTATTGCAAAACCTACCTGATCGCCAAACAGATTGGCCAGCCGCTCAGCGTCATTCCTGACTGCAAGATTCAGGAGATTCTCGCGCTCAAGCGCCGCATGGGCTTTCCCGATGCTCGTCTCGCTCTCCACTCCGAAGCGCCTTGCACTGTGACTGCAAAGGATCAAGCGGAACTTGAGCGCCTGGTCGAGCAGGTGGTGGCGCGGCTGGAAGACCGGGACTGAACCGGATCAAAGGAATTCGAGTTCTCCGCGGGGCCATAGCAGGGTTCCGGTGAGGAATGCATTGGTCGGTAGGCTTTAAGCGGATCTTGCGAAGGTAGATGGGTTTTGAGCTTCTATCCATACAATAACGACATCAAATGATGCTAAAATAGATGCGTGGAGGTTTCTATGAGAACAACCCTTGCGCTTGATGATGATTTGGTGCGTATCGCCCAAGAATTCACCGGCGTATCCGAGAAGACGGCTCTCGTGCGGGAGGCTCTCAAATCTCTCATCGAACGGGAAAGCTCTCGGAGGCTGGCTGCACTGGGAGGCACCATGCCGGAGTTGGGAGATATTCCGCGCCGCAGGATGAGTGAAGAGTGATTCTCGCGGATACTTCGATCTGGGTCGAACATTTCCGCTCTGGCAACGACGAACTTCGCAAGCAGCTCACCAGCCGGCAAATTGTGATGCATCCCTTTATCGTTGGTGAACTGGCCCTGGGTTCCTTGGAGCAACGCGTCACGACTCTTGCATTTCTAGAGCGATTGCCGAGTGTGCGCGTTGCGCAGCTTGACGAAGTGCTGCGAATGATCGAGTTGCGCATCCTCTACAGTGGGGGCATCGGCCTGATCGATGCGCACCTGATTGCTTCCATCTTTATCAATTCATCCACCTTGTTGTGGACCAGGGATAAACGCCTGTCGAGCATTGCCGAAGACCTTGGCATTCGCGCAAATCTCCCCTAAACCGCGCCCATCGGGTGCCAAACCGATAGCCTCTTCCATTGCTTCCCAGAGTTATGTCAACGGTTGTGCGGCTTCGGCTGACTCAGTTTTCGGCAGCCATCCCGCCGGCGATCTTCCATTCCATTTCGCTCTCTCCACCAGCATCTTTCGGATGGCCTTCAAAATCTTTTCGACGGCTGGCCGGCGATAGTCCCATCGCGCGTCCGCATCGGGCGCGAAGACTGCCATCGTCGCATTGGCTTCGAAGAGGAGAACCTCGCCTTCGCGGTTCAAGCCAAAATCGATGCCGCCATAATCAAGGCCGAGCGTCCGCTGAATTCCTGCCAGCGCAGCCATGGCTTTGTCTCCGAGTACGCCGCGCATATCAACTAGAAATGCAGCATCTTCGGCGCGGTGCTCGGCATTATCCGCCATTTCAGCACTGTAATAATGAATCTTCCAATCGTGCGAGATCGCTGCATGAAGCGGATAGAGTTCGCCATCGATCATCATCGCCCGATATTTGCGCGTCTTTCCATCGGCCGCGCTGGCGTCGAGAAACTGCATCACGGTCAGATCGTTGCCGGGTAACTCATCGAGCGCCGCCGGAAGCTCAGCCGCAGTTTCCACGCGTAGAAAATTCTCTCCACCGTGAAAACCCGGAGTGCGCACCAGGAGCGGAAACTCGAATCCGTGAAGACTGAGCGAACGGCCAGCATTCGCCGAGGCAAGCGATTCACGCGGCAAGGTCAAAGTTCGCGCCGTCACTACTCCAGCGACGGTGGCCAGCCGCTCTGCTATCGCGCAACGGCCGGTTCCCAGCACCGCCGAGGGCGTGTTGACCACCGGGGCGGTCGAGCGCGCCAAGAGAGCCTCGGCACCTGTCAGAGCGACTCCGGCCACGTCGGCATCCCCGATTGCATTCACGATAAGCTGATGCGGAGGCAGTGACGTGGTCGGCTCGTAGAACTCTGTCGCCACCAGGTACCGCTTGAAGACCGTATCGCTCAGAAAGTTCTTGATGCGCGTATTGCCCGGCCCGATTGCGACCAACTCCAGAATTGTGATCGGAGTCCCCGTGCCGCGGTAGGGCATCGGCACCACGCATCGGCCGTGAAACGCCGCTTTCCGATGCCTGGCCGCCAGCTCCGCATCACCCATTCCAGCAAGAATTGCCGACAAACCCAGGTGCGCCTGCCAATAGTCTGGATCGATCTTCAGAGCCTGCTCGAAATGTGCGCGGGCCTGCTCCGTCTCTCCGTCCTTTTGCAGCGCGTTGGCAAAATTGACCAGGCTCATCGGATCGTCCGGATGACTTTGAACCGCCGCCGAGTAGGCGTTGCGCGCCTCGGCGATCTCTCCGGCCGAGGTGAGAAGATTGCCCAGACTGTTCAGCGCGCCCTTGTGCGCGGGCTCAAGAGTTAGTAACTCGACGTAAGTCTGTCTGGCTTCCATGCTTTTGCCTGTCACTTCCAGCAAATTGCCGCGTTGGAAGAGCTGGGCAGCCGTGAGTGTTTGAGTCGTCAATTGCTGGTCCACTATGGCCAGCGCCGATTTCATCGCAGCGTGCGTAGGGAATTGTTGCGAGGGTTGCGCATCTTCATTGTGCGGCGCGCGCGATAGAAGGGCGCGGCCCTGCGTCAGCGTGTTCTCGACCAGCGCATCGATCTCCGCGCGGCCGGTGCGATGATTCACGATGGCCGCGCGAATCACCCTGCGGCCTCCGAGCAGGGTGGTTGACGGCGCTACGATCCCCGACTCCTGCAGCCTGACAACAATCTCCTCATTCACACTGTCATCGGCGCGATAGCGGAAGCAGACGATGTTCAGCTCCACCGGGGCCATCAGTTCCAGCTCCGGCGTTGCGGCGATGCGCTCTTCCAGATACCGCGCCAGCGCGCAACTGCGCGAGATGGCTGTCCCCAACCGCTCTGTGCCCAGAACCTTCAGCGTGAACCAGACCTTCAACGCGCGAAAGCCGCGCGAGAGATCCGGCCCGAAGTCACAAGGCCAAGGCGAGCCTGCAGCCATTCCTCGCTCGGCGCGTTGCAGATAGGCTGCCGGGAATGCGAATGCGTTCTTGTGCGCCTCTCCATCGCGCACCAAAATAAATCCGGCGTCGTAAGGCGCCTGTCCCCATTTGTGAAAATCGAAGGCCACCGAATCGGCACGTTCGATACCATCGAGCCGCGCCGCAAGATCCGGCGCAAGTTTGGCAAGCGCACCAAAGGCTCCGTCAACGTGGAACCAAAGTTTTTCCCGCTGGCACAAATCCGCCATGCCGGTCAGATCGTCGATTGCTCCCGTGTTCACCGTTCCCGCAGTTCCCGCCACCAGAAACGGCGTGAAGCCTGCCTCGCGATCGCGCTCGATTGCCTTGCCCAGTGCCGTGAGATCAATCCGATAACGGCTGTCGGTAGGGATGAGCCGCAGCGCATCGCTGCCCAAGCCTGAGATGTCCATAGCTTTGCGAACGCTACTATGAACCTCGTGTGATGTGTAGGCGGTCAGCCGGTTTGGACTCGCGGCCACTCCGCGCTCGCGCGCCTCAAAGCCCAGCGCCACATCTCGCGCAACCAGTATCGCGACCAGATTCGCCATCGACGTTCCAGTTACAAACAAACCACTCGCGCTTTTCGGGAATCCAAAGATATCTCGAACCCATTCGCTTACTTGCCGTTCGACCTCGACCGGAATCTGATTGCGGCCGCCGAGATTCGCATTCAGCCCCGCGGCCAGCATCTCTGCCACCATGCCCACTGGCGTGCCGCCGCCATGCACCCAGCCCATGAAGCCCGGATGAACATTGCCCACGGCAAAGGGCAGCACCGCGCGCATAAACTCCGCATGAACCTGGGCAAGCTCTTCACCCAGCCGCGGCAGAGGTCCGCGAAACTGCGCCCGCACCTCGTCTGGAATGGGCTGCCAGACGGGCCGCTCGCGAATCTTCTCAATGTGGCCTAGCATGTCGTCCAGCATGAGGTGCGCCTGCGCGCGGAAAGCTGGCCAATCATTGGGATCGAGGGTTTCGTTTCCGCCCTCCTGAGCATTGATGCCGATCTTCGCGGTCTCGTCGATCATTGAGTGTCTCGGCGTCTGCGGTCTGGCGGATTCTTTCTCCATACTTGTTATCTTACGTGCCTCACTGCTTGCTTATCAGCAAACGGATGACCGGAATGGTTGAGCATCTTGGCAACAAGGTTAGCGAAATCTCATAACTCGCCCTCCAAACCAATGCAAAACAAAATGTCCATTCGTGCTACACTGTACTTGCGCTCAGTGATTTGGCCGTGAGCGGCGGTTTGCTCTTACAGTGCAATCCCGCCTGGCACAGATTTTCAAAGCCCCGAGAGTTTGGGGCTCCCAGGAAATAGCCTTTGTTTCTTGGGGTGGAGCGTGACCACTAGGTCTCCCACCCGGTGACTTAGCCTAAACCACCGCAGAGAATTGTGGATTGGTTCAGGATCAGACGCTTTTGTATCCTTGATTGCGATCAGGCGCAAAGAGACCGGGAGCGCGCAAGAAATTGAATGCGCTGGAGCGTGGAGCCGGTTGGCATTGTGCCCTCTGGCAATGATGTAGCGTGTGGCAGCTCCGGGCCCTGGCGTTCTTTTATTTTGAATGCGGCGGCCAGTCTTAGCTTCGACTTTCGGTTCTCCCCTACGCAAAAATTTGTACGCAGGCCTGCGCTCCCGGATGGGTGTGCGCGCCTCTTTGTCCGGTTCCGATTGCAGGCCGCGAGAGATGCTCGCCGCTCCGGAACTCAGCAGGAAATGACTCAATTTTGACGACTCAGTTTACTCAGTTTTCTCTTTCGCCCGCCCTGATGGCGCGGCTTGATGCCAACAAATTTGAAATTCCAACCCCGGTTCAGGCCGGCTGCATTCCTCCCGCTCTCGAAGGCCGCGACGTGCTGGCCACGGCGCAGACCGGAACAGGCAAGACGCTCGGCTATCTCATTCCCATTGTCGAAATGATGCAAAAGGCCGAAGGCAAGGGAGCACATGCTCTGATTCTTCTCCCCACGCGCGAACTGGCCATGCAGGTGGAGCAGGCCTTCCTGACCATTCGTTCCAATTCATCGCAGACCGTAGCCCTGGTGGTCGGCGGCTTAGCGGAGCGCTCGCAACTCGAGGCTATTCGCCGCGGCGCGCGCCTCATCGTTGCCACTCCTGGACGGCTTGAAGATTTTCTCAAGCGCAAGCTGGTTCGCCTGGATGGGATCAAGATCCTGGTCCTCGACGAAGTCGACCGCATGCTCGACATGGGCTTCCAACCGGCCATTGCGCGCATTGCGGCTACGCTGCCTGCTTTGCGCCAGACCCTCTGCTACTCGGCCACGCTTGAAGGCGCGGTGAAGGACGTAGCGCGCAAGTACTTGAACAATCCCGTCCGCGTCGAAATCGGTTCGGTGCTCAAGCCGGCCGAGAACGTCGAACTGCGCACCTTTGAAGTCGAGCCGGATAAGAAGCAGGAGTTACTCGAACATCTGTTGGGCGCGGAGACGGGCAGCTTTCTGGTCTTTGTGCGTACCAAGCACGGCGCCGATCGTGTAGCGCGCAGGCTGGTTCGCAGCGGACATTCGGCCACACAAATTCACGGCGATCGTTCGCAGGCCCAGCGAAACCAGGCTCTGCGCAGTTTCTCTGAAGGTCGTCACCGCGTTCTGGTAGCCACCGATGTAGCCGCCCGCGGCATTGACGTGGCCAACGTGGCGCATGTGATCAACTTCGACATGCCCAAAATGGCCGAGGATTTTGTTCATCGTGTAGGCCGCACCGGTCGCGCCTCAGCCCATGGTGTGGCTTCGACCTTTGCTGGTCCCGCCGAGCGCAACGACCTGCGCAAGATCGAGAAGACGCTATCGATTCAGATGAAGCGCTTTCGCGTAAGGTCGGCGAGCGACGTAAAGGCAGCGTAAAAAGCAAGAACGAAAAATAATATGAATATCCCACCTTTGCCGCGGTTTTGCTGCGGTTAAGGTGGGATTTCTTTAGCTATAGTCTTTTACATTTCCTCTCATGTCGGTGCTGATATTTGTGGCACTCTTGTGGCCTCACTTCAGCTTCATCTCAAACGCCAGCGGCAGTAGTTCTTTAATTGCCATGACCCGCTCGCCCTGCACGGCGGGGAAGATCACTGGAGCCTCGGGCAGGATGAATTCAGAGAGCACCTGGCGGCATGCGCCGCAGGGCGGGCTGGCGGCGCTGTTCAGATTAGCGATGGCCACGGCCTCAATCCGAATCTCGGGTCCAAATTGGGAAACGGCCTTTACCAATGCGGAACGCTCCGCGCAGATGGTTAGTCCGTAGCTCACGTTCTCAACGTTCGTTCCTGTGACGATCTCGCCGTTGGTCAACTTCAGCGCTGCGCCCACCCGGAACCCGGAGTAGGGCGCATAGGCGTTCTGCGCGGCCTGGCGCGCCAGGTCGAGCAGGCTTAGGAGTTCGGCTTCTCCAGCGCAATCATTATTCATCGCATCTCCAATTTCTCCACCGCGTGGAAATTGAGGCTATAGCATTTGGGCGTTGCTGTACAAGAAGAAGCCAGTTGCCGGCACGGCCGCCGATTTCTGGTCCCTGATCCGCATTCCCTGGCCCTCTGCAAAATCCACTCCTCAAGTTGAGCCTCTTCTTTCCGATAAAAGGCTTGAGTGCTCGCTGTGCCGGGGGAATTCAATCTCGGCCGCGCGGATGAGTGGATGCGATGGATGAATTAACGAGGGAATTCCTGATCGAGAGCCAGGAAGGGCTGGACCGCATGGAGCGGTGCCTGACCGAACTGGAGGAGCGTCCGCAGGATGCGGAACTGATCGGAGACATTTTCCGTTCGGTACACACGATCAAGGGGACAACCGGATTTCTCGGCTTCAAGCGGCTGGAAAAGCTGGCTCACGCCGGCGAAAACCTGCTCGGCCTGCTCCGCGAGGGCAAGCTGACCGCCGACCGTACGCTTATCACCGGCCTGCTGCAATTGCTCGATGGCCTGCGCTCGATCCTCAAGACCATTGAGGGGGAAGACAAGGAAGGTGATGGCGAGGATGCGCTCCTGATTGCCAGCCTGGAGGAGTTGCAGCTTCCGGCGCAGGCACAGGTAAAACAGCCGGTCCATGCCAAGGCAGGCGCTCGTTCTGCGTCCAGTCCTCCCGCTCCTCCCGCCGAAGCCAAGCCCGCGCAGCCCATGGCCGCAGCGCCACCCCCAGCCACAACGCCCGCGCCCGCCGCCCAGCCAGAGCCTGCCCCAGCCGCAACTCAAGCTGCCAAACCGCCTGCTGAGGCCGACAGCGATCCCGCTCGCCCGCGCATCCAGGGAACCGCCGCTGAGAGCACTTTGCGTGTCGATGTCACGCTGCTGAACCGGATGATGAACCTGGTGGGTGAGCTGGTGCTTACCCGCAATCAAGTCTTGCAGGCCACCTCGGCCGATCCCAATATGACCATGCTCTCCCGCCGCCTGGACATGGTGACCGCCGACCTGCGCGAGTCGGTGATGAAGGCGCGCATGCAGCCGGTATCGAACATCTTCTCCAAGATGCCGCGCATTGTCCGCGATCTGTCGCAATCGCTGGGCCGCCGCGTTCGCCTGCAGGTCGAGGGCCAGGACACGGAACTGGACAAGAGCCTGCTCGAAGCCATCAAGGACCCACTCACCCATGCGGTAAGAAACTCGCTCGATCACGGCATCGAGCTGCCCGATGTGCGTCAAGCTGCCGGCAAGGACCCGGAAGGAACGCTGAAACTGAAGGCCAGCCAGGAAGGCAGCCATGTCGTCATTGAGGTCTCCGACGACGGCGCTGGCATCAACGTCGATAAGGTGCGCCAGAAGGCCATCGAACGCGGTGTCATTACTCAGGAACGCGCCGCTCACTTGGCGGAGCGCGAGTTATTGCAGCTTGTGTTTTTGCCTGGCTTCTCGACAGCCGCTGCTGTGACCAATGTCAGCGGTCGCGGCGTGGGCATGGATGTGGTCCGGACCAATGTCGAAAAAATTGGCGGCAAGGTTGAGATCGACTCTCGCGCCGGCAAGGGCACCACTCTTCGTCTGCGTATTCCGCTCACTCTGGCCATCATCCCCGCGCTCATCGTGCGCAGCGTGAATCAGAGCTTTGCGTTGCCCCAGGGCGCACTGTCTGAACTGGTGCACATTCCCCCCGAGCAGGCCGCCGCAGCCATCCAGTGGATTGAGAATGCGCCCCTCTACAGGTTGCGCGGCAAGCTGTTGCCCCTGGTCTTTCTAGACCGGCTCTTGATGCCCGGCGTCGAGCACAAGCTTTCGACCGAGCGGGACAACTTCATCGCCGTGCTCGACGCCGATGGCCGTCGCTTTGGCCTGGTGGTCGACGGGCTGGCCGATCCCGAGGAGATTGTCGTCAAGCCGCTTTCCGCAGTGCTCAAGGATATCGGCCTCTTCTCCGGCGCAACCGTGCTGGGCAACGCCGATCTGGCGCTGATCCTCGATCCAGGGTCGATCGCCATGAAGGCCGGTGTGACCATGCGCGAGGAAGAGGCTGCCCGCGCCGCTGAAGGCGAAACCGAAGCCGACGCCGCCAAAACTCTTGAGTACCTGCTGGTCGAAGCTGCTGGACGGCAGGCCGCGGTGCCCTTGGCCGACGTGCTGCGCATCGAGCAGCTTCCGCTTTCTCGCATCGAGTACATCGGCTACCGGCCTGTGCTCAACTTCGAGGGTCAACTGCTGCCCGTCGAGGATTCAGGCGGCGTGCTGGCCGCGGCTCAGGGCAATCCCGAAGCGCAGATCATCGTGGTGGTTTGTCGCGAAGGCAACAGGCATGTGGGCATTGCCGTTTCGCATGTTCTCGATGTGGCTGGCGGCGGAGACCTCTTCGAGGCTGGAACCAATCAGCGCACCGGCGGTGTGACGCTACTTAAAACTCGTGTAACCGGCGTGGTTGACCTGGGGGCCGTGGCTCCCTTGCCGGCCGGGGAACAGGCGCCTGCCGAATGGAGTCAGATGGGAGAGTCAATAGCATGAGCACTGCAACGGTGGCATTACATCGCAAAGAAAAAACGGCGGCTGCGTTGGTCGAGATGTGTTCGGTCCGTCTGGGGCAAACCTTGTTTGGGGTGCCCATCACGCACATCCTGGAGATTGTGGGCGGAGCCCGTCCGCAGCCGGTTCCTCTTGCACCCGTCTTTGTCGGCGGATTGGTTCATTATCGCGGCGACGTGCTCACCACCGTGAGCCTGCGCCAGTTGCTGGACATGCCGCCGAAAGACGGTCCGCAGGACATTCTGGTGCTCGAGAGCTCTGGCGGAATCTTCGGCTTGCTTGTGGATTCGGTCGGCGAGGTCCTCACCGTCTCGTCTGCCGACCACGAGCCCAACCCATCAATTTTGGACGAGCGCAGGCGCAATCTTTTTGCCGGCGCTTACAAACTCAAGGACAGCCTGCTTGTCATGCTGGACCCTGAACAACTGGACCCCATGCGCCTAGGCGCAATCAAGGCTGCATAGCTTGAACAGGCCCAGGGCGGTATCTGTCTGGAGGTGACCATGCGAGCTTTGATTGTCGACGATTCCCGCTTCGTCAGAGGTTATCTGCGCGGCCTGCTCGAAGAGAAGGGAATCCAATGCGAGGAGGCGGCCGACGGCCAGGCTGGTATGGACCAGATGAACTCCGGCGTGCCTTTTGACCTTGCGCTGGTGGACTGGAACATGCCGGTGATGAATGGCCTGGACATGCTCAAGCAGTTGCGTGCGGAGGGATTCTC
The DNA here is from genome assembly GCA_049518535.1 of Occallatibacter sp. Classification (GTDB taxonomy): domain Bacteria; phylum Acidobacteriota; class Terriglobia; order Terriglobales; family Acidobacteriaceae; genus Telmatobacter. The sequence continues at coordinate 56,984 of JBEKRS010000009.1, read as the reverse complement.
CGATGTCAAGGTCATGATGGTTACGACCGAGGCCGAGAACGACTACATCCTTCGTGCTCTCGATGCCGGCGCGGACGAATATCTCATGAAGCCTTTTGACGATGAGGCTCTGACGGAAAAGCTGGCCATGCTCGGCCTGGTGGAGGCCTGATCGATGGCCTCCGGTCGCCGAACCCGGATTCTGATTGCGGACGACTCGGCGGTAATGCGGAGTCTGCTGCGTTCGGTGATCAGCGCCGATCCTGGCCTCGAAGTAGCAGGCACGGCGGCCGATGGCGAGACAGCCTTGTGCGCTATTGAAACCCTTCGCCCCGACCTGGTTTTGCTGGATGTGGAGATGCCGGTGATGGACGGATTGGTTACTCTCAGGAAGTTGCGCGCACGGATGCTCAAGATGCCGGTGATCATGTGCAGTTCGCTCACCCAGCGAGGCGCAAAAGTCACCATCGAAGCCCTGGCCTGCGGCGCTTCCGATTATGTAGCCAAGCCGGCCGGTCAGTCCGATCGCGTGTCGGCCATTCGGGCGCTCTCTCAGGATTTGATCCCCAAGATTCAGGCCCTCACCAGCCAGCCGCACCAGCAGCCGCAGCAGGTCTTCCCCGGAGCCCAGCGCACGCCTCTGATCTTGCCTCTTGCGCCGCCGCCCAAGTCCCAGCCAATCTCTTCAACGCCCACAGCGCTGGCCATTGGCGTCTCGACCGGCGGCCCTGCGGCCCTCGATATTCTGCTCCCCGCGCTGCCGGCAAACTTTCCTCTTCCGGTCTTCATCGTGCAACACATGCCGGAGTTATTTACCAAGCTTTTTGCCGAGCGGCTTAACGGCCGCTGCCCATTGCATGTGGAGGAGGCCGTCGATGGCTGTCCGGTACGCGCCGGAACAGTCTACATCGCCAAAGGCAACTGGCACATGGAGGTGCAGGGTTCATCACGTGGGGGCTCGCCGGCCACCTTGCACTTGAATCAAGGGCCTCTCGAAAACCACTGCCGTCCCGCTGTTGACGTGCTGTTCCGCTCCGCAGCCGCGGTCTACGGTGCGGGCGTGCTGGCCGTGGTGCTCACCGGTATGGGGTCAGATGGAATGCTGGGCTGTCGCGTCGTCCGTCAACATGGCGGCAGCGTGCTGGCCCAGGATCAAGCTACCAGCACGGTGTGGGGAATGCCCGGCGCCGTCACCAACGCCGGATTGGCGCACAGGGTGCTGCCCCTTAACGCGATCGCTCCGGAAATCCTTCGGCTCGCCAGCCGGACGCGCACAGAAGCTCGCGAGCTTCGGGAATCGGTGGTCTAGTCATGCAAATCTCTGCCAGCGTCGACTACGACTATCTTCGCCAGCTCGTCTTCGGACTCTCGCAAAACGTGCTCGATCCCTCGCGCGATTACCTGTTCGACACGCGCCTCACCAAGGTGTTGCGCAACCAGGGCATGACCCAATTGGACGAACTTGTTCAGCACCTCAAGCTCAGAAAAAATCCGGTCCTCGAACGCTCCATTGCCGAAGCCATGACCATCAATGAAACCAGTTTCTTTCGCGACGGACGTCCCTTCGAGCTGCTGCGCACCGAACTGCTGCCCAAGCTCATCGAATCCCGACGCCACACGCGCGGCCTTCGTTTCTGGAGCGCCGCCTGCTCCACCGGCCAGGAGGCATACAGCCTGTCGATGCTCATGCTCCAGCATTTTCCCGCGCTCGCCGGCTGGAATATTCGCATCGAAGGCACTGACATCTGCGCCGAGGTGGTCGAGCGCGCTCAAGCCGGTTGCTACCATCGTATCGAGATGAACCGCGGCCTGCCCGCCATCTCCGTGGTCCGCTACTTCGACCACGTGGGCGAGGATTGGTCGGTCAAGGCTGAGGTCCGCAAGATGTGCAACTTCCGCCAGGCCAACCTTTGCTCTTCGCCGCTACCCTTCAGCCGCATGGACGATCGCTTCGACGTCATCTTCCTGCGCAACGTCATGCTTTACTTTTCGCAGGAGACGCGCAAGACCCTGCTGGCCGGCATTCACAAGGTGCTCGCCCCCGACGGCGTTCTCTTTCTCGGTTCGAGTGAGCAGCCTGCCGACCCCTCTATCTGGACCCCGATCCTGGCCGGCGGCACTTGCCACTTCCGGCCTCGGCAACCGAGTTAGTACGTCACCTTCGCGCCTATTTACGTTAACTGGAGAATCACTTTGAGACCTGGATTCTGTCGTTCAGCAACCGTTCCACCTCGGTATGCAGCCGCGCCGTGATCGCCGCCTCGCTCTCTTCCGGTGCGAAGCGAATCGGCTTGCCCACATGTACCTCGATCTTGCCGGAGCGGAACCACCGCTCTCGTCCCGCCTTTAACTCGCCCAGCCCGCGAATCCCGACCGGCAGCACTGCCACTCCCGATTGCTTCGTCAGCAGCCCAATTCCCGCGCGGAAGCGCGCCAGCGTCCCTTCCGCCGATCGCGTTCCCTCGGGAAAGACCAGCACATTGTATCCGTGGTCCAGTGCCGCGCCGGCGTGCGCAAAACTCCGCTGAAAGTTCCGTTGCCGCGGCAATGGAAAGACGTTGAACAGCGCCGTCAGCAGCAGGTAAATCAACGGCCCCGGCAGATAGAATCCCTTTTGTCCCGGCGCGCTCTCTGGATTGCGAAAATGCCGGTAGTCCTCCAACATATCTCCGGCCATCGCCACGGCAATCCGCCTCCGCATCACTCCCGGCAGCGCATACTCCACCAGCGGCCCATCATAGGCCGTGACATGATTGGCAACGATCAGCATCGGCTCATCGCAGTCCGGCACGCTGGGCGCCACAACGCGAGGATTCGCCAGCAGCCACACCAGCGGACGCGCAATCCCCTCGACAAAACCCTCCCGCACCCATTGAACAGGCCTCAGCCACGGCCAGCGCGGGTAGATGTATCTTCCCGGAGCGGCTTCGCTCGCAGCTTCCGATCCACCAATATTCGGAGTTCCGGCCAACGCCTGATCGCCGGTCCGCTCGCTGCCCAGTTTGGCTGCACCATCCTCTCTGTCATTCTGAGCGAAACGTAGTGGAGTCGAAGAACCTGCTTCTTGTTTTTCCGTCGCAACGGTAGAAGTCCCCGCTGTCCGCGCCCCATCCGTCTCGCCAGCCACCAACGCGCGCAAATCCCCAAGCGTTTGCGCCTGTTCCAACAACCCGCTCTCTGGCGCAATTCCCAGTCGCTCTTCGAGAGCCGCCGCCAATTGCACTCGGCCCAAACTGTCCAGTTGCAAATCTTCGCTCAGCCGCAGATCATCTCCAACGCCATGCGGCGTCTCACCGGAGATCTCCGCGACCAGCTTGAGCAGCCAGTCTGCCGAGGCCCTGAAGGCCCCATCGGCAGTCGTCGCAGCGTCGCCCGTGCTGGCCGCGTTGGCCGCGGCATGGATCCCAGCCAGCCATGCCTCCACCGGCTTGCGCTTCACTTTCCCCGTCGAGGTGCGCGGCAGGTCCGGCTCCGGCCACAGCACCCAGCGGCGCAGCCTCTGAAACTCCGCCAGCCTCCGGTTGGCCCGCTCGATGGCCAATGCTGCATGATCTCCGTTGCCGCGCATCGCCAGCACGGCGCAAGGCTCCGGCCCGGCCGAAGTCTCCATCGCAACCACAGCGCAAGCCGCCACGCCCGGCTCCTGTTCGATGGCTGCTTCCAAATCTTCGGGGTGCACGTTCATCCCCGCAGCGGTCACGATTACTTCGCTCTTGCGCCCCAGAAAGCGCAGCTCACCGCCCTCCACGTTCTCAGCCAAGTCGCCCGTGGCCAGCCACTCGTCCTGGCGCGGATGCAACGCCCCGCCTTGCCAGCTCGCGCCGGAGATCATCGCGCCCCGCACCAGCACCTCGCCGTCTGGGCCGAGCTTTACCTCGCGTCCCGGCAGCGGCTTCCCGATCGTGCCGGCTGCCACGTGGAAGGGGTGATTGAGCGTGACGATCGCCGAAGTTTCCGTCATTCCGTAGCCTTGCACCACGACGAATCCAAGCGAGTTCCAGAACTGCTCCAGCGGCCCCGCCAGCGCCCCGCCACCCGAGATCAGCGCCCAGAACTTCAGCCCAAACTCGCCGTGAACGTCGCGGAAACGCACCCATCGTCTCAGCGGTCCAATCTTCTTCTGCGACCGAGCCACGCGTTCCGTCAGACCCGGCAAATTTGTCTCGAGATGCGTCTTCAAGAGCGCCATTACCCGTGGCACAGCGGCCAGCACGCTGATGCGTTCGCGCTTGATCGTCTCGATCAGCCTCGCCGCCACCAACCGGCTCTCGAAATGAACTTCGGCGGCAAAGATGGCCGGGACCCAGAGCCCCATCATCTGCCCGAAGACGTGGCTCAGCGGCAGTGTTTCAAGAAAGCGCAGCGGATGAAACAGCCGCTCATAGCGCATGTAAGGCTGCGCTCCCTTCTCGATCGGCTCAATGCTGGCCAGCACGTTTCCATGAGTCAGCACCACGCCCTTGGGCTCGCCGGTGGTGCCGGATGTGAATAGAATTTGCAGCGGCGTCTCGCGCGATAATCCCTCCACAGATCCAGCCTCTTCGGTGGGCAGCGCACCGGGCCAATCTTCAAACGAGAGTTTGGTCCACTCAGCGGGCAACTCATCGGGGCCCCCGACGACGGGTCCTTGTCGTTGGGGTGATTCGGCAGGCAACTGTCTCAGCAGCAGCGCATCGCCCACCACTAATTTGGGAGCCACATCGGCTGCCACGCGTGCAGCAAACTCCGCCGTCCCGTAAGCGTCCAGCGGCACTGCCATCACGCCGCGCAAGATGCAGCCATGAAAAGCCGCAATCCACTCGGCGCCGTTTTCTCCCCAAAGCAGCACCCGGTCGCCTGACCCGATGCTGCTTTTTTTCAGTAATGCTGCAAATCGCCCCGCAAGCCTTGCAATTTCCGCATAGCTGGTCGTCCGCCGCCGGTTGCCCTGGAAGCGAACCACCGCAATCTGGCGGTCAAAGCGGCGGAAGTCGTCAAGCAGTGTCGCGAGATGGTCTCGCATTATCTCTCCGGCAACCACCATGTTAAGCCATGCAACCGTTCCGGCGTTGACGGCGCTATTCTCAATGCATGAGCAGGCCTGCCGCGCCATCGACGTCAACCATTGCGCCAGACTCGCTTGCCTCTTTCCATCCGGTCACCGCCGAATGGTTTCGTTCCGTCTTCGGCACGCCGACCGCACCGCAGCGAATGGGCTGGCCGGTCATCGCTCGCGGAGAAAGCGCGCTGATCCTGGCTCCCACCGGCTCGGGCAAAACGCTCGCCGCTTTCCTCTGGTGCCTGGACCGGCTCATGCTCCACCCATCGCCCAACGGTCAGAAGGAGGGCTGCCGAATCGTCTACGTTTCGCCGCTCAAGGCGCTGGCCGTCGATGTGGAGCGCAATCTGCGCGTGCCCTTGGCCGGCATGGCCGCTATGGCTCAGCGCATGGGCTTCGAGTTCCGTGAGCCTGCCATCAGCGTGCGCACCGGAGACACGCCACAGCGCGAGCGAGCCCGCTTCCGGCGTCATCCCGCCGACATTCTCATCACCACGCCGGAGTCGCTCTATCTGCTGCTTACCTCGCAGGCTGCCGAGGCGCTGCGCACCGTCGACACGGTCATCATCGACGAGATCCACTCCCTGGTTCCAACCAAACGTGGCGCGCATCTCGCGCTTTCGCTTGAGCGGCTTGAGGCGTTGACGAAGCGGCGCATTCAGCGCATCGGCCTCTCCGCCACGCAGCGCCCGCTTGAAGAAGTCGCCCGCTTCCTTGGCGGTGTCGAGACGTCTCCGTTGCCGGAAACAAACCTGGTAGGTCCGGGCTTTAGCCCGGACATTGACACGCCAGAGCAGGTCGGGGCTTTAGCCCCTGAGGTACGTTTTTCGGAAACCACCCCTGCCTCATGGTCCTCCGACGTCGCTGACCTCGCTACCCTCCGCTATCGTCCCGTCACCATAATCAATGCCGCCTCTCCCAAGCAGTTGAAGCTGAGAATTGAAGTTCCAGTTGAAGACATGGCGCGCCTCGTCGAGCAGGAATATCAGCCAAACGATCAGGCCTCGCAGATCCCGCGCCGCGTTTCCATCTGGAACGCCATTCACCCTCGTCTGCTCGAAATCATTCGCACGCGCAAATCGACCATCCTCTTCGTCAACAGCCGCCAGGTGGCCGAGCGGCTGGCCGGCTCGCTCAACGATCTTGCCGGTGGACCCATCGCCCGCGCCCATCACGGCTCTCTCGCCGCCGCGCAGCGCTCCATCATCGAGGAGCAGTTGAAGGCCGGTCAGATTCGCGCCCTCTGCGCCACCTCGACGCTGGAGCTAGGCATCGATATGGGCGCCGTCGATCTTGTAATCCAAATCGAGGCTCCGCCCTCGGTGGCCAGCGGCATGCAGCGCATCGGCCGCGCCGGTCATCACGTGGACGCGGTCAGCGAGGGCATTATCTTTCCCAAGTATCGCGCCGATCTGATAGCCTGCGCCGCTGTCACTCGCGCCATGCACGAGGGCCAAATCGAGTCCACGCGATTTCCTCGCAACCCTCTCGACGTGCTGGCGCAGCAACTGGTGGCCATCGTCGCGCATCCTCCCAGCGCAACCGCGCTGCGCGCTGTGAAGGCACTCAAAACTGCTCAACAAGAAAATAATCTCCGTGCCCCATCCTTTCCGCTTCTTTCTGCGGAAAGGGTGGGAAACCACGAGCCTTATCCGACTTTTGTTGATGAAGAGATGGAAGCCGAAACCCTAGTTCCAGAAGTTAGCGTCGATGAGCTCTTCGATCTAGTCCGCCGCGCCGCGCCCTTCGGTGGACTAACCCGCAACGCCTTCGAAAGCGTCCTCGATCTGCTCAGCGGCCGCTATCCCTCCGACGAGTTCGCCGAGCTGCGTCCGCGTCTCAACTGGGACCGCGTGCGCAACGTGGTCACGGCTCGCGACGGTGCGGCACGCCTTGCCATTCTCAACGCCGGCACCATCCCCGACCGCGGCCTTTACGGCGTCTTCCTTGCCCACAACGAGGGCAAAGCCATCCGCGTTGGCGAGCTCGACGAAGAGATGGTCTTCGAAAGTCATACCAACGAGACTTTCATTCTGGGCGCTTCCACTTGGCGCATTGCGGAGATCACGCATGACCGCGTACTGGTCGAGCCTGCTCCTGGTGAACCGGGAAAAATGCCTTTCTGGAAGGGAGATGGCCCAGGTCGGCCGCTCGAATTCGGCCAGGAAATCGGCGCTCTCGTGCGCGAACTCCGTGCTTTGCCCAAGCCCGCCGCGCTCACCCGCCTCGTCGCCGATCACGACCTCGACCCCGGCGCCGCCGAAAATCTGCTGCAATTTCTCGCCGACCAGGAGGCCGCAACCGGCGTCGTGCCCGACGACCGCACCGTGGTTATCGAGCGCTGCCGCGACGAACTCGGCGACTGGCGCGTCTGCGTCCTCACCCCCTTCGGCAGCCGCATCCACATTCCCTGGGCCATGGCCGTCAGCGCCCGCATCCGCGCTGCCGGCGGCCCCGATGTTGAAACGCTCTGGGGCGACGACGGCTTTGTCCTGCGCTTTCCCGATACCGACGAGCCTCCCGATGTGGATTGGTTCCGCGTCGAATCCGCCGAAGCCATGCAGCTTGTCTTGCGCCAGTTGGGATCGACCGCGTTGTTTGCCGGCCGTTTTCGCGAGGCCGCAGGTCGCGCGCTACTGTTGCCGCGTCGTCGCGTCGATCTTCGCTCACCGCTCTGGCAGTTGCGCAAACGGTCCAGCGATCTGCTGAGTGTAGCCTCGCGCTATCCTAACTTTCCGCTTCTTCTCGAGGCATATCGCGAGTGTCTCCGCGATGTCTTCGACATGCCCGCCCTCATCGAAACTCTGCGCGCAATTGAGCAGCGCCAATTGCAAGTACATGTGGTCGAAACCCGCAAGCCATCGCCCTTCGCCGCATCGCTCCTCTTCAGCTATGTGGCCAACTTCCTCTATGACGGCGATGCGCCCCTGGCCGAGCGCCGCGCCCAGGCACTGACGATCGATCAGGATCAGTTGCGCGAGTTGCTGGGCGAGACCGACTTGCGTGAGCTGCTCGACGCCGACGCCATCGCCGAAGTAGAAGAGGCCGCGCAGTGCCTTGCCGAGCCTTATCGCGCCCGCTCGGCCGACGGCATTCACGACCTGTGCTTGCGCCTGGGCGATCTTTCGCGCGAAGAACTTTCCCGACGCATAGAATCGCCGGAGTTGTCGCAGCACATTCCTCCACTCGTCCGTTCGCGCCGCCTCATCGAGCTGCGCATCGCCGGCCAGCCCCGCCTGATTGCCGTAGAAGATGCCGCCCGTTACCGAGACGGCCTGGGGCTCTCGCTGCCTCCGGGCCTTCCCCCGGCGTTCTTAGAGCCAGTCGCCCATCCGGTGCTCGAACTGGTCCGCCGTTACGCTCGCACCCACGGCCCTTTCATGCTGCGCCAGGCCGCGGACCGTTTTGCCCTCGACGCAGCAACGGTTGAAAAAGCGTTGCACCAGCTTGTCCACGAAGGCCGCATGCTTGAAGGTGGATTCCTGCCCGGTGGCCTTCAGCGCGAATGGTGCGACGCGGAGATACTGCGCCAGATCCGCCGCAAATCGCTCGCCAAACTTCGTCGTGAGGTCGAGCCGGTCGAGCAGCACACGCTGGCCCGCTTCCTCACTCACTGGCAGGGTCTGCTTACACCGCGTCGCAGCCAAAGTCTTGACGCGCTCCTTGACGCCGTCGAGAGCCTGCAAGGCGCACTCCTGCCCGCGTCGCTGATCGAGACCTCAATCCTACCCGCCCGCATCGCCAACTACGAGCCGACAGCCCTCGACACGCTCATTGCCGCCGGCGAAATCAGCTGGGCCGGTGTCGAGCCAATCGGCGAACGCGACGGCCGTATCGCTCTCTTTCTCGCCGACAAGCTGCCCTTGCTCTCGCAGCAGCGGCCTCTCGCTGACCCGCTCTCCGAGCAGGAAGCGAAGCTGCTCTCCGTTCTCGAATCCACCGGCGCGAGCTTTTTTGATCCGCTCCATCAGGCCATGGGCGGCGGCTATCCCGGCGAGACAATCGACGCCCTATGGAGCCTGGTCTGGCGCGGCCTCATCACCAACGATTCGCTCCATCCCCTGCGCGCCTACATCGCCAAACCCGACAGCGCCCGCGCCCCGCGCCGGTTGCTGACGGGATCCGTTTTCCGCTCTCGCCGCACCACACCACCCACCGCACAAGGCCGATGGTCGCTGCTCCCCGCGCGTGCCGGGAAGGGAAGTGAAGCCACTCCCACAGCCACCGAAGCCAGTCACGCCCTCGCCCTGCAACTGCTCAACCGTTACGGCGTCTTGTTGCGCGAATCGGTCGCGGCGGAAAACATCCCCGGGGGTTTCAGCGCGGTTTACGACGTGCTCAAAGCTTTGGAAGAGAGCGGTCGCATCCGTCGCGGCTACTTTGTCGCCGGCCTCGGCACCACGCAGTTTGCTCTGCCCGCAGCCGTGGACCTGCTGCGTCAGTTGCGCAACGAACCGCCTGTAGATAAGTCGGAGTTCGTCCAACTCGCCGCCACCGATCCCGCCAATCCCTACGGCTCGATTCTGCGCTGGCCCGATTTGCCCGTCGCCGACGACGAATCGGAAACCGGGGCCCCCACGGACAGGTCTTCGTCCGTGGGGCGTGAATCCGCGCCCCGTCTGCTCGTTCGCTCGGCCTATGCCGAAGTGATACTGCGCAACGGCAAATTGATTTCCTGGCTCAAGCGCGGCAATCCCAACCTGCTCGTCTTTTTGCCCAGCGAAGAGCCGGAGCGCTCGCAGGCAGCCGCTGGCCTTGCGCAATTTCTCAGCGCGCGCGGTCAGCATCTCTTGCGCGCTTCAAGCCATCAAGGCGTACTCATCACCACCATCAACGGCCAGCCGGTATCGGCGCATCCCATGGCCCGCTTTCTTCTGGATGCCGGCTTTCATCCCGGCCCGCTGGGCATGGCCCTTCGCCGCACCCATCTCTCAGCCAATTAGAATAGAAACATGGGATTTGAAAGCGTAAAGAAGATCGCTGAAGCAGATTTCCCCAGCCGCTGGGGCGTGTTCCGCATCATGGGTTTCGAGGGTGTTCTCTCTGCGCCGCGCCCCTGCGACGAAGCCGCGGCCAACGGCGCTGGCAAAGGCGAGGCGGAGGCCGCGATGGAAGGGTTAGTTGCTCTGGTCATGGGCGACATTCACTCGATGCCTCCCGTCGTCCGCATCCACTCGCAGTGCCTCACCGGAGATGTTTTTGGCTCACTGCGCTGCGATTGCCGTCAGCAACTGGAACTGGCATTGAAGCAAATCGCCGAGGAGGGCGCGGGCATTTTGCTTTATGAGCAACAGGAGGGGCGCGGAATCGGCCTCATGGCCAAGCTCAAAGCCTACCAGTTGCAGGACCAGGGCTTGGACACAGTCGAAGCCAATGTCGAGCTGGGTTTTGCCGCCGATTGTCGCGCCTACGAGTTGCCCGCCGAGGTGCTCAAACTGCTCGGCGTGACCGCGGTCCGGCTAATCACCAACAATCCTCAAAAGGTCGCGGCTCTTGAGTCCGCCGGCATCACTGTCACCGAGCGCGTCTCCGCCGAGGTAGAGCCGCACGAAACCTTCGAGCGCTACCTGCGCACCAAGCATGAAAAGATGGGCCACATTCAGGATTGAATTCAGCATTCGCTGGTGAACAACGAGAGGTGGGCCAGCTAACCCCGCAGCGCCTTCAGCACCTTGGCCGTCGTCACCACCTGGCCCACATGCCGCTGCGTATGGTCGGCCACATGAATCAGCGCCCCTCCAATCGAGGTAGGCAACTGCTTTCGGCCCACGCCGCGACGAACTTCGAAATCAGCCGTCGCCAGCACGCGCACCCGCTCGGCTGCGCGGTCGAAAGAAGCCTGAACGATCATAAGCAGCTCAGCGAGACTCCCGTCGCCGAAGCCTTCGGCTTTGAGCGCCGCAAGCTGCCCGTCCGAAAGCTGATCGCCCTCGGCGTAAGTGAGAATGCGGTCAACGGAGCGGGCAATATGGCGCAGATGGACGGCGACAGGCGTAAGGCCAAGCGGTGCGGAATGGATTTCGGCGTCGGTGAGCCCCTCGGTCCATTTCCTCAGATCATCAAGAGCCAGATCGAGCGCATGCAAAACGGCGCGACCCACCGCCGGAACCTCGGTATGAGTTCCGCTCAACCAAGGTTCGACATAAGGTGAAGGCACAGGGGAAGTACTCATAAGGTAAGTTGTCCTCGGCATTTTTTCATTCTTGTTTTGCCCTAGGCTCGTCCGCTCAGGATTGCCGCCACGCTTTGGCAAGGGCATGGACTTCATCTTTCAAACGATCCTTGCTCAATCCAAAATCGGCGTAGGGATGAGTCGTGTAAAGCACTTTCGCGGAAGTCTTCTTCGCGAGGGCGTCGAAGGACTCGCGTGCATGCGGACCCAAGATGACCACCAATCGCGGCGCTAGAGTTTCGAGTTGGAACCGTAGGAACTCCCCGCAGAATAGCGCGAATTCAGGGATAGATTGCCAACTCTTCTTCCCAAGGGCGGACCCCTCTTCTCTCAGTCCTAGAATCGCATTGGTGAAGAATGTCTTTTCGCTGGGAATCTCCGCGTAGCACACTCTAGCTTTAATATGGCGCCATGTAGGGACATTTTCAAAGCTCGCACTTCTACGCCTGTTGTAACTTGCGAGTGTTCCAAAATCGTTGCCGAGGAAAATCACCCCGCCAATTGGCAGTGAACCATCCCTAACTGCGCTTAACGCGGAATCTTGTCTCCAAAGGCCGTCTCCGCCGGGGAAGAACCCTTGGCCAGCGAGTCGAAATGGGAATTTACACATCCCTCTTGGATAGGACCGCCCATCGAAGCGCATTTCATGCTCCATGACTTCGAGGCGATCCCAAAGTACGTTAACGCTCTTCGGGCATGTTGATTCGTCCATATCGTCCCCCACGTAATCATTTCGGGCGATTTTTCTCAATGCAAGCCCATTGAGGCGTTTTATTTTCACCCCGCGCTCTTCACCCTAACCACCGTGATCTTCGCAAATCCCTCTTCAAAGACCGGTGGCTTAAGCTTCTCCGCCATCTTGCGCATGATGTCCTCGCTCACCGAGCGGTCGCGTTTGCTGTTGCGCTCCAGGCACACATCCAGCGGCACATCGAAGAAGACCGCCTGCACCTCGTAGCCAAAGCTCTTGGCCATCTTGATCCACTGACGGCGCTCGTGAATGGAAAGATTAGTGGCGTCAACGTAATTCAAGGGCATGCGTGCGATCAGCCTTGCCCGCAACAACGACCGCAAGGTGGAAAAGACCAGCCCCTGGTAGCGCTGCTCCTCCACGTCATCGAACAAAATGTTGCGCAGCAGGTCGCTCGACAACGGCGTAACGCCGCGTCGCCGAAACCAGGTCGTCTTACCCGAGCCGGGCAGGCCTATGGCCAACACCACGTTACCTTTCGGCGTCTGCGACGAGCGCTCGGCTGCCTCGGGTTCCTTCGGATGCGCGGAAGGCATCTCCGGCTGCGTTTCGAGCTCAAAGCGCTCTGAATCAGCCGGCTCATTCCACTCCTGCTTCGCCGGTCGCACCAGTTTTGCGTGCGATTCCGGCCTGGCAGGCCTCGGTTCGGCTGCTCCCGGCTCGGCTGGCCGTTGCGCGGCAGGTTGCCGCCGAGCTTCCTGGGGCCGCTGTGTGCGCGGCTGCGGGGGCGGTTGCTGGGACGGCGCCGGAGCCTCATCCCCATAGAACGGCACCAACGGCCGCGGTTGATTCGATGGGAGTTCCTGGCCGATTTTGCCTGTGGATTCGGAAGTATTGGGGCTGTGTCTGGAGCGTCTTCTCATGCCGCCTTCAACTGGTGCATATTGATACCGGAATACCACACTTCACGAGGGTGCGGCAAATCGTGTGAACTCCGTCACATACGATTCTGTGCCCGGAAAGCCACACTATGGGTGCGGGAGACCTCGCGCAAAACGGGCAAAAATCGCGTTTTGATTTCGTCTCCCATCGCCTGCAATGTTACGATCATGAGTTTGGTGGAATTAACCGCTGGACGGCTTGAATCGCCGAATGCGGCAAGCCAGATCAAGCTAGATCAAACTCAAACCACAGCCTCACCATTTACCAAGGAGAACACATACATGGCAGTTAAGGTTGGTATCAACGGCTTCGGCCGGATTGGCCGCAACGTTTTGCGCGCCGCACTCGGAAAACCTGAGATCGATTTTGTTGCCGTCAATGACTTGACCAGCCCGGCGATTCTGGCCCACCTGCTCAAGTACGATTCGATTCTCGGCAACCTCAAGAACGAAATCACCTCTGGCGAAGACTTCATCTCCGTCGACGGCAAGAAGATCAAGGTCTGGGCCGAGCGCGATCCCGCCAAGCTGCCCTGGGCCGAAGTCGGCGCGCAAATCGTCGTCGAGTCCACCGGTCACTTCACCGACGGCGCCAAGGCTAAAGCGCATCTGGGCACGACCGTGAAGAAGGTCATCATCTCCGCTCCGGCCTCGAACGAAGACATCACCCTCGTGCTCGGCGTCAATCAGGATAAGTACGACGCCTCCAAGCACAACATCATCTCCAACGCCAGCTGCACCACTAACTGTCTCGCGCCTGTCGTCAAGGTCATTCTTGAGACCACCGGCCTGGTCAGCGGCATCATGACCACCATCCACAGCTACACCAATGATCAAGTCATTCTCGACTTCCCGCACAAGGATCTGCGCCGCGCTCGTGCCGCCGCCCTCAGCATGATTCCCAGCTCCACCGGCGCCGCCAAGGCTCTCAAGCTCGTCATCCCTGAGACCGCCGGTAAGTTGGACGGCTTCGCGATCCGCGTCCCCACACCCAACGTCTCCATCGTCGATCTGACTTACATCGCCGAGAAGCCCACCACCGTTGAAGCCTTGAACGCCGCCTTCACTGCTGCCTCCAACGGCTCGCTGAAGGGAATCCTGGGCGTTGACTCCAACCTACTCGTCAGCTCTGATTTCAAGGGCAACGCGCTCTCCTCCATCGTCGACGCTCCGCTAACCAAGGTGGTCGGCAACAGCGTCAAGGTACTCAGCTGGTATGACAACGAGTGGGGCTACTCCAGCCGCGTCGTTGACCTCATCAGCTTCCTGGTCAAGAAGGGCCTGTAACAATAAGGGCCTGTAACAACCACAATCTCCGGGTGCCCTAGGTCCCGCTTTTAGGACCTGGGATACCACAACCTCCGGGTGCCCCACCCTCGCCGCGTATTTGTTTTTGCGGCTAGGGTGGGGGCCGATATACTTTCCCTAAGAATTATGCGCAAAAATATCAGCGGCACCTCTCCCTACGAGCCCATCATCGGCTTCTCCCGCGCAGTCCGCGTGGGCAACACCGTTCACCTTTCCGGAACTGGTCCCGCCGGTGCCGACGATCTGGATGTCACAGGCCAGACACGCCATGTCTTCAAATTGGCCGCAGCGGCACTTGCCGAGGCTGGTGCTCGTTTCGAAGATGTGGTCCGGACTCGGATGTTCCTGGCCCGCGCCGAAGATTGGGAAGCGGTAGGCCGCGTTCATGGCGAATACTTCGGCGAGATCCGTCCCGCAAGCACCATGGTCGTTACTGCATTGCTCAACCCAAAATGGTGTGTCGAAATCGAGATGGAAGCCGTCATTCCCGACTCCGAAGCCGTCACGAAAATAGCCCAGTAACTCAATTCAAGGAAGGCACACTCCCATGCCCAAGCTCACGATTCGCGACATCGATCTAACTAATAAGCGACTCTTTATCCGCGTCGATTTCAATGTGCCGCTCACCGAAGACGGCTTGACCATCACCGACGATACCCGCATCGTGGCCACTCTGCCCACCGTCGTTTACGCTCTGCGGCGCAACGCCAAGGTGATTCTGGCTTCGCACCTGGGCCGGCCCAAGGGCAAGCCCAATCCAAAGTATTCGCTGCGCCCGGTCGTCGACCGGCTGCGCGCTCTTCTCGACAAGGAGCTTGGCGAGAGTGTCAACGTGGCCTTTGCACCCGATTGCATTGGTGAGGTAGCCACCACCCTTGCCCGCCAGCTTGAATCCGGTCAGGTTCTGCTTTTAGAGAACCTGCGCTATCACGCCGAGGAAGAAGCCAACGATCCGGCCTTCTCGAAGGCTCTCGCCTCGCTCGCCGAGATCTATGTCAACGACGCTTTCGGCTCCGCCCATCGCGCCCATGCATCCACAGAAGGCATAACTCATTTCCTCAAGCCCGCCGTCGCCGGCCTGCTCATGGAGAAAGAGATCACTTACCTCGGCAAAGCTCTCGAAAATCCTGAGAAGCCCTTCGTGGCTATCATCGGCGGCTCCAAAATCTCCGGCAAAATCGATGTTATCGATAACTTGCTCGATAAGGTCGATACATTAGTCATCGTCGGCGGAATGGCTTACACCTTCCAGCGCGCTCTGGGAGTTACTACCGGTAAGTCGCTCGTTGAAGAAGATAAGATCGACATGGCCAAAGCAGCCCTCGACAAAGCCAAGGCTAAGGGCGTCAACTTACTCTTGCCAGTCGATAACATACTCGCCGATAAGTTTGCCGCGGATGCCAAGACGCAGCCATGGGATTGCTCGGTAAACTTCCCCGCCGATTGGCAAGGCCTGGACATCGGTCCCAAGTCCATCGCTGCGATTGAAGATATCGTCTCCACAGCTCGCACCATCGTCTGGAACGGTCCAGCCGGCGTCTTCGAATTTCCCCGCTTCGCCGTAGGCACCAACGCCATCGCCAAGGCTGTAGCGGCTAATCGTGCCGCCATCTCCATCATCGGCGGCGGTGACTCGGTCTCAGCCATCAACCAAGCCGGCGTAGCCGACCAGATTACTCATATCAGCACCGGCGGCGGCGCAAGCCTGGAATTCCTGGAAGGCAAGAAACTCCCCGGCGTAGAAGCCCTGACAGATAAGTAGGCACCTGCGGTGCGGTCAACTTGCCTTCGGCGCAAAGGCTGCATAGTAGAGATCAAAGCCCCGCATCCAGCACAGATGATGTGCTTGATGTGGGTTTTTTCCCCTTTGCAAATCTCTGCATAAGCAAGCGTTGTGTCAGGGCACGACTTCAGTCGTGCCGCAAATGCACCAAAAAGTCAGCCGGGCTTTACGGGTTGCGGGAAAGCCCGTTCGGGCGGTAGGCCGGGGATTTATCCCCGGCATAAAGGCAGTGGAAACAGCGGTGGCTTTAGCCACTGAGGTACGTTTTTGGATCTTCGCTTGAAATGGGCCTTTTCTGCGGCCGTAATGCTCAACTGGCACCGAAATCGGGAGTATAATCATCCCGATCTAGCCATCACCAAATGAGGGTGCCATGAGATTCCTACTGCCTGGAGTACTCAAGCCCGTTTCAGTTTTTGTAGCCGTAGTTATTATCCTCGTTGCCCAGGGCTGCGATTCCTCCCCTGAGCTTCTAACGAATTCGGAGCAAGACTCACTAAATAAACTACGCGGGGGAAAATTCACACTGATAAGCAATGATGATTTGTCCACTTTGAAACGCGACGCGGAGACAGGTAAGAGTGTGGGTCGTTATCAAATACACCGAGAAGCATTTCGTACATGGAGACTTGACACATCGAATGGACAAGTTTGCTTGCTGTTGACATCGACCGAAGATTGGAAAAAACCTGATACCCAAGCTCAAAGTTGTGGGGCAAACTAGCATTTGGGTGCCCCATCCTTGAATCGTACTTTGATTCAAGGGTGGGAGACCACGAACCCCATGGCGCGCAAGCGCCGTCTGGCCGCACCGCAGGTGCTTTTAGACTAGATACGGTATTCTGTTACACACCGATTACTTGTCGGTGGTGCGTCTTCTGAGGTACTGAATTATTTCGTCATTTACCACCATGAACGATCCACTATTCACTAAAGTCGATTGCCTGATGCTCAAGGTCGATGATCTGGACGCGGCCTTAAGGTTCTACTCCGAAGCTCTCGGTCATCCCGTTCTTTGGCGGAGGCCGGAAATGGCTGGGCTGGGGATGCCTGGAACCGACGCAGAGCTTGTCCTGCACACTACCCTTGGTCCTGAAGTCGATCTTTTGGTGGCCAATGTTGATATGGCGCTTAAGCGCTTCAACGAAGCCGGAGGCGAGACCATTACCGGCCCCTTCGATATTCCGATTGGCCGCTGCGCTGTCGTTCGCGATCCATTTGGGAACGCCATCGTGATGCTTGACCAAACCAAAGGTCGCTTCGTCACGAATGCAGCCGGCGAAGTAATCCGAGTGGAGAAATCCTGATTAGCGGCATCTCGTCGCAAGCAGCGTTATTCGCTGGGTGCCCCATCCTTGAATCGTTCTTTAATTCAAGGGTGGGAGACCACGAACCCCATGGCACGCAAGCGCAGTCTGGCCGCACCGCAGGTGCCGCAAGCGTCGTCTGCCCCAGCGCAGATGGATGCAGATAATATCCTTCCGTTCCCGCACAATGGTAAACAGAGGGCGAACAAAGTAACCTACACCCCGCCGCCAGAGAGGAAGCTCATGAAAAACATCACCGTGACCGTCCATGACGAAACCTACCTCCAGCGTGCCCGGCCCAATCTGTGAGCCATGTGACCGGTCCGTACCCCATCCGGGGGTACCCCCTCCCCCCCTTTTTATATTTTCAAAACCTTGCAGTTAATTAAGTGGTAAACAGCGCAGCTGGACGCTTCAATTCCCGCTTTGTGCCGGTCATCACCCTGCCGTCCGAAGGCCATCGACTAGAATCGAGCCTGAGGAGTCCCGAAAAATGCCCCGTAAAGCACTGATTGCCGCTAATTGGAAGATGTACAAGACGCCTGCCGAAGCCAAGGCCTTTGTCGATGCCTTTTTGCCCCTCGTTGCCGGCCACACACGCGACGAGATCGCCCTCTTTCCATCGCCCGTGCTATTGCCAACCGTGATTGCAGCCGCCAAAGGGAGCAATGTTCTGGTAGGTGCACAGAACATCCACTTTGCCGAGGAGGGCGCTTACACTGGCGAGACCTCTTTGAACCAACTAAAGGCAGTAGGTGGCACGCATACACTGATCGGCCACTCCGAGCGCCGCCAATACTTCGCCGAGACCGATGAGATCGTCAACAAAAAGTTGCATGCCGCGCTCAAGCACGGCGTCGTTCCCATTGTCTGCGTGGGCGAAGTCCTGGCCGAGCGCGAGGCGGGCAAGACCGCCGAGGTGCTCAAGACTCAGATCACCGGAGCCTTTGTGGGTATCACAGCCGAGGCCGCCAAGCCTATCGTGATTGCCTACGAGCCGGTCTGGGCCATCGGCACCGGCAAAACTGCCACCCCCGAAATCGCCGTCGACGCGCACAAGATCATCCGTGCTGAAGTGGCCAAGCTGCTCGGCGCCGCAGTCGCCGCCAACATCCGCATTCTTTACGGCGGCAGCGTCAAGCCCGACAACGCCACATCATTGATCGGCCAGGAAGAGATCGACGGCGCATTAGTCGGCGGAGCCAGCCTCAAGCCGGATTCCTTCGCAGCCATCGTCAAGTACTAATCGATATTATCTGCAAAGAAATCCCAGGTTTCGCTATTGAAACCTGGGATTTCTGTCCAATATCTAGAATTATTTCAATCATTTCAACGGATCAGCCGGCAGCGTCCAACCTTCCTTCTCGCCCTTGTTCTGCTCCTTGAGCCAATCCATCAGCGGCTGGAAGTATTCGACGATAGCGCTAGCGTCGGCCTTGTCGGTTCCAGTCATGGCCTTTAGCGCTTCGGGCCAAGGTTTGGAGCAACCCATCGAAAGCATCGCGTTCAGCCGCGCTCCAGCCTCCTTCGATCCATAGACCGAGCAGCGATTCAGCGGTCCCTTGTAACCCGCGGCCTGGCACATCGCGCGATAAAACTGGAACTGATAGACCCGCGCCAGAAAGTACCGCATGTAAGGCACGTTGCCGGGGATGTGGTACTTTGCGCCAGGATCGAAGTCCGCCTCCGAGCGCTCGACCGGCGGAGCCACGCCTTGATACTTCTCGCGCAGCGCCCACCACGCGCTGTTGTAGTGTTCCGGCGTCACCCGCCCGGCATACACCTGCCAGCGCCACTTGTCGATCAGCAGCCCGAAAGGCAGAAATGCGATCTTGTCGAGCGCCGTGTGCAGCAGCAGCGGAATGTCCGCGCTGGGTGGTGGGACCCCCTCGATCAAGCCTAGCTTCTTGAGGTAATCCGGCGTTACGTTTAGCGCGATCGAGTCGCCGATGGCCTCGTGAAAGCCGTCGTTGGCGCCACCTTGAAAGAAGAAGGGCTGATTGCGATAGGCCATCTGGTAGTAGTTATGACCGAGTTCGTGATGGACAGTCACAAAGTCGTCGGCCGTAGGCTGAAAGCAAGCCTTGATTCGTACGTCGCGCTGGTTGTCGATATCCCACGCGCTGGGGTGACAGACCACATCGCGGTCGCGCGGATGAAAGAGCATGGACCGCTTCCAGAAGGTCTCGGGCAAGGCATCGAAGCCCAGCGATTTATAGAAACCTTCGCCGTAGCGAACCAATTGAACCGAATCGGTCGAGCGCGCCTTCAGGATCGCGCCCAGGTCGTAGGGCATCGGACCTGAGGGCGGCGCAACCACGTCATAGATATTGCCCCACTCTTGTGCCCACATATTTCCGAGCAGGTCCGCGGGAATCATGCCATCGGGTCGCCGCGCGGTATCGCCGTACTTCTCGATAAGCTTGCTGCGGACGTAGGTATGTAACTCGCGATAGAGCGGCTCGACCTGCGTCCACAGCCTCTCGATCTCGGCCTGAAACTCTTCCGGCGTCATGTCGTACTGCGAGCGCCACAGGGCACCGGTGTCGGCAAAGCCCAACTCGCGGGCGCCTTGATTGCTCAACTCGGCTAGCCGCGCATAATCGCCGCGCATGGGCGTTCCCACCGCGTGCCAGCCCGCCCATAAAGCCGCGAGTTCTTTTGGATCGCGGCTCTGGGCCATCTTGAGATCGAGTTCGTCGATACCGAGGCAGTGATCGGAGTTGGCGTCAGGGCAGTACTTGCCGCGGCCGTATGCGGCGTCCAACTGCGCGGCCTTCTCCGTGGTTTCGGCGCGCAGTGCGGGATCGGAAGGCGCAGGCAAACCAATGCTCAGCTTGAGCAGTAGCAGCTTGCGCGCCGCATCCGGGGGCAGCGTCAGGCCGTCGAACCTGCGCGCCTGACCGATCAACTCAGTTTGCCGTGCGATCAGCCGGTCGTTGGCCTTGGCCATCAGGGCCACCGTGTCGTCGGTGATGTAGGTCTCCTCAACCCACGAAGCTCGCGCGACATCGACGTTCATCGCGCCCAGTTCCTTTTCCGCGCTGGCGATAAAGGCCAGAGCCTCGGCAACCGTGGGCTTGGCGGCGGTTGCGCTTTGGGCAGGAGCGGTGGGGGCAGACAGAAGCAGGCCGGCAAGTGCCAGCGTGAAGGGAAGGTTGAAGCGAATTCTGAAATTCATGGCAAGGGAAATATAGAACATTTTTAAGAGTTCTGTAAGTCCCATTGCGCCGAATTTTCAGTTTCCACTCTTGCCCAGGCCAAAGATCTTTTGCAGCAGGCTGCGGTGCTCGGATGCGTGGTCGCAGGTATCTGTCGGCGCAGTCCCGTTGAGGAAGGCCGCATTGAAGCTTTCCGGGCAGGAGGCGTCGCTGAGCAGGTTGCTGACCTTGTCGATGGATACAATCTCCACGCCATCAGGCGGCGTAAATTCGTTGGTGTCGGAGTACTGCGGCAGAGTGACGGCCTTCTTCATGAAAGCGGCCCAGATGGGAGCGGCGGCGTGTGCGCCCTCGATTTTTATGTCGGTGTAGTCGTCGTTGCCCACCCACACGATGCACAGCAAGTTGGAGGTGAAGCCGGCAAACCATGCGTCGTGGTCGGTGCCGGTCTTGCCAGCGGCAGGCGCGGTGAATCCCATGTTGCGCACACCGGCGCCGGTTCCTGTTCCGGTCACGTCGGAACGCAGCACATTTTGCATCAGGCTGACGGTGAGATAGGCCACGCGCGGGTCGAGGATTTGCTTGGAGTCGGGTGAGTAGTCACTAATGACATCGCCGGTGGGCGTGCGTATACTGGCCAGCATCCAGGGGTCCAGGTGCAGGCCTTTGTTGGCGAAGATGGTATACGCGCCGGCCATATCCAGAGGCGTGGCGTCATAGGCGCCGATGGCCATAGCGGGAGTTGCGCGCGCGCTCTTAACGCCGGCTTCGCGTGCCAGTGCCGCCACCCGGTCGAAGCCCACCATTGAGGCCAGGCTGATGGTGGCGTTGTTCAGCGAGCGCATCAGAGCATAGCGGGCCGTCACTTCTTCGTGATACTCGTCTTCGAAATTTTTTGGCGTGTATTCCTGATCGGTGCCGGCATTGTAGGTGGTCTGCTCGTCTTTCAGAATCGTCAAAGGCGAAAACGGTTTGCTTTGCCCCGGTAGCACGGTGCCTTCGACGGCCGTGGCAAAGGCCGCGGCATAGACGAAGGGCTTGAAAATGGAGCCTGTGGGCCGCTTGGCCACCGCGTGATTCAACTGCGAGTTACCATAGCTGCGTCCGCCCACCAGCGCCAGCACCTGGCCGGTATGCGGATTCAGCGCCACCAGCGCCACCTGCGGGTAGATATAACTCTGGCCCAGCTTCTTCTGGCGTGCGTGCAACTTGTCCACCTGCGCATCCACAACGTGAATCGTCGATTCGACCGCCACTGTCGCTGCGCGTTGCAGATCGGGATCGAGCGACGTGTAAATGTGCAGTCCTTCGCGGTTGAAGTCGCGCTCGCCCAGCTTCTGCAAGAGCTGCTCGTGCACCAGGTCCACAAAGTACGGCGCCTCGCTGGCGTCCACGCTCTGCGCTGAAAGATGAAGTGGTTCATCCTTGGCGCGTTCTGCCTGGTCCTTGGTAATGGCGCCCGTCTCTACCATAGAATCCAGAACCAGGTTGCGCCTGTCGATGACCCGATCCCCATGGCGGAACGGCGAAAAGTAATTCGGCCGCTGGATCATGCCCGCCAGCAGCGCGCAGTCGGATACATCGAGCTGGCTCACTTCCTTGCCCAGGTAGGACTGCGAAGCCTCGCCGAAGCCGTTGATGGAGAAGCTGCCGCGCTGCCCCAAGGGAACCTCGTTGGCATACATCTCGAAGATCTGTTGCTTGTTGAAGCGATGTTCGAGTTGGAGGGCCACTACGATCTGGGAGACCTTGTACTGAATTGTGCCGGTGTCGGCGACGATGAGCAGCTTCGCCAGTTGCATAGTCAGCGTGGAGGCCCCGCCCCGATGCTTGCGATCGCCGATCACGTCATGCCATGCCCAACTGATCATGCTGATGTAGTTGACGCCGCCATGCTCGAAGAAGCGGCGGTCCTCGATGGCCAGCACCGCTTTCACAAGATTCTGCGGAATCTCGTCGTAGGTAAGCAGCCTGCGCTTGGTGCGGTTGGCGTCGTTACTCAAGCCGGTAATCAGTAGCGGCTCCAATTCATAGCTGGCGAGCGGCTGCCCATGATCGTCGGCAATCGAATTCACAACCCCCGCGCTGACATGGATCACCGCCCCGTCCTGCGAATGATAAGACTCAGGGCCGGGATGCACCTCGATGGTCTGCACGCCTTCCTTGTAAGTTCCCAACTGCGACACCTGCGCTGCGCCGTCAGCCGAATAACCTGCCTCATGAAGTTCGTTAGCGATCAGCCGCACGCTGAGTTTCTGCCCTGGGCGCACCTCGCGCGGCGCCGCAAAGATTTTGGCAGTGTTGGCAAAGATCGGCTGCTTCAGACGGTCGTCCACAACGTGCTGATACTTGAAGTAGAAATAGCCGAAGACAGAAAAAAACAGCAGCAACAGGGTCGCAAACCCGGCCAATCCAATGCGCAACAGCAGCGATTTTCCGCCACGCTCTCCTTTGAGCCTTGGAATCCTGATCTTCAACGCCATTGCCGCTCCTTCAAATAGTTGTCAGCTGACAGCTCACAGCTAACAGTTGTTGCTGGGTGCCTTAGGGCCCGATTCCAGGATCTGGGAAACCATGAACTGCAATCGGTGTAGTTATGCCCCGACCGTCCCCAATAACCCATCTTCCTCGACGCGCTCTTTCACCAGCGCCACTACGTCCTGCAACGCTACATCCACGCTGGTTGCCGTTGCACGAGTTACTAACTCGACCTTGCCTTCAGCAGTCTTCTTGCCCACATTGATGCGGTAGGGAATGCCAACTAGATCCGCGTCTTTGAATTTGACGCCCGCACGCTCCTCGCGGTCATCAAGCAGTACGTCGATCCCAGCCGCCTGCAGTTGCTCGGCCAGCTTTTCGCCTGTGTCGCTGAGCAATGCATCGGTCATGTTGGTCACCGTCACAACCACGGTGAAAGGAGCGATCGAAGCTGGGAGCCAGAAGCCGTTTTTATCGTTCGACTGCTCGATGGCTGCCGTAAGAATGCGCTCAATGCCAATGCCGTAGCAGCCCATGATCGGAGTGACTTCCTTGCCGTTGGGGTCGAGCACACGTGCGCCCATCGAAGTTGTGTATCTGTCGCCCAGTTTGAAGATGTGACCAATCTCGACCGCCCTGCCAACGACTAACTGACCCGCGCAACCTTCTTTCGGGCAGCCTTCGCCTTCGTTCACGGTGCGAATGTCGGCGCTGAGAGTCCATTTGAAATCGCGGCTTGGTATGACGTTGCGCAGATGATAGTCCAGCTTGTTGGCCCCGCAGACCATGTTTTTGCGGCCTTCAAGAGACTTGTCCATGACCACCTTGAGGCCATCTTCAAGCGGATTGGCGCTCGGCTTCAGTCCGACAGGTCCAAGGAAACCCGCAGGGCCGTTGAAGTACTGTGCTAACTCCTCGGCCTGCATGGTACGCAACTCTGTGCCTCCCACGGCCCCGAGTAGTTTCGTCTCGTTGACCTGGTGGTCGCCGCGTAAAAACGCAGCCACTCCGCGCCAACTGTCCGGCTTGCCCGTCGCGCCCCGCTTCAGCGCCATATACGCAACGCACTTGATGTCGGATGCTTCTGAAATCTTGAAGAAGGCAGCAACATCGGCGATGGCTCCGCAACCCGGCGTATGCACTAACTCCGGCTGGCCGTTGCCGGTCGGCTCCATATCGACGACGGGCTCCAGCTTCGATGTAGCCTTTTCGGTATTGGCCGCGTAACCGCAGACCGGGCAACTCGCGATCAGATCTTCGCCAGCATCGGTATAGACCATGAACTCCTGCGATTGTGAGCCGCCCATCGCACCCGAATCCGCCTCGACGGCCACAAACTTCAACCCACAGCGCGTGAAGATCTTGCGATAAACCGCATCGTGCAATTGGAAACTCTTGTCGAGACCGGCCTTGTCAATATCAAAGGAATAGCTATCCTTCATCGTGAACTGACGTACCCTGAGCAGCCCCGACTTGGGCCGCGGCTCATCGCGAAACTTAGCCTGAATCTGATACCAGATCTGCGGCAACTGCTTATAACTGCGCAGCTCATTGCGTGCGATGGTGGTCATGATCTCTTCGTGGGTGAAGCCGAGACACATTTCCGCGCCCTTGCGGTCCTTGAGGCGGAACATGTTGTCGCCAATGATGCTCCAGCGGCCGCTCTGCTCCCACGGCTCTTTGGGATGGATTGCCGGCAGGTAAAACTCCTGGCCGATTCTGTCCATCTCCTCGCGCACGATGCCGACGATCTTGTTGATCGAGCGTGCTCCAAGAAAAAGATAGTTGTAGATGCCAGCGCCCAGCTGGCGAATGTAGCCGGCGCGCACCAGAAACTTGTGGCTGGCCACTTCGGCGTCTGCCGGGGCCTCACGAAGAGTGGGAATAAACAGTTTTGACCAGCGTTGCATAAGAAGGTGTGGGAGCGCTTTCCCGCCGGCAGGCCGGCGCGGGAGATTTTTTTCGATTGTTCTCATTCTAAATGTTCCTGGCGAGGGGCTCCGGCGTGGGAAGCAGGAGCGGTCGGATGTTTTCTAAAAACATTCTTAGGAAGATTCACGTAATTACCACTCATAAATTGCTCCATGAAGTCCGATGAAGTAGGGATGCGGCGCAGAAAAAGTTAGCTCTGTCCCGCCGGACTGACAGACAAGTCTCCAAAATGCAATCGCCAACGCGAATTGCATCGACGATCAACGGCTGCCGGCTTGACCGGTGCCAAATTCCGCCGATCACCGCGTGCGCGGCAACGGCCAGATCGCTTTTGAACTACTGGGAAGGAGCCAAGCGTGTCACTCACTGTGGAACAAAGTGAATCGCAGAACGTGATTCTCCTGGAAGGCGCGATCGACATCGCCAGTGCCGGCGAGTTGAAGGAATTGCTGCTTAAGGCGCTGGGCTCAGGCAAAAAAAAGCTGCGCGTTTCCTTCGATGGCGCCACCGCTCTGGATGTGACGGCCGTCGAGTTGCTTTGGGCCGCCGAACGTGAGGCGGCAAAAGCCGGTGTTGAGTTTTCCTTCGCCGGGCAGGCAGCGCCAGAAGCTCTTGCCGCGCTGGCCGATGCGGGTCTAGAGACATTTTTGGTTTCTTCGGGTGCCAAGTGAGTGAGCGGGGTGGTCCGTTGTCGAACACTGTAAATGCCGAAATCTTCAAGCAGAGCTTCCGGGAAGAGGCGCGCGAGATCCTCGTCGATCTGGAGTCGGCGCTGCTGGAGTTGAACGACAACCACGGCGACCATGAACTAGTGGGCCGGGTCTTCCGTGGCCTGCACACTATCAAGGGTTCGGGAGCCATGTTTGGCTTCGAGGATCTGGCCACCTTTACCCACAACCTGGAGACGGCTTTCGATGAGGTGCGCAACGGGCGCCTTCAGATCAATTCGGAGCTGATCGATTTGACGCTCGACGCCCTCGATCAGATCCGCGCCATGCTCGAGGAGGGCGCAGTGGGGGCGCCACAGGCTGACCCCGCCGCTTGTGCTGAAATTCTGGCCAAGGTACGGCATCTGACGGGCAAGCCGGAAAAGCGACCGGAAAAAGAAAAGAGCGCAGTGCCCAATGCCGGTTCTCCGGCCGGCTTCGAGACCGCTTCCGGAGCCGCCGCGGGTCAAGTGCGGGAGTGGTCGATCCACTTCGCTCCCGGACCCGATTTCATGTTGAACGGCGCCAATCCTGTGTTGCTCTTGCACGAACTGCGGCAGATGGGAGGCTTGGCGGTCAGGGCCAGCATGGCGGCCGTTCCACCCCTGGGCGAACTGGACCCGGAGCGCTGCTACATAAGCTGGGAGATGGTGCTGGCAACGGCGGCCGAGCGTGAGGCGATTCGGGATGTCTTCATCTTTGTCGAGGACAATTGCGAACTGACCATTGAGCCGGCCTCGACGCCCGTCGAAAATCAGGCGTCCGCTCTGCTCAATTCCGCTCAGCGGCCTTCGATTCCTGCTTCGGCCTCGAATTCTGCGCCGGCAAGCGCGGCGGATCTGACAGCCAAGGCGCTCGATGACAAGCGCATTCCGCGCGGGGGCCGACGCGACTACGACTCGCCCGACAACGCGTCTAGCCTGCGCGTGCCAGCCGTCAAGCTGGATCAATTCGTGAATCTGGTGGGGGAACTGGTCACGGTGCAGGCCCGGCTGACCGAGTTGGTCGCGCACCACGACGATCCCGAGATCGCCTCGGTCGCCGAAGAGATCGAGCGGTTGACTGCTTCGCTGCGCGAAAACTCGATGAACATCCGCATGATGCCGATTCGCGCTACCTTTGAAAAATTCCGTCGCCTGGTTCACGATCTGGCGCGCGATCTGGGCAAGAACGTCGAGCTGACCATTGAAGGTGCGGAGACGGAGCTGGATAAAACCGTCATCGATCAGTTGAGCGATCCGCTGATGCACCTGATCCGCAACAGCATGGACCATGGCATTGAGCCTCCCAAAATGCGCGGCGAGCTCGGCAAGCCGGCGATCGCGACCATTCATCTCTCCGCGCGGCACTCTGGCGCCAGCGTGCTGATCGGGGTCGCGGACAATGGCGGCGGCATCGACACCGAGGCAGTGCGCAACCGAGCTATCGAGCGGGGCCTGGTGGCAGCAGACGCCCAGCTCACTGAGGCCGAGACCTACGCGCTGCTCTTTCAGCCCGGTTTTTCGACAGCCAAGCAGGTCACCGACGTCTCCGGACGCGGCGTAGGCATGGACGTTGTCCGCCAGCGGGTCGATAGCCTCAGGGGCACTATCGATGTGGCCAGCAAACCCGGCCAGGGGACCAGCGTGACGCTGCGACTGCCTTTGACCTTGGCCATCATCGACGGTCTGTTGGTAAACGTGGGAGACGCGTTTTTCGTCTTGCCGCTGGCCAACATCCTGGAGTGCATTGAGCTGACCCGCGAGGACATTGAAAGGGCCAACGGAAAGCATGTGGCCAACGTGCGCGGTGAGTTGATCCCCTATATTCGCCTGCGCCAGCACTTCAGCATCGACACTCCTCGTCCGGCGATCGAACAGATCATGGTTGTTGAGACCGAGGGTGGCCGTTATGGCTTCGTTGTCGATCGTGTCCTGGGCGATTGCCAGACAGTGATCAAGAACCTGGGTCGCTTCTACCGGCACGTGCAGGTGGTCTCCGGGGCAACGATATTGGGCGACGGAACGGTGGCGTTGATTCTCGATCCGGAGCGACTGGCGCAGGACGCGGTGCGCGCTGTATCGCACGGGCCACGAGGGCGTGTATCGGCTTCCGCGATTGCGGCCGCGATCAAACAGAGCCTGAGAGAAAGGAATGCCGCGCGGCCTAGAGCATCTTAAGCGCCTTAAGCATCGTCGGTGCCGGCCAGAATGCCAGCGCCAGTCAATTAACGATTTAACCAGCTGAATCTCGCGCTCCTCACGTTCCGGACTTCACAGACGAAACGGATGAAAGAGAGCGAGCTCATGCGAAAGGAAGGGACGGATTTCATGCCGACTGCATTGGTAAATGAAGGCCGGAAGCTGAATGGCGCCGGCAACAAAAACGGCGGGAACGGTCACGGCGGAGACGGACATGGAGTCCGCGTGAGCGAGAAGGCGCATTTGGTCGAAGAAGAGGACGACTCGATGCTCGTGTTGCAGGAGATTATGCGGCTGTTGGACGCATCCAAAGAGGGGCGCCTCTCCGAGCGCGGCAAGGCAACCCAGTTCAACGGTACACATCGCGAGATAGTTGAGGGCGTCAACGAAATGCTGGACGCGATTCTGCTACCTATAGGCGAAGGCAATCGCATCCTGGCGCAGATTTCAAACGGCAAGATCGATGAGCTGATTGCCGCGACTTACAAGGGCGATCACGAGAAGATGAAGGTCGCGGTCAACAATGTGGCCGTCGTGACGCAGGGACTTCAGAAGGAAATGGCGCGGCTGATCGAGGCATCGAAAGAAGGGCAACTTTCCGATCGCGGCAAGCCGGAGAACTTCCAGGGCGCATACGCCGAGATCGTTCGCGGCGTCAACACCATGCTGGACGCGATTCTGCTACCTATAGGCGAGGGCAACCGCATTCTGGCGCAGATTTCAAACGGCAAGATCGACGAGCTGATTGCCGCGACTTACAAGGGCGATCACGAGAAGATGAAGGTTGCGGTCAACAACGTCGCGATCGTGACGCAAGGACTTCAGAAAGAAATGGCGCGGTTGATCGAGGCATCGAAAGAGGGGCAACTTTCCGATCGCGGCAAGCCGGAAAACTTCCAGGGTGCATACGCCGAGATCGTGCGCGGCGTCAACACCATGCTGGACGCTATTCTGCTGCCTATCGGCGAGGGCAACCGCATTCTGGCGCAGATTTCCAACGGCAAGATCGACGAGCTGATTACAGCAACGTACAAGGGCGATCACGAAAAGATGAAGGTTGCGGTCAACAATGTGGCCGAGGTATTGCAGGTCTTGACCGCCATGTTTGCCCGGCTGACGGTTGCCGCGAAGGAAGGCAAGCTCGATGAACGCGGACATCCGGATCGGGTGAAGGGCGCCTATTCTGAGATCGTTATCGGCGTGAATTCCATGCTGGATAATGTCATTGCCCCGCTAAATGTCGCTGCCAACTACGTGGATCGCATCAGCAAGGGAGATATTCCGGCCAAGATCACCGAGACCTACCACGGCGATTTCAACACCATCAAAAACAACCTCAATACCTGCATTGACGCGGTGAATGCGCTGGTCACAGACGCTGGCATGTTGGTCAAGGCCGCGGTCGACGGCAAACTAGCCACACGCGCCGACGCTAGCAAGCACCAGGGCGACTATCGCAGGATCGTGCAAGGCGTCAACGACACGCTGGACGCGGTTATCGGGCCGTTGAACGTTTCTGCAAACTATGTGGATCGGATCAGCCACGGTGACATTCCGGCCCGGATCACCGATACCTACAACGGCGACTTCAACACTATCAAGAACAACCTGAACACCTGCATCGACGCAGTGAACTTACTGGTTGTCGATGCGGGAACGCTGGTGAAGGCCGCCGTCGAGGGCAAACTAGCCACACGCGCCGACGCCAGCAAACACCAAGGCGACTATCGCAAGATCGTGCAGGGCGTCAACGACACACTGGACGCGGTTATTGGGCCATTGAATTTCTCCGCAAAATACGTGGAGTTGATCAGCAAGGGAGATATTCCGCCGCAGATCACCGACACTTACAACGGCGACTTCAACCTGATCAAGAACAACCTGAATACCCTGATTGTGGCTATGAACGAGATCACCTCGGCCGCTGAAGAAATTTCGAATGGCAACCTGACGGTGGACATCCGCGAACGCTCGCAGCAGGACAAACTGATGCAGGCGCTCTCGGCGATGGTTGCGGGGCTCACCCGTACGGTCTCAGATATTCGCTCGATCGCGGGCGAGGTGGCGGCCGCCAGCCAGTCCATCTCAACGGCCTCGATACAGGTGTCGAAGGGCGCCAGCGCACAGGCTGCGGCCGCCGAAGAGGCTTCGTCCTCGATGGAGGAGATGGTCTCGAACATCAAGCAGAACGCCGACAACGCGCAGACTACCGACAAGATTGCCAACAAGAGCGCCAAGGACGCGCAGGAGAGCGGCAAGAGCGTTCTCGAAGCTGTCGCCGCGATGAAGGAGATCGCCAACAAGATTTCGATCATTGAGGAGATTGCGCGCCAGACCAATCTGCTGGCGCTCAACGCAGCGATTGAAGCGGCACGCGCCGGCGAGCATGGCAAGGGTTTTGCTGTGGTCGCGGCTGAGGTTCGCAAGCTGGCCGAGCGCAGCCAGAAAGCGGCCGGAGAGATCAACCAGCTCTCAGGAACCACTTTGAGAGTCTCGGAAAAGTCCGGCGAAATGCTGGATAAGCTTGTGCCCGACATACAGCGCACTGCCGAACTGGTGCAGGAGATTACCGCGGCCAGCAAGGAGCAGGACACCGGCGCCGAGCAGATAAACAAGGCTTTGCAGCAGCTGGAGAAGGTCATTCAGCAGAACGCTTCAGCATCGGAGGAGATGGCATCAACCACCGAGGAGTTAACCGGTCAGTCCGATCAGTTGGTCAGCGCGCTGTCGTTCTTCCATACCGGAGATGAAGGCTCTGCGGGAAGGAAGGGCGTGGGCGCGAAGGCCTCCAGGCAGGCTCCAGCCGCGCCGGCAAGGGCAGGCGGCCATTCCGCTTCCTCAGGCGCAAAGACCACGGGCGGAGTCAGTCTCCGGCTCAAAGACAAACACGACGACCTTGACGGGGAGTTCGAACGTTACTGAGTACTGGCCGCACTTGCCTTAGGGCGGAGTAATCGGAGCGGTTTTCCAACTTCGCCCGTACGGCAAACATCCTGGCTTCAGGATGAGAGAGGAGTTGAAGTATGAGTGTTAGTGAAATCACGGAGACCCGGCAGTATCTCACCTTCAAGCTCGGTAACGAGATCTTCGCCACCGATGTGGCAAAGGTAAGGGAGGTCCTTGACCTGACCACCATCACGCAAATCCCCCGGACACCGGAGTTCATGGCCGGGGTGATCAACCTTCGGGGCAGCGTGGTCCCGGTTGTCGATCTCAGGCTGTGCTTCGAGATGTCGAAGACCGAGAGCACGCGTAACACCTGCATCGTTGTTGTCGAAGTGTTGCTGGACGGCGAATCGACCATCATCGGCGCACTCGCTGATTCGGTCGAGGAGGTGATCGACCTCGAGCCGGACCAGATTCAGCCGGCGCCGCGCATCGGAACCCATATCCGGACCGACTTCATCAAGGGGATGGGAAAGCGCGATACGCAGTTCATCATGATCCTGGACATCGATCGCGTCTTCTCGGCCGAGGAGCTTGCCACGGTCCGAGGACAGGATGCCGCTAAGCAATTGGCGGACAAACAGCAGCTTGTTGAAGTGGCCGCATAAGGGAGGGACGGGGCGGCTCACTCCGCCCCGCTCACACGATGATTGCTCGCGACGAATCGATTTCAGCAAAAGATTATGCGCGTCTCTGCGAGTTAATTTACGCCGAGGCGGGCATTCATCTGGGTACCGAGAGAAAAACTATGCTCGAGGTGCGCATCAAGAGGCGCTTGAAGGTTCTTGACCTTCAATCCTACGGTCAGTACTGTGATTACCTCTTCGGTCACAACGGGCTCAAAGAGGAGATCACCCATCTGATCGACGTGGTGACGACCAACAAGACGGACTTCTTTCGCGAGTCCGGGCATTTCGATTTTCTGGTGGATAAGGCTCTTCCCGAGATCCAGGAGCGCAACCCCGGACGGACGTTTCTGATCTGGAGCGCGGGCTGTTCGACGGGTGAAGAGCCTTACACGATGGCCATTGTGCTCAGCGAGTATGCGATGACCCATCCAGGTTTTCGCTTCCGCATTCTGGCCAGCGATATCTCCAATCTCGTTTTAGCCAAAGCAGAGTTGGGAGTCTATACGGACGACGTTGTGGACCCGGTGGCGCCCACGCTCCGGCGCAAGTACTTCATGCGCAGCCGCGAGCCTGGTTCCCATAAGCAGCGGGTGGTGCCGGAGTTGCGGCGACAGGTCGAGTTTCGCCGCCTGAACTTCATGGATGCAGATTACGGCGTCGCCGAGAAGGCCGACGCGATCTTCTGCCGCAACGTGATCATTTACTTCGACCGGCCCACGCAGGAGCGCATACTCATGCGACTCTCGAATTGCCTCGCGCCGGGAGGATATATGTTTGTCGGCCACGCTGAGACCCTGCACGACATGAAATTGCCGCTGGTGCCTGTAGCCCCGGCTCTTTATAGGAGGGTCGATGCCGGAGCTTGATCTGATTCTGCCCGACCTCTACTTGAAGCCGGGAGAATCATGTCTGGTCAGGGAGCCGACTATCTTGCGCACCTTGCTCGGCTCTTGCGTCGGTATCGCATTCCGGATTCCGCGGCTCGGCGTGGGCGCGCTCTGTCATCCCATGCTGCCTACCTATTCCCTCAAGTCTGCTGGAAATTCAAGCCGGGCCATCGGCTGCCGCTATGTGGACTTCGCCATTCGCGATCTGGCCCGGCAATTTGACGCGTTGGGTGCTCTCCGCGGCGAGGTCGAGGTGAAGCTCTTTGGAGGCGCCGATGTACTGTTGGTTTCTACGGCGGAGTCGCGGCCGACCGTGGGACGGCTGAACTGCGACGCTGCAATCAGCGTGCTCGATTCAGAGGGTTTCGCCGTGCTTGCGTCCAGGCTCGGAGGCACGGCCGGAGTCAAAATCCAGTTCAACACCATGACCGGGGAGGTGCTGCTCCATGAGCTTGGCGGAAGCGACGCTTGCTCGTCGCGGCACTGCGATCCGAGTCAATTTCCTTGCTGTCCAGTTCGGCTGAATATGGCAAAGAAGGTGTCCTGTGGATAGACAGGAACCGACGCCGGAGCCTGATGCAACTTTGCCTGAAGTCTACTTGCAGCCGGGAGAATCGCGCCTGGTCAGAAAGCCGACCATGCTGCGCACCTTGCTCGGCTCTTGCGTAGGCATCGCCTTCAGGGTTCCGCGGCTCGGCGTGGGCGCGCTCTGTCATCCCATGCTGCCCATTTGTCCGGCCAAGGTGCAAGCTGAGATGAGCCGCAAGACCGGCCGCCGCTACGTGGACTTCGCCATTCGCGATTTGGCCCGGCAGCTGGACGCGCTTGGCGCGCGCCGCGACGAGGTCGAGGTAAAACTTTTTGGGGGCGGAGATGTACTGATGGTGGCCGGCGATGCGTCGCGGCCGACCGTGGGGCGGCTAAACTGCGAGGCCGCGATCAAAATACTCGAGGAGGAAGGTTTTCTGGTGAGTGCGTCTTCCTTGGGTGGCCAGTGCGGCGTAAACATTCACTTTAATACCAAGACCGGGGAAGTGTTGCTCCAGCGGCACTCCTGATCCGCAACCGTACTTAGACAGCGGCGAACGAGCCGGGGCGGCAGGGAACAGGCGTACCAGGAAAAGAAACTAATGAGGCCGAGTTTATGAGTGCAAGAAAGATTAGCGTTCTGATCGTTGACGACTCCGCCGTGGTTCGCCAAACGCTGCGCGAGGTGCTCGAGTCCGACCCGGAGATCGAGGTGATTGCCACGGCCGGCGACCCGTTTGTGGCCGCCGAACGCATGCGCGAGCGGGTGCCGGACGTGATCACGCTGGACATCGAGATGCCGCGCATGGACGGGCTTACATTTCTCAAGAAGCTTATGAGCCAGCATCCGATCCCGGTGGTGATCTGTTCCAGCCTCGCCGGAGACGGAGCACAGAGCACACTCAAGGCTCTGGAATACGGTGCGGTGGAGATAGTGACCAAGCCACGGCTGGGCACTAAGCAGTTTCTTGAAGACTCGCGCATCGACATCTGCAATGCGGTTAAGGCCGCGGCCCAAGCCAAGCTGCGCACTCTCACACCCAGTCACACGGTCGAGCCCAAGCTCAACGCCGACTGCATTCTTTCTGCGGCCACGCACGCCATGGCAGAAACCACGGAGAAGGTGGTTGCAATCGGCGCTTCTACAGGCGGGACTGAAGCGCTGAAGACCGTGCTTGAGGCGCTTCCATCCGATACTCCAGGAATTGTGATCGTGCAGCACATGCCGGAGTTGTTCACACGTGCCTTTGCCGCCCGGCTCGACAGCTTGTGCGCCATCACCGTCAAGGAGGCTGAGAGCAACGACACGGTGATTCGTGGTCGCGCGCTAATTGCGCCGGGGAACCATCACATGCTGCTCAAGCGCAGCGGCGCACGCTACTACGTGGAGATCAAGGATGGTCCGCTGGTCTGCCGCCACCGCCCTTCGGTCGATGTGCTTTTCCGCTCCGCGGCCCGCTATGCCGGGCGCAATGCCGTGGGCGTTATCCTCACTGGCATGGGCGACGACGGTGCGCGGGGAATGCTGGAGATGAAGCAGGCGGGCGCCATGACCATCGCCCAGGACGAGGCTACGTGCATTGTTTTCGGAATGCCGAAGGAAGCGATCAAGGCAGGCGGCGTTGACAAGGTTCTGCCGTTACAGTCTGTAGCAAGAGCGATTCTGTAAGTAATCCTTTTGCTGAAGGCGAGACATTTATGCGACAACTTTCCACAAGGCTGAATTTATCTGCAAGTTTTTGAAGATTATTTTGGGAATTTCAGGATAATCGCGGTTCACAGTTACACAGTTTCACAATAAATATGGGGGGAGGGGGTACCTGTCGGGGGACATAAGGCGGATTGCCGGCAGGCCTGAGCGGGATATGTGTTCCACCGTGCCGCGCTCCATCATGCCGCGCTCGATTACTTCGCGTTCCATCTCTCCGCGTTCCTATGGGCAATCCTTCTATTGATTGTGCGCGAACAGAGGGAAATAGACTGCAAACGCTTGTTACATGGTCAACAGCTATAATGCGGGGATGGAGTCATGCATCCGCCAGGCGGGTAGGCCAGTATGAAAAGATTTCTGCGCCTGCTGCGCTATGGGCTGCCTTATTGGTTGCAAGTGCTGCCGGGCGTGATGTTACTGGCTCTAGTGGGTTTGCTCGACAACTTTCGCGTCCTGCTTTTCCAGCCCATCTTCGACAACGTTCTGAAACCTGACGCGTCCGATGGTCCCATCACCCTTGGCGTTCCCCGGTCCAGTTGGCACTTCGATCTGCGCCTCGTGGTTCCTCATTTCTTGCACGATGCCTGGTGGGTGGTGGCCTTTACGCTGGTGGTTTCCACGTTGATCAAAGGCCTGTGCGATTACTTGGGCACCTACCTGGTCAACTACGCCGGCTTCGCCACTATTACCGACCTACGTAATCACCTGTATGAAGCCACGCTGCGCCGTTCATCGAGCTTTTTTCATAAGCATGCCACGGGCACGATTCTTTCCACGCTCATCAACGACGTAGATCGCGTCCAGGTTGCGGTCAGTTCGGTGATTGGCGAATTTCTACAGCAATTTTTCACCTTTATTGTCGGTCTAATTCTCGTCATCCATCTCGGCGGGCGCCTGAGTTGGGCGCTGCTGATTTTTGTTCCGGTCGTTATTACCTCCTCGCGCAAGATCGGCCGTGAAGTTCGCACCCGCACTCGATCAGGCCAGGACAAGCTGGCCGAAATACAAAACATTTTGCATGAGACGGTGACTGGCAACCGCATTGTTAAGGCATTTAACACCGAACTGTGGGAGATTCTGCGTTTCAAAACGGCCGCTCGCAGGCTCTTCCGCGCCAACCTGCGTAGCGTGCGCATTCAGTCCATCAGCTCGCCCTTGATGGACTCCATCGGAGCGATCGCCATTGCGCTGCTGCTGCTGATCGGCCGCAACGAGATCAAACATGGCCACATGACCATAGGCGCGTTCGGCGCCTTCATCATTCTCCTGTTCAAGCTCTATGATCCGGTGCGCAAGTTCGCATATTTTTATAACAGCTTCCAGCAGGCCATGGGCGCTTCGTCTTCCATCTTCGGCTTCTTCGATACTGAAGACGACGTGAAGGAAAAGCCGCACGCGATCACGTTGCTTCGCTTTCAGAACTCCATTCAGTTTGAGAACGTGGGTTTCTCCTATAGCACCGAGGAGGGCGAACACCAGATTCTGCACAACGTCGATCTCGACGTACAGGCAGGCGAGGTGCTGGCGCTGGTTGGCCCCAGCGGGGCGGGAAAATCCACGCTGGTCAACCTGATTCCGCGCTTCTTCGATGTCACTTCCGGCCGCATTTTGATTGATGGCCGCGATCTGCGCGAGCTGACGCTGGGCTCGCTGCGTAAACAGGTTGCGCAAGTGACGCAGGAGACGATTCTCTTCAACGACACGGTGCGCAACAATATCGCATACGGCCATCCGGAGATTAACGCTGACCTTGTGGCCGAGGCCGCGCGCAACGCTCTGGCCCACGACTTTATTCTGCGCATGCCGCAAGGTTATGACACCGTTATCGGCGAAAAAGGTTTCCGCCTCTCTGGAGGCGAGAAGCAACGCCTGGCCATTGCCCGCGCCATTCTCAAGAACGCGCCCATTCTGATTCTCGACGAAGCTACCTCGTCGCTCGATGCCGAAAGCGAATCATTGGTGCAGGCTGCGCTGGCCAACCTGATGCAGAACCGCACGGTCCTCGTCATCGCACATCGGTTGGGAACCATTCGCCGCGCCAACCGCATCGCCGTCCTCGAAGATGGACGCATCACCTCCATCGGCTCTCATGACGAGCTGCTGACCGCCTCCGCCACTTATCAGCGGCTCTATCAACTGCAATTCATGGACATGCCAGAAGAACCTCCGTTGGAACCGGCTTTGGCTGGCGAAACAAAGGACTAGCAGTTATGCCGATCTATTCGATGACCGGGTTTGCGCGCGCGCAAGTCCGAGTAAACGACCAACTGAGCTACACGCTGACAATCAAAAGCGTGAACCACCGCTTTCTCGACGTGCAGGTGCGCATGCCTTCGGGCATGGACGCGCTGGAGGTGGAACTGCGCAAGGCAATCAAGGACAACCTTGTTCGCGGCCACGTCGATTTGGCTATCTCCGTCGAGCGCTCCAGCCAGCAAACGGTTGGTTACAATCGCGAGCTTGTGAACAGCTATCTGGCCGCTTTTTCCGCGGCACGCGAGGAACATGGACTTACCGGCCAACAGCCTGACCTGAACGCTATTCTGCGGCTCCCAGGTGCTTTGCAGAACGACAATCGCTCTGGTAGCGACGAAGAGATGAGCGCTCTGGTCGAAAGCGTGCAGCGCGAGATTGCGCCGCTGCTCGAACAGTTGAAGACGATGCGGGCGCGCGAAGGCGAGGCGCTTGCGGCCATTCTCTCTGACACCCTTGATCGCCTGGCTGAGGCCACTGAGGGCGTGGCGGCGTTGCGTCCCGAAGTTGAAGAGCGCTATCAAGCACGGCTTACCGAGCGCCTGCTGGCGGCCACCGGCCCGGAGTTCAATCGCCAGCGGTTGCTCGAAGAAGTCGCCGTGATGGTTGAACGCAGCGACATCGACGAAGAGCTGACTCGCATGAGCACGCACATCGGCCACTTTCGCGAATTGTTGAAAGCTGGAGGCGAAGCGGGCAAGAAGCTCGATTTCCTGCTTCAGGAGATGAACCGCGAGGCCAATACTCTGCTTTCCAAAACCGGCGGCGCAGGCGGGAAGGGAACCCGCATTACTGAATTGGGACTAGCTATGAAGTCGGAGATAGAAAAAACTCGCGAACAGATTCAGAACGTCGAATAACAATATCAAACGAGCGGAAGTTTCAACGCAACCTCGCAAAGGACAATTGAACCGTGGCAGGAATTCTCTTTATCATTTCGGCGCCTTCGGGCTCGGGCAAGAGCACGCTGGTGAACGAGGTGCGCAAGCAGTTGACCGGAATCGAATTCTCCGTTTCCTGGACCACGCGCCCGCCGCGCGGCTCCGAGCAGGACGGGCGCGAATACCACTTCACGAGCCGCGAGGAGTTCGAGCGGATGCTCGCCGCCGGAGAGTTTATGGAGCACGCTGAGGTTTTCGGCAAAGACCTCTACGGAACGCCGCGCGCGTCGCTCGAACAGGCCCGCCGCGAGGGGCACGACCTGGTGCTCGACATCGACGTGCAGGGCGCCGCGCAGGTGCGCGCCAAAATGCCTGAGGCTGTCAGCATCTTCGTTCTGCCGCCCAATCCCCAGGTCCTGCGTACCCGCTTGCGTAATCGCAGCCGCGCCGAGGGCATTCAGGACGACGCGGAAGTCTACCGCCGCCTGGGGGAGGCTCGCAAGGAGATTGAGAATTATCGCGAATACGGCTATATTTTGATCAACGACATTCTGGACCGGGCGGTCGCGCAATTGGAAGCCATTGTGCAAGCCGAACGCTTCTATCGCAATGACGAGCCTATCGCGTTCCGTTCGCGCCGGGTGCTGGAGGTAGCAGCGGGCTGTTTGCAAATCAACTCGCAGGAGCGGCTGAAGCCTGTGCTTGCGGCCTTCGGCATTGGCGGAGACTCCGGGCAGCAGTTACTGGATTTCGACGAGGACTAAGATGAAGATTGAAACCGGCTTCGACTCGAATTACCGAAAAGTCCTGGTGGCCGCACGCCGCGCCCGCCAGTTGCAGAGCGGCTCCCACGCTCTTGTCCCCACTCATTCCACCAAACCCTGTCGCATTGCCCAGGATGAGATCAATGCGGGCAAGATTGCCTACGTCAAAGCAGACGTGCCGGTCGTCAAGCCGCCGGTTGAGGGCCCAGCCATTCCCATCCTGGCTAGTTAGTTTCTTTCGCATTGCGAGCGGGTGCCCACCTTCGCCGCGTACCTTGCGGTTAAGGTGGGATTATCTAGAGCCTCATTGATGACCTTCATGGCCTTTCGCAGATCCCTGCCAATGCGTTCCGGTTGCCTCACACCGCGCCTTTCTCAATCGAAACGTTCTACAATCGAGCCATGAGAGTCACGGTAGGTGTCTCCGGCGGAATTGCCGCGTACAAGGCGGCCGAGTTGGTCCGCGCGCTGCAACGCCAGGCTTTCGAAGTTCACGTGGTCATGACCGAAGGGGCCGGCAAGTTCGTTCAGCCGCTGACCTTTGCCGCGCTCACTGGCCACAAAGTCATCACCAGTTTGTGGGACGATGCGGGAACCGGAGCTTATCGGGCTTCAATCGAAGAGAGCGGCATTGAGCATATCGGCGAAGCACTGTGGGCAGAAGCGATGGTTGTCGCCCCGGCCACAGCCAACATTCTGGCCAAGTTTGCCCACGGTATCGCCGACGATTTTCTAACTACTCTCTATCTGGCTACGCAGGCACCGGTGCTGGTGGCTCCAGCGATGAACGTCAATATGTGGGAGCATCCGGCTACGCAGGCGAATCTTGAAATCCTGCGCCAGCGCGGCGTGCGCGTTATTGAGC
The DNA here is from genome assembly GCA_049518535.1 of Occallatibacter sp. Taxonomy (GTDB): domain Bacteria; phylum Acidobacteriota; class Terriglobia; order Terriglobales; family Acidobacteriaceae; genus Telmatobacter. The sequence continues at coordinate 17,843 of JBEKRS010000009.1, read as the reverse complement.
CGGGCACGGGCGATCTGGCTTGCGGCATGGTGGGCGCGGGACGCATGGCCGAACCTGAGGTGATTGCCGGGGCTGTGTTGAGCGTTCTCAGCCGCCGCAACGATCTGGCTGGCGAAGTGGTGCTCGTCACCGCTGGGGGAACACGCGAGGCCCTCGATCCGGTGCGTTTTATCGGCAACCGTTCCAGTGGCAAAATGGGTTACGCCTTGGCCGATGCCGCGCAAAGCCGTGGAGCCAGGGTCGTCCTCATCAGCGGACCTTCGGCACTGAATCCACCTGCGCGTTGCGAACTGATCAGGGTTGTCACGGCAGATCAGATGCGCGAGGTTGTGCTCGGGCGCATGGCCGAGGCCACACTGGTCATCAAGGCTGCCGCAGTGGCCGATTACCGCCCCGTCAACGTCGCCGAACAGAAGCTCAAGCGGAGCGGGCCGCTTACGCTGGAACTCGCGCCCACCGAGGACATCCTGGCTGAAGTCGTCCGCCAGCGTCGGCCGGGCCAACTCATCGTGGGCTTTGCTGCCGAAACCGAAAATCGTATGGAGAATGGCCGCGCGAAGCTTCTGCGCAAGGGAGCCGATGCTATCGTGATCAATGACGTGGCGCATGAGGGAGCAGGCTTCGACGCGGATTCCAACGCGGCTACTTTCCTTACTCTCTCGACGTCTGTCGAGTTGCCCCAGATGCCCAAGCGTTTGCTCGCCGACCGCATTCTCGACGAGATACTCACTCTTCGCCGGCCGAGCTCGATGGTCCTTGAACTTGATGGGGCCGAGGACCAGAAGCATCGCCAGGATCGAGTGCTCAGCGAGACCCTTCCGCATGCCGCTGCGCGTCGGCAACTGATCGTGGAGTAAGCAGATTGGCACGACAGCTCGATTCCGCAACCCGCGAAGCCCTGCTGGCTCGCGTCCGCTTCTATCGTGATCTCGGCCTCACCGAGTTCTACCGCCGCCCTGTTGACCCAACACTCGCAGCGCAGTTAGCCGTCGAGGATGAGCCGGAGATATTGGGCGCTCCATCCTTGCGCCTGCCATTGGGCGAAAGCGCCGGAGAGCAACCAGAATCCATCGCCCAGCCGATTCTTTCTCAGGAGGACCAGACCATTCCGCCCCGCAAGCCAATCCCAACGCCACCGCAAGTGGCCGCAGCCGTTCCCGAAGCCGACCATACCGCTGCACTCCAAATAATTCGAGAAGAAATCGGCGACTGCACCCGCTGCGCGCTGCACAAAGGCCGCAACAAGCTGGTCTTCGGTGACGGCTCACCCTCGGCTCGGTTGATGTTTGTTGGCGAAGGCCCCGGCGCTGACGAAGACGCGCAGGGCTTGCCGTTTGTTGGTAAGGCTGGGCAACTTTTGAATAACATGATCGTCGCAATGGGCCTCAAGCGCGAAGAGGTCTACATTGCCAACGTGGTTAAGTGCCGCCCGCCCGGCAATCGCGTTCCCGAGCCTGAAGAGGGCGCAACCTGCTCGCCATTTCTTTTCCGCCAGATCGATGTTATCCGGCCGCAGGTTCTGGTAGCTCTCGGCGCTACTGCGGCCACTTATCTTCTTGGTACACGCCAGCCGCTGGCCGGCCTGCGCGGCCGCGTGCATTCAGTTCGCGGCACGCAGCTCATCGTCACTTATCATCCGGCTTACTTACTCCGTGATCCGCGACAGAAGAAGGAAGCTTGGGCCGATTTACAGATAGCTATGCGCGAACTGGGATTGAAAGCGCCTGCAAAAGGTTAGAACGATTGCCCGAATGATTGCAGTTAAATCGGAGGCAATTTTGTGAGGTTTCGGCGGCAAACTTGTAGGTTTTTGTGTTGGTCAGGTTTGAATTTATGACTTTATTGGTAGTGACGAAGTAATTATCTGCAAGGTTTTGAAAATATAAAAAGGGGGGGAGGGGGTAGGCTTCTCTCGAAGCAGACTGAGAGGTTTCTCTACTTCTCCTCTTATTGCTATTATGCGGTAACCGGCGGTTATCTTCTGCAAAGATTTGCCGTCTAGGCATATTCAGGCGGAGGTCAACTGGCTGAATATCTCGGCGGTGTCCTAATTTTGAGTTGCGCGGAAGCGGGCTTGGAGAGATAATCGTCTCGTATGTATCTTGCCGTGACGTGCAAAAATACGACCAATCCACACGATAACCTTCTCCACGGATATCGGATTCGGATTCCCGAGGGACCGGCCGAGAGATTTCAGGTCGTCTGCGATTTTTGCGGGAAAAGCTACTGGTATGACCCTGAAGATGTCCTGCAGATGAGCGACTGAAGTGATTGGCTTGGAGAGATAATTACTGCACTGAGGAATTTAGTAATGAACCGTTCACACGACGATCCTATTCCAATGATGGAATACAGGTGTCCCAAATGTAAGACACATTATCCTGCTGAGGACATTCCGACCCAACAGAAGGAAACGAACAAGGTCGTGTGTTTGACCTGTGGAGTTATATTCGGCCCTTCCTATAGCGGGGAATCAATCCGCACTGTGAAGCCTTAGAGGAAAAGCTCCGGTGCCAGCCGGAGCTTTCAAGACTTTTTAGATTAGGACACTACCAATATCTCTGGCAGATTGACATACAATGGCGTCCCCTTGACTCCCAGACGCGAGGATTCCACCCATTCTGTCCCAGAGCACAGACGACCGGTGCGTGTCTTTGGATCAATGATCCAGACCGTTTCCACGCCCATCTCGCGGTAGTCCCGAGCACGCTCCTGGGTATCGGAGTAGCTGTCGTCGGGAGAGAGGATTTCGATGACCAGGAGCGGTGGATCGGTCAATACTTCCTGTTGCGCTCCGGCTGTAAGAACGACCAGATCTGGCACGCGAACGCGGCGATCCGATACTCGAACCCGCTGTTCGGTACTGCCGGTGATCCCCCACTCTTTTCCGTGGGACCCTAACCAAAGCGCCAGCAGCCACTGCACTCGAGCATGTTCCCACTTGCCCACGTTTCGCTCCCTGATTTCTCCATCCACGTATTCACGGTCCGGCCGATAGCTAGTACCGAGGTATTCATGCAGCGGGATTTGAGAAATCGTAGCCATGATATAAAAAGATAGCACGATTAGAGCGATTCTTCAGTTCACATAGCGCGTCCGGCTGCGTAGAAGGTGACTTTTACTTCCACCCCAGTGACGAACACCTGTCGCTGGGGGCCCCTGAAAGGGAAAAGCCACTCAACTGCAATGGCTCCCGTCTACAGCAACTAGAAAACCGCTCTAACAGAAGAGAAACTTGCGATTGGGCAGACGCTTTCGGCAAGCTTATGACAAGCAGTCAAGCGGAACTCCCAGCAGCCTACACAGTCATGATCTAAAATCGCTCATTATGGACCAGAGAGGTTTCCGATTCCGTCCACTGTCGGTGTGCTGTGTGCTCTTGAGCGCCGCTATTACGCCGCACTTCTTGAGTGCGGAGAAACCTAAGGCTATTCCAAGGGAGGAAATAGATCGGTTGGTCATTGCGGCGTTGTTGCGTCAGGGCGTCACGAAACCAAAAGTCGTTTCTCATATCGATCTGACGGAACCCTTTGGAACCGAAACTCAATGGACGTTTGTGGCCATCCAGGACGGCGGTCAGCCCCCTACAGAGCTGGAGGACCACGGACCAATATTCCTTTGCCTTGTAAAAGCATCCAGCCCGGACTGCGCTCTGCATTTCTATCAACACGTCAGAAATGATATGCCATGGGCTGACACGCCCTACCATCTTTTCGCCAGCAGCATTGTGTATGGCGGCGAGAACAAAACGCGCCCGTTTCTGTTCGCACAGGTATGTGGAGCGGGAGCGATGAGCGGCGATGGCGACTGCGGGATCGCCAATGCATTGTATCGATATGACAAGGGGGCTGATCGCTTCATTCGCGTGTTCCTGAATCGAACAGGAAGAAATAACAATCAGGACACACGTTTTGTCGAAAGCGGACCGCTGCAAGGAGACGTGATCGTCGGCAATCCTACCGAGAACGCGCCCTACACCTACTGGATTGAGGTCTACCGAGCAGGGGATTCAGGGCAGTATGGCCGAGTTCTTCGCTATCGCGGTCTAACCGGCTACTCAGATGGTAATCCGCTGGCCGTGGCTGATTCAGAAATGCCCGAAATACTGCATCGCCTTGGAATTGTGGCAACCCGGCGATCCTTTGCCTGTTCCGGCCCATCTGCCTCAGGGATGCAGTCATTTGTTTATGCGGCATGGCGAAGAATGGTGCAAGTGATGAGCAGGGGCGGGCTGCATGTTAGCCATACCCGCCCGCCGATGTGGAGCGCATTCGAGAAGTGGGGAACCCAAGTCAATGGCATGTCGGATGTGGGCCATCTGCCTTATCGCCCTGATCCCGCCACAAATAAACGCCGCCGAGGATGCCATTTTCATTGGAGACGATGGTTACATTTGGGCCGGGCTTGAAGGTGATCTTCTTGGTGTTGCCGCCGCCTAGGTAGAGGTGGTCCCAGTTGAAGAGGGCCTCGGTCTGCTTGATCGCGGCTTCTAGAAAGTCGTTCCAGCGCGCCTTGCCGTACTTATCGAGTCCGCGCCGTCCCAGGTAATCCTCGTAGGTCATGCCCTTTTTACGCCACGGATGGTGGCCTAACTCCAGGCCGGGGACCAGGTGGCCGTCAGTGAACAGAGCGAAGCCCATTCCTGTGCCCAGAGTGATGAGCAACTCGACGCCATGGCCTTGAACGGCTCCGTAGCCGGCTATCTCGGCGTCGTTTCCAACGCGTACCGGTTTCTTCCACATCTCGGCCAGCTTTGCTTGCAGCGGGAAGTTAATCCAGTCTGGATTGAGGTTGGCGGCCAGCATGGTGACGCCACGCTTGACGACGCCGGGAAATCCAACCGACACGCGGTCGAACTCCGGCATCAGCTTGCGCAATTCATCGAGGTCGGCAAGCACGGCCTTCGGCGTGGGCACGGCCGGAGTCTCGACGCGCTCCCGTTCGTTTACCGGCTTGCCAGCCGCATCGAGCAGCATGGCCTTCAGCCCCGAGCCGCCAATATCGATGGCCAGCGTAATGGGGCCGTCTGGGTGGGACGAATGATTAGCAGACGAGGTGGGAGCGGCTTTCTTAAAGACGTTAAGAGTCATCAGCGGAATTGTAATGCCTGCGGCCCATTTTGCAATCACCGGTGAACGCAATATTCACAGTCGCCCTTTTGAGCGAACCTCCATCCCCTACACTGATTCTTGCCGCCCATGCCTGCATACTGCGAAGTCGCGTTGCCAGTGCCGCTTGACCGTGCGTTCACCTATGCGATCCGCGAGGGGCAACGGCCGCAGAGGGGCGCGCGGGTCATCGTACCTTTTCGTAATGAAAAGCTGATCGGTGTGGTGACTGCTCTCAACGTCAAGTCTCCTGCTGACTTCGAGGTCCGTTTCATCGAAGCGGTTCTGGACGACGAGCCTCTGCTGAGCGATCAACTGCTTGAGCTGGCCGAGTGGATGGCGCAGTACTATCTGGCACCGCTGGGCGAGGTGCTGCGGGGCATGTTGCCGCTGATGGCCGAGGTGCGCCGTACCGTCTACTACCGCATAACCGACCTGGGCCGAGACATGCTGGCCGACAGTCTGGACGGAGACTCGCCGCGATTCGCAAGGGGACTGGCGCGGAAAAGCGATTTGAAACGTCGGGGAAAAATTTCAGCCGAGGAACAGGACCTAGAGCGGCGTGTGCTCGCCCGCCTGGCCTCGGGCGAGCTGGTGAAGGTTTCCACGCTGCGTACGGCTACGGCGGCCACGCTGCCGGTGCTGGCCGGCCTGGCGCGCAAGAAGTGGATTGCTCGCGAGACGGCGGCGGTCGAACGCGATGCGCGGCGCATGGAGAGGTTTGCTGTGCTGATACCAGAGGCGCGGCTGCCGTCGCTGACGGCGAAGCAACAGACGATTCTGGCCGAGTTAGCGGCTTGCGGCAATGAGCTGCCGCTGGCTGAGCTTCGTCGCAGAGAGCTGCCTTCCTCCACGCTGCAAACTTTGGTGCGGCGCGGGCTGGTCCGCATCGATGAGCGGCCTGCTGCTTTCCGTCTAGGCGGTTTGCAGAGCCAGCCAGGGCCGCTGCGGCTCAACGAGCCGCAGATGGATGCTTTGGCGAGCCTGGCGACGGCGCTGGGGGGCTTTAAGCCATTCCTACTTCATGGAGTGACGGGATCAGGGAAGACGGCCGTGTATCTCGCGGCTATGCAGAGGGCGCTTGATCGTGGTCTGTCTTCCATTCTGCTGGTTCCTGAGATCGGCCTCACGCCGCAAACTGCAGGCCTGCTGGACGCGGCCTTCGGGCAAAAAGTCGCGCTGCTTCACTCCGCGCTTACGCCGGAGGAACGCAGCGAACAGTGGCGTCGCATCCGGCGTGGCGAGGCGCCGATTGTCGTGGGAACGCGCTCGGCCATTTTTGCACCAGTGCCTCATCTCGGCCTGATCCTTGTCGATGAGGAGCATGATCAGAGTTACAAGCAGGAGGAGACGCCGCGCTACAACGCTCGCGATGTGGCCGTGATGCGCGCAAAAATCGAGGGAGCCGTGGTGGCGCTCGGCTCGGCTACGCCGTCGCTCGAAAGCTGGCAGAACTCAGCAGCGGGCAAGTATCAGCGCATAGAGATGCGCGACCGGGTGATGAACCGCCCGCTGCCCGAGGTCGAACTGATAGACATGCGGAGGGAGTTTCAGGAGACCGGCCATGAGCAGCTTTTTTCGCGCGCGCTTGTCCAGCAGACTCGCGAGGCTCTCGATCGCGGCGAGCAGGCGCTTATTCTGCTGAATCGGCGTGGCTACTCTTTCGCAGTCCTCTGCCGCGCTTGCGGCGAAAAACTGGAGTGCCAGAACTGCGCCATCGCGCTTACGCACCACAAGCCGGCTGCCGACCATGCCACAGACGGAGACCTCCCTTTGAGGAACGCAGGCATTGCGCGCGAGGGGCAGCGCCTCGAATGCCACTACTGCGGATTCCGGCGTATTGTTCCCGCGCGCTGCCCTAAGTGCGACAGCGAGCATCTTTACTATTTGGGTGCGGGATCAGAGCAGGGTGAGGAGCGGCTCGGCGAAATCTTTCCCGGCGCACGCATCGGCCGCATGGATCGCGACACAGTGCGCGGCCGGCATGATTTGGAAAGACTACTGGCGCGGCTGCATTCAGGCGAGATCAATTTGCTGGTTGGCACGCAGATGATCGCCAAGGGCCACGATGTTCACGGCGTCACTCTGGTGGGCGTGGTGGGTTGCGATCATGCGCTCTCCATGCCCGATTTCCGCGCCGCCGAGCGTGTCTTCCAACTGATGACTCAAGTCTCGGGCCGCGCCGGACGCGGTGAGTTGCCGGGCCGCGTCGTGGTGCAGACTTACTACCCCGACCATTACGCCATCCTTGCTGCGAGCACTTACAACTACGCAGCTTTTGTCGAGCGCGAATTGAAATACCGGCGCTGGATGCACTACCCGCCTTTCGGCGTGCTGGCGAATGTGCTGGTGCAATCGGGCAAACTTGAGGAAGCGGTTGGCTGGTCGGCATTGTTGGGCAAATGGTTTGAGAAAACAGCGCCTGAGGGCGTGCGTGTGCTCGGCCCGTGCACCGCGCCCATTGCGCGCATCAAGGGCGTTTATCGCTTTCACTTGATTCTCAAGGCGGGATCACGCAAAGCACTCAACACGGCGCTGCGCGGCATGTTGGCCCATGCGGATGCTGCGCAGATTCCCCGCAGGAATCTGGTTGTTGACGTGGATGCGCTGCGCCTGATGTGACCACGCGCGCTGGGGCGGGCTGCCTGCGGCGTGGCAGGTCAGCGAGTCAACGCAATTCTGGCTGGGTAAGCGTCTTGACTTGTATCTCGCGGTGCCTTTATTGACTCGCCGCACCTGCGTCTAGCGCGTGCAGTTCCTTGCCTGGCTTGAAGCGCACGGCCTTGCCCGGCGTGATGCTTACTTCGGTACCGGTGCGGGGATTGCGGCCGATGCCAGTCTTGCGAGCGCGGACGCTGAAAACGCCAAAGCCTCGCAGTTCGATGCGTTCGCCGTCGGTGAGAGCCTGCTTCAGGCCCTCGAAAACTGTGTCTACAGCAGCCTCTGCCTTGGTGCGGGGCAGGCCCGTGCGCTCAATCACATGATGGACGATGTCCTGCTTAATCAAAGTGGCACCTCGCTGGCCGAACTAAATTGACTTTACTACGACCTACGCTCGTGATGCTACAGGATTTAGAGCGTTTTTGAAACACCAAGGAGGACAAGTAATCGCTTACATGCATTTTTTCTTCTGAGGAAAACTCGGTGTGGAGATTTCACAAGCCAACTTCTTGCCACAGGAGAGCGATTTGCTCGTCCTGTCCATTGAAATTTCGCAGACCAATTCCGTAAGATAGTTTTGTAATATCCCCTTTAGCCCCCGAGAAATCAAATCCGGGCATGCGGGCTTAGACCCGGAACAGGAAAAGAATGTCCATTCAGAGCGACCGTTGGATCAGGGAGCAGGCCGTCAATCACCGTATGATCGAGCCCTTCAGCGAGAAGCAGGTGGCTACTGGCGTCATCTCCTATGGGCTCTCTTCTTATGGCTATGATTTGCGTGTTTCTGACGAATTCAAGATATTTACCAATGTGAATAGCGCCATCATCGATCCCAAGGCATTTGACGAGCGGTCGTTCGTCTCGGTGCAGGGAGATTCAGTGATTGTGCCGCCGAATTCGTTTGCATTGGCGCGTTCTGTCGAGTATTTTCGTATTCCAAGAGATGTACTGACGATCTGCGTTGGAAAGTCAACCTATGCGCGTTGCGGAATCATTGTGAACGTAACGCCATTCGAGCCGGAGTGGGAGGGATTCGTAACACTGGAAATCTCCAATACTACGCCGCTACCGGCCAAGGTCTACGCCAACGAGGGACTTTGCCAGATTTTATTCTTCCGCTCCGATGAGCCTTGCGAGGTCAGCTATGCCGATCGCAAGGGCAAGTATCAGAAACAACAGGGAATTGTCCTTCCCAAGCTCTAGGGAAGAATACCGGTTGCACTGGTTAGGGGAAAGGAATGTTAGGCGGTCGTGCGGAAGCCGATGCTCTGCGCGCCCGTGGCTCAGTCCTCCTGCGTTCGTCGGGAGGTCGCATTGTCTTCGATTAAAAAAACTGAACCGATTCGTGTCGGCGTGCTGATTGATGAGCCGCTCCGCCTGGAGGGTATGGCCAGCATCTTCGACAACCTACCGGGCGAGAAATACGCTCCACTATTGCCGGTATTCGGGATGATCGAAGAATTGCTGTCCGATTTAAAGCTAAGTTATCTGATCGTGGACCTGACCTCTTTCTCCGGCGGTGTAGGAACCGTGGAGGCGATTCGCCGCAAGCGTCCCGATTTCCGATTGATCGTCATAGGCCCCGCGGGAAACGACAAGCTAATCGTGGACTTGATCCTGGCAGGCGCACGCGGATTCCTCGATGTGCAAGCGGGCCCACGGGCGGTGCGCCAAGCCGTCGATGAGGTCATCAACGGTTCCATCTGGGCACCGCGACGGCTGCTCTCCAAGCTGGTTGACCGGCTGCTCGAAGTCTCCGATACCAGCCTCACGAACGCCCCTCTGCATTTGACCGACCGGGAGCAACAGGTCTTGGATTTGATCCTTACCGCTCGCTCGAATCGCGAAATTGCCCGCCAATTGGGCATTGAAGAGCGAACCGTCCAAGCTCACGTCGGCCGATTGATGCGCAAAACCGGTGCTGACAACCGGACCGATCTCTCCATGCGCACGTCCAACCATGCACTGCCGCCGGGTCTCGGCGTCGATGATCGCAGACAAGCCGATCGTCGTCGCGGGGATCGTCGTCAAGGGCAGAACTGAGATTCCAAGCCCGTTACTTATGAGTAAACATCGGGTGGTTACTTTTATCTCCACAGGTTCCGTAATCTTGCGCAATGTCCTCTATTTCCACAGAATGGGTTACAGAAACAACGCAGATCTGGGGAAAGGAGTTCCCAGGCGGCATGTTTTCCATGATGCCTGGGAACTCCTCTTTTTTCTTTAACCGCGGTTTTCAATCATTTTTTAGCTGCTCTGTGTAGGGTTTGATGCACGATCTCATTTATCAGTTGTTCGGCTATTTTTCTTTTTTTAAGCCCTCCCCCATTTCCACGCACTCAAGTGCTCCCTCGTTTCTCAACCAGTCGGCCCTCCCCCTTCCAAACACTCAGCCCTCTCCCTTTTCAAGCACTTACCACATAATCGACGCGAGCCACGCCATTGCAGGCTCGCGCATTCCTTACTGCAGACTGCTTAGGCAATAGCGCGTAAACCGGTCGCTTGGGGTACCGAAGAGGAAAAAGTTCATTCAAATGAAATGATCTCCCTCTGCAGCGACCGCTGAATCTCTATAAGCTTTTTGTTGCTGTTTATCCCTAAAAAAGCGAATTTGCCTATTATCGAGCACTATTGACCATCTTTAGACGGCCAGTTTCCCACAGGCTTATTTACAGAGCAACGCAGATCTGGGGAATAGGGGTTCCCCGGTAAGTATTTTCCATTCAAGCCGGGGAACTCCTCTTTTTCCCTCAGCTCGCGGCGTAGGCAGCATCAGCGTTCTAACCAGTCATCCCCCAGTGCAGTCTAAGCATCTTAAGGTTCAAGACCCGCGCTGTGGGTCTTGAACCTGTGTCTTTGTGTTCCGCCCCTGCTGGAGGCATGATTTCAGCATTCCTGGCGGGGGCGGAAGGCGATGGTGGTCTGCGGACTAAAGGAGGCGCATCTAGATGCGCTTTTCGACTCAAATGCTGTAGCCTGTCTGGGAACACTCTGGCAGCGACACCCGCCCCAGAGCCAGAACCTGACGCGGTGGGTTTCACAGCCGTTGCCCAAAGCTGCGCGGCTCTGATCCTCACACCCCAACTTGCACGACTCAATAATCTGCGCCGCCTCAGGGCCGCGGAGCGAAAAAGGATCCGGATATGAAAAAGACTTTTGCATTGATTTGCCTCTGTTTTGCGCTTTCATCCACTGCTTTCGCAGCCTCCAGGAAGGAGGATTTGCAAGCCCGCGTCGACGCCGCCAAGGCGGTTTTGGACGAGGTCATGGCCACTCCCGACAAGGCCATCCCGATGGATATTCTCGAGTCGGCCACCTGTGTCGGAGTGGTTCCGGGAATGATCAAGGGAGCTTTTGTCTTCGGCGGGCAGTACGGCCAGGGAGTGGTCACATGCCGCACTGGTCACGGCTGGAGCGCGCCGGTGTTTATTCGCATGGCAGGCGGATCGTGGGGACTGCAGATCGGCGGTCAATCCACGGATCTGGTGCTGGTTGCCGTGAATGATCGCGGCTTTCAGGATCTGCTGAAGAACAAGTTCAAGATCGGCGGCGATGCCTCTGCAGCGGCAGGCCCTATAGGCCGCAGCGGCCAGGCCTCCACCGACTGGAAGATGAACGCCGAACTGCTCAGCTACTCGCGTAACAAGGGCCTGTTTGCCGGCATCGACCTGGACGGAACCAGTGTAAGCCAGAATCGCGAAGACACCGAGGTCTACTTTGGTGGGGCGCAAGATTTCGAGAACATCCTCAAGGGCAATGTCCCGGTTCCAGCGGGCGCGGTGCCGTTTGTGAGCAGCGTGGCGCACTACTTTGTTTCTTCAAGGAACCGCAAATAACGGCGAGCCGAGACGCAGGACGTGAGGGGCTCTCCATTGGCGAGCCCCTTTCTTGTGTTTTGGCAGGCGGAACCCGCGTCGGAGGGCTAAACTTATTCTTTGCCTTGACCGATGCGAGAAAATCTTGAGTTTCTACTGGTACTGACAATCGCGCGTTTTCTGGGGCGGTTGCCGCGCAAGACGGCGCGTTTTATGGCTGGTTTGCTCACATGGGGCGCATATCATGCCCTCGGCCGTTTGCGCCGCGTGGGCAAGAGCAACCTGGAACTGGCCTTGCCCACGCTTTCTGCCTCCGAGCGCCGCCGCATCCTTCGCGGCCTCTTCCGCTACCTTGGCTGGCAGCTTGTCGAATTCTGTCGCATGAGCAGCTACACCGCGGAAAACACCCGCGGCTGGATTCGCACCGAGGGTCTCGATTTTTATCTGGCTGCAAAGGCGCGGGGCAAGGGCGTCCTGGTCCTCACGGGTCACTTGGGTGCCTGGGAGCTTTCCAGCTTCTATCACTCGCTCATGGGCTATCCCATGGGCATGGTCATCCGGCGTCTCGACAACCGCCGCCTTGACGAATATGTGAACGCTATCCGCTGCCTCCACGGCAATCGCATTCTGTCCAAGGACGATTTCGCTCGCGGCTTGCTGACCGCAATGCGGACGGGGCAAACTGTCGGTATTCTGATGGACACGAATATGACGCCGCCGCAGGGCGTCTTCGTGGATTTTTTTGGGAAACAGGCTTGTGCCGCCTCGGGCTTGGCTCGCGTGGCCCTCAAGACCGGCGCGGCCGTGCTGCCGGGCTTCATGCTGTGGGAGGCGGCCGAGAAGCGGTACGTCCTGCACTTCGGCCCCGAACTGGTCTTTGAGCGCACCGAGGACGATGAAGCCGACATCCTCGCCGCCACACAGCAATGCACCAAGGTGATCGAGAGCTGGATTCGACATTATCCTGACCAGTGGCTCTGGATTCACCGGCGCTGGAAGACAAGACCTCCGGGCGAACCGGCGCTGTATTGAGGAGAGACGCATGAAGCTGGGCGAACTGATTGAAGCGTTGGGCGGTAAGCTTGTCGCGGGAAACCCGGAGCAGGCGGTCGTAGGTGTGAACTCCGTCGAGTCAGCCGCAGCCTCGGACGTAGTTTTTGCCGAAGACGCTGCCTCGGCGGCCAAAGCATTGGCGAGCAAAGCAGGCGCGGTGGTTCTGCGCGCTGGCAATCCCGAACTGTATGCGCAGGCCAACTGCGTTGTTGAAGCCGGGCAGCCGCGGTTGTGGTTTGCTTTGGCGGCCAAGCTGCTTCATCCGTTGCCGCCGCCTGCCGAAGTTCATCGCTCAGCCGTGATTGGCCAACGGGTAGAACTTGGTGAGAATGTGACCATCGGCGCTTGCGCGGTGGTCGAGGACTACGCGCATATCGGCGCGGGAACCCGCATCGAAGCCGGAGCGGTCATTGGCCGGGGCGTTTACATCGGCGAGTGTTGCCACATTTATCCGCGCGTGACGATCTATGCGGGAACAACTCTGGGCAATCGCGTTGTCGCTCACGCTGGCGTGGTTCTCGGGGCGGATGGCTTCGGTTACGTCCGCGACCCCGCGACCGGCGCTTACACCCAATTCCCGCAGCAGGGCACACTCGTCATCGAGGACGATGTCGAGATCGGCGCCAACTCCACCATCGACCGCGGCGCACTCAAACAAACAAGAATCGGCCGCGGCACCAAGATCGACAATCTGGTCCATGTTGGCCACAACTGCGATATCGGCGAAGACGTGATTCTGGTGGCGCTGGTCGGCATCAGTGGCTCATGCACTGTTGGCAACGGCGCGGTCATCGCCGGTCAGGTGGGCATCGGCGACCACGCTCACATCGGCCCCGGCGTGATTCTCGGCGGCCAGGCCGGCGTCCTCAGCGGCAAGACAGTCACCAACGAAGGACTTAAACCGGGAACTGTTCTCTGGGGCACGCCTGCCCGTCCGCTCAAGCAGGTCTTGCGCGAACTGGCGGTCGTTGCGCGTTTGGCAAAGAAGGGATCAGGGAACAGGGAGTAAGGCCGAGCTACTAGCTTATGTTATCGGCCCAACGAGCGTGATAACTCAGAGTTAGTAGCTAGGAGTTAGTCGAAACCCGTCTTCCATCTTGCGGTTCTGGAACGTGTATCTCCGGCGACGCTGGCCTGAGTGGCTTCGGTTCCGCGTTTCTGAGCAGAATGGCCATTCCTCGCGCGCCGTCCATCCGGCTCTCGACAAGCAGTTCGTATGCGAGGTCAAGAAACTCCGGGTGATGCTCGAAATGCTTGCTTGTGGCCTGCACTGTATGCACCACGTGAGCGGAGGAAAAGGCTTCGCGGTGGAAGCCAGCCACACCGATCAAATAACCTTTCATCAGGGTGAACTGCGCGGTCAGTAGAGAGCATTCCCGGGCCATCGAGAGCGGCGTCCGCGCTCTCGCGCCTTCAAGTCCAAAGGGAAACCGCAAGCGGAGAATAGTGTTGATCAGATAGTTTTCCAGGATGTGCGTATGCTGATCGAAGAACGGCGCATAGTAGCGGTCGTGCGCTTGGGCGTAATGGGCTGTGAGGCTGTCAAGCGTTGCGCCGGGACCGTTGCCGATGCCCGCCGTGAAGGCCTGTACGCACTCCACAAACCTCGGTCTCACGTTGGAGCGATGCAGCAGCATCCCCGCCAGCCGCAGCACTACATCCAACTGGCCCGCGCGGTCGAGAGGCAGAGTCTCCATGGCTGTGCGCAAAGCGCCCGTGGCAACCGTGGCTTCAAAGTCGGCGAGAAACGCCGGAACACTGCGCTTGAGCTCGCCGCTGGCAATGGTGTCGAGCCGGCGGCAAAAGATGCTCAGCAGAAATAGCCTTTGCCAGAGCGGGTAAGCGCGGTTCCGTATCAGCGCCAGCACAACCTGCCGGATGGCCGGGAACCAACCCTGCAGCGAGGACGTCCCACCCGTTGCGGTGAGTTCAGTGCGAGGCTCTTCCATAGCAGGCGAATCTGGCATCGGCAGGTCCGGCGTGAGCAGTACCAGCCGCGCTGCCTCAGGGCAAGAGAGCGCCAGCGCCGTCTCCTCGATACCGCCAATTGAATTTATGGTGCGGGGGTAGGTGGCGCAGGCGTGGGAGAGATAGCCTTCGCCTAACTCGGTCTGGATGCCGCATAGACGATCCGCGGTGAGCAGGGGACACTGGTTTTGGCCGTTCATCATGATTTTGGCAAAGCCGGCGGGCTTCGCGCCCTCTGGCATTGCCAGAATGTTGGTATCCATCAGCGTGCGCAGCGGAGTTGCAGGAAGGGTTTGGTACTTTTCATAAGCCGCCTGGTCGATGGGCACATTCCAGCCCTGGCAGCAGGTGTCTTCGCAGGTCGAACCAATGCAGCGAAAACTTTGTGCGTAAGCGGCGTGAATCGGCGAGGTTTGCGGCAAGCGGCGCTCCTGGCACCGGATCGGCGCAGACCTGCTGCGGCCTGAGATGCGATGCGTCTTGAAACGGGGCACTCGGGGGGCCGGTGAAGAGGCGGAAAAATTGGAAACCTCTGAGGAGATGTGACACAGGTGTTATTCAAGACTGCTAGCGGGCTGGTCCGTAGGGCGCGGCAAACCTGCGATCCCACGCTCCATTCTTCTTCAATTGCATGTTCCAGTAGAACTGCGTGATGGGCAGCTTGCCTACCACTGAGAGTATGGTAGCCGTGAGCGCGGAGAAGCGTTCCGTACTCGCCACTGCTTTCAATTCCGCTTCGCCGAAGCGGTCGTCACGCGCCAGTTGCTCACCCAGCATTCGCAGCCGCGCCCAGAGCTTTCTGTTCATCGCGTCTGGCATCTGCTGCAGCGATTCGCCCCCGCCGCGAACAATGGTGCCCGCGTAGGGCGAGCCTAAGCGGCGCGCCAGTTTCTCCAGGTAGCGTTCAAGCGGACGCGAGTGCAGGGCCTCCGGGAAGCCGGACTGTACCAGGAACCCGAGCGTGGGATTTTTACTTCCAGAGTGAGTGGTCGCTACGCGCGGCGCCAGGGCTTCGATAAAAGCCTTCACCAGCGCAGGCATTGAGTCGGTATAAAGGGGCATTCCCAGGAGCACCACATCTGCCTCGGCAAAGGCCTCCACGGCTTGATCGAAGCTGCCACGCCGCGCCAGATGGAGAACCTCAGGCGTTCTTCCGCCTCCTCGTTCCCAGCCCTCGGCCGCGCGCGCCAGCATCTTGATTGAGTTCGACCGCAGACCGCGAGGCGAGCCGTTAAGCAACACGAGCGATTTCATCGGCTACCTCCTCGGCAGCGCCGGTGGTGAATGCGATGAACGCCATGCGCGATTGCATATTGCGTGCCGTCCGCTTCCACATCTCCGTCGTTATTTCGATATCTTCGGCGTCAGAGTCGACGCCCGTGCCCAGCAGTAAGCCGAAGAGCGGATAGTGCGCGTAGCGGGGGCGATGATGCACCTCGCCGCTTTCGATCACAAAATAGGGGTGAATCAGCGGGATCATCTGGTCGGTGGCGCGTTTTAAAAGAGCCGTTGTGAAGCCCATGACGAGCGGCGAGGCCAGCAGAAGCAGATCGGCCCCGATAGCGGCGCGGCAGACCGTCGTGCTGTCGTCGCGCTTGGCGCACTCGCCCGGCGTCTTCACCCAGCAGCCGAAGCAACCGGAGCAGCCTTTCAGATCGAGTTCGGCGAGATCCAGGGCAGTGACGGCGTGACCCGAGGCCGCGAGCCGCCCGGCGATCTGGTGGACATATTCATAGAAGGCCGAGGCTGGATCGGGGTCTCCATTGAGGATGGTGATGTGCATGGACGATCCTCTTTCTTTGGAAATTTTCTACGATGTAGAAATCAATCTTCAAAAACTATTCTACACAGTAGAATAGTTTTGTCAACTGTTGCGCGCATTTTCCATAAAAACAAACTTTATCCCCATTTTTTATAGCTACTTGCACCCTTTATTACATATAATAACTACGCTGTAGAACGAACCATTGAAGACGGTCGAGGAGCCTGATTCTGTGCTTGCCAAAAAGAAGTCGGCTCGAACTGTTCGGCGCAAACGCCGCGAAGGCCCAGCAGAGCCGCTCAAGCGCGAGCAGATCGTCGCGACGGCTTTAGCGCTGGTGGATCGCGACGGCCTCAAGGCTCTCTCCATGCGCCGGCTGGGAGCCGAGCTGGGCGTCGACCCGATGGCCGTCTACTATCATCTCCCCAACAAGCAGGCGCTGCTCGATGCCATCGTTGAGGCGGTCATGGCCGGTATCGATCTCTCCGCCGATCACGCCGCAGACCCGCCTGAGGAGCGCATCATGGTTGCGGCGAGAGCCTACCGGGACGCAATGCTGGCTCACGCTAACGCGTTGCCCATTTTGCTCGTCCATGGACCGGCTACCCCGGCAGCGATGCGGCCGGTTGAGCTGCTGATCGGTATTCTGCGCGGCGCCGGTCTGGGGCCGGCTCGGGCGCTGGCGGGCATGAATGCCATTGCGGCTGCCGTTCGCGGCGTTGTGGGGATGCTGGCCCCCGACGGCAGTCAACCGCCTATGAAAGAGGAGACTGAAGCCATGGCGCAGATCTTCACACCCGGCGAGTTTCCTTACCTGCAAGAGGCTGCCCAGTATGTAGGCGAGTTTTCCGATCACGGCTTCGAGTTCGGAATCCGCGCCCTGGCCCGCGGGCTTCTCGCCGAGGTGCGCAGCTAGATGGTCTCGAAGTGTCAGAGCCAAATCGGCCATACGGGTTTTGAAGCAGCCACACATCGGGAACACAATGGCCGTGAATGGAGGGGGTATGCTTGCTTCCCGCATATTCTTTCGGGTTGGCTCGGTTATTGGATTGGAACTGCTTGCGGCGTCATCGACTCACGGTGCCGAATACGGCTACCGGGCCGGCCTCGGGGTCTCGATCAACACCGTGGCAAATAATTCCTTCACCGCCGATTTGGTCCAAGGTTAGTGGGATGTTTTGCCCGATGGGAAGAGAAGTCCGCTGCCAGCGACGTGGGACGAAGGCCATTATTTCGAGATGCCAAATCCAGAGCTGCTGGAGCAGGTTGCTCGCGATAGCGAGGGGTGCGTAGTGATAAAGAGCGGCCTCTTGTTTACAAAGAAGAATGATGTCCAAACTGGCGAGCCGTATGTTCTGCTCTTGCAGGATCGGCAACTTATCAGACTTGAGTTCGTCTGATAAGTTGCTGATTGTGCGGGAATGGGGTTTTATTGTCGGGGTATTTTCGACAGCCGCGCAATGTGTCCGCGATGTG
>JBEKRS010000008.1:0-117747 GCA_049518535.1 Occallatibacter sp. | reverse complement strand
TTGCGGATGGTACGGTAAGCTCTCTTCACGGCGGTTCTCCTTGTAAAAGGTTGGCAACCCGATTCTTCCAGAACCGGGCCGAACCGCCGCTCAACTTTCAACTACAGATGGGACATCCTCCAAAAAACACCTTTCCGGAATAACGCACCCTGTGAATCTGTCGAGTTCAGAACATTCAAGGGCTGGCCCGATCAATTCCGGCTTGAGGACGTACGCGCCGCCAGCGAAGCCCGGTACAGTCCGCACGGGCCGTCGCGCAGGCCGGTCAACGGAACCACCTTGCCGTCCTGCTGAAATCGAATGTACTTTCTTTCGACGCCAAATTGCGGCCACTCGGGCAGGCCCGCGGAGTTTGGATTGCCGGTCTTGGCAAAGTTGGTCCAATAGCTCTCCATCAGATCGGAGAGCTGGAGGTCCATATCGGCAAACTGGCCGGCTATGTTGCCCCACTTTGGAAAGTACCCCAAAACATAGGGAAGCTCCGCGCCGTGGACGGCGCCCTGTGTCTCCTGGCCAGCAATGGCGTGGGCGAACTCGTATTCATAGGTTGGATGATGGGCCACGTTATGCCAGCCTCCCTGAGCCGTGGCCGGGCAACGAAGTATAAGATCGGCGGCCCATTGGTCGGCCGGTGAGCCGTAGAGCGGGTCGTCGCTTGTCTGCGCTCCCTCGGCCAAGCCGTATGCCGCCAGCGCCTGCGGAGCAAGCCCGCCAAAGAATTCCGCGATGGTCTTGCGCAAGGAATCTTGCGCCATGGGAAAGTGATAGATTGCCGCCCCGAGCTCGCGCGATGTAGTGCCGAAAAGCAAAGGAATCGCGGCCTCTTCACCCGCGGCAAAGACCGAAGCCGGCTGACGCGAGATTACCCATCCGTCGATATCCGGACTGAAGTGCGAATACGGACTCTGACTGGATTTGGCTGCCAGCAGTTGCTGCGCGGTCAGTTGACGCAGTTGCTTCAAACCCTCCGCACCGGTGGGAAGCTTAAGATTGACGGCAAATGCTTCACCGCCCTTTTCTGCAACGGAGAGCGGAAGCAGCGTATGGCTGAACGATGTGCCGCTTTCGGCAATGGCGCGCTGAAAGAGGTTTTTGGAAAAGCCGGAGGTCATCAACAATCCAGTGTCAATTGCGCCCGCAGACTGGCCAAAGATGGTGATGTTGTTAGGATCGCCGCCGAAGTTCGCGATGTTCTCACGCACCCAGCGCAAGGCGAGAATCTGATCCATGAGGCCGTAGTTTCCCGAGCTGTGGTGCGCGGATTCGGCGCTCAATGCCGGGTGGGCAAAGAAGCCGAAGATGCCCAGCCGGTAGTTGACAGTGACCAGCAGGACACCGTGATTGACCAGCGTCCCACCATTGTAGAACGCGCTTGATGCCGAGCCGCCCTCATTGCCGCCGCCATGAAGCCAGAGCATGACCGGAAGGAGCTGTTTGGCCGGCCAAACCGGGGTCACCACATTGAGAAACAGGCAATCTTCCACGCCTGCCTCGGCGTCGCGCCGGTTCCAGTCTCCCATTACCGTTTGCGCGCAGGGAGCGCCGAAGCTGTTTGCCCGACGAACTCCGCTCCATAGTTTGACGGGTACCGGCTCATGCCAGCGCAGATCGCCCACCGGTGGCTGAGCGTATGGAATCCCGAGAAACTCTGCGCCACCATCAGGCCGCGCGACCCCCTGTAGTACGCCGCTGGCCGTCCGCACCAGGAACCCATCGTTCTGCTTCTCGGTTTGGGCCGCACACGCTAAAGCCCGCGAGAAACATACGATCGCCAGCAGAAGCAGTGCCAAAGGCGAGACGGGAAGCGCTCTCAATCGACTTGAATCCTGGCTCACACGATCTCCTTGAGTCAACGGCGCGGCCACACGTTGCTCTAGTGGACCCAGATTGCCGTTACATGGGGCAAGAGTAGCAAAATCTCGAATAATTGTCTAATATTAGATGATATTGTTCTAGAGTGAATGGAGATGTACTTATTTCAACCGAAAATGAAAAAACAGCCGAGTCATAAGTCGCCATCCTTGACAAGCATCGGCTTCTTGCTACATCTGGCCCAGTCGCGCTTGCGCGATGCCGTTGTTGAAGCTATCGAAGGCAGTGGCCTTCATCCCGGCCAACTCGCGGTGCTCGGCGTATTGTCGGACCGGGGCGGCATGAGCCAGAGACGGCTGGGAGAGCTGACACGGATTGAGAAATCTTCCATGGTCCTTTACCTTGATGTCTTAGAGTCTGAGGGCTGGGTGCGCAGGAAACGCGACTCTGAAGACCGGCGCGCCCATATTGTGCAGCTGACCTTGAAAGGTACTAGGGACTTCGCAAAGCTTGGGCCCCGCTTGCTGAGTGCGCAGCAGCATTTTTTGGAGCCACTGAGTGCTGCAGAAGTCACGGTTTTTACAGAGATGCTGACGCGACTAGGTATCTCAGCTCCTGACCATTCCGAGCTCTGCACATGACGCTTTCAAATCTGCGTGGCCCCGTGGTGGATGGCACCAGCCAAATCCCGATAAGTGCGCGGGACGCGACGGCTTTCCATGGAAGCAGCGGAGTAGCGAGTAACTCCTCAGTTACTGTACCGTGATGGTAACAGTTGCCGAAGTAGTGATATTGGAGTTAGCTTTATCCGTTCCAGTCAGGGTAAAGGTATAGGAGCCCGCAGTTGTTGCCGGAGTGCTGGGAGGAGTGGATGGCGGGGCCCCTTGGCTCCCGCCGCAGCCGATTGCCCCCGCAGCAGCGATCACCCATAGCAGTACGAACATCGACAGCCAGCGACGGCGCCTCGCCGGCACGCCGAAGATTAACGAAACTGCCAGAAGCGCACCTCCGCTGCCAAGCCCCCAGAACTTCAAACGGGATGGCGATGTCAGCGAACCAGTCGAAGCTGCAGTTGTATTCACTTTGAGTGCGGTCGTTCCGCTACCGCCAGCCGTGAGCGTGACGCTCGCCGGATCCAAGCTGCAGGTGGGCAAACTCTGTGCACCTATCGGAGAAACGGCCAGGGTGCAAGTCAGATTCATCGTTCCCGAGTATGTGCTGCCTGCTGTGAGAGTGACGGTGCCGGTTGCACTGCCCCCAGGAGAAACCTGGGACGGGGTCGGCGCCGTGATCACTACCTGAGAAACGGTAATTGCTGTCAATCCATTCGCGGTAGCATACGTTCCGTCACCAGAGTAGGTCGCGGTCAACGTATTGGTGCCGTTATTCAGAGTTCCTGCCGCAATCGTAAAGCTGGCGGTGCCGCCGGAAAGGGCCGCTTGCGCGCTGTAGGAGCCACCCGACAAAGTAACAGTTCCGGTTGGCGTTGCTTGCCCGCTTCCTCCTGCTACTGAAATCGTCACACTGACGCTTTGCAGGTTGGTGATCGTGGTAACTGAAGGCGTCGCGGTCACAGTCGAGATTGCTGTTCCAACTACCATGACACTCAACGATTGAGTTGCGGTAGTGTATATACCTGTGCTGGAAGCATCGGGGGTATAAGTCGCAGTAAGCGCATCACTACCTAGCGGAAGTGTACCCGCTGCCAGGTTGAACGTTGCCGACCCGCTTGCCAAGGTCTGCTGTGCGCTATAGCTGCCGCTGGTAAGTGTCACCAAGCCGGTTGGAATTGGGTTCGAGCTTCCGCCACCGACGACAACTGTCACTGTCAATGTCTGAGCCGTGGTAATGTCGAAAGAAGACGGAGTTATTGATATGGTAGGCGCGCCGGGCGACGCGCTAAGTCCCGTTGTTCCGGAGACGCTGGACTTATAATTGCTGTCTCCAGGGTAACTCGCCTCTACTAAGTGCGAGCCATAGCCGACGGGCGAAATTCCACCTGAAGTTGCGGTGGCCTTCTGCGTCAGCTGCGAGGTCAGCACCGTCACGGTGTTGCCGTAGAAATTTGCCGCCGCCAAGTCCGGTACCCCATCCCCGTTGAAATCCCCCGCCACGATCGATGCTGCATAGTTGACTGTTTGCGGGCTCGCGCCCGCAGTAAAGGTTCCGTCCCCATTGCCCAGTAGGACCGTCACAGTGTTGCCAAAGTAGTTCGCCACGGCCAGATCCGGCTTGCCATCTCCGTTGAAGTCCCCGACCACGATTGAATCAGGAGAGTAGCCGGTCGACGGGCTTCCGATCGCTGTGGAAAACGTACCATCCCCGTTGCCAAGGAGAATAGTCACTGTGCTGCTTGAATAGTCCGCGACGGCTAAGTCCAGTATGCCATCTCCGTTGAAATCCCCGGCCGCAATGGATTCCGACCCGTTGCCTGTTTGCGGGCTCAACCCCACGGTAAATGTTCCATCCCCGTTGCCCAGAAGAATCGTCACGGTATTGCTATTGGCGCTGGCCACAGCCAGATCCTGTATGCCATCTCCGTTGAAGTCTCCCACCACAATGGATTTCGGTTCGCTGCCCGTTTGCGCGCTCAAGGGGCTGGCCGTAAACGTACCGTCGCCATTGCCCAGAAGAATTGTCACAGTGTCGCTCGTGCCGTTGGCCACGGCCAGGTCCGGAATGCCGTCCCCGTTGAAGTCTCCCACCGCGATCGATTCTGGACTAAAGCCCGTCTGCGGACTCGCGGCTGCGGCAGTAAAAGTACCATCCCCGTTGCCCAGAAGAATTGTCAACGTACTGTCATAGGTGTTGGCCACAGCCAGATCGGTTTTACCGTCGCTGTTGAAGTCCCCAACTGCCACAGAAACAGGATAGCTGCCCGTTCCCGGACTTACAGGATTCGCCTTGAATGTTCCGTCTCCGTTGCCCAAAAGAATCGTGAGATTATTGCTGTTTGAGTTAACCACCGCCAAATCCGGGATGCCATCTCCGTTGAAGTCTCCGACTGCTATGGACGATGGTTCGGTGCCTGCCGCAGGCGACTGCGAGTTCAGCCAGTTCAACGTCGTCTCACTCTGCCCCAAAGCCGCGGTGCCCAGCAGGAAATTTCCATTGCTGGTGTCTAGAAAAGATACGGCCCCAGTGGGCGAAAGTAATCCTTGCCCCGCCACGGTGGCTGTTAACGTGTAATTGCCCGCATTACCGCTCTGAGCAATCGTCGTTGTGGAAGCGCTTGAAGCAGTCACCGTCAGAGCCAACGCGCTGGAGGAACTCGTCCCGTCACCATTGGTGCCCGCGAAGACTGCCTTGTAGCTGTGGTTCCCCATTCCTGGGATGAACTTCAGAACCGCCGTTCCCGCACTCGTCAACTGCGCCCTGCCGAGAAGATGGCCGTCCTCGCAGTAAGTTTCCGCATCACAGAATTTCATCTGCCCATTCGTCAGCGCTATGGACCCGGCACTCACCGCCGCTGTTAATGTCACCACCGTCCCCGCGGTCACCGACATGACTGAAGCGCCCGACGAAGTTACTGCCAGCGTCGTCGAAGTTATTGCCGGCGCAGTCCTGACTGTCACGGCAAGAGAGGTAGTTGCTACCAGGGCGCCGGAGGTGCCGGTTATGGTTAGCGTAGATGTTCCTGGAGTGGCGGAATTGCTGGCCGAGAGCGTCAGCACGCTGGATCCAGTTGCGGGATTCTGACTCCACACTGCGGTCACACCGCTAGGTAGCCCGGTGACGGCCAGATTCACATTATCGTTGAATCCATATTGAGAAATCACTGAGATGGTAGATATGTCCGAGCCGCCTTGAATTACATTCACTTCGCCAGGTGCATCCAGGAGCGTAAAGATCGGCGGATTGATCGTCAGAGAAATGGGAGTAGTTGCGGTCTCGCTGCCGGAGGTGCCGGTAATGGTTACCGCTGCTATTCCAGGACTAACAGAGTTGCTCGCCGTCAGTGTCATCAAGCTGGAACTGGTTGCTGGGTTCGGAGAGAAGGTGGCGGTCACGCCACTCGGCAGCCCCGACGCGGCAAGACTGACGCCGCTAGTGAACCCATATTGGGGAAAGACGCTAACAGTGGATGTAGCAGTGCTGCCTTCGTTCATACTTAGGATATAAGTCGAATCGTAGAGCGTGAAGCTGGGCGCATAGATCCCCAAAGAAAAGGTCGTGCTTGCGGTTAGGCCGCCGGATGTACCGGTGATAGTCACAGTGTATTGTCCGACGGTGGTGGAACTATCCACCGTCAGCGTCATAATGCTGCTTCCGGTTGCAGGATTCGGAGAGAAAGATGCAGTCACACCACTCGGCAGACCGGAGGCGGAAAGATTCACGCTGCCGGCGAATCCATATTGAGGGTTGACCGATGTATAGATTGTGGTGGAGGTCCCTTGACCAATACTCAGACTTCCCGGTCCTGAGATTGTAAATGTTGGTGCATAGACCCCCAACGTTAACGTAGTCGTTGCGGTCAGACTACCGGATGTTCCGGTGATGGTCAGCGTACTGTTCCCTATGCTGGCGGAACTGCTCGCCGCAAGCGTCAGCAAGCTGCTGCCGGTTGCGGGGTTCGGAGAGAAGGATGCAGTTACACCGCTAGGTAGACCGGAGATGGCAAGATTCACGCTGCCGTTGAATCCATATTGACCATTCACATAGATATAGGATGTAACAGAGTTACCTAGACCAACGCTCAGATTTCCTCCGCCATATAGCGTGAAGGTCGGCGCATAGACCCCCAGAGAAAGAGTGGTGCTTGCCGTCAGGCTGCCGGATGTTCCAGTGATGGTCAGCGTGCTGTTGCCTATGGGGGCGGAACCGCTCGCCGTCAGTGTCAGGGTGCTCAATCCGGTTGAAGGATTCGGAGAGAAGGATGCAGTAACACCGCCGGGCAGGCCGGAGACGGCAAAATTCACGCTGCCAGTGAATCCATATTGGGGATTCACATAGATGTAGGCGGTGCCAAAACTACCTTGACCAATACTCAAGCTTCCCTGACTGGAAAGTGTGAAGGTCGGCGCATAGATTCCCAGAGAGAGCGTAGTGGTTGCGGTCTTGTTGCCCGATGTGCCGGTGATAGTCAGCGTACTGTTGCCTATAGGGGCGGAACTGCTCGCCGTCAGTGTGAGGTTGCTAAATCCGGTTGAAGGATTCGGAGAGAAGAATGCAGTTACACCACTGGGCAGACCGGAGATGGAAAAACTGACGCTGCCAGTGAATCCATATTCGGCGTTCACATCGACATAGGACGTGCCGGAGCTGCCTTGGCCAATGTTCAGACTTCCCCCGCCATATAGCGTAAAGGTGGGCGCGTAAACCGCTAGCGAGAGAGTCGTGGTTGCAGTCAGATTGCCAGATTTTCCGGTGATGGTCAGCGTGGTGGTTCCTATGCTGGCGGAACTGCTCGCCGTCAGCGTCAGCGCGCTGCTCCCGGATGCGGGGTTCGGGTTCCACAATGCGGTCACGCCACTGGGCAGGCCAGAAACGGCAAGAGTGACACTGCCAGTGAATCCATACTGAGGATTCACGAAGATGTAGGACGTGTCGGAACCACCTTGGCCAATATTGACACCGGACGCAGATAGCGTGAATGTCGGCGCATAGATTCCCAGAGAAATCGTGGTGGTCGCGCTCAGAGCGCCGGATGTGCCGGTGACGGTGATGGTGCTGGTTCCGACGCTGGCTGCACTACTCGCCGCGAGCGTCAGAAAGCTAGTTTCGGTTGTGGGGTTCGGAGAAAAGGACGCAGTCACGCCGCTGGGCAGACCGGAGACCGCAAGATTCACGCTACCGGTAAATCCATCTTGCGGAAGCACAAGGACGAAGGCTGTGCCGGAACTGCCTTGGCCAATATTCAAACTTCCTTGACTCACGAGCGTGAAGCTTGGCCCAAAAACTACGAGTGTGACGGTGGTGGTTGCGGTCAGGCTACCGGCAGTGCCGGTAATGGTCAATGGGGTTGTTCCGGGGGTTGCGGAGCTGTTCGCCGCCAGCGTCAGTACGCTGCTCCCGGACGTGGGATTTGTGCCCCACGACGCGGTCACACCACTGGGCAGCGTGGATGTGACGGCAAGATTGACACTGCCGGTGAATCCGTATTGAGGTGTAACTGTGATCGTGGTGGTTCCGGAGCTTCCCTGGTTCACACTCAGAAGGCTGGGCGAATCCGAGAGGACAAAGTCCGGCGCATGGACTGAGACAATAATATTGGTCGTCGCAGTCAGGCTGCCGGAAGTGCCGGTGATCGTCAACGTGGTTGTTCCGGCAGTGGCGGAACTGCTGGAAGTCAGTGTCAGTACACTGCTCCCGGATGTCGGGTTGGTGCCCCACGATGCGGTCACTCCGCTAGGCAACGCCGTAGTCAATGCGAGATTGACGTTCCCGGTGAATCCGCCCGCGTCGGTGACCGTGATGGTGGTTGTACTGGAGGCGCCCAGACCGAGTAACACCGTGCCCGACGAAGCCTGTATCCAGAAGCCCGGCACCTGCGGGCCAGCCAAATCATTAATCAGGTCTTGCCCGTTTGCACTTCCCCATCCCGTGACCAGATCGTAGCCCGTAACAGCGCTATACCATACCGGCTGATTTGCGGTTTCGTCGTTCCCGGATGTAATGTCGTGAAAATCGTTACTGTAGCTAGCCCCCTCGCCGATTGGATAGATGGCTGGGTTGATAAAGCCTATGCCGCCCAGAGGCGCGGTACCCGCCTCCGCGGCCTGTTGATTGATCAGCGCCATAAAGCCGGCCCAACGCGGAGCCGCAAAGCTGGTGCCCGCGGCATCTCCCGCACACGTGCCCATGTTACAGAAAAAGTTGTCGAAGTCGCCTTCCATGGCGACATCCGGTACATTGCGCAGCGTAGTGGAACCGCCATTGGATGAGTTAGCCACGCCAGCCTGCCAACTCGGTATCGAGATACCATCGGGACTGATGCCGCCGCCGCTGCCTCCTCCATAAGAATTCCATGCTATCTCTGAAACCCATTCGCCGCCCGCGCCATTCGTGGTCAGATGCGTCCCGCCGACAGCCGTAACGTAAGCGTCTTCCTGAGGATAAAAAAATGGGCTAATTGCAGCATCGAAAGCGCCGTCATCCCCAGAAGCTGAGAAAAAACTCTGCCCCTGCGCCGCAAATTCCTGGAAAAATATATCGTCGGTCGAAGGGTCATCAGGATTCCATGCCCACGAGCAACTCAGTTGTTTGGCGATGTTCTCCGCGGCCATCGAGTTGAGGATGTCTGCATCGTCCTCTCCGATGCCGATGTACACGCGAACCTGGCTCAATTCTGGAGCCATGCCAATGGCTTGAACAATGTCCAACACTTGTTCGGCATCGCCTTCGGGACCGGTCGGCTCTCCGGTGGCGCCGTCCAGTAGCACGTTGTTGATGGCAACGCTGTAGGATTGCCCGGCATTGCTAAAACTCAAATTCACGTCGCTGAGATCGTAGCCGTCAAATTCCAGCAGCCCGACTGACTGGCCGTTGCCGTTGAGTGTCGTGCCGCCGTAGTAGGCTGCCCGCATATCGCTACCAAGATAAGAACCTCCGGGGCCCGAGCCGGTGACGTTTGCGATCGGTTCCGCTTCTTGCGGGCGCAACAACATGGGTTGTGGTATGGAGAAGTTATTCAGTCCGGTAATATGCGCCACCGGCACGTTCAAACTAAGTGAGGGCTCGCGATCCGGCGAATAAAAGGTACGATTCTCCGTCGGATGCTGATAGAGATTCATACTCACGCCAAAGGCCTTGTTGATTTGCGCTACCGTGCCGCTGATGGGCACGACCAAGCGATTGGCGGGCGTACCAGTTACAACGAAACCGTTGGCCTGAGCGAAAGAGACTACGGTCTGGTAATCCTCCACACTGGGACCGAACTCTTCCGTGAATTGAGCCACGCTGAGAAATCGGCGGTAATCGGGACTGGATGGGTCATAGAGACGGCCCAGCAAGCTGGTCAATTCTGTTTGATTGCGCAAGGACAGCACGATGGAGAGATTCAGCCGCTGGTCAGAAGGCATCGGACCCACCAGTGCCGCCTGCCCTCCGGAAACTGCGGGGCGCAGATGATCATGCAGTACCTGGAGCGTTTGCTGCGTCTGCCCAATATTCCACGCCGCGACCAACAGAGTCGCCAAAGCGAAGTAACTCGCGCGCAATGGGACATACTTGCGTGGATCCCTGGGAACAAAAACAGAACGGGGGCTAAGAATTGAAGAACAGACAAACCGCAGCAAGGAGATCATGGGAGCCTACCTCGGCAAAGGCGAACCTATATCGAATTCCCGGCGCTTTATCCATCGCAAACACCGCAGATTCGCTGATTTTTGAGCTACGGCAGGATTCTATCACGCTGTGATTGGCACGGCAGCGCCTGAAACATTAAGAAATGATTGATGCTTGTAGCGATCTAATTAGCCTGGAACCAATCGAACTCTTCGCTTAGTGGCTGGTAGCTCCGCTGTCATTACTGACCATGAGGCTCGATACATTCACTGGCTCGAAATCAGATAAAATAAGGCTTGTAATGCACTCAAGATCGTCGTCGTTCCAGCGCGCGTCGGGTGTACCGATTAGCCCCCCGCTCTGCCCATTGTCAGCCAGAATGATTCCATAGTTTCGGAATGCCGTGATGATAATGGCAGCTTGTGGACTTGTGGAGGCACAAGAAGGAGTCGCCACGGAAGCCTTTAGTCGGTAGATCTCGCCAGCTGCTCCGGACATCGTGCAGTTTGCGGGAGGAGTAGATTGCGAAATTTCCGATTCCGTGGGAATCGCAGTCCCTCCAGTAGCCGTGCAACTCCCAACCCCCGCTGTTTCCGTAGCAGGCCAGACCCAGTAGTTCAAAATATGGTTGAGTGTAAATCGGATAGGATGCTGAATCGTACCGTTGGGTGAACTGGGTGTGCCGGTGCCGATTACTTCGTCCGCATTGGCGAGCAGCGGCCCTACCGGAAGTCCCGCGGCATCCGATGTTCCATTCCCTTGCTCTGTCAGGGCGTTGGAAGATACGTTGGGCCAAAGCGCGTTCGAGGAATCGGTCCATGGGCCGTCTTCGTATATTCCCTGCCACATCTCGTAAAGCGCTGGGTTATTCCCACCGCCTGCCTCGAGGTAGACAAGAACGTGCCTATCTCCCGTCGAGTTGCTGGTGCCTTCCACCGGCGCATACGCTGGAATTGGAGCAGACGTAAAATAGTGTTGATACAAGGTAGTATTTACCGCCACGTCCGCCTGGTTATAAGAAACCTCAATCGCCGGTATTCCATTCGGAAACGGCGGATTGGAATTGTTTCCGAAGAATGGCCTAACCGCCTCTGGCAAATAACCGCTGTACATAGGCCCAGCAGGGGAAGTATCCACGGGCAAGCTCGTCGTGGCTGCGTCCACTCGATGGTGAAAAATAGAAGTTGACGGAAAGATATTTGCAAGAAATGCGTTGTTACCGTTGACAGCGATGCTGATGTCCGCATTTACCTGTGTATTTGTCGAGTCCGTAACTATAAATTCGGGCGTGTAAGCGCCTTGACCACCAATCAGCGAGCTACTAATCTTCCCAGTAGTTGCATCGAGCGACATCCCCTCAGGTAACGGAGGAAAACTGGCACTCGTACTAAATGAATAGGTGTAAGGCGGAGTGCCACCGCTGGCGGTTATTGTGCAACCTGTATAGGCTGCGTCTTGGGTTCCGCTTGGGCAGGAGGTGGTTGTTATCGTCAATGGTCCGCCGGCCGCTGTTACAGTCACTTTTGCTGCAGATGTGGTCGTACCTGAGGCATTGGTCGCCGTCAGTATGTAGGTTGTCGTTGTCGTCGGGCTTACTTTCGTCGAACCGCTCGCCGATGTGGACGTAAATGTTCCC
Source organism: Occallatibacter sp. (assembly GCA_049518535.1). Lineage (GTDB taxonomy): Bacteria > Acidobacteriota > Terriglobia > Terriglobales > Acidobacteriaceae > Telmatobacter. The sequence goes on along the minus strand of JBEKRS010000008.1, from coordinate 106,073 downwards.
GGCGTGATGGCAAGACCGGTCGCCCCGGCGGTCGTCCAACTCAACGTACTGCTGGAACCCGAAGTAATAGCTGTCGGGCTAGCTGTGAAGGCACTGATAGTCGGCTTGCTTGCTGTGTTTACGGTAACGGTTAGCTCAGATGTTGTCGACCCGGCAGTATTAGTTGCTGTCAGCGTATAAGTGGTCGTCGCAGTTGGGATCACACTCGTTGAGCCGTTCTCTGATGTGGACGTGAATGTCCCCGGCGTGATCGCAACGCTCGTCGCCCCTGTCGTCGTCCAACTTAGCGTGCTGCTGGAACCCGAAGTAATAGTTGTCGGGCTAGCTGTGAAGACACTGATGGTAGGCTTGCTTGCTGTGTTTACAATAACGGTTAGCTCAGATGTCGTCGATCCGGCAGTATTAGTTGCTGTCAGCGTATAAGTGGTCGTCGCAGTTGGGATCACACTCGTTGAGCCGCTCTCTGATGTGGACGTGAATGTCCCTGGCGTGATCGCAACGCTCGTCGCTCCGGTTGCCGACCAGCTCAGCGTGCTGCTGGAACCAGAGTTGATGCTTGTCGGCCTCGCCGCAAAAGATGTGATCGCCGGTGCTGAGCCTTTTCCAGGGGGCGAGCTTGTCGAGATCCCCAAGCCGCAACCAGCCAGGCCAACACAGGCAAATAGAATGAGAACCAGCGCGCAAAGTTCCAGCTGTGAAAAGTTGGATTTCAGGGAGCGGAGTTTCTTTCTGCAAAACGAGTCATGGGAGCGCATACATGATCCCTTCGCTACCGTTGTCCACACTAGTCTAGTGATCTTGAAGTCGAGTATACATCGCATTCGGAATTCGGTCGAGGAATGGCGCTGGTCTGTCGAGGGCCTGCGCCTCACTCCATGCGAATCGAGCGCAATCAATGCATCAACTTCCGAATTGTCGATCCGTCAGAAACTGTCCCGCAAAATCTAATTAACGGTCTTTGCCGGCTTCGTGTCGACACTGGCTAATTCCGGCGTCCATACCGTGGATCGACCAATCATCCGACATCGGGAAAGAGGCACCCGCAGCCGCGATCTCACAATGAGTTTTCATTCAAAAGGCGGGAGTCTTCTTTTAGCGCGATGCCTGTGAGACGGAGACGGCGCGCTTCTGTCAAGTAAAATCCCAATTGCGCGGCGGCCATCGTGTAACTCAGGCCCTCTTCGCGAATGTTCGAGATACAGTTGCGTTGGGCGTCAGTGCGGCCGATGCGGGGTTCCCATGTGATATAGGCGCCCAGCGAATCGGGCGAACTTAGCCCCGGCCGCTCGCCGATCATCACCACCGTCAGTTGCACACCAAGCGCTGAGCCTATCTCGTCTCCGATAGCTACCCGGCCTTGCTCCACCACTACAAGAGGCGCCAACCGCCAGCCTTCCAGCCGGGGAAGTAGTTGCTGCAGCAGTAAAGGCACATGCCTCTCAACGGCAATAGCTGACAGACCGTCAGCCACGATCAGCGCCAAATCCCATGGACCAGATGACAGACCTTCACGGCTGGCGTCATCAAGTTTTCGGCCCAGGTCCGGGCGCTGCAGGTAAGTTGCGCGGTCTGCCGCCGCCGAGTGCACCCGCAATGCAGGTCCGTTCGTAATTGCAGAAAGTTCCGCCGCCAGAGCTGCGCCGTTCAACTGCGCGTGTACTGCATCACGAGCCTGAGCGTGAGCGCGCTGAAAGTCCAACAAATCGCGGGTGTGAAGACTTACTCCGGTGCGGCCTAACCCAACGCGAGCTGGAGTTAGTGCGCGCATGCGCGTAGCTAGATCATTTACTCGATGCGGACTCTCACTCATGGCAGTAGCAGCCTCTCCGGATGGCTAGCTTCCAGTGTTAGGCGTTGGAAACCATCGCCCGCCAACCACTTCTCAAACTCAGGAGCTGGCCGGAGCCCGAGCACACGGCGCAGATAGAGCGCGTCATGAAAGCTTGTACTCTGGTAGTTAAGCATTACATCGTCCGCGCCGGGCACGCCCATGATGTAATTGACGCCCGCCACGCCCAACAGAGTTAGCAGAACATCCATGTCATCTTGATCGGCTTCAGCGTGGTTCGTGTAACAAACATCGCAACCCATGGGAAGCCCCAACAGCTTGCCGCAAAAGTGGTCTTCCAAACCTGCACGGGTAATCTGCTTGCCATCGTACAAATACTCTGGACCGATGAAGCCCACCACGGTATTCACCAGCATAGGCCGGAAGCGGCGGGCCACTGCATAGGCGCGGGCTTCTAAAGTTTGCTGGTCCACACCATGGTGCGCATTGGCTGAAACCGCCGATCCCTGGCCAGTTTCAAAGTACATGACGTTGTCGCCGGAACTTCCATCGGCGCACACCGCTCCCCGTCGCAGCGATTGCCCCGCCTGTCGCGCCTCTTCGAGCAATGCCAGGTTTACGCCAAAACTGCGGTTGGCAGCCTCTGTTCCGGCGATGGACTGAAAGATCAGGTCCACAGGCGCGCCTTGTTCGAGCGCAGTAAGTTGTGTAGTTATGTGCGCCAGCACGCAACTTTGAATGGGAATTTGGAAGCGCTGGCGAATAACATCGATCAACCACAGCAACTGCGTTGTGGATGCCACGCTGTCGCCGGCTGGATTGATGCCGATGACTGCGTCGCCGGAGCCGAGTAACAGACCATCCAGCATGGCTGCGGCAATGCCTGACCTATCATCGGTTGGATGGTTGGGCTGCAATCGCGCACTTAGTCTTCCCGGCAATCCCACCGTGGTGCGAAAGTGCGTAACTACACGTATTTTTGCAGCAGCCGCAATCAGGTCTTGTACCCGCATCAACTTACTTACTGCTGCGGCCATCTCCGGCGTGATTCCTGGAGCAAGCGCAGGCAGCCGCTCTTCGATGGCGTCGTCTGAGAGCAGCCAATCACGAAGCTCGCCCACAGTGAGCGAACGCACGGGCGCAAACGCCGCAGCATCGTGCGTATCTACGATCAGCCGCGTCACCTCGTCATCCTCGTAAGGAACCACTTGTTCCGACAAGAAATGCGCCAGCGGCAAATCGGCCAGCGCAAACTGCGCTGCAACCCGCTCCTCTGCCGATCCAGCCGCCAGACCTGCGAGCGCATCGCCGCTGCGCAAGGGAGTTGCCTTGGCCAGCAGTTCGCGCAAATTGGCAAAGGTGTAACACCTGTTGCCGATGGTGTGTGCGAAGGCCATGCAAGTGGATATAGAGTAACCCGGCAACCCGCCGCTGCAAAGCCATGTCTGAAACTTTCTGTTAGCGACTTTTTACGTCGCCCTCGTGTTCTTTTTACGCGATCCTTCACATAAGATCATCGTCATCCACAATTAGGAATCGAGTAGGACTTAGATTGGTTGCACTTCTCGTCTAAGTAGAAGGTAAGTCAACTTTGACCTGTCAGGCCATTTGTACAAGCGAGATGTTAATTTGACGCAAAACTTGGGGAGCCTCTGGCTTCATCTACCCTGGCCACACAGCACGACCGCCGCGACCACTGGCAACGAACCCCATGTCCGCTGAAATTCCCCGCACACATTGCAGCAAATGATTGGCTATCGAAGGCAGCTTCTGCGCCGTCACTCGGAACGAGGGTCCGGAGACACTCACCGCCGCCACTGGTAGCCGCTGCGCATCCAGAACCGGCACAGCGATACAGCGCAGGCCCTCCTCCAACTCTTCATCGTCCACAGCGTAGCCGCGCCGACGCGTCTTCTCGATCTCCACGCGCAGAGCCTCGGCCGTAGCCAGGGTACGATGCGTAAAGCGTTCGAAGCGGATACGGCGCAGCACATCGGCAAAGCGCTCCTCGGGCAGGAACGCCAGAATAGCCTTGCCCACTGACGTGCAATGCACCGGGTTGCTGGCGCCGACGCGGGTAATCATCCGCACCGAGCGGGTCGGCTCAATCTTGTCGATGTAGATCACATGCGAGCCTTCAAGAATGCACAAATGCGCCGTCTCCTCGGTCTCAGCCACCAGCCGGCGCAGGTGCGGCTGTGCTCGCTCGCGCAGATCATATTGCTCGATGGCGCGGTTGCCGAAATCGAACAGTCTCAGCCCCAAACGGAATTTTCCGCCCGCGGTGCGTTCCACCATGCGGTGCCGCTCCAAAACCATCAAAAAGCGGTGTGCGGTACTCTTGTGCAACTGTAGCGACGAGGCAACCTGTGCCAATCCCAGCGGCGTACCGCTCTCTCCCAGCAGATCCAGAACGGCGAATGCTCGGTCGAGAGCCTGTACTTTATAAGTGCCTTGCAAGGCTGCATCTCGCATTATGACCCTCAATTTCGTCCAATGATTCCTCTATCAGTTTGCTGAAATTGAGACGTCATGTCAAGTATTGGTACGCCGCGCCGATCAGAATCACCCATTTATTCTCTTGCACTTCGAGCTTCTCCGTAACTCCCTTACCTTTCGCAAACAAATTCTCAAGAGACACTAATGCCCATGCCCCCGCTGCCGATAACCCCAATAAGCAACTGTTAAGTTTCCGAGGGCCCGCCAGCGGAAATCGCCTTGGAAGTCGTTCGCCTGAATTACTGCAAACGATCGCTTCCATGCTCAAGGTCGAAGCCGTCGCGGGCTGCGAGGGAAAGGTGAACGATCTGCCTCTTTCACAACAGGCGTGTCAAGCGACTTAACTCATCGCACGTTCACCCGCTGCAGTGCATCAAGCAACCCGGGGGATCAATTCTGTCATGTCGACCGCTTTCCAAATCCCAGACTCTTTAAGCTCAGGCGTCTTGTCCATTGCGGTCATCAGCCCGGACGATCTGCGCCGCACTGCCGCAGCAAACGCATTGGGCGAATGTCAGAATGGCCCCATCCGCGAATTCTCCTCTTATCCTCCAGGCCTTAATGAAGTGTCGCACATGTTAGGGCATAACTTCGATGTCGTCCTTGTTGACCTGGACAGTAATCCGGAGTACGCCCTCGATCTGGTTGAAACCATCTGTGGCAACGGCATGGCAACTGCCATGGTCTATTCGGCGCAGTCTGATCCAGATCTGCTCGTCCGCTGCATGCGCGCCGGCGCTCGCGAGTATCTTATGCTGCCTTTCGATCGCGGAGAAATCGCCGAGGCTCTGGTGAGGGCTTCGGCACTCTGTTCGGCAGCTCGCCCTCAGAAAAAGATGGGTGGTAAGCTGCTCGTATTTCTCGGCGCCAAAGGCGGTATGGGAGTTACAACCCTGGCCTGCAATTATGCGGTATCGCTGGCCGAGGAGCACAGACAAAGAACCTTGCTCATCGATCTCAATCTCCCCCTTGGAGATGCTGCCATCAACCTGGGACTCAAGGCGCAATACTCGATTGTCAGCGCATTTCAGAATTCCTCCCGGCTCGATTCCCATCTTCTTGTCACCCTGCTGGCACGGCATAGCTCCGGGCTATCTGTACTCGCAGCGCCCAGTGAATTGGCCGCCACCTATGTTACCGCCGATGCCGTCGACAAGCTGCTCGAAGTGGCCCGTCAGGAATTCGAATATGTGGTGGTCGATGCAGGATCGAGACTCGACCTGCAGCGCAAACATCTCTTCGATGACTCCGCTACGGTCTACCTGGTCACGCAGGTCGGCATTCCGGAATTGCGCAACTCGCATCGCCTGATCTCGCAGCTCTCGACAGAAGGTGGTCCCAAACTCGAAATCGTGATCAACCGCTACGACCCTCGCTCTCTCGAAATAAGTGAAGGGGATATTACCAAGGCCCTCACCAGACCGCCTGCGTGGAAGATTCCCAACAACTACGCCGCTGTGCGCCGGATGCAGAACACTGCTACCCCGCTCATCCGGGAAGATTCCCCGATTTCACGGGCCATCCGGCAAATGACCAAGGCTGCTTGCGCCACTCCGGCTCTCCCGGAAGATAAACTGGAAAAGAAGGGCATGTTCAGCTTCTTCCGCTGAGGGCTCAGTTGTGCTCGAAGGGTGGTTCCGACCGCCTTTCCCCCTCCCCAACCCGCATAAATGTCCCACGCCGCGCGCCCCTTGCGTTATCATTGCGTCTAAAGAGTGAGTGGCCTGTTTCCCCTCAAGGGCCATCCCGGTGGTGTCTGTGTCTCGATTCTTCCAGCGAACTGTCTTCGTTCTTTCCGTGGCCATCTTTGCCGCCCTCGGCTTGGGCTTTCTCTTCGGCGAGTTTGGCTGGTTTGGCGTTCATGCCGGTGCCGAGCAGGATGGCGCCTACCGTCAAATGCACGTCTACGCCGAAGTGCTTAAGAGGGTCCAGACTGATTACGTCACCGAGCCCAATATTGACAACGTAACCACTGGCGCGCTCCATGGCCTGCTGGAATCACTGGACGCCGACTCCAGCTACCTGACCCCGACCGAATACAGAATTTACAAGGAGCGTCCGGCAACTGGTGCCGCACAGGTCGGCATCACCGTCTCCAAACGCTTCGGTTACGCCGTCGTGGTCAGCGTGCTGCCCGGTTCGGCCGCCGACAAAGAGCACATCGCTGACGGTGATGTCATTGAATCCATCGGCGACCAATCCACGCGCGAGCTTTCGCTGGCCGTCATCCGTCTGCTGCTGGAAGGCAAGCCTGGGTCCAACCTGACTCTCTCGGTCGTGCGCCCGCGCAAGGCCGACCCCGACAAGCTGACGCTGATCCGCTCCATCTCCGCTCCGCCGCCGCTCGCCGAACAGCAGTATGAAGGCGCGACGATCCTCTATCTCAAGCCCGGCGCGCTGACCACCTCCCGCGTCGATGAAATTGCTGCCCAGCTCAAGGCTATTGGCAAAAGCCACAAGGTGCTGTTGGACCTGCGCGATTCCTCCGGCGGCGACCCCTTGCAGGGTTTGAGGCTGGCCAATTTCTTTATCAAGCAAGGGACCATGGCCGCGCTCGAAGGCCAGAAATTTCCCCGCCAAACCTTCAACGCAGACCCCTCAAAATTCCTGACAGATGCGCCTTTGGCCGTGCTCGTCAACCGCGGCACGTTTGGTCCGGCTGAGTTGACCGCCGCAGCCATCGAGGATGCCAAGCGCGGCGACGTGGTGGGCGAGCGAACCTTCGGCGAAGGATCGGAGCAGAAGACGATCGAGTTGCCCGACGGTGCCGCTCTGCTGCTGACCGTGGCCAAGTACCAGACCCCCGGCGGCAAGAAAATCCAGGACGAGGCGGTGATCCCGACCGTGCCCGTGGGATCGGCCTTCGATGATGATGACGAGGAAACGCCGCAGGTTAAAGGCGACGAGCCGCTGGACAAGGCGCTCGCCCTGCTGAAGGCCAAAAACGGCTGATCGAGCCTTGCTTGGCTGGGCCCGGCTAGCGCCAATGCCGGCAAATTTCGATCTCCAAAGAGTGCGGGCGTTTGTCCGCACTTTTCTTTCGCCGCCGCAAAGAGTTGCGTTCTAAGCGGATGGAAGCTTTCCCCGCGTTCCCGCTCTGAATACCGTAGTATCTCGCAACGCTCCCGTGCTAGCCTTGGGTAAGAGCAAATTTTCTCAGCACGCGAGAAAGATGCCGACGAGGCCTGAATCGTTTGGCTGTCAATCCATTTGAACCACCCGAACTCCGCGGCCTGGGCCGGTCCCGCCGGCTTCTTACCGTGCCGGTGCCCGAGCGTAAACGGCGCAAGCTGGCCGGCAAATTCGCTCTTACCGCGCTGCTCGTTCTGGCTGTGGTTACTGGCTCGCTGGCTGGCCTGACCTTGGTCTACTCGGTCGATCTGCCACAGATTCACGACCTCGAGCGCTATCGTCCCTCCACCATGACGGACCTCTACGATCGCAACGGCCACATCATCGGCTCGTTTGCGTTGGAGCGTCGCGTGGTAGTCGACTACAGCGACTTCGCTCCCATCCTTCGCCAGGCCGTCATCTCCATTGAAGACAAAAGCTTTGAATCGCACTGGGGCGTCAATGTGCTGCGCGTCGCCGGGGCTGTGTGGCATGACCTGCGCACCCATGGACGCGCTCAAGGCGCATCCACGTTGACCATGCAGTTGGCGCGCAACCTGTTTCTCTCCTCCGAACGCACCGCCGCCCGCAAGGTGCAAGAGGCGTATCTCGCCATTCAGATTGAGCGCGCCTTCACCAAACAGCAGATATTCACCCTCTATGGCAATCAAATCTATCTCGGTCATGGAATGTATGGATTTGAGGCTGCCTCGGAGTTCTATTTCAGTAAGCACGCCAGAGACCTGACGCTGACAGAAGCGGCCCTTTTGGCCGGCTTGCCCAAGGGACCTGTCGCCTTCTCGCCGCTGCTCAATCCGGATAAAGCGCTGCACCGCCGTAACCTCGTGCTCACTGAGATGGAAATGGACAAGGTCATCTCGCACGCCCAAGCCGAGCAAGCCCGCAAAGCCCCACTGGGACTGCGCATCGCCCAGCCCGAAATGTCGGTCGCCCCCTGGTTTCAGGAGGAGGTGCGGCGTGAACTGGAAAAACAATTCGGCGCCGAGCAGGTGCACGAGGCCGGCCTGAAGGTCGAAACCACGCTCGACCTCGAACTGCAAAAAACGGCCAACGTCGCTGTTGCAGACGGCCTGGCCACTTACGAACGGCGGCGCGGCTGGGTCGGCAAACTCGATAACGTGCTCGCCGCGGGCGACACCATCGAGAATTACAGGCATCCCGACTGGGCCATGAGAACCGGCCCCGGCGATTACGTCCATGCCGTGGTAACCCGCGCCCTGCCTTCGGAGATTCGCGCCCGTGTCGGCGCAACCGACATTCTCCTCCTGCCGGAAGATTGGAGATGGACCGGTCAGCCTCACGGCGACATGCTCGTCAAACCCGGCGACCTGATTTACATTCACCTCTCCGACACCATGGCTGGCACAGCGGTTCGGGCCACACTTGAGCAGGACTCCGGCACTCAAGGGTCTCTACTGGCCATCGACAACACCACCGGCGATGTTCTGGCCATGGTAGGCGGCCGCGATTACGCACTATCGCAGTTCAACCGCGCCACACAGTCCGAACGCCAGACCGGCTCCAGCTTCAAGCCCTACGTCTACACTGCGGCTGTCGAAGACGGCGCCAAACCGGACGACATGATCGTTGATGAGCCGGTCAGCTTCGGCAGCTACACTCCCCATAACTACGAAGGCGACTACAAGGGCCGGATGACTCTGACCAATGCCTTTGCGGAATCGCGCAACATTCCCGCCCTCAAGCTGGCTGATCGAGTGGGCATTCATAAGGTCATCGACGTTGCCCACCGCTTCGGCGTCACTAGCAACATTCCTGCCTATCTGCCGGTAGCATTGGGTGCGGTCGAGATCACCCTCGAAGAGCAGGTAGCCAGCTATTCCGTCTTTCCCAACGACGGGCTGCGTGTGAGGCCGCGCATCGTACGCAAGGTGTCGAACGCCGACGGCATCACGCTCTGGGAAGATCCGCCGGCTGTCGACAATGTCATCAGCCAGCAAACGGCGCGCACCATGATGACCCTGATGCAAGCCGTCACGCAACACGGCACCGGCGCCGCCGCCGCGCAACTGAATCACCCCCTGGGCGGCAAAACGGGCACCACCAGCGATTACACCGACGCTTGGTTCCTGGGCTTTTCGCCCTCCGTCACCTGCGGCGTTTGGGTCGGCTTCGACACCAACGAGTCGCTAGGCCCCAAAGAAACCGGTGCCAAGGCTGCGCTGCCCATCTGGATGACCTGGATGCGCGCCGCTATCGTCGGCAAGGACGACGAAAAGTTTCTCGGCGATGATAACGACCGTTCCTTATTGGAGGCGTCCGCGCAACGACCCAACAAATTTGGAGCGACGGGCGCAGCAATCAAATCGCAGTCACCCGCCTCGCAGTCACCCGTCAGGTTCGGATCAAATGGTATTGTAGTGAGGCCTCCCGCAGCTCCATTTGCCGCCAACCCACCCGCCAATGCCGATGTGTCTGTGCGACCGTTTACCACCACGCCCCCCAGCCTGCCCGCCAAGCCGCCGGCGCAACCCGCCAAACCCGTCGTGCAGCAAGCCGGAAGCACATCCACAATTAAGTCGCGAATTAGAGCTGCAATTCTCCCGCAGCCTACTCCCCGCAGCTTCGCGGGCACCATCAAAACGGTAATAACCCCGGCAAACCCACTCGCGTCTCCGGGCGCTTTCGGTCCGGCAGGAAGACCGCCAACGCAGGCTGTACCGTCCTCGCATTTGATCTCCTCCGGAACGCCAGCCAAGCCTCCATCGCAAGCCGTGCCTTCCTCGCATTTGTACTCCGGTCCCGCGCCCAAACCGGCAGCGCAAGCCGTACCAGCCGCGCATTTGATCACCACTGGCCCGCCAGCCAAGCCGGCAGCGCAAGCCGTGCCGCCCCCGCATTTAATCTCCAACGGCCCGGCAGCCAAACCAACATTACAAGCGGTGCCTTCTTCGCATTTGTACTCCGGTCCGTCGCCCAAACCGGCAGCGCAAGCCGTGCCAGCCGCGCATTTGATCACCACTGGCCCGCCCGCCAAGCCAACCGGGCAAGCAGTTACGAAACCGCCGCTTCATCAAGCCGACGGCTCGCCTTCAGACAAGTCGCATGTCAAGGTGGTAGTAATGCCGCAGGCCACTTCAACCAAGCCCAAAGCCGCTGTCAAACCCGCGATAGCCCCAGCGCCTGAACCGAAAAAACCAAAGGATCAGCCCTAGAAATACAGCTGTAAACTGGAAATTCACCGCTTTTCTCGGATTTGAGCGAAAACAACCGCAACACTAACGTCGCCACGCCAGCCGAAAGTACCGCTTCGCCTTGGCCACATCCCTGAATATCTGCGCCTTTAGCGCCTCGGGCGAAGGCCACTCGATCTCGCCGCGCAAGCGCAACAGAAACTCCAAATCAATCGGCGTCTGTTCGTCCATCTCAACCGGCTCAAAGTCCAGAATGTGCGACTCGACCGCAAACGACGCCTCGCCAAATGTCGGCCGGTTGCCCACGTTGGTCACCGCCTGAAAGCTGCGCCCGCCCACCGTGAGCCGTGTAATGTAAACTCCGAAGGCCGGCAGCAAACCATCGTAAGCCGCAAGATTCACCGTTGGCACCAGCAGCCGTGTACCGATGCCGCGTCCTCTGGCCTGCGTCGAGCGAATACCAAACGGCCGCCCCAGCATCCAGCGCGCGCGAGTCATGTCGCCTGCCGCAACAAACTCCCTGATCGCTGAACTGGACACCTCCAGCCCGCGCACCCGCACCGGAGAATGCACGTGAACCGTAAAGCCAAACTCCGCGCCAAATTCCTTCAGCTCGGTCACGCCGGCCTCCGCGCAACAGCCAAAGCGAAAGTTGCCGCCCTCGTGAAGTGCGCGCACGCCCAAAGCCTTCATCAGAATGCCGCGCGTAAACTCCCGCGCCGGAAGCGAGGCCAGAGCCGCATTGAAGGGCAACACCACCACCGCGTCAATTCCCGTCAACCCCAGCAGTCGCAACCGCTCGTGGATCGGGGTCAGCAGTCGCGGCGCTTCGGCCGGGCGCAGAAACTGTTCCGGGTGCGGACTGAATGTGATAGCCACGGCCCGTGCGCCCACACTCCGCGCCTCGGTCACCACATGCGACAGAATCTCCCGATGGCCCAAATGCACGCCGTCAAAATTGCCGATGGCCGCCACGCAGGGACCAAAGCCCGCCGGAATCTCCTCGACCGAGCAAAGTACGGGAATCCCGATGCTGTCTATCATGAATTCACGGTCCCCAGGTTTACGGGCAGGCTGAGGCCATCATAAGCCAGTTGAATGCCGTCAGGCAGCGCACGGCTAGTTTCTTCGTGCCCCAATTCGTGAGCGATGTGCGTGAACCATGTCTGCCGCGCGCCGATGCGTTTGGACCACGCCAGCGCCTGTTCCACGGTCGCATGGCTGGGATGCGGCTTGTGGCGCAGCGCCGAGACGATCAGATGATCCAGCCCTTCGAGCAGCGCAAAGCTAGAATCCGGAATAGCGCTCACGTCGGTCAGATAGGCAACGCCGCCAAAGCGAAAGCCCGCAATCTCCATCTCGCCATGCAACACCGGCACGCGCAGAAACTCGACGCCGTGAATAGCCGTCCGCTCGGCCAGTGGCTTCAGTTGGACGCGAGCACGGGTAGGGTAAGTGGCCTGCGGCGAAAATGTGTACTCGTAAATCCGCTCCAGCACCTCCGCTGTCTTCGGTGCCGCATAGAGCGGAATCGGTCCGTCTTCGCGAAAGGATGCGAAGCTGAGCGGGCGAAGGTCGTCCAACCCCAGGATGTGGTCGGCATGGGAGTGCGTATAAAAAACAGCGTCCACGCGCGTGAGTCCATTCCGCAGCGCCTGTTCGCGGAAATCCGGGCCGGTGTCGATAACCACCACCCGCTCGCGCCCCTGCGCCGGTTCTCTCCAGCGCAAAAGTACCGAGGGTCGCAGTCGCCGGTCGTGCGGGTCTTGCGACGTGCAGACCGCGCAGTCGCAGCCCAGCGTCGGAACTCCCATCGAGGTCCCCGTCCCCAAAAATGTCAGAAAGCCTTCCATGAATTCTCGTCGAAACTGATCACTGCCGCAGTCCCAGCGAGCGATCTTTGCTCGCTGGTTGACTGATCCTTTTTTAGCGCTTGCTCTGCGGCGGTGGAGGCTGAGGCGGCTGCATTCCTTGGAGGGTGATCATGCTGGTCAGCTCCAAAAAGGCCATCCGCACCTCAAACAGCACCGTCTGCAAGGTGCGATCCTCGGCCTCGGTCAGGTTGCCGCGCGTCTTCTCGGCCAGCACGCCCAACAAATCAATCGTTGTCCGCGCTCCCAGAATATCCACCCTCGGCCTCTGGCCATCTTGCCCGCCCGCGCCCATTTGAATCATGGCGGAGACATAAAATTGCTGCACCAGGTGTTCGAATCCGACAGGCGGCTGTGGCCCCACAGCTGGGTTCTGTGCCCGCACCAGATCTTCCAGCCGTTGCGCCGAGGCGTCGTACGCCGCCTTCTGTTCGCGGCTTTCGTGGGCTGTGGGCGCTGCAGGCAATCCTTCTTCCGCCTCTCCCGCTGCCCCATCAGTTACAGCAGGCGCGGCCTCCGGCTTCGGTTCGGTGACAACCAGTCGCGGACCGCCTCCAGGCTCGGGTGGCGCCGATACGGCCTCCGTCTGCGACGTCGTCTGCCGCTGGCCTTCCTGTTCTTCGTCCGCTTTGATCTTGCGGCGGTCAATAACTTCAAACTTCGGTTTATCGCTCATGATTTTTAGTTTCCCATCCATCCTAATGACTTACTAACTCCGCTAACTCCCCGGCTCCGCAGCTTGCTGACTTACTAACTCGTTTCCAGCGCAGGCGGCGCATCAAGAATGTGTGCCGTGCCCGCAACCCCTCCGGCAGTGTAGTTCAAGGGTTGCTTGACCGCCTCGGGGTCCCCGGCGACAGGTCCTCGTCGCTGGGGTGAAAGCTCCGCCTCACCGCGAATCATACCCAGAGCAAACGCACGATTGCCTCTCGGCAACAGTAACTCGGCCGCGCTGGTAATCTGCCCGGCGACCGCCCCGCCATCTAGTGTTAGCTCCGCGCCGGCAGCCGGAACAGCTCCGAAAACCTCCAACTGCCGCAGATGCCGATGAACATTGCCGCGCGACCTGATACGCTCCACAATCTCCTGGCCCAGGTAACAGCCCTTACTAAAGCTGAGCGCCCGCATCTGCGAAGTCTCCTGCGCCAAGTCCCGTTCGGCAATGTCGATACCATAAACAGGAATTCCTTCCGCGATACGAAAAGCCTCCAAAGTTGCCGCTCCCACCGGAGCCGCACCAGCCTGAACCAGCTTCTTCCACAGCGAAGGAATCTCTGCCACCCGCACCCAAAGCTCATAGTGTGGCACCAGCACACCATAGCCTCGAACGACGCGCACCTTCAAGCCGCCCCATTCAGCCCGCGCACTGGTCAGCGGTTCCTTGAGCGCAGGCAGCCCAACTCGCGCGAGCAGATCGCCAGACAATGGACCAGCAAGCCCCAGCGCCGTCTCACCCGTCAACGCGCCATCGGAATCCAGGCTCTTCGGAGCCAACTCCACGTCATCCATGATGATGAAGCGATCCAGATGGGCCAGCAACTTTTCATATTGATCGGCTGCAATTTCCAGAACGAGTGAGTCACCCTCGCGCCACACATGCAAATCGCCTTGGATGCGCCCCTGCGCATTGAGCACGAGGTTCCATGCGCCAGCATCGCTCCCCAGATCGTTCACCATATTGGTGACCATGCCGCTGAGCCAGCGAAAGCGGTCTTCGCCGCGCACTTCCACCCACCGCAGCCATCCCAGGTCGTGGACCGCTACTCCAAGGGCCAACGCCGCTGTTTCCCTCTCCAGAGCGTCCAACCTCTCAGGGGTCTCGACGCCGCGATAGCGCACGAGTTGCGGCGCGGCGACTTGAACCAGCATCGAAGTAAGCGGAGTCACTGCGGTCCCCGCGGACAGGTCTTGGTCCATGGGGCGTTTAGTCGAGGCGGCTTGGGGAATGGCCGTTTCCGTCATAAAGAGTTTTTTCGTCGGTTTCGGTGCAGATTTCCAGCAAAAATTGCACACTGAGCCGCATCTTGATTATAGCCTTGGAAGAAGACAGGGAGAATCGATGAGCGAGCATCGCGAACTAGCGGGAAGAGATTGGCGCGGATGGGCGTTGATGGCGGCATTTTGTCTTGCGGCAATCCTGGCGCCAGCGCAGCAGCCTCCCGCAGCCTCCCAAACCCCAGCCCCACCCCCCGGCAAAATCACCCCCGATCAAGCAAAACAGCTCTTCTCGCTCGTCGACGAACTGATAAAATTCTCCTCCGACGAAACAGGTCTGCCCATCAAGAGCACAGTGAAGCGCGAGATCACCAACCGCACCACCGTCGAAGGCTACCTCAAGGCGAAGTTCGATGAAGACGAGGGTGCCAAGCGCATGCAGCGCAGCGAAATCGTGCTAAAAAAGTTCGGCTTGCTCGATCGCGACTTTGCCCTCAAGCCCTTTCTACTTGCCTTACTCAAGGAGCAGATCGAGGCCTACTACGACTCCAAAACCAAGACCGTCTACATGCTCGATTGGGTGGACATCGAGGAGCAGAAGCCAGTGCTCGCCCACGAGCTGACCCACGCCCTGCAGGATCAGCACTCCGATCTCGAAAAGTGGAACGACCAGACCCCCGAAGATGTCTCGCTCAACTCTCCCGACGACACCGACCACCTGGCCAAAGACGAGATGGATACCGCGCGCGAGGCCGTAGTCGAGGGCCAGGCCACGGCCGTCATGATGGACTACATCCTCAAGCCAATGGGCAAGAGTCTGGTTAAAGATCCGGAGGTTATGGACTTCGTCAACCGGCAAATGTCCGCCTCTCAAGATTCTCCGGTGTTGGCGCGCGCTCCTCTGCTGCTCTCTGAATCGCTTCTCTTCCCTTATCGCGAGGGCCTCAGCTTCGAGCAGGATGTATGGATGGATCAGGGCCGGGCACCAGCCTTTGTCGGCACGCTCGACCGCCCGCCCACCTCGAGCTGGGAGATCATCAACCCGCGCGAATACGAAAAGAAGCATGCGCCCTCCGTGCCCCTGATGCCCAACATCCACCCGCTGGTCGACAAGCTCTACAAGCCTTACGACATCGGTCAAGTCGGCCAGCTCGATCTGCATATTCTCGCTGAGCTATTCGGCGGCGACCAGGCAGCGAGCGATCTGACTCCGGCTTGGGATGGCGGCATCTATTGGGCCGGCCAGCGCCTCAGCGCCAAGACTTCGGCGGAGCAGACAAGCACAGATTCCATCGCCCTTTTCTATCTCTCGACCTGGAAGAACTCCGCCTCTGCGCAGGCCTTCGCTCACCTTTATGTCGACGAGTTGGGCCGCAAATATTCCAACGTCAAGCTCGAAGCGATCGCCCAACGCTCCGTTCCCACCGGCCGTCCTTCGGGATCGCTCGAAGCCGAATCTCAAGAGCAGGTCTACTCCACCAGCGAAGGCCCTGTCCTCGTTACCACGCGCGGCAAGCTGGTCTTCGTTGCCGAGAGTTTCCCGCTCGACGTAGCCCGCAAACTCACCGCACTCGTCCTCGACGCCCAGGGAACCGGCGAACTCAAGATGGCTCAAGCTGCTCATCCGGAAGCGTCAACTCTCAACTCTGAACGCAGCGAGCCACTCACTGCCAACCTCATCAATTTCTTTTCTAACTGCGGCGTGATGAAAGCCGCAGTCGATGCCGGAGTCAAAGCCGCAGCAAGATAGCTCAGCGATTTTCGCAACTTCTCCCCATCTCCACCTCGATCGCCCGGAGTGTCTCTCGGCGAGAACTAGATAGAGTAGACCCAATGAGCAGTCCCCGACCAGATCGCATGTTAAGCGAGTTAGCCGACGGACGAACGGAGTTAGTCTTCGACCTTCTCCAAGGCGGGCTTCGCGCAGACCACAAGGATGAAAACGGCGTCTCCCTCATCCGGCACTGCGCGTACTACGGAGATGTCAGCGCCATCCGCTTTCTTCTCTCGCACGGGGAATCTCTCGATTCGCTTGGCGAAAACTTCAACCTCCATACCGCCGCCTTCCATGGCCATTGGCGCCTAGTCAAGTTCCTTCTGGAACAAGGCGCAAACGTCAACCACCCCTCTCCCGACACCGGCGAGACCCCACTTCACGCGGCTCTTTGCAAAACGGACCGCCTCGTCTACGACCGAGTTCTCATGGTGCTTCTCTCGCAGGGAGCGAACCCCAATGTCACCACCAAACCTGGAATGGAAACAGCCGGTTTCATGCGTGATTGCAGAACCAAAGGCGAGACTCCATTGCACCGCGCCGCAGCCTTCGGTGAAGTCGAAACCATCCGCCTGTTGAAGGATGCCGGCGCCGTGATCGACGCAAAAGATGCCAATGGCGATACGCCGCTATCGTGGGCCAGTTGGTACGTACGTCCAACTCCCATTCTCCGGGAACTGCTCTACGGAGACTTTCGCATCAATCCGCAAAACCAACCCATGCGCGCTAACCTGCTCGGCAAGCCCCACCTCTAGCTCTGAAGGGAATCCACTGCAGCGACCCGCATTCGCCTGACTCGATAAAAAATCGTCAGAGAAGTAACCGTCCCGCAAGTTATAAAACTCGCCGCCATGCCCACCCACAGAGAAGGATCGTGCTGATAGAGCCCATGCACCACCCCGAGAATCTGTAGCACACAGAACCCGCCAAACGTCACCAGCGAGATGCCCTCATCGCTCTTCTTCCGCCAAACGGCGAATATCTGCGGCACGAATAGCATTGCATTAACCCCCATGCCCAATCCAAAGATCCAAGCGACAATCTCTTTCATGCAACGCGCCCTCGAACGCCAAATCTCTCCGCGTTGCGCGCTTTCGCTTTGGACGCCTCTTCTTCGCGGCTTCTCGGAGGCGCATTCGTTTCGAGCGAACTGAGAAGACGCGACGAGACCGCAGCGATTTCATCCACCGCGGTCAGGAATGCCGCCTCATTCGACTTCGATGGTTTGTTAAACCCGCTGACCTTTCTCACAAACTGGAGCGATGCCGCTCGAATATCTTCCGCAGTCACGGGAGGGTCGAAGTTGAAGAGCATTTTTATATTCCGGCACATCTCTGAAAATCTCCTTTGAGGGGCCTAACCATTGCAGAACCGCTCTAACTCAACACTTTACTTGAAGCCACCCTTGTAAAATAAGCGAAGCGCATTGTCACACATAAAAATGACCTACTTCGATCAAGTTTCAGAAGCCGCGGCCTTTCTACAAAGCAAGCTGGGCGCGCTCACCGCTCGCATTGGAATCGTCCTCGGCTCCGGGCTAGGTGCCGTGGCCGATGCGATCTCTGAGCCGGTCGTAGTTCCCTACGGTCAGATTCCCCACTTCCCGCAATCCACCGTCGAGGGTCACTCCGGACGCATCGTGGCCGGGCTTTTGAATGGAACACCAGTCATCGCAATGCAGGGCCGTGTGCATTACTACGAAGGCTATTCCCCGCAGCAAGTCACCTTCCCCATGCGCACGCTGGGCGCGATCGGCCTCAAATCCGTCATACTGACCAACGCCGCCGGAGGCATTCAAGAAGGTTATCGCGTAGGTCAGCTCGTGGCTCTGGCCGACCACATCAACCTCATGGGCTGGAATCCGCTCGTGGGGCCAAACGAGCCGCGCTTTGCCTTCCAACCCGGCACAGGTTTGCGTTTTCCCGACATGACAGTAGCCTACTCGAAATCCCTGCGCACTCTGGCGCGCGAGGCCGCATCCGAGGAAGGATTCAAACTCGACGAGGGCATTTATCTAGCCGTCAGCGGGCCAAGCTACGAAACGCCCGCTGAGATTCGCGCCTTCCGCACGCTAGGCGCTACGCTGGTGGGCATGTCAACTGTCCCCGAGACCATCGTCGCCCGCCACATGGGCATCGAAGTGCTCGGCATCTCCTGCGTCACCAACTTGGCCGCCGGGCTCGGCGCAACGCCGCTCAACAACGATGAGGTCTTCGCGGCCGGCCGGCAGGTGGAGCACCGGTTGACTGCGCTGCTCCAGGGCCTCGCCCCCAGAATCGCCGCAAAGCTGGGACCCACCGCGTGAGCGAAACCAACGCCAGATTGCCCGCATCGCAGCTCTCCGGCCGCCTCCCCTTTCCCCCCGTAGTGCTGGCCATTGCCGGCTGCTCAGGCTCGGGCAAAACCACCCTGGCCTGCGAAATCGCGCGAACCCTCGGCGGCATTCACTTCCACATGGACAACTACTACCGCGACCTCTCGCACCTGCCGCCGGCTGAGCGCGCCCGCCAGAATCTCGACGATCCGGATGTGATCGAAAGCCCTCTGCTTGCCGCCCACATCGCAGCGCTCGCCAAGGGCGAGGCCATCGAGCGGCCGCTCTACGACTTTGCCACCTATTGCCGCATCATCGGCCAGACCGAGACAGTGCAAGCCGGCGCGTTCCTGGTTGTCGAGGGAATATTCGCGCTCTATTACCCCGAGTTGCTGCCGCTCTATCATCTGCGTGTCTACGTCGACACTCCAGACGAGCTCTGCTTCGAACGCCGCCTCAAGCGTGACATCGAGCAGCGAGGCCGCACCCCTGAGTCAGTCCGCCGCCAATACGAGGCCACCGTCAGACCAGCAAGCCTGGCCTTTGTACGACCCTCAGCCGTCAACGCCGACCTCACCATTGACGGCGCGGGCGCGCTCGATTGGAAGGTAGAACTGGTGCTCACCCAACTGCGCCGCAAGGGTTTACTAGCCTTCCCAAATTAAAACCCCTCATTTCCGCTGCCCATCTTGGTTCGTTTACCAAAGTTTCATTTAGGGACTATCAAGATTCGTACGTCCAACCGATAAGGTAGCCATGATGAGGAAATCCAAAGAATCTCTGAAACAGAAGGCTGCCGCTTGCCTGCGCCAAGGGATCTCGCCACAAAGGCTGGCGCTTACCCTTGCACTCGGCTTCGCCATCGGCTGCATTCCTGTGATGGGCGTAACCACGACACTGTGCGTGATTACGGCTCTCTCTTTGCGCCTGAAGTTTCCCGTCATTCAGGCCGCAAACTGGTCCGTCATGCCGCTGCAAGTAGCTCTCATTATGCCCTTTATGCACCTTGGCCAGCGGCTGTTTGGCTTCAGTTCCAGCCGCGCCATCGAGCTCCGAACCTTGTTGCACGCCTCTCCCGCCGATCTGATCTCGTGTATCGGGGGGTTGGCTGGCCATGCCCTGCTGGCCTGGTTCGTGATCGCCGTCCCAGCCGTGGCGCTGATGACTGCAACGCTGACTGCGGTGCTGCGCCGGGTCCCCGCTATGAACGCCGCTGAGGCCGGCAATTGAGTCGCGCCTATTTTGCCGTATGAAAATCGGGCACCGGCTTGGCGCTCTCTAACCAGGCGGTGTAGATCATGTCGCGCAACATGCTCGCCCCGGCTGCCAGCCGCTCGGCTGTGAACTCACGCGACTCAGCTGATCCGGAGCCGATAAATCCACCCACTTTATCCAGTTGATAGACCTCCTCCACGTATGTCTTCGTGTGGCGCAGGTAAGCTACATAGGCGTCGAAGATGTCGCCATCGATGGCCTTGACCGGCGTCATTTTTGCCCGCACCTCGGCCTCGCGTATGTTCGCCTCCACAAACGGTCCCTCAAACTGCCAATGAATCTGGTGATCCGTCGTGTATCCGTTGGGGTTAGCCCCCACCCAGCCGTTGTATTGGATGGTCGTGTGCAGCGGTTGCGAGCCGTCGCCCACATAATGTCCCAGCCAGCCAGCGTAAAACAGAATCGCCTGCTCCACCGGCCGCGTATCCTGCTTGCCTGCGCTCAAATTGCGATACTCGCGCATCGCCGCCTTCAGCCGCTCCCAAACCTCGGTCGTCTCCCAAGGCTGCAGGCCAATCTTCTCCGGCCGTTGACCGGCAGCAAAAACCTTGGCCTCAAAGTCCAGGCGGCGGTGTGGTAACGGACCCAGCGCATCGGCCAGCTCCATGTCGATGAAGTGTTCCGGAGCCTGCGCTGCCACCAACTCCGGTTCGGCAGGTGAACGCCAGCGATCCGGCTCCGGGCCCAGATACTCAATCTCGGCAATAGCCTCTGGAGAGTGCAGAAATGCCGGAACATCAGCCGGCAAAGAGCTAGCGGCAAGCTTGTTCACCAGCCGATGGCCTCCATTACCCCAGGCAAATGCCGCGGGCGATTGAGTCAGAACACAAACCAGCCCAGCCGCAGCCAAGGCAGATTGAAGCAGACGGGAAAAAGCAGACATAGAAAGCATGCAGCCAGTATAGGTCCGCCGCGAAGTGCATCCCTTGAAAATCGGACAAATCACAGCAAGCAATCACTCACCCGAACCCGCCTGATAGAATGCGTTCAGAATTGCGCGTCAAGCTCATCGGCACGGAGGCAACTTGTTCCTAAACAAGGGGCTGGCAAGTTCCTGAAACACGTCCCTTATTCCGGCCTTTGTCTCCGTTCTTATCCACTCTTACCAAACCTCAAACACCGATTTTAGTAAAGGACGTCATGAAAAATTCAGTCTCCCGCTCTCTGCTTCAACTCGGTAAACTCCTCCCCAGACAGATTTGTTTGCTCCTCTCTGGAATCGCCCTCATCGCCGTTGGCAACCTTGCTGCCCAGTCAGCTTTGGCGGAGCAAGGCGTACGCCAGTCAGCCATAAAAATGACCGTCAACTCAAACGATGCAAAACCTGCCGTGGAACAAACCGAGGCCGTAGCCAGCTTCACCCTTACTTCTACGCCCACAACCCTGACTATTCCTTATGGTTCAACGGGCGTCGAGACCTTCACCCTGACTCCTGTAAACAACTACCTGGGAATCGTCAATTTGTCGGCCACCGTGCCAGCTTTGGTCAGCACCAATTCTCAAGGCTGCTTGGCAGGTACCACCGTCGTCGGTGACGGGGTTAGCGTCAGCCAGACAATCAACGCCACCCTCACGATTTACACTTACCCGGCAACCTGCCCAATCGAGATTGGCTCGCTGCAAAAGGCGCCGGCAACTGGCAGCCAATCCCCTGCCGACCACTCCACACCGGTGCGCGCCTCACTGGCAATTGCCGGCCTATTATTGGCTGGGTTGATGGGACGCGGTGCTCGCAAACTGCGCGGTCTGGCTGGCCTGATCGTCCTCGTCACCCTCGGCCTGACGATCTCCGGCTGCGGCGGTGGCAGCAGTTCAAGTACCAGCAAAAATCTCCCCAAAGGCAGCTACCCAATCACCATTACGGGAACAGACGCGTTGACCCCGTCCCTCACAAGCTCGACAACCTTCACCCTGGTCGTGGACTAAGCAACTCCAACCCGGCATCCCAGCTCTCGTATTTGAGAGCTGGGATTTTCAGGCCGCCTACTTCAAAAAGCCCTCAATCGCGGCATTTAACTTCATCGGCTGGTCATACATAATGAAGTGCCGCGAGTTGTCGATCCGCACCAGAGTCACGTTTGGCATTGGCTTGTACGCATCTTGAACCATTGCCTCATACTTCGCCGCGGGAGGTTCTTGCGCCGTCTCATCGTACGCATAGAGCACCAGCGTTGGCGTTTTGATCGACGCCACATATCTGCGCAAATCGGTCTGCAGATCCTCCACCATCGCCTCCACGGCCACCGCGCGGTCGCTCGTAATGAAGCTGGCCGCCACCTGCTTCTGTGCCTCGATATTTGTCACCATCCGTGCAGCCATCATCGGCTGCATCGCCGCATACTGGTCCGCCGGCATCGCCAACATCTGCTGCCTGATCGCCTCCGTCTGCTGCCTCATACCTTCCACCGTCGCTGCCGGGTCAAGCAATACAGCGGTGTAGGGCAGCGCGTCCACAATCACCATCTTCCGCACATCTTCTGGATACTTTTCTGCCAGCATCATCGCCAACAGCCCGCCCAGCGAGTGCCCGATCACTACCGGATGCAACTTGTTCGCCGCGATGTACGCGTGCAGTTCCTCGACAATCGGAGCCAGCACCGGCCCGCTTGCATTCGGTCCCGCTGGAGCGTCGGCAAAGCCATTCACTTGCACCAAGTGCAGCCGGTAGTCCGGCCCCAGCAGGATCGTCTCCGCCTCCCACACAACCCGCGAACACGACATCCCCGGAATCAGCACCACATCAGGCTTGCCCGCCTTTCCCAGGTCGACAACGCTAAAACGGGTAGGCGCAAACGCGGCTGTGGCTGTGGCTGGCGCAGCATGCAACGGCGCAACAAGCGAAGCGATTCCTGCAATAACAAATCCCATGGTGGCGAGAACACGAATAACCTTCATGATCGGATTTCCTTCCCAATCTCCAGAATATTTCAAGACCGCTTCAGCATGATGGAACGTAAAGCTGACTTTCCATCCCATCCTACTCACGATCTCGAATAATGTCCAGCCAACTAATACTACGTTGTGCATGTAACAATCCGGGGCGAGCATGGGAGAATCCGGAGGGAGCAGGGGGTTTTAACCCCATGAAAGAGTGCAAATTCACGAGGCCCGGGCCTTTGCCCCTTTTCCCGAAATCAAGCGAAACACAACTGGAACATTGATCATCCGGGAAACGCCGGCGGAGATTCTGATTGGCTCTCATCGCTGAAGATCGCCTCGATGCTGGTTTCAAACAGGCGCGCCAGTTTGAAAGCCAGAGGCAAACTGGGGTCAAACTTGCCCGTCTCGATAGCGTTGACAGATTGCCGCGAGACCTCCAGCCGCTCGGCAAGATCGGCCTGCGACCACTCCCGTTCCGCGCGTAGTACTCGCAATCGGTTTTTCATCTGTACCTCCGCTGCACCAGCGGGGCAACCATGACCCAGAAAACGCAGAAAAGTGGAAAGACAAAAAGCATCTCGATACGGGGTGCATCAATGAATTTCTCCAGAAATCCCCATACATTCGTCGCGGCCAGGAGCAGGCCAGTCGACCACAAAATTGACTGAATCATTATTGAGCGCTGGAAATCGTCCTGTTCTTCTTTCAGATAGAGAGCAAAGACGCCAAGCACGCCGACAATTGGCAGCGCAGGCAACGGAGCAAGCAGATATGCGACCATGCCCCTCAGTTGAAAACGATGAAACGCAATGAAGGTCAATGTGTAGATGACGACATTCGCCGACAACATCGCCACAAAACGATAGAGAAAGGCGCGCACTGCCGGACTCTTGCCAATGCAGTTCATGATTTGTCTCCTTTCTTTCAGACAACGGATTGTTCAAGATCGAAGTGCGACGGCCCCATCCAGAACGCGCAACACTCGCAATCGGTTTTTCATCTGTACCTCAGCTTGATCACCACCATTGTGAAAATCATGACGAGAAGGAATACAAATTGAATTGATGAGATACCGAGATGCGGATCTAAACCAAACCGCGCCGATGCCCCACAAAAATTGGCGATTGCCAGGGTTGCGCCAATGCCCCAAAGTATCGATTGGACCCATAAAGCACGCATGAAATCATCTGTTTCCTCGGCCAGATACAGCCCGAGAACGACGATGAATGCAATCATGGGCATCGAGTAGAGAAAGGCACACATATAGGCCAAAGCGCCAGTCGGGTGAAGGTGGTGATAATGGAACCCCCAAATATCCAAGATCCCCAGTAGGACGAACAACGGCACGATGATGAAGAGAAATCGGTCCTCGAATTTGAATTTTGCGGGACTGCCGGTGTGGTGCTCCATGATGAGTCTCCTTTTCCTTCAGACAGGGGATTGTTCGATTTCATGTGCGACAGCCGCATTCAGAGCGCGCAGCACTCGCAATCGGTTTTTCATCTGTACCTCGCCTTGACCATCCCGTAGGAGATCACAACAAAAACAAGGTAAAGCGGCCAGAGCATGAGGATATCCAGCCTCCGGAAGTGGGCGTAGTTCTCGAGGAATCCCCACACCGTGGTCACAACCAGAGTTGTTCCAATCCCACCCAGCAAGGCTTGAACCAAAACAGCGCGTTGGAAATCGTCCTTCTCTTCGTTCATGTACAAGCCGGTGAAGACCACCGCCACGCCTATCGGAAGCGCGGGAAGCACAGCCAACAGCCAGATCAACACGCCGGCAGGGTGCCAGAGAAGAAGCCCGCAAGTGGACAGAACCGAGAAGACGGCATACAGCAGCATCATGACGAGAAAGCGATACGTGAAGCGTTTGGCAGCGGGGTTGTTTGTTTTGCATTCCATGACTTGTCTCCTTTACATTAAGACAATCTTACTTTACATATTATGTCGAAATATGTCAAGTGTCATTGACATATTTTTTGAGACGGTGTATCCGAACTCTCGATTTTTGAACCAGAGACGCAAGACTGGGCGATCACACGAGACATTTTGCAGATTATTTCCGCCATCCAGCTACCCTGAAGTTCGGTCGTTCTTCTCGCTTCCAGGGTGAAGCGTTTTGAGCAGAGACCAGGCACCCCATATTTACCGTGAAACTGTGGACGAACACTCCGGAGATTCAAGATGCTTCCTTTCGAGATCCGTCCACAAATGCACTAGACTCAAACCATGGGCTTTAAGGAGTTTCTCGGCAACTCGGCGACAGTAACCCGGCTGCGCGAGAGCATCGGCGCGGAGCGTTTCCCGCAATCGCTCATCCTCGCCGGTCCGCGCGGAGCGGGCAAGTACACCCTGGCCCTGATGCTCGCCAAGGCCGTCAACTGCCTCCAACCCACTGAGTCAGACGGCCTGCCCGATTTCTGCGGCACCTGCGCTAACTGCACCCGTATCAACGACTCAGCCGATCTGGAAGCCCGCGTAGCCGAGGCCGTCGCCGCCCGCGAAGAAATGCGCGACACCGACAAGCGCGAGACTCGCATCCTCATTCAGACCCACCCAGATCTGCTCGTCATTCCTCCTGACCCGCCGCAGTTGCTCATCAAGCTCGGCCAGGTTCGCCAAGCCATCCACGTGGCCTACTACCGCCCGCCAGTCGAATCCAAGCGCACCTTCACCATCTTCACGTCATCAGCCTTCATGAAGGAGGCAGCCAACTCGCTGCTCAAAGTCCTCGAGGAACCACCCACCCATACTTCGCTGATTCTGCTCACTGAAAATCCCCAGGAGCTACTGCCCACCATCCGTTCCCGCGCCGTCGTGCACCGCCTCGGCGCGATTCCCGCCACTGATCTCGAAACTCTGCTAGTCCAGCGCCGCCCCGAGCTCAAAGCCTCCGACCGCGCACTGACCGCACGCCTAGCCGAAGGAGCCGTCGGCCGCGCCTTGACCCTCGATCTCGCCGTCTATCTCGCCAGCCGCCAGGAGGCACTCATCCTACTCCGCACCGCACTGCGTGAGCCGGATTACTCTGCGCTTTTCCATGCCACCGAAAGCTACCGCGCCGGAGCCGACGGCCAGGAGAAAACCATCAACCTACTCCGCGCCTTGGGCAGCCTCGTCGAAGACCTGCTTCTTATCGTGGCCGGCACGCCGCAGCTCATCCGCAACCTGGACATCGAGCCCGAACTCACCCGCCTTGGCCAGGGTCTGAGCGTGGACTGGGTCGACTCCGCCGCCCGCGCCCTCGTCCAAGTCGAGCAAGGCATGCGCCGCAACCTGCTCCGTTCCCTCTCGCTCGACGCCATGGCCTTCAGTCTCGATAGAAACTAGAACAAAGAAAAAAGCAACCCGCGACCTCGGTCAGGCATCTCTTCGATACAAGCAATCCCTGTCACCGGCAAGAATCGAACGCTTTAACGCGTTTTCCGCACCGCAGCCGCTGTTCCAGCATTGCCGTGACAGGATTCTTCGTGTTTTTCAAAAAGAGCCGTCTCAAGCCAACCTTCGACACAAGAACGGCCCGGATGTACCTTTTACCCCTTGTTCTGCGCCAGAGCCTGTTACCTTGTGAGCCTTAATCTCTCGGGGAGGACCTTCTTTTATGAGCACGGAACGAATTCTGCCCACCGCCGGCAAGAAACCCGCATTCCCGCCCAACCCTAAACAAGCGCACGCGACCTACCGGCAGATCGCAGTCGCTCCTTTTCACTTACAAACCTACAGCCCGGAGCAGGAAGTGCAACGGCACGCAGAGCTTTTCTACTTGCAAAAGCAGATTCAAGGACAGACCCCCATGGTCCTTGTCCTCGAAGATGGAGAGCAGGTCGAAGGCTGCATTGAGTGGTACGACCGCAATGTCCTCAAGCTTCGCGGACGCTCCAAGACCATGGTCTACAAATCCGCCATCAAATATATGTATAAACTGGGCGACGCTGGCCAATGAGATAGTTTTCGGGGAAAAGTGACTAAAAAACGGAACTGGCATGAGAAATCGTCTACTAACGTACTAACCGCTCCCCCGCCCAGCCGTGCCGACTCGCTGCCTTTATCTACATCCGATGAGCATCCGCACCATTCCGCCACGCCGCCTTAAGCAGCCGGTCACGGATGGCCGCGCCAATCCCTTCGGCCGTTGGCACCGGGCACAGAATCACCGTGCAGCCGACCCCGTCTAGCGTTCGCAATCCCGCATAAAGGTCCCGCGCCATCTCCTCAGGGGCGGACCATCGGCCCCATGCATACACCACCGCAACCCCATCCGGCGCGTCCACCTCGGCCGGCAGCATCACTCCCACACGTTCGCCGGCCTCGCTCCGCAACGCCTCAGTCAACCGCGCACCAAGCTCGGTCCCTTCGCCTTTCACCAGCACCAGCCGTGCCTTGGGAGCATAATGGCGCAGCCCCACTCCCGGCGAAGGCAGCGCCTCTGGTGGCGTTTGCAGCAACCCCGCGCCGCTCTTGAAGAACTCCACCGCTCCCGCAGTGTCTCGAATCTGGACACTCGTCACCGCTCCCGGCCTGTAGATCATCATCGGTGTTTGGCAAGGATCCAGCACCGTGGACTCAACCCCATGCTCCGTCGGTCCCGCGTCCAGCACCGCATCGATCCGTCCGTCCAAATCTTCCAACACGTGAGCAGCAGTAGTTGGGCTGATGTGGCCAAAGGTATTAGCACTAGGTGCAGCCACCGGAACTCCAGCGCGCCGAATCAGTTCGAGAGCCACCGCGTGCCCCGGCATCCGTACTCCTACAAGAGGCCGTCCAGCTGTCACAACATCGGGAACAGCCGCCGTCCGCGGTAACAGCAGTGTCAGAGGACCCGGCCAGAATGCCGCCATCAGCTTGCGCGCCGCATCAGGAATCCTCTCAACCAGCCCGTCCAACATCGACTCATCGGCCACGTGCACAATCACCGGATCCCACGCCGGCCGCTGCTTAGCCTCGAAAATTCGCCCCACCGCCGCCGCGTCCAGAGCATTCGCCCCCAGGCCATAGACAGTCTCCGTCGGTAGCGCCACCAGTCCTCCACCGCGCAAAATCTCCGCCGCCCGCTCAAGCGTCTCCTCAGCCTCGGCAGTATGCAGATGAGCGGCATCCACAACTAATCGCAATGTCTTCACGCTTTCATTGTCGTCTCTTCGCCGCGCAGCCCGCCACCTGACCTCCCGCGCTATAGTGGATGCGGAGCAAAAATGCTTTGAATTCAGAACGCTGTGTAGTCCAGCCGGATAAGAACTCCCCATCCTGCCCGCCGCGCTGCAATCTTGAAGGAGTTCGCATGAGTTTGTTGAAAGTTCGTCGCCTCTGGCAAGTTGGAAGACAGTTTGCTCCGAGTCTGCTCCTTAGCGTTTGCGTGCTCTGCCTCATCCCGCCCGCACATGGGCAAACGGATCGCGTGACCAAGTTCATCGGTGAGCTGAAAAATCCGGACGTCGAAGTCCGAAACCGCGCGGTCATGGGCCTGAAAGAATACAGAGACCCTCGTGCGATCGAACCTCTGCTTACCACCCTCCGAGAGGAGCCTGACGAAGTTGTGTGGATGATGGCGGCAGAGTCGCTAGGCAATATTGGGGCAGCCGCAGTCGAACCCTTGATCGCCGCGCTTAAGGCCCCAGACCCTCAAGTCCGAAGTGGCGCGGCTTTAGCGCTCAGTGGGACCAAAGATCCCCGTGCGTTTGGCCCGCTGATCACCTTGCTGGAAGATCCGGACCGGAGCGTCCGGCTGGAAGCGATTTCTGCGCTAGGCAAGACACAAGATCCTCGTGCAGTCGAGCCTTTAATCGTACTTCTGAAGCACCCAACGAGAGATCGTTGGGATCTGGATCCCACCGATGCCTTGGCCGAGATTGGGCCGCCAGCGACCGAAGCTCTGACCGCAGCTCTCAAGGATCCAGATTTTCTCGTTCGGGCGCGCGCAGTCAATGCCTTGAGCAAAATGGAGCCTCTACACTCCTCGAAGCTTATTCCAGAAGCAGTGGAGCCTCTGATCGCAGCGCTCAATAACTCGGATTCCAGGGTCCGGAGCACTGCGGCCGAGGCGCTCAACGATGCCGGGGATCCCCGCGTGACAAAACCCTTAATCGCAGCTCTCAAGGATTCAGATGCTGAGGTCCGAAGCAAAGCTGTCCGCGCACTAGCAGCCACCAAAGACCCCCAAGCCGTCGCCCCCCTGCTTGCTGCTCTGAGCGATCAGAATCCTCGCGTCCGCGCTCAAGCAGCATCTTCGTTGGGCTATCTCGAAGTCGCTAGTGCGGTTGAGCCTCTGATTGATGCCCTCAAAGACCATAGCGCTGATGTTCGTCGATGTGCGGCTAAATCGTTGGGAAACCTCAAAGACATTAGCACCGTCGAGCCTCTGATCGCGACCCTCAAAGACAAAGATGCTGACGTTCAAAGTACAGCGACCCGTGCATTGGGCCGAATCGGAGACCAGCGCGCCATCGAACCGTTGGTCGTTGAACTCAATGGCAGTAATTCCGATCTCTCGAAGGCGGCAATGTGGGCATTGAGCGACATGACGGATCCCCGCTCGGTCGAGCCGCTGATCGCTACCATGAAGATTGGAGAAGGATGGGATCTAGTAAATGCGATCCGTGCATTGGGTGAAATCAAAGACCCTCGCGCGGTGGAGCCTCTGATTGCCATACTCAAGGACGCAACGGATCATCGGACGCGGGTGGAAGCAGTCCAAGCGTTGGGCAAAACCGGAAACCCTCGAGCTGTCGCCCCCCTGCTTGCCGCCCTGAAGGATACTAGCCGGGACGTACCAGGGTGGTCTGCTCATGCAATAGGCGATATTGAAGCGCAGAATCTCAAGCAGATGATCTCAATCCTCAAGAATCAACCGCTGGAAACTCGAGTAATTCTGACCGTTGCATTGGGTAGAACCAAAGATCCACGTGCGTTCAAAATTCTTATCAAAGCCATGAAGGACAAGGACGTTGTCGTCCGGGCGGCGGCGGCGCATGCGCTGGGCATCCTCAACGATCCCCGCGCTGTGGCAACCCTGCAAGCTGCACTGAGCGATAAGGACGGGCATGTGATGGGGAGCGCAGCAGTTGCGTTGAGCAGAATTGGAACCCCCGGTGTCGAGCCACTGATCGCCGCCCTGCACAATCCCGACGCGAACGTCCGGTATTATGCCGCTCGGATGCTGAGCGAATCCAACGACCCTCGTGCGGCGAGTGCCCTTCAGACTGCCTTAAAGGAGCGTAACACCGATGTGGTCGTTGGCGCTTCCAAATTTTTCGTAAAACAAAGAGACCCAGAATCGGATGACGCATTGATCGAAGCGCTGAATAGGTCCGGCAACGAGAGGATGACTTCTGAATTCCTGGTTTGCGGAGATGACACATTGCAGAAGGTCGCGCGCACTTGGATTCCAATTCCAGTTCGTGATATGCAGCCAACCTATTTCACCGGTGACCCTAAATGGAGCAACTTGTGGGGCTATCCTCAATCTTGTAGATCCGCTCCGTGAGAAGAATGAATTACTTTGAGGCGGGAATTCTGCACTTGCCGTATACTCGCTCTGTAAGATGCCCGTAGAAACCGAAATCAAATTCCGCGTAGAAGACCTCGCCGGCCTCACTCACCGACTCGAAGCCGCCGGCTTCACGCTCCAAACCTCGCGCTCCTTCGAGAGCAACGTCCTCTACGACACTCCCGACCGCCAGATGCGCGCCCGCATCGAGATCCTGCGCATCCGCAACTATGCTGGCCGATGGACCGTTACCCACAAGCGCACCCCCGGCACCGGGCCTGCGGAAGACCGTCATAAGCACCGCATAGAAACCGAGACCGAGGTCGCCGACGGCGCAGCGATCGAACAAATTTTTCTCTCCCTCGGTCTGGTCCCCGCCTTCCATTACGAAAAATGGCGTGCCGAGTGGAGCGACGGAGAGGGCCATTGCGTGGTCGACGAAACCCCTATCGGCATCTACGCCGAGCTAGAAGGCTCTCCCGACTGGATCGACCGCGCCGCCGCCCGCCTGGAGGTCGATCCGGCTCACTACATTACCCTCAGCTATGGTCGCCTCTTCGACCAATGGCGCGCCGAGCACAACTCCGCCGCCCAGGACCTCACCTTCGCTGCCGTCTCTCAAACCAGCTGATTCTGGCCCGCCCCGCCCGGCTCGGCAGCCGCCCCGTGCCATCGGTAATCAAATTCTGAAAATAAATTAACGAAGCCCCCCTCAAAGCCGATAACCCCAATGAGAAGTTCGATTAGTTGGAGGTATCCAATGGATAAAGATCGTTTTCAACCTCGTCCCAACCGGTTGCGGCACGCCTCTCTGAAGCTGATGCAGGCGGCCGCGTTGGCGCTAGTAGTCGCGCTCGCAATGCCCGCCAAGGCAGCAGACGAACGCGCAGTCAAATTGAAGGTGCCGCCCTCTTATCCCGAGATTGCCAAGCGCATGAAAATCACCGGCGTGGTCAAGCTCACGGTCACCGTGGACCAGGAAGGCAAGGTGACCGACGTGAAAGTAGTCAGCGGGAACGGCATGCTTTCGATCGCCGCTGAGGAAGCGGTGCGCAAATGGAAATTCGAGCCCGGCCCTGGCACCTCCACGTTGGAAGTGGCGCTCAACTTCGCTCTCGGTCAGTAGCCGAAGCGCCAGGGCCGCGCGTCTTGAGAACCAATTGTCTTTTCCAGAATGCCTCCTGCATTCCACCGGTCTGCGATCAAACCTGATGGCGATGCAGGCAAAAAGGAGCAACACATGTTATGCCGGTCATTGCCCCGATCTCCGATGCCACTGGATCAGGAGCGCTGTCCGTCGCGCTCATCGATCCAGATGGCCAACGTCGTAAAGAGGTAGCCAGCGCTCTGGCTGGATTTCAGGGCACAGCGGTTCGGGAGTATTCTGCCTTCCCTGCCGATCTCGACGACCTGCCCCAGATGTTGGAGCAGCATTACGACGCCATCATCCTCGGCCTGGACAGCGACCCAGAATACGCTTTCGATGTGGTGGAGAGTCTCTGCGCCTGTGGCACCACCACCGTCATGGTCTATTCCGCGCAGACCGACCTTGAACTGGCCATTCGCTTCATGCGCGCTGGTGCCCGCGAGTTCCTCTCTCTGCCACTGCTCCGCGCCGACATGGCAGGCGCATTGGCCCGCGTATCCATCCGCCATTCGGCCACTCACCACGCCAGAAAGACGTCCAGAAGATTATTCGTCTTTCTTGGTTCCAAAGGTGGTTGCGGAGTCACCACCATCGCTTCCAATTTCGCCGTTGCGCTCGCTCAGGAGTCGGGCCAAAGAACTCTTTTGATCGACCTTGGCCTTCCCCTCGGAGACGCAGCCCTCAACCTCGGCATGGTCGCCGAGTATTCCACGGCCAACGCTGTTCGCGATCCCAGCCGGTTGGACGCAAATTTCCTCTGCTCGCTGCTCACCAGGCACCCTTCAGGATTGTCCGTGCTGCCAGCTCCAGGTGAATTTCAGCCCGTCGAACCCTCCATAGAAGCCATCGATAAATTGCTGGCTGTCGCCAAACAATGCTTCGATTATGTGGTTGTCGATGCCGGATCGAGAGTCGACTTGAAGAATACGGTTCTCTTTGAAGAATCTGTCAGCCTCTACCTGATCGCGCAGGTCGGCGTCTCGGAACTACGCAACGCCAATCGCCTCATCACTCAATACTTCTCCACGCGCGGCCGCAAACTTCAAATCGTACTCAACCGCTATACGCCGCATGCTCTGCTTTTCGATGAGGAGCAAATCGCCAAGGCCCTCACCAGGCCAGCTCTCTGGAAGGTTCCCGACGATTTCGCCACTGCCCGGCGCACCCAGAGATCGGCCACGCCAGTAGCCCTTGAAGACTCGCCCATTGCGACAGTGATCCACCAGATGGCCAGAACCGCCTGCGGCCTGCCTGCTACTCCGGAAAAGAAAAGAGGCTTCTTCCTCTTTCGCAAACGCAAAGATCCCTTTCCGATTGCCAGGCCGTTGCGGGAAATCGCCGAGTCGAGAGAAGGATAAAATAGGCCGCCCGGCCCGTTACTTCCCCGCCCCATGGCACTTCTTAAACTTTTTGTCGCTCGTCCAAGTTGTTTCAATGAACTGCTTCGCGGCTCAAGGTTTCAGGCGCGAAACTGATTTGCAGACGCGTGCGCGTGGCTTTCGCAAATCGTTCCAGAGTACGCGTCGATGGCAGCACCCTGCCGCTTTCCAACCGGGCAACAACGGCTTGTGTCGTGCCCATCGCCTCGGCAACCTGCTCCTGCGTCATATCCGCATCGCTCCGCGCCTTGATAAGCGCCGAAGCAAGAGCAAATTCGCCTTCCAGCGCATTATAGGCCGCGAGGTACTTCGGGTCTTTTTTCCATTGCGCGAAAGACTCTTCAACGGGAATGAATTTCGGCTTCATTGAACCTCCTTGGCCTTTTTCAGGGCTTGAATGATTTCCTTTCGCGGCGTCTTCTGCGTCTTTTTGGCAAAGAGATGGACGACGACGATGCGCATCCCCGTTGCCGTGACATAGACCGCGCGGGCGACTCCGCTTCGTACCTTCAAGCGCATCTCCCAGAGCGGCCCCTCCAGATGCTTCAGGTAAGGCTCGCGTACCCGTTCCAGACCATGTGCCCGAATCAGCTCCACAATGTGCTGAAAGCTGGCTCGAAGATCGGGAGGAAGATCATCGAGAGCATCCTTGACCTCCTCATTCAGAAAGCCAACGGACCATCGCATCAAATCATTATACCTTTTTTGCAATGTTTTGCAAGGGTCGGATGAACGATCGCTTCTCACCCATACGAATTGAAATGCTATGTATTGCTCAAGAACGATGGCCGTGTGCATTAGGTCTGGGTTTTCAGACCTGCGATTTGGAATGGCGGATGAGAAGCTACTTCCCCGCCCCATGGCACTTCTTGAACTTCTTCCCCGACCCGCAAGGGCAAGGATCGTTGCGTCCCACCTTCTCGCCCGCCCGCCGCTGTGCAGGTTGGCTCGCATCTCCGCCGCCCGCCATGCTCGCCACTGCCAGCTCCCGCTGCTTCTTGCGCTGAAACTCCTTCTCCAGCGCGTCGATAGTCGTCGAGGGCTGTCGCGTCGCAATCTCGCCCCTCGGACTGTTGAAGGATACCGCGTCTATGGTCAAAGGCTGCGCAGCGCTAGCCACCGGAGGCGCCGGGGGAACGGCTCTCCGCAGTTGTGGCGCCGCATCGATCGGCCCTCCATCGGGCCCCAGAATCTGCATCCGGAACAGGAAGCGAACCGTGTCCTCCTGAAACTTCAGCATCATCGCCTCGAACATGTCGTAGGACTCGCTCTTGTACTCCACCAGCGGATCTTTCTGCGCATAGCCGCGCAGCCCAATCCCTTCCTTCAGGTGGTCCATCGAGAGCAGATGATCCTTCCATAGCCCGTCGATCACGCTCAACATCACCATCCGCTCGTGATAACGCATCGTCGGCGGGCTGAGAATTTTCTCCTTGGCCTCGTACTGCTCTTTCAGCTTTTCGAAAATCGCATCGCCCAGCTCATGCCGCTCTAGTTCAGCCGGCTTGATCCCCGCCGCAGTCAAACTCAGCCCGAAATGATCAATCAGCGAATCTTCCAGCCCCTTCAGATTCCATTGATCCATCCGCACTTTCTCGCCGGCAAACTCGTCCAGCGCCGCGCTCAGAATCCCGCCAACATAATCCTCCAGAATCAGTTCCCGCTGGTCCACGCCCTCCAGCAGTTGACGCCGCATGCCATACACAGCTTCGCGCTGCTTGTTCATTACATCGTCGTATTCAAGCAGATGTTTGCGGCTCTCGAAGTTCTGCGCCTCGACTGCCTTTTGCGCGCCCTCGATGCGTTTCGAAATCATCTTCGATTCGATCGGCACGCCCTCTTCCATGCCCAGCCGCTCTAGCAGCGTGCTCACCCACTGCTTGGCAAAGATGCGCATTAAGTCGTCTTCGAGCGATAAATAAAACCTGCTCTCACCCGGATCGCCCTGCCGGCCTGCACGTCCGCGCAACTGGTTATCGATGCGCCGCGACTCATGCCTCTCCGTGCCCAGGATGAAAAGCCCGCCGGCCTCGATCACCTGCTCGTGCTCCTGCCGCGCTGCCTCCGCGTGAATCTTGAAAACCTCTGCCCAATCCGGCTCGGCAATCTCGAACTCCTGCCCCTGGTAGTAGAAGCGCAAGAAGCCCGCCGGAGCCATCGGATTAATCGCCCCCTCAGCCACGCTGATTGCCCGCGCCTTGTTCTTTTTCACCAACTCTTGCCGGGCCATGAAATCCGGATTACCGCCCAGCAAAATATCGGTCCCGCGCCCGGCCATGTTAGTCGAGATGGTCACCATCCCCAACCGCCCGGCCTGTGCCACAATCTCCGCCTCGCGCTCGTGGAACTTGGCGTTCAGTACCACGTGCTTCACGCCCTTGCGCGCGAGAATCCCAGACAGCCGCTCGCTCTTTTCGATGGATACAGTTCCCACCAGCACCGGCTGCTTCTTCTCGTGCAGCAGCGCAATGTCATCGGCCGCCGCCTTGAACTTTTCCTTCTCCGTGCGGTAGACCACGTCTGGATTCTCAAGCCGCAGCATCTGCTTGTTCGTGGGAATGACAACGATCTCCAGCTTGTAAATCTTCTCGAATTCGGCAGCTTCCGTTTCTGCCGTGCCCGTCATGCCACTCAATTTCTCATAAAGCCTGAAATAGTTCTGGAAGGTGATCGTGGCCAGCGTCTGGTCTTCCTTGCGAATGTTTACGCCCTCTTTGGCCTCAATCGATTGGTGCAGACCATCGCTCCACCGCCGCCCCGGCATCAACCGTCCGGTGAATGTATCGACGATAATTACTTCGCCGTCCTTCACCACGTACTCCACGTCCCGCTTGTAGAGCGCGTGCGCCTTGATGCCCGTCTCGACGTAGTGCTTCAGTTCCCAGTTCTCGGCATCGGCGATGTTGCCAATCCCCAGCAGCTTCTCGATCGTCACCCAACCTTCGTCGGTCACGCCGATCGTCCGCTGCTTCTCGTCCACAATGTAGTCGCCGCTCAGGTACTTCTCGCCCTCGCTTAGTTGGATTCCCAGTTCCGCCTGGCGCTTGGTGTCGCTGGATTCGATCTCCTCGCCCATCTCCAGTTGCGGAATGATTTTTCTCACCCGCTGGTACTTGTCCGTCGTCTGGTCCGTCGGGCCTGAGATAATCAGCGGCGTCCGCGCCTCGTCGATCAAAATCGAGTCCACTTCGTCCACAATGGCGTAGTAGTGCCCGCGCTGCACGCAATCTTTTATCTCGAATTTCATGTTGTCGCGCAGATAGTCGAAGCCAAACTCGTTATTAGTCCCATAAGTGATGTCCGCGGCATAAGCGGCTCTGCGCTCGTTGTCATCCAGGTCATGAACGATCACGCCCACCGTTAGCCCCAGGAACTCGTAGATCTTGCCCATCCACTCGGCGTCGCGCTTGGCCAGATAGTCGTTCACCGTGACCACGTGCACACCGTGCCCCGCCAGCGCATTCAGATAGCAGGCCAGCGTAGCCACAAGCGTCTTGCCTTCGCCAGTCTTCATTTCGGCGATCTTGCCCTGGTGCAGCACCATGCCGCCGATCAACTGCACATCGAAGTGCCGCATCTCGACCGCGCGCCAACCAGCCTCGCGCACCACCGCGAAGGCCTCTGGGAGAATCTCGTCCAAAGCCGCCTTCTCGGCAGCCTTACGTTCGTCAGCGTCCGTGACGCCTTCAAGTCGTGCCGCAATCCGCGCCCGAAACTCCACGGTCTTCGCCCGCAGCTCGTCGTCAGTAAGCTTCTTGGTATCTTCTTCCAGAGCCCCGATCGTAGCCACCAACGGCATCAACCGCTTGATCAAACGCTCGTTCGCCGTACCGAAAATCTTCGTCAGAAATTTATCGAAAAACACAGGATTCTCCGTCTACCAGTGTAAATGGTGAGGGTTAGAGCGGGCGGGACATGTCCGTCCGCAAAGAAGATTGGGTGCCTCATCCTTTTCGCATTTGTTGCCGTGTAACAACAATCTGGGTACCCCAGGTCCCGATTTTGGGACCTGGGATTGAACCACCGCCAACTCAAAGCCGTAACACCAGCCTCTCGACCGGCTCGCCGCGCCGAATCCGTTTAAGTTGGCGGTCAAGTTGTTTCTTCAGATCTTCCGGATCTCCATCCTCGTCTTCATCCGCGTCTTCGTCCTCCTGCACCTTCAGAATGCAAGCAACGCTGGACGGATAAAACAACCGCATCACCTGGAGAAATGCCATTCCCAGCGCAAGAGCAAAGGAATAAAGTCTCGAACGTTTTCTTCTTGGCCTTGAAATCTCTCGCAAACGCAGGCGCCAAAAACAGTAGTGAACAAGAATCAGCACAATTGCCAGAAAAGGAATGAATCCGGCAAGAATGCACCAGGCATAGATCGCATCGACGTTCATACGCACCCTTTTTCCAATCGCGGACAAGACTTCGCTATAACTCGGTCCAGGGCAGAAAACAGCGCGAAGCTGTCCCGCAAAGCCAGACCAGTCTTGAGGAAATTAAGCGAGTCGGAAGGGTGGTGGGCGCTCGAAGTATGTCGGCAGAGCCGGCGCGTCTGGTGTGCGACCCACATACTCATAAGCCAGCGGCGCAAGAAGGCTAAGTGGTGAGATGACTCCAGCAATGAGAAGCGGCAAAATCGCCAGCCAATCCGCGCCGCCGGAATGACCGTGCGGAACCAGCAGGCAAACCAGAGCGATTCCAACTGCAATAGCCGCAATCAGAACAAATCCTCGCCGCTGCCGATCTTGAAACATCCCTGAGCCTTTCTCGTTTTCAGTATACAATTCTCGCGATGTTTTGTGGCTGGCTTTCCACTCTGGACTGTATGAATGGGATATGAACAGACTCATATACGGCTGGCCTAGGTTCTAAGCCGCATATCGCGCCACAGCGACAAAACCTGGGCTCTACTTCCAAGACTGTTTTGACAATTTTGCGTTAAGAATTCCGCCTTTGGCGGATGACGGCCGATAGATCGGGGTTTTACTAACTGCAGAACTTCCCAAACGGCGATTTCGTAGAGTATCTTTCCATCAGAGCAATTCAGCACACAAATCTGTTCTATCTCGCAAGGAGGCTCCATGGAGCCGGAGATTCGACCCCAACCGCCGGAAACGCCGCTCGCCCACAGTGCCGCGGACACCGCTAAAACACCTGAAATCGTCGCTCCAACTCCGCAAGCGCCAAAATTCCAATGGCTGCGTTGGACCTTCATCGGCGACCAGGGCCCGCGCGCCGGCTGGTCGATACTAATCTTCTGTCTTCTTTTTGGTCTTTTTGCCGCAGCTGTTGGTTTTGTGGTTGGTCGTCTCCATCTCATCGATAAGAAGGCGGAGTTTACCGCCTCCACCATGTTCGTAAGTGAGCTGGTTTCCTTCCTGGCGATGGTGGGAGCAGCCGCTGTGATCGCGCTCGTCGAGCAACGAAGCAGCCTGCTGGCCTTCAACCTGACCGGCCCGCGGCGCATTATCCATTTTCTCAGTGGCCTGCTAGCTGGCTTCGCGGCGCTTTCCGCGCTGATTGGAGCCCTGGCCTGGGGTCACTGGCTGCATTTCGGCCCCGTCGCACTCTCCGGCGCGGCAATCTTCAAGTTCGGCGCGCTATGGGGCTGCGCCTTTTTGCTGGTGGGCTGCGTCGAGGAAGGAACCTTCCGCTGCTATCTGCAATTCACCCTCACGCGCGGCATCAACTTCTGGTGGGCGCTGGGAATCAACGCTGTTCTCTGCTCTCTGCCCCTGCTCGTGAAGACGAAGAGCAACGGCGTCTGGGGCTTCTATGCTGTCGCCCTCCTGGGACTTCTGCCCTGCTTGTGGCTGCATTTTAAGAAGGTTGAAGGTGGTGCATTCTGGCAGGCGGCTTGGGTCACCTCGTCGCTCTTCGGCTTCGTGCACATCTTCAACGGCGGCGAAAATCCAGTCGGTATCTTTGCCGCTGCATTGATCGGCTTCGTCTTCTGCGTCAGCATAAGGGTTACCGGCTCGGCATGGTGGGCCATCGGCTGCCACGCCGCCTGGGACTGGGCTGAGACTTATTTCTATGGCGCCGCAGACAGCGGCAACGTGGCCACTGGCCACTACTTGACCACCACTCCCGCCGGCAACGCTCTATGGAGTGGTGGCACGGACGGTCCCGAAGGCAGCTTGCTGGTCTTAGGAGTCATCCTGCTGCTGCTCGCGGCGCTGCTGCTGATCTACGGCAGAAAGAAGCAGAAGCCCCCAGCATTGATGAACTCGCTTCTGGAGCGTGCCATAGGATAGTTCTATGCAACTCTGGCTCAATCGCAGCGGCGAGCTTCCCCTGCGCGAGCAGTTGGTCACGCAAGTAAAGCTCGGCATCTTCTGCCATCAACTCGCTCCCGGCCAGCGGCTGCCCAGCACGCGTGAGCTGGCGCGTCGCTTCGGCATTCACGCCAACACGGCCAGCGCCGCCTATCGCCAATTGGAACAGGAAGGCTGGCTTGAATTCCGCCATGGCAGCGGCGTCTATGTGCGCGCCAGCATGCCCGCCGCGCCGCTCTCGCCGGAGTTGGCAGCCGACTTTGCCGTCGATCAACTCATCGGCGACATGATTGCAACCGCGCGCAAGCTGGGCGCGACGGAGTCTCTGGTTCGCGACCGCTTGCAGCGCTGGCTGGCACTCACCCCGCCCTCGCGTTGGATGGTCATTGAGCCGGACCCCGAGCTACGCCGCATCGTGATCCACGAGATGGAGCAAGCCCTGACCCTGCCCATCGACGGATGTGCGCCCGCCCAGTGCGTCGAGCCGGGCATCATTCAAAGCTCAATGCTCGTCACCGTGCCCAGCAAGGCCGCCATGGTGCGCAATCTGCTGCCCGCTGGAACTGCGTTGACCGTCCTTCAGGTACATCTTGTATCGCATGAGCTGATGGCCCATTTGCAGCGTTACATGCCCGCTCACGCCGGAGAGTTGGTCGGCATCGCCTCACGCTGGACAGAATTTCAGCGCATCGCACAGACCTTGCTCATTGCCGCTGGCCTGCCGCCCCAGAGCCTGCTGGTCAAGGACGCCACGCAGCCCGGCTGGAAGCGCGGCCTCGATGCCACATCCGGCGTAGTCTGCGATGCGGTCACAGCGCTCGATTTGCCCGCAGGCGTCTTCCCGCTGCGCTTCACGTTGCTCGATGAGCCAACCCTGGCCGGGCTGCGCAAGCAGGAGCAGCAGCATCTTCCCTCCGCATCGAGCAACTTCTCGGATAGTTAAAGGTTACGTGTGCCCCACCCTCCCCGCTGTCATCCTGAGCGACCCTGAGTGCAGCCGGGGTCCCCAGCGACTGGTCTTCGTCGCCGGGGTGGAGAACGAAGGGGAGTCGAAGGACCTGCTTCTTGAAACTTTGCCGGGTGCCCCACCCTCGCCGCGTTTTTGTTTTTGCGGCTAGTTTTCTGACCGCATAATTTTGCATCTGTAGCGCCGGTCTTCTGACCGGCTGTCGTGCGGGTCTCCAGACCCGCATTTGGTACAAATTCATACGGCCAGAGACTTAGGGTGGGATCGCTCAAAGCCCAATTCTCCCGGGCGATTGAGAATGCTTTAGCGATTAGGACACTTACGAAACTGTCCCAATCGCCTCTCGCGTCCGCGCGCCATCGCCCTAACATCCGGAGTTATGAAACACCTTCTCTGGATTCCGATCGCGATTGTCTTGTTGCCTTCCGCAGCAAGATCACAGGCGCTTCCGGATAATCCTCAGCCCGCCAAGCCTGCTGCGACTGGCTGGAGCCGCGTAGCAGATCTCGCGCATGACGAAGAGATAGTCGTCGCAGGAGCCGGGAGTCACGACCTTCACTGCCGCTTTGCCGGGGCAACCGATGACTACCTCTTCTGTAACTCAAACTTCCCTTGGATAAACGACCGAGGCTACCAGTTAGACCGCGCCGAGATCGAAACCATCCGGCTCAATCAGTCGCATAGAAATCTCAAGATTACGGTCGGCACTGCGGCTGCCGCCAGCGGCGTATGGGCCGGAATTCGCACAGCAAATCACGATAACGCCTCAACCGCCGTATTTACCGGCATCTTTGGAACCGGCATTGGCGCGCTTGCCGGTTTAGTTGTGGCCATACCGGTTGAAATCCTGGTCCCCGGCAGACTGATCTATCGCCAACCACCGCCGAAACGGAATGCCCGCTCATCCGTTGAGCCTCTGCCGGCCCAAGACAAATCCGATGCCCTCGTATCCAAAGTTTCAACAACCTCACAATCCCACTGAAAGAGGAATTCCATGACCCAAAAGTTGACCCTATTCGCGTTTTGCCTCATCCTTTGCCCGCTGCTGATGGCACAGCAGCCCACGCAAGCCGCCTCAACCGCCGCCAACCCGCAGCCCGTCCAATCCGTCCAAATCACCGGCTCCCTGCAGCTCACTCAACCCGCGCAAGCGCCGGTAGAAGAACATCCGCTCAGCGCCGCCGATCTCGATCGCGACCAGATTCTCAAAAAGGCCCGGACCATCTGCATCTTTTCAGATACCGACTTTCTCTCCTCCGCCACCCTCTCCCGCGCTCTGCTGAACCAAAAGGGCTGGGAAAAGCTGGGCCTGTCCATCGTCGACAGTCCGCGCTACGTCGATGCGCGCACCAGCAAGCCGCGTCCTGCCGAGTTGCAACTCCAGATAGACCGGGTCGTATTCACGCACATCCACACCTACGTCCTCACTGAAAAGGCGACCGGCGTCGTTCTCGCCTCAGGCAGAGTCAGAGCCTTCGACGGAGTCGTTGCCTCCGGCCCCATGGCCGAGCAGATCGTGAAGATCCTCTCCGCAGCCCGCCTCCCATCGCGCCCAACAATCGGTGATTGAGGCTTCTGAGTTTGTGCGAGATTGCCCAGTGTCCGAACTTCTTAGGAGTTTGAAAGGTTAATGATGTTTATGGTGAGGGAACGAGGCTTTGCTAATGTTATTCTGCTTATCGTGTTGGCTTGTCCATGGCCTGCACAGTCGCAGAAATACAACAAAGACAACATTCCGCGGTTGCCGGGAGCGGCGTTGTTGGAGGAGGGCTATCTGCCAGAAAGGCAGTTGCTCGCGAACGAGGACGAGACAGTAACTCTGCCGGAATACTTGACCGGCGCGTTCCTCAGCATCTCGGCAGATGGAAGGATCATTGGTTGCGTGCGTCGCACCCCAGGCAATTCCCCACTCGACCAGAGGCGCATTATCAGCGCTTATTCCGTGAAGGATGGTAGAATGACAGACTACCTGGAGATAACAGGTTTCTATGGCTCCTCTGCAATCTCTCCCAACGGAGAGAAAATGGCCTATGTCACGAGCGATCCGCTCCCAGATACTTTTGGTGTCCATTTGAACCTTCGGATACTCGACT
The DNA here is from genome assembly GCA_049518535.1 of Occallatibacter sp. Lineage (GTDB taxonomy): Bacteria > Acidobacteriota > Terriglobia > Terriglobales > Acidobacteriaceae > Telmatobacter. The sequence goes on along the minus strand of JBEKRS010000008.1, from coordinate 64,109 downwards.
TCAAGACTGCGAAAGTAGAGTCCGTTAACAGCCCTTCCGAAAATGCAGGAGTAATCAGCTGGTCTCCGGATGGGCGGCGCATTGCTTTCGATTTGAAGTCGCATAGTGATCAGGGGCTTGGTTACGTGTCCGAAATCCGTACGATCAATATTGTCGATGTTGAGAGTGGTAAAGTCTCGAACATCGGCGTAGGCATGACTCCCTCCTGGTCCCCCTCGGGAGAGTGGATCGCTTATGTTGCATACATACCAACCGATCGTGCAGATTCCCAGCCGTCGGATTTCTACGCTGGGCGATATTATGCGATTAACGATTTTCAGGTCCGTCTGATGAGCACCGTCGGCACTCATTCCCGAATTCTCATGCGGTTCCATTCCGATGTTGGTCCCAATCTGAAGCCCGTCTGGTCTCCCGACTCCAAAACGCTCTTATTCAACAGATCGCGGGATCCAGACAGTGGAACATTCGACATCTACATGGTGGATGTTGCCAATGGCAAACCGATGAAGAAGTTCAAGAACGTCGCCCCTGTTTATGGCTGGGTCGCAGCTAAATAAGAGCAGCGTCATGGAAAAGATTCGCGATATTGGAGATTTCGATGCCGGATGCCCCAGTCCTCGATTCTGAGACCCGGAAACCACGCCGAAGGCAGTTAACCCCACCGCAGGTGGTGGTTGCAGAGAATTAACTCCCGCTGGCGCACAATGTCATATAGGGGTCCGAGCAAGCAAAGCTGGCGAACAGAGGCCAAGTGTCGAATGGGGTCAAGATAAAGTGGGAAAGCTCAGGTACCCCCCTCCCCCCTTTTTATATTTTCAAAACTTTGCAGATAATTTCAACCAAGTAGAATCAATATTCTGAAAAAACCTCTCAGTATTTTCCCAAAAAACGTAAAACTGTGCACTTCATCGGATCTTTGCGTCTTAACCGCGCCGTGCCTCAACGTCGAAGATCGCCGGATCAGGATCTTTGAAGAACGCCGCGTGCAACGAGCGCACAGCCTCGTCGGCGTCGTCTTCGTCGATCATGAAGCTCATATTGATTTCGCTCGCTCCCTGCGAAATCATCCGCACGTTGATGTGGCGAATGGCCGCGAAGACCTGGGCGGCGATGCCGTTCTGCCCGCGAATATCGTCGCCGACCATGCAGACCAGCGCTTTCTTGCCTTCATATTTCACATCGGCCAGTTGGCTGAGGTCCGCGGCAATAACCGGCAGCTTCTCGTTCGAGTCGACGGTGAGCGAGACCGAAACCTCGCTGGTTGAAACCATATCTACGGGACATTGGTGCTTGTCGAAGATGTCAAAAATCGACTTCAGGTAGCCGTGAGTCATCAACATGCGGCTGGCCACCACGTCGATGATGGAAAGCTTCTTTTTCACGGCGATGGATTTGAAGGGACTCTTGCAGTGCGGGGCGAGCGAGGTGATGCGCGTACCTTCGCAGCTTGCGTTGCGGCTGTTGAGCACCAAGACGGGGATATTCTTTTTAACCGCCGGAAGAATCGTGGCCGGATGCAGCACTTTGGCGCCGAAGTAGGCCAGCTCGGCGGCTTCCTCAAAGCTGATCACCTTCACGCGAAGCGCCTCGGGGCAAACGCGTGGATCGGCGGTCATGATGCCGTCCACGTCGGTCCAGATTTCGATAGCCTCGGCCTGAATCGCGCCGCCAATAAGCGCGCCCGTGAAGTCAGAGCCGCCGCGGCCGAGGGTGGTCGTGATGCCGGCTTCGTTAGAGGCGATGAAGCCACCCATCACCGGAACCTTGCCCTGCGCGGTCAGCGGAAGCAGCTTGATCTGGGCGCGTTGTTCGATGAGAGCGTCCTGCGGAACTGCCTTCTGGAACTGCGAATCGGTGACGATGACCTCGCGCGCATCCACATGGACGGCGTCGATGCCCTGCTCGCAGAAGGCCGCGGCAACGATGCGGCTCGATATGCGCTCTCCGTAGCTGACGATCAGGTCGGAGATGCGCGGGGTAAGTTCGAGAATAGCCGCAAGGCCGCGCAAAACCTCATCGAGCGAGTCGAACTTCTGGTCGATTATGTCGATCAGCTCAGCGCAATTCTTCACCAATGCAACGGCCGTGTCGCGATGGCGCGAGCGCAGCCGTGAACTGATGGCCAGGGCGCCGGTGCGGTCGCCTGTCGAAGCAGCCTCGGCGGCGCGCAGCAACTGGTCGGTGACCTTGGCCATGGCGCTCACCACGACTATCGGCTGCTTGCCCAGGGCCACGCGTCCAGCCACAATGGCCGCTGTGCGGCCGATGGCCGTCGGATCCTCGACCGACGTGCCGCCAAACTTCATCACTACCAAGCTCATGCGAGTCTTCCCATCGTTGAAAGGCGCGGTCAGGCGCGTGCAGCAGGCTCTCTAACCGGTTCGAGTTTGCCGAGGCTCGCCAGCAGTTCGGCGTTCAGAATGGTCGCGCCGGCCGCTCCGCGAATGGTGTTGTGCGACAGCACGACGAACTTCCAATCAAGCAGGCCGCAAGGACGCAGCCGGCCCACGGTTACACCCATGCCATTGCCGCGATTGCGATCCAGGCGCGGTTGCGGACGGTCATTCTGAGGCGCCCACTCGACGGGCTGATCGGGGGCCGTAGGCAATTTCTGTCCGGCCAAGGGGCGAAACTCGGACCACGCCGCCAGCAACTCTTCTCGAGTGGCGGGCTTCGCAAGCTTGATGGAGACGCAGACCGTATGACCGTCTACGACCGCGACGCGATTGCAACTCGCGCTCATGCGCGCAACCAGCGGCTTCACCACATGACCATCGAGCTTACCCAGCAGCTTAAGCAACTCCTCTTCCATCTTCTCTTCTTCGTTCCCGATGTAGGGAATGACGTTGTCGAGAATGTCCATCGACGCCACGCCGGGGTAGCCTGCACCGCTGATAGCCTGCATGGATGTGGCGAAAATCTGCTCGATTCCGAAACGGTCTTGGATCGGCTTGAGAGCCAGCACCGGGCCCATGACGGTGCAGTTGGAGTTGGTAACAATATAACCGCCAGACTCGAGCCGCCAGGACTGCTCCTCGATCAGGTGCAGGTGGTCGGCATTCACTTCGGGAAGCACCAAGGGCACGTTGGGCGCCATGCGAAAGGCGCTGGAATTAGAGATCACGGCGCAGCCCGCCGCGGCAAACTTTGGCTCCATCTCGCGCGCTATGGCTGCATCGATCGAGGCAAAGATAATCTTGGGCGCGCCTTCAGGCTCAGCGGGGGCGATGGTCATCTTCCCGATGCGTTCTGGCAGCGGAGTGTCGAGCCGCCACTTCGCGGCCTCGCCATACGTTTTACCGCTCGACCGGTCGCTAGCTGCCAGCCACGTAATCTCGAACCACGGGTGGCGCTCAAGAAGTTGAATGTAACGTTGGCCGACCATTCCAGTCGCGCCCAGGATGCCGATGGGGTATTTGTTTTTCATGGTCATTAACTCTCCAGTGTACAAGAGCAAGGGCAATGACCGGGCGATTTCCTCGCGGCGTATGTGTGTTACGCCGGCAGAATCGAGATTCAAACCGCTCTAATCCAGCGAGGCCGAAATGCCTGAAATTTCACTTCGGTGAGAAAGGCCTATTGAAATCGTGCATTCTGGCCGATAATCTCATCCGGGAGAGTACGGGATGGGCCTGCGAGAGATGACCGGATGGGGCAAATCCCAGCCCGCAGCCAGCGGAGAGCCGGTTGCCGACAACACCGGAACGTGTCTGACGGCGCTGGTTGAGGGCGCAGCGGATGCCATGCCCAGGATCGACGCAAAAAGCTCCAGCGAGTTTCGCGGAACCGCCGCCAGAATGGCGCTGCAAATTCCGGACCGCATGGACAACGCAGATCGTCTGGCCGTGGTCAGGACGGTCCTGCACGAGTTTGAAAGCTATCGCACCGGCGTCGAGACCGCACTTCGGGACCGGCAAAAAAACTGGCGAGGTCTAACCGCGACTCTGGTGCGCGAATTGCTGACTGCCTTTGGCGTCAATGCGACTTCACCCAGCGCGCAGCCGCTCATCGAGGGAATTGAATTGCTGACCACCGCCGAAGAGATCAAGGACTATCGCAGCCTGCTGGACGGATTCCTGCAGCTGCGCTGCGCGAACTCGGAAGGGGCCAAAATTTCGCCGCTGAAGGTTGCAGATACGTCGACCACCAATGAGAATGCAGCTGGCCTGCTGGGTGGTGGCGCTGCGGTTGAGCATCTCCGCAAAGCGATGGAGCGCGGCGCCAGTGGCTTCGTGGTAGTCTTCCGCCTTAGTTGCCTTGAAATGGTCAGCCAGCGTTTCGGCCCCGAAGCAGTCGAGGATTCCCTGATGGCCGTCTCGGCCTTTCTCACCGAGAGCCTGCACAGCGATGACGCCATCTTCCACTGGAGCGATTCTTCCCTGGTCGCGATTCTCCTGGGCCGGCCCAATGAGCATCTGCTCAACGCGGAGCTGCATCGCATTGCCGCGAAGAATAGCGACATCAACGTCAATATCGGTGGGCGCTCGATCATGCTGCGTATCCCTTTTTCCTTCGACATAACCCCGATCGAAGACTTCAAAAACGCCGACGATCTCTATAAACTCTCGCTCCAAAACGCAAAAAAAAGGTGAAGACGATGACCGAGATCTCTGGGGCCATGCCGGCCGTGGAAAGCAATGCGCAATCCGACCCGTTCGACGAATTGCCTGTCGCCTACGTCGAGATGGACGCCTATGGAGCGATTACCCGCGCCAATCGTCTTACGCGGCTGCTGCACTCCGACGACTCCGGCGAGTTGATCGGCAAGCTGGCCTGGGAGCTGATGCCAATAGAGGAGCAGGAGATGAGTTGCGCGGCTTTTATGGCGGCCATGGAGTCGGGCGAAGACCCTCCGGTGGCGCGACGTTCCATCTATACCTGCTCGGGCAACTTCCGCATGCACGAACTGCACCGCAACCTCATCCGCGACACCGGGGGGAAGCCGGTGGGCATGAGAGTTGTGACCGTAGACGTCACTGAAGCGCACAAGGCGCAGGATGAATCGCAGCGCGCCCGCCTGTGGCTGGAAAGCGTGCTAGGGTCGCTGACCGACGCCATTATCGTCACCGACGCCCTGGGCTTTATCCGCACCGTCAATCCGGCGGCGGAAGAGCTGGTCGGCTGGAAGGCCGCCGAGTTAAAGGGCAAGGTGATCGAAAAAGCATTGCCCCTGCTTTCCTATCGCTCCGACAACAAGACACAGGTCAGCTTTACCATGGCGCTTGATAAGCGCGCTACAGGTGTAGCGACTATGCTCAGCCGCGAGCGCCGCGAGATACGCGTAGAGATTCGCAGCTCGCCCATCGTGGACAAGGACCACGGCATTACGACAGGCGTGGTCAGCGTGCTGAGAAAGGTTGAAGACGACGGCCAAGCCTGTTCGATAGGCGCAAACTGCCTTGAACTGGATGAGGCGAGCAAATAACGCCGCAGCCTCTTTGTCAAACGTCAAGAGGCGGCGCTATTGCGCATCGAATGCAGAAAGTGGATAACTGTTAGCTAACAGCTATTAGCTGTCTTCACTTCTTCGTTTTGCCAGCAGTGCGGCTGCCCAGCAACCCTTCCAGCTCTTCCTTGAACTCGCGCACGTCCTTGAAGTCCCGGTAGACAGAGGCGAATCGGATGTAAGCCACCGTGTCCAACCCTTTGAGATGTTCCATGATTAGCTCGCCGATCTCGGCTGCTGTCCGCTCGCGCTCTGGGGCGTCCACCAGAAATGCCTCGGCTGCGTCCACAATGGCCTCTAACTTGATCGACGCCACAGGCCGCTTCTCGCAAGCGCGCAACAGGCCGCTCAGGATCTTCTGCCGGTCGAAGCGCTCGCGGCGCCCATCCTTCTTGACTACCATGTAGGGGATTTCATCGATCCGTTCATAAGTCGTGAAGCGGCGATTGCACCGCTCGCACTCCCGCCGCCGCCGGATCGAGTCGGCCTCTTTGCTCTCGCGCGAGTCCACCACCCGATCCTGCCCGAAGCCGCAATATGGACACTTCATCTTAGGGCGATTCTACGGCATGGAATTGGCACAGAACAGAAGTTAGCTTCTAACTACCGTCTTCAAACTCTGCGCAGCCCCTCTCTGTTCCCTGCCTCTAATCGAACACCACTGTCTTGTTTCCATAGCAAAGAATGCGGCGATCCAGGCGCCAGCGGACGGCACGCGAAAGAACCATGCGTTCCAAATCGCGGCCGCGGGCGACAAGGTCTTCCACTTGGTCGCGGTGCGAGATGCGGGCCACATCCTGCTCGATGATCGGGCCGTCATCGAGTATCTCAGTGACATAGTGGCTCGTGGCCCCGATCAGCTTGACGCCGCGGGCGTGCGCGGCATGATAAGGCTTGGCTCCCGTGAAGGCGGGCAGAAAAGAGTGATGCACATTGATGATTGCGGCCGGGTAACGCGCAACGAAAGCCGGAGAAAGCACCTGCATATAGCGCGCCAGCACCACCAGCTCGACTTCGTGCCGCGCCAGCAATTCGAGTTGCTGCGCTTCGGCCGCGCCGCGCGTGGCGGCCGTCACCGGAATGTACTCGAAGCGAATGCCGTAAAAGGCTGCCAGGTTTTCGACTGCGCGGTGGTTCGAGACAATGACAGGAATCTCGCAGACTAACTCGCCGGTGCGCCAGCGATGCAAGAGGTCGGCCATGCAGTGCAGATATTGCGAGCAGAAAAGGGCCACGCGCGGCAGCCGTGCGCTCGATGTCAACTCCCAGCGCATTCCCAACTCGGCGGCCATTGGCGCGAACTCCGCCTTGAAGGCGTCCAGATCGAAGACCGCTTCACCGTTGGCACCGTTCAGAGCCCACTCGACGCGCATGAAGAACAGGCCCAGCGCGTGGTCCTGATGCTGATCGGCGTGGAGAATGTTGGCGCCTTGCCGGTAGAGAAGCGAGGAAACCCGCGCGATCAGGCCTTTTTGGTCCGGGCAATCGATGAGAAGAACGGCGGAATCTTTCATGCTCTCATCAGTTTATGCCTACTGGTTTCACACTTGACTGCGGCGAACGGAGTTTTGGGACTTCGATACGGGAAATAATTATGTGCAAAGTCTGGAATTCGGTAGTGGAACCGCTTTTATGCGGATTGACTTCGGAAGATACTGGTTCAAAAGAGGTTAAAATTATCTGCAATTTTTAGGGGCCGAAAATAAATATAAAAAGGGGGGGAGGGGGGTACCTTGTCAGCGATCAGCTTTCAGCCGTCAGCAGTCAGCAAAAAATTTGCGGCTCTGGTCGTTGTTCATGCTTTTATTGTGCGCTGGGGGAGGGTAATCTTCTGCAAGCACCTGCGGTGCGGCCAATTGCTCGCTATTCGCTCGCGTGGGCTTCCTTCCGGGGCAGAAGCGCCGACTCCCTCCGGAATGCCTTGGTCCTAAAGCCAAAGCGGCGGGTTGGGGTTCATCGTCTCCCACATCTCAAAATCGAGATGTGGGCCCCCGTCGTCCTATTCCGATTGTCGCCTTCCCTTTCCCTTTAGCCAACATTTCGCCCGATAACAAGTAGATTTGATTGGCTTCAAGAAATAGCGCGAACGAACACGGAGTGGCAGACCTGCCCTGCAAGTGTTTATTCCAAGGACTGGAATACTTCCATATGTCAGAACAACGTCTTCGGAAAGGTCGGACATAACCACCTCAATCCGGTAGCCAAGACCGATTGAGCTCCATTGCATGGCGGAGCCCGTTAGACTCCCGCTGAAATCGAAATTTATCGGTAGCGATTTGCCTGGGGAAACCACGCACCTGTCCGAAGCCGTGAAATGCTCGACAAAGCTCTGCAGATTAAAGGCGCATACGATCCTAATGTCCAAAATGACGATCGGCTGAGCGCCAAGGTTCTTGATTTCAAGGCATCCGTGCGGCCCGAATTGTTCCTGCCTGTCCCACTGAATCTCAAGGGTCGCAACGGGCCGTACAATCGCCCTCGTCTGTCGCGCTATAGCATTGGTCATCCGGTGTGTCAGGTAAGTGTAATACCCTGTCAAGAGAACGACGAATACAACTGAGTTTGCGGTGATGTTTCTCGTTAGCCAGCCGAGAAGCCGGCTGCAAATATCCGGAATGCTTTGCATGGTGCTCTCCCGTTAGCCTGAGGGCGGAATGCTATATCGAAGCGGAGTTAACTAATGAGGCCTTTCCACTTCCCTACAGGCCGATTCCTCACCCATGGAGCAAGCCTTGGTGTAAAGCTCTCTGGCCTTTCCCAAATCCTTGCCTACTCCGGTGCCATTCTTGTACATATCCGCAAGATATGCGCAGCCCCAGGCATCTTCTGCATCACACGCCTTGGCGTAGAGGGTGACCGCCCGAGGATAATCTTTAGCAACGCCGTCGCCTGACACGTACAGTACCCCGAGAAATGCGCATCCCCTTGCATCTCCCGCATCGCATGATCTCGTAAAGAGAATGGCTGACTTGGAATAATCCTTTGCAACGCCATTGCCTGTCGCATAGAGGGTTCCGAGATTGCTGCAGCTCCTGGTATACCCAGCATCGCAGGATTTAGCGAGAAGAGTTGCCGCACGAGAATAGTCCAATGTTACGCCGTTTCCGCTAGTGTATAGATCACCGAGATCGCTGCAACCCACGGCAGAGCCTGCCTCACAGGCTTTGGAAAAAAGCGCTGCCGCTCGTGGATAGTCCTGCGAAACGCCGAGTGCGTGCTCGTAAATGCGGCCGAGTCCGGCACATGCATCCCGGTTTCCTGCTTTGCAAGCATCATCCAAGAGTGGTAAAGCCTCTACATAGCGCTTCCGGCTGGGGAGCGCCTCGGCTTGACTCTCAATTGCGGCAGTGTCTTGCGGTTGAACAGATGGATTGGATACTTGCGGCTTGGTGGGGTTTATCTGGTCGAAGATATCTTGCTTCTTGGCCGCCTTACCGGTTTTCTGCGAGGATGGTGTCGGCTGCGACGCCCGGGCAGCCTCCTCCCACGGCGGCAATCCGCCTTTAATAGTCGGCTGCGCCTGCGGCAGAGGCTCTTCGATCAGTCCAGGCGGAATGCCGCTCACACCCGATCTCGTTGCAGCTGGAGATTTTGATCGGAATATCCGCGAGCCGGCGAATGCCACTGCCAGTAAGACAACTGCAGCGGCGACCCAGGCCCAGAGGGAAACCTGCCTGGAGTGCTTTCCTTCCACCTGTTTCCCAGCCTCCTTGATGGTTTCTCGATGCGCGTCGGACGGAACCAATCGTACGGCGTCGAGCAGACCGAGCAGTTCGGCAACGTCTTTGGGGCGCTGGTTGCGGTCTTTGGCCAGGAGGCGCAGGACTAACGCGTCGAGTCCAAGCCAATTTGCCAGTTCAGGGCGGAGAGCGCTGGGCGGCTGGGGAGGGGTGGTCTGATGCTGGCGCGCCCAGCCTTCGTAGTTTTCGGCGTAAAAGACGGTTTGTCCGGTGAGCATCTCGTAGAGAACTCCGCCGAGGGCATAAAAATCAGTCCTTCCGTCGAGTTCGGCGGCAGCGGTTCCGCGCCACTGCTCGGGAGCGGCGTAGGCCATTGTCAAGAGAGTCCCTCCGGTGCGGGTGTAGGCGGTGCTGGACTCCTTGGTGGCGACGATGCCGAAGTCGGCGATCTTGGGAAGCCGCGCGCCGCCGTCCTTGGCCATGAGAATGTTCTCCGGCTTGATGTCGCGGTGGACCATGCCCTTGGCGTGGGCCGCGCCCAACCCCTCGGCAATGCCGCGCGCGATGGAGAGGGCGAGTTCAACGGGGAGTGCGCCGAAGTGCAACTGCAGGTCCTTCGACTCCGCTCCCACCCCAGCGACGAAGACCTGTCGCTGGGGGCCCGGTGCGCTCCGCTCAGGATGACAAACATTTAGGAGGCCACGCAGGTCCGGCCCATCTACAAACTCCATGGAAAAGAAGAGCGAGCCGTCTTCGGCGGATTCGAGATCGCCGCAGTCTACGACGTTGCGATTGCGAATCTGGCGCAGCGTGCGCACCTCGCGCAGAAAGCGTGCGGTAAAGGCCTGGTCGCTGCTCAACTCGGGAGAAAGAAACTTGAGGGCGCGCGGTTCGTCCATGAGAATGTGCTGAGCCAGATAAACGGCTCCCATGCCGCCCTGGCCCAATTTGCGGACGATGCGGTAACTCTGATGGACAACCATGCCCGGCCGGAGGTCGCGTATCTCGTTGAGCGGCAAGCCGTGCGTGGGGCAGGTGGTGCGGCTGTCCGGGTAGCCCGAGTCGCATTGCGGACAGGTTTTCACTGGTTCGCCCTTGCTTGGTTCAGAGAATAGCCCGGCGCGTTCATTCTCCCACTCTGCGACAAGGAGCGCAACGGCGGATAGATTATGGTGGCTCAAAAAAAGAGCCGGGGCAGGTTCGCCCCGGCGATGCGCGTGCAACGCATTAAACTTTTCTCGAGCGGTTCTCCAGTTCACATGATGTGTCTGGCAGCGTCGAAGGTGGCTTTTTCTTGAGGAAAAAGTCACTCAACTGCAATAGTCTCCCTCTGCAGCAACTGGAGAACCGCTATAATCCCGCGCCTTTTTTCTGGCGCGGGACGGAGCCGAAGACAGGTGGCCGAAGGCAGTTGGCCCCACCGCAGGTGGTTAGGCGGCGGTGTCGGTGCGGGCCATCAGAGGCGCGCTCAATTGCTGGCGGAGGCTGCCGGCCAGATCAGCCACCATGCGGAGCTTGTCGGCTACCGGTCCGGAGACTTCGCTGCCGTTCAGCGCCAATTGGGAGTGAAGCAGCAAGCCGGCGACCGTGGATTTGAGCTCGGTCTCGATGGCAGCGGCAGCGGCTCGGCGGGCCATTGTCTGCTCACGCTCGCGGCGATGCAAGGCGGCGCGAATCTCGCGGACCAGGCGGGCGGCGCCGGAGAGGGCGAAGTTGATCTGCAGGGGAATGGCGAGGCTCGAATGCTCCCAGACGGCTTCTGCTGCGGCCGGGTCGCACTCGGCCATGGTCTCGTCCATCACCACGGCGGCAAACTCGCGGCGGCGCAATGCTGCCAACGCGGTCTTGCGTCCATCGGCTACTTCAACTTCCATGCCCAACTGCGCTGCCACTACGGCGGCGCAATTGCGGGCGCCTTCGATTCCGGTCACGATAAGAATGCTCATTGCCAGCTCCTCGTCAGCTCTCCCGACCAGCCTGTGGCCGGGGCTTGTGTGGTCCCTGAAGCGGTTCATTTCCGCACGGGACCAGTGAAGTTTTTCCCGTATGTGTTCTATCGGCGCGATCGATCCCGGCTTGAATCCGGGCGGGTCACTCTTCCTGAAGCGGATCGACGATGCCGTATTCCTTCAGCTTGCGGTAAAGAGTGGTTTTGCCGATGCCGAGCAGCTTCGCGGCCTGAAGCTTGTCGCCGTTGAGGGCTCGAATGGCTCCCAGGATGGCCTGACGTTCGAGGTCGGCCAGGGTGGTCAACTGCGGTGTGCCGCCGGCTTCATTGGTTGGCTCGGTGGAGGCGACGGCCGAGCGACGCGCATCCAGGCCTTGCTGTTGCAACTGCGTGGGCAGGTCGCCCAGGTGTAGGACTGGCCCAGAGGAGAGGGCGCAGGCCCGTTCAATGGAATTTTCAAGCTCGCGCACATTGCCCGGCCAGTCGTGACGCATCATGGTGCGCAGGGCCTCGTCGCTCAACGTGAACTTGGTGCCGTGTTCGCGGCTGATGTGGTCCAGGAAATGCGCTGCCAGTAGGGGTATGTCCTCGCGACGGTCGCGCAGTGGGGGCAGCCGCAGGTTGACCACGTTCAGCCGATAGAAGAGATCCTTGCGGAAGGTTCCGTTTTCGACCATCACCGCCAGATCGCGGTTGGTGGCGGCCACGATGCGCGCCTTCATGGGTACGCGATGGGTGGCTCCGACGGGCCGGACTTCCTTTTCCTGCAAAGTGCGCAGCAGCTTGGCCTGCAAGTCGAGCGAAAGCTCTCCGATCTCATCCAGAAAAACCGTGCCTCCCTCGGCCGAGACCAGCAACCCGTCTTTCGAGCGGTTGGCGCCGGTGAAGGCGCCCTTGACGTAGCCGAAGAGCTCGCTCTCGATCAGCGTGGGCACCAGCGAGCCGCAGTCGACAGGCAAAAAAGGCTTGTTCGAGTTCGGCCCGTAGGCGTGGATGGTGCGCGCCACAAGCTCTTTGCCGGTGCCGCTTTCGCCGAGGACCAGCACGGGGTGAGAGCTTTGGGCAACCTTGGAAAGAATGCGATAGAGCTTCTCCATCTCGCCGGAGCGGCCGATCATTGCGCCGAGGCCTTGCGAGAGCCTGAGCCGCTCGCGTAATTGACGGGTGGCCGTGTCGGTGACCAGGCTGGCGGAGGCGCGGTCGAGAACCGTAGAAAGCTCGTCCATGGCGAAGGGCTTGGTCAGGTAGTCCGAGGCTCCGCAGCGCATGGCCTCGACGGCGGCGTTGACTGATCCCGAGGCGGTCATGGCGATGACTGCGGTTTGGGGGTAGAGCAGCTTGACCTCGGAAACCAGCTCCAGGCCCTGGTTGGTGCCCGCCGGCAGGTTGACCAGCAGGATGTCGGCGGTTGAGCCGCGCAGCATACTGCGCGCCTGACCCAGGTCGCCTGTGCTTTCGACCGCGTAACCGAGGCTCGCGGCGATCTCCGCGCAGGCCGAGCGAACCGAGGTATCGGCATCGACCACCAGCAGGTGCAGGCGCACTGGCGGCTCCGCGAGTTGGGGGATGAACTCCATGGTTCTTGCGTTCACTACTGTTTCGAGCATTGTATTCGCCTCACGCGCAAATCGGTAATTGGTTTTTTGTTGCCGCGGCCCCGGACGTTTTTCGGTCGGCGTGTCGCGGATTCTTCGTCGTCGTTGTCAGCGGGAACGGACGGGCAACTCGATCTCGAAGCGGGCTCCGGCCGAAGCCCGGTGAGTGGTATGAATGTGGCCGCCGGCGGTCTCAATGATGGAGCGGGTGATGTGCAGACCCAGACCATGGTGCGAGACAGGCCAGTCGCCGGAACTGGAGGCGGCGGCCGTGCGGGTGCTGTAGCCGGATTCGAAGATCTTCTCTACCGCCTGCTGTGGGATGCCGGGCCCATTGTCTTCGATAGTCAGCATCAACCACGTCGGGGTGTCCACTCCGGCATGAAATTCATGCAGGCGGATTGCGACTCGTCCTCCGTCGGGCATAGCTTCGGCGGCGTTCTTGACCAGGTTGACCAGAATCCGGGTCAGATCCTCGCAGGTCAGTTCGACCGGCAGGGCTCCGCCTTCGACCTCAACAGTCAGCGTGATTGATGGCCCGGCGAGAGCCGAAAGCAGATTGCGGTTGACTTCCAGTTCCCCGGCCAGGTTGCTGATCAGCTCGGGAGGCATCAGATCCCAATGGCGGGCCCGCTCGAGCCGGCTGGCGTTCAGCGGTGCAACCTGAGTCCCTGTTTCGTTGAAGCTGGTCGTTCTTGAAAAGTTGTTGACCGGTCCGAGACGCGCATCGAGGACGACCAGCTTCTCGACCAAACGGCGGCTGGCCGTGGCCACCAGGCGGAGTTCGTTGGCGTAGTGAAGAAACGAAGAGTGCAACACACCCGGCTCTTCCAACAAGTCGCAGTAAAGGCCCAGAGCCGTGACCATGTTGCGTGCGTCATGCGCCACTTCGGCAAGATTCTCAGCCCCGCCGCGCAGGTCGGCCAAGGTTTCAACCACTGCCTCAACCCTTTTGCGTTCCATTTCGGAGGCCATGCTTCCGGCCCGCCCCGCTACAGCCAAACCTGCTGTCAGCCCTGTTTCGGCGAGGCCTGTCGTGGCCAGCCCGCTGCCCTGAAATCCCGCTGTCTGTTCTGTCTGCTGCATAACCTGTTTCCTTTCTTCTCCGTCGCCAATTTTTCTGTCCACGCTGCTTCGGCCACACTTCTCCGGTCGCGGATGAGCCGCTAACTGCCTCATCCGCTTCCGGCCTTCCCGGAGTTCAGAGCCTTCCAACCCTGCCCCGTTTTGAGCCTTCCCGTTTCCAACCTTGTTATGTATTGCTGTCCCTTCTATTACACGCAGCGTGCCAAACCAGAACAGTCCTTCTAAGTTCCTGATAAGGGAAGGGCTTTGTGTCCAATTACTGGACACTCCCACCTATCCCACAACGAGCAAAGCTTCCCATAATGGAACGAGCCAGCCAGGCGCGATGACGCTAAGATTCGTAGTTTCAAACATCTACAAGCAGATTCCCGTTCCGGCCCAGCAAAAGAACCGCTTCCCTTTCTGGGACTGGCCTCCCATTGAGGGTCTGACGCCTGCGTCGCAGGCCCATTCCCGTACAATCTCTCCATGCAAAGCCCATCCTCCTCGCCCTTCTATCGTCCCGGCGGCAGAACCCCGCTCGAGCTTCGTCCGCTCACGCTCACGCCCGGCTTTGTCCAGACAGCCGAAGGCTCAGTCTTGGTCTCTTTCGGCAACACGCGCGTTTTGACCAACGCCACAATTGAACAAGGTGTTCCGGGCTGGCTGCGCGGCGGGGGCCGCGGCTGGGTCACGGCCGAGTACTCCATGCTGCCCCGCTCCACCGTCACCCGCACGCCGCGCGAGAGCGAGCGGGGCAAGATCGGCGGCCGAACACATGAAATTCAAAGGCTGATCGGCCGCAGCCTGCGCTCGGTGGTGGACATGCACGCATTGGGTGAGCGAACCGTGATTCTCGACTGCGACGTGATCCAGGCCGACGGCGGCACGCGCACCGCGGCCATTACCGGGGCAGCCGTCGCGCTTGCGCTCGCGTTGAAGGCACTGGTCGAGGCGGGAACGCTCAAAGCATCGCCGCTCAAGCAACTGGTAGCCGCGACCTCGGTGGGCCTGGTTGGCGGCACAGCGCTGCTCGACCTTTGCTACGAGGAGGACTCGCAGGCCGAGGTGGACATGAATATAGTGATGACCGCCGACGGCGGCCTCATCGAGACGCAAGCCACTGCGGAGAAGGGCAGCTTCTCGCGCGCTCAGTTGAACGGGCTTATTGATCTGGCCGAAGTGGGATTAAAGGAGATTTTCGCGGCACAAAAAGCGGTGCTGGGGCTGTAGGGCATCAAAAAAGATTGCGTAGCTGTCTCGCTAGGGACGCTCCTGAGCGGCGTGAAGAATGCGCAGGATGTGAATCGAGCTATCATCCACCGTATAAATCATCAGGTATGGAAGCGGCGCGAGAGCCAGCTCACGTGTGCCGCCCTTCGTGCCAATGCGGCCTGCATAGGGAAACGCCTTGAGCGACTTGGCCGCGTTGTAGAGCCGTTGAAGGGTGGAGGTGGCAACGGACGGGTGGTGAAGATAGAGGTAATCGGCGATGCCTTCGAGATCGTCGGCCGCAGCCATCGACCATCACAGCTGTCTCAAGCCCGCATCATCCGCGCCATGCGAGCGTCCATCTCTTCCTCTTCAAGGAATTCGCCACGCGCAATCTGATCGATTCCCAACTGGACTTGAGAGTCGAACCAGTTCTCCTGGGCGAGCAGGCGGTCCACCGCCTCCACTGCCAACTCAGAAGCGCTGCGTCCGGTGCGAGTGGCAAGGTTGGCTAGTCCCGCTGCCTGACGTTCTGGAAGTTGAAGGTCCATAGGGCAAGATTAGGAGCAGTCCGATCTGCTGTCAAGCGGCGCAGAGCGGCCGGCTCAGCTACGATGATCCCGGATTTGCCGAAGGATTAGAATCTATTAAGTAGGTTGATGCAGGAGGAGAAAATGACTAAATACAGAGAGACGAAATCCAGAAACAGTATCACCAAGGATTTTGGTGGAAAAGTGGAAGTCCGCACGAAAATTCCAAAGAATACCTGCCATAACGGGGCGGAAGTTCAGTTTCATGCGCTTGAAAGACCGCCCCTTTGGACGTGTGCTAAATGCGGCAAAGCGCTTCTGGTCGAGACTTCCGTTAATGATGCGCTTATTTCCGAAACTGGTGAGTAGTGCGTTCTCGGCAGGCAAGGTAGTGAGGGGCCAATCCCGGTGTACTGCGATTAGACGCAGGCCCTTATCGGGCCGAGAGGCACTGGGCCATTTCCTTATCCACCGACTTCTGCGATTCCATTGCTGACTCGGCGTTCTTCAGACCTGCCTTGCCAAGTTCAAGCGCCTCACGGATGATCCGTGATTCGTCCCTGTAGGTTCCAATCTCATCACCGCAGAGATGCAGTATCTCCGCATCGCCCTGAGTTTTGTAATCAATCTGACTCATTCTTTGTAGCCTGTCGTCCGCAGTCTGGAAGTCCTTCAGCCTCGGCTCGAAAAGCAGAACACCAGCATCGCGGTAGTCGTATGCGCGTTTGAATGCGTCAAGCGCATCGCCATAGGCTTCCCGCCACTGTTGCCGCTGGTGTATGCGGTACCAAGCATATCCAATTCCACCTAACGCAACGGCTATCGCGACAAAGGTCAGAATCCACTTTTTCATGACCGTCTCTTTCGGTAACAAGTCTAGCAAAACTACACAACCTTTACAGGTATCACCATTTTTATCGCAGCACCGCCGCCAGCACCAGTGTCATCGCCAGCCCAGCCACCGACAGCACCGTCTCCAGCACTGTCCACGTCGCCAGCGTCTCTTTCAACTCCAGCTTGAAGAAGGACTGAATCATCCAGAAGCCGGGGTCGTTCACGTGCGACAGAATGATCGAACCGCAGCCGGTCGCGAGCACCAGCAGCTCCGGGCGCACGCCCAAATGCCCAGCCATCGGAGCCAGAATCCCCGCAGCTACGGCCATGGCCACCGTCGCCGAACCCATCGAGACGCGCACCACCGCAGCCAATAGCCACGCCAGCACCAACGGCGGCATGTGCGCGCCTAACGCAAGACTCACCGTCGCCTGCGCTGCTCCCGAATCGCGCAGAATGCCACTTAAGCCGCCAGCCGCAGCCAGAATCAGCAGCACGGGAGCGATCGGTTCAAAGGCCTCGCCGGTGAGCTTACGCAATAGTTCAAGGCCGTGATGTTGCCCAGTCTGTACGTGCGCGCCTAGCGTCACAAGCGCCACCAGCACAGCGATCAGCAACGCAACATCCGCGCTTCCCACAAAGTGCAGCGTCTGGTTGACGGCGCTTCCCGGCGGGGCCACGGCGTCTGCCCAACTGCCCAGAAAGATAAGCGCCACGGGAAGCAGAATAGCCGTCGCCGCGCGAATGGGACCGGCCGGCGCGGGTTTCGGATGCGATTCCATGGTAGCAATCGCCGCCGCACCCGACAGGCATTCATCTTCTTTGGCCGTCGGCGCGAACAGAGGCAAGCCTTCCTCGGTTGAATCCAACGTGACCTTATCCGCCCGCTTGCTCCACCGGCGCATCAGCAGCCAGCCCAAGCCCGGCCCAGCCAATGCGGCGGCAGGTAGCCCAGCAACCAGGCCCAACAAAATGGTGCGCCCCAGGTCGGCGTGATATTGCGTCGCCGCCAGCATCGCAGCCGGATGCGGCGGCAGCACTCCATGCACAATCGAGAGTCCAGCCAGCACCGGCAGAGCCACCAGAATCGGCGGACGGTGGCTGCGGCGGGCGGACGCGGCCACAATCGGCAACAGCAGCACCAGTCCCACCTCGAAAAAGACCGGCATGCCCACCAGAATGCCCAGCCCCAACAGCGCCCAGGGCAAACCCTGCGAGCCGCAGCTACTTACCAGGAACTCCCCCATTGAGGCAGCGCCGCCGGAGCTGGCCAGCAGACGCCCCAGCACAGCGCCCAGGCCGAGCACGATGGCAATGTGTCCCAGCAGGTTGCCCACACCGCTGGTGAAGGAGAGCGGAACCTGCGTGAGAGGCATTCCCGAAGCCACGCCCAGCGCGAAGGCCGCAACAGCCAGAGCCAGCGCCGGATGCAGCCGGACCTTCGCGATGAGAAGTAGCAGCAGCAGGACAGTTCCTGCGGCGCAGGCCAAAAGAAAATAGTCGTGGGCTGAAGCGGCAAGGGTCACCGCCAGATTATTCCACACGGGGTCGCGCAGAGAGGAAACCGCGCATCCATGCCGCATCGCGACGCGCCCATCCTGAATCGGGTTGCAGAATCGCCACGGCCCTTTGTGCCCAAATGCACAGTTCGCTCTTGCGCGTCTCTGCTACGATGGGGATGATTGCGGTTCCCGCCGTCCGACAGGCTGATTGCCCGCCCAAATGGGCCCGAGCGCACCGGCGGCTAGATCCAAGCAGCCCCAAACCAGTTCTGAACTCAGAAGGAGAATCCACAATGCCTCTAGTCTCCATGCGGCAACTACTCGACGAGGCCGCCAAGGGCGGTTACGGCGTCGGCGCATTCAACGTCAACGATATGGAACAGATTCAGGCCATCATGGGTGCGGCCAAGGAAACCAACTCTCCGGTCATCATCCAGGCCAGCCGCGGCGCGCGTCAGTTCGCCCAGGACAAGTATCTCTTTCACCTCATCCTGGCCGCTGCCGAACTGAATCCCGAAATTCCCATCGCCATGCACCAGGATCACGGCAACAGCTTCGAGACCTGCAAGAGCGCCATCGAACTGGGTTATACCAGCGTCATGATGGACGGCTCGCTCAAGGAAGACGGCAAGACCCCCGCCACCTTTGAAGAGAACGTCGCAGTCACCAAAAAGGTGGTCGATTTCGCGCATGAGCGCGGCGTCACCGTCGAAGGCGAGATCGGCGTGCTGGGCGGCGTCGAAGACGGCCACGGTGCAGGCGGCTCCGGCCTGGATCACATCACCGACCCAGATCAGGCGGTCGAGTTCGCCGAGTTGACTGGAGTCGACGCTCTGGCCATCGCCATCGGCACCAGCCACGGCGCGTATAAGTTCACCAAGAAGCCGGATGGCTCGGTACTCAAGATGGACGTGCTGCTCGCCATTCACAAGCGCCTGCCCAAGACCCATCTGGTCATGCACGGCAGCTCCTCAGTGCCCAAGGATTTGCAGGACATCATCAATAAGTACGGCGGCAAACTGAAGGAAACCTGGGGCGTACCGGTCGAGGAGATTCAGCTCGGCATCAAGAACGGCGTTCGCAAAATCAACGTGGATACTGACAACCGCCTGGCCATCACTGGCGCCATCCGCAAGGTCTTCGTCGAGAGCCCGGAGAAGTTCGATCCCCGCGATTACCTCAAGCCCGCCCGCGAGGCCATGCAGAAGGTCGTTTCACAGCGCATGACCCAATTCGGCCAGGCCGGTCACGCTGGCGATTACACGGCCCGCTCCATTGTTGAGATCGCCAAGGGTTACAAGGACGGCAGCCTCAGCACCCAGCCGCTGGTTACAGCCAAGTAACTCGAGCTAACTTGAACGCTTGAAGCAAGGGCCACTCCACGAATAAGGAGTGGCCCTTTTACTTGTGTACCGCTGAACCGGATCATGTCGGCGAATTATCGCGAAGCCAGCCGGATCTCGCTTAGTGCGCGACGTCCAAAGCCACCTCGACCTCCTGCTTCCGCGTGCCACCTGGAAGATCGAGCGATCCCAAAACAAGCGGCTTGCCCTCCGCCACGATCGACGCACCTTCCAGCACTGTCTGTCGTATCACGGGGTCTTGTGAGCCCACCGGGGAACTCTGCTCTGCAAGGCCGGAGAGTTCGACCCTGCTATGCAAGCTCAAGCCCTCTGCTGTTTCATCCACGCTAGCCTCGATCGCCAATCCTACATCGGAATATTGCACCTGGGCGCCGACATACTGTACCTGGACATTTTGTATGTAGCTCTTGGCATCGCTCGTCCCAACGAAAACAGGCACCCGTTGGCCTTGTTTGACCACTGTCTTCTGCCCAGGAGTCGCAAGGAGGGTGAAATGCTGTGAACCGATGTTTTTGCCGCCGTCCGTCTCGTTAATCGTGTAGGTGAGGCGGTAGGTTTTCTTTGACCGGTCCACTTCCGAGAGAATTTTCTGCGCGAGTTGAATGTCTTCGGGAGTTCCGCGCATGGAAATGGCATTCTGTGACGGCACCAGATACAGTTTAGCCTTGGGAAGCATATTGCGCAGGTCAGTCACAAGATCGTTAGCATCGTTTTGCTGAGTGATGTTTTTCAGGTAAAGCGTCTGATAGGTATCTGCGTTGGATTTCGCCTCGGCAGGCTTGAACTCGCCGGGCTGCGTCTGCGCGCCCACGCCCGGCGCAAAGAGAATCAAGGCCAATGCTAGTCCTGCAAACATCGGGACACAGTTCATCCCCCGTCTTCCACTCTCGTCACAATTCAGTTTCATCTTTCGCCTTTCTGAAGTTCTTTGTTCGAAAAACGCCAAGCCGCATTCCACCATCGCCGTCATGGCCTCTTCTATCCCACAGACGGTCAAGCAAAGTTTCCGCTCGAAAGTATTGAGATTGGCATACGGCAGGCTCCCGCCTGGAAGCGGCGAAGATAGCCGTCCATCACTCTTTGGTTTGCGACGAGACATGAAGGTCAAACGCACATGCCCTCGGATAACTGCCCAAGCCAAACAAAGTACAAACGTGTGCCTAGCTTCCCTGCCGGCGTCCTGCAACCCGCCCACACTCTTATCCAGTTCGAGCGAATTAAAAAAATATTACAAATAAGAGCAAAATCGATTTACTTGGCGCGGAAAATAGGTGTAGGATACTCCGCAAGGGGCGGCTTCCCGGTCCACTCCTCTCCAAAAAGGTTGCCCCCTGCAGTTGGCCCAATCTTTGGGCCTATCGTGTGCAGTTAGGGCCACTCCGCGAATAGCGAGTGGCCCTTTGTTTGCCTTTGATCAAGCGATTTAGTGAAGAGTCAAATGCACGTGAATAGGATAACTGCCCGAATCAAACTAAGTGCAAACGTGTGTTTAACCTTCATTGCCCTCCTATACCTGTTTGCATTTTAAGTGACTTCAAAAAATGTTGAAATTTTGTGTGAGATTGACAAACCCCGCGGGCAAAAGAGGTGTAGGATTGTCACAAAGAGGCGCTCCCCGATCTACTCCTCTCCGAAACGTTGTTCCCTGCAGTTTGCCCGATCTCTGGGCTCATCATGCCACCTCCCCCCCCGTTCCCCTCTGCAACGCCTCTTCCCCGGGCTCGCTGGAAAGCGAGCCCATAAAATTTTTGCTCTCATCGCAAGCCAGTTTGAAAAGTCACAGGGCAATCCGGATAACTCGTGCGCTGCCGGACTGCCCCGCTACTTACGATGCAATACAAAAACATCTCCCTATCTCAAGGGAAGACCAGCGTGTTTGCGTTCGATCCGTTCAGATACCAAAATCCAATATCTCCTGGCGCAAAAGTGCTGGGCACAATGGTTGCTCCCACGCTTCCCTTGCCCCAGTAATAATCGTCGATGTTGGCCATCCAGAAGAGACCCAGCCCAATCGAAAATGCCGGCCCCATCGCTGCCGGTGTGCCCGCACTCGTTGATTGCGCGGCATTGAACCAGGACTGCACAATCGTCTGCGGCGATCCGCCAACGCCAAGAATGTTCTTGGCTACGGCGTTCTCGAATGGACCGTCGCCGTAGTCGAGCGAAGAAAAGCCCGCCATGATATGCAAGCCGTTGAAGGCCACACCCCAGCGTTGCGCCACGTTTAGCCCTCCGCCGTCGGTCGGGTCCAGCATGTCGCAATCGTCGGTGAGCAGCCAGGCGAGCGTATCGTTCGGCCCCGTCGGACCCCACGATGGCGCGTAGTTCACCGTGTACGAAGCCGGCGTACCGTAGCCGTTTCCGTTGAGGCCTACATTGCCGCCAAATGTCGGGCCGCAAAGATACGCGGTAGCGTAATCCGCCAGCGGCGCGCCCGGCTGCATCGCAGTTTTGGTATCCGAGTTGCCGTCCGCGATGTCAATCACCAAGTCCGCGGTGTTGATGCCCCAATTCGCAAAATCAGCATCGCCGTAAACCCACGGAGTCGACACCAGCGTTCCCGCCGGCTTGGGCTCGATGAAGTCTCCCGGCCATGCGTCATCGCCCAGCCATGCGAATTTTTGCGTTCCTCCGCCCGCGCCCGATGTGCCCATGCCGTTCTGCCAACCTACGCGGCACGGCGTCCATTCTCCCGGATCGGCGGGGCTTTCCGCCCCATAACTCGCCCCCGTAATACCGCCGCCATGCGAAGGTAAATTGGGACGCGGATGAACGGTGATGATCTGCGAACCGTGAATCGCCACGCCATTGGCGTCGATCACCGTCACGCCAACCCGCTCGGTAGTTGAGAGCTGGAAGCCCCGCTCGCGCAGCAGCGCTTCGGTAGCACGCGCCTGCGCGGTGTATGCGACAGAATCGCCCGTGCTGCGCGATACCTCCGGATCCGATCCGCCCCAGATATATGTGTAAGGAGGTGTCCCGCCCGTCACCACAGCGCGAGCCCGCACCGCTGCTCCATCCGCCGAGGCCGTCAGAGTCACCGAGGGCACGAAGCGTGGGTCGTCTGTCGCAGGAATATAACTCACTCGCGAGCGAATCTCTCCATCCGCACCTGCGCGACCATTGGCTAGCCGTGTCGTTCCGTAATAAGCGTAGTAAGGAAGGATGACCGTCGGATGCCAGTTCTCCGCACGGTCTAGATACCCTTCGAGCGGCGGCGACAGATAGACCAGCCGCGTGGTGATGCGTGCGTTCACGGGCAGCTTGCGTGCAATCCGCTCCCTGATCTCATTCTCCGGAATGATCTTCACCATCGCTCCGGCCTTCAACTGCCGCGCGGCATAAAGCAGCTGACTAACACGACCCTCGGCGTCATAAGTAATCTGCGCCTGTGCGCCGGGCCCGACCAGCGGATAGCCGCTCTCCACGCTGAACTTGTAACTCACCGTAGTATCCAGTTGTTTGGCCTTTGCCAGCCACTTACCGGTGCTATCGCGCGAATACATGGTTAACGTGTTGTGACCCGCCGCCGGTGTCGCCGATTGCAGCCGCAGTTCGGATGCCTCAAAGGCTTTGGCAACGTTACCCAGCGCCGTCTTTTCGTCCAGCACACGCAGCGCCCCCAAGGCCTTGGTATCGATCGCCGTCAGGCTAATCTCCCTTTCGGGACTCTTGTTCTTCGTCGCTACTCGAAAACGGCGAATCGTCTCGGTGTCGGTTACAGGAGCCGTCGGAACCTTCAGGTACTTCTCCGAATCGATGAACGAGATCCTCCCGTTTACGAGGCTCTGTGCGGGGATTTGCAGTTGCTTAGCCAGGGCCGCGGCCTCCGTCTCTGAGGCTCCTGACTTGACTACTTCATATACCGGCAAGGTTGCCGGAGTAGGCGTCTGGGCTTGCACAAGGAAAACTCCGCTGGCAAGCATAAGGGGAATGGCTGCTAGGTTTCTCATGCGGGTCGAACTCCTTTCACGGGGATATAGTGTCCCGTTTCTGAAATTCGCATCAGAAAAAAGGCAAAGTGGCCGCTTCTGCGAAGGAGGGTCTGCTGGAATGTAAATGATGGTGGAGTGGAAAAAGAAAATGGCGCCGGGAAAAGCCGCGCCACGAGAGACGATTACGCAATCTAAGTAGAGTGCGCACGAAAAATCTGCGATGTGCGCAGTGTCTAGATTGCAGGCGCGGCCGCAGACTGGCTTAGCGTGGGCGCGGCCACGCCGTTCTCCTGATCCTTGTATTGCAACTGGTACAGCTTCCAGTAAAGGCCGCGCTTGGCAAGTAGTTGCTGATGGGTGCCCATCTCGCGTAACTGCGCCTTATGCATCACTAAGATCGTCTCTGCGCGTTGCACGGTCGAGAGCCGGTGCGCAATCAGGACGCTGGTCCGGCCTTCGACCATGCGCTCCAACGCCCCGCGAATGCGCAATTCCGTGTCGGTATCTACGCTCGATGTCGCTTCGTCCAGGATGAGGATGTGCGGATTGTAAGCCAGCGCGCGGGCAAAGTTGATGAGCTGCTTCTGGCCCGTTGATAGCGAGTTGCCGCGCTCCTGCACCGGCTCGTCGAATTGGTTAGGCAGGCTCTCGATGAAGTCCAGCACGTTCACGTCGCGCGCCGCCTGGCGCAGATCGGCGTCGGTGATGGCCTCGTTGCCAAAGCGAATGTTTTCCTTGAGCGTGCCGCTGAAGAGGAACGGGTCCTGCAAGACGACGGCGAAGTGTTTGCGCAGCGCGGTTAGATCGTGCTCGCGCAAATCCATTCCATCCACCAGAATCTGACCGGCGGTCACATCGTAAAAACGCATCATGAGGCTGGTGAGGGTGGTCTTGCCCGCTCCAGTGTGGCCCACGATTGCCACGGTCTGGCCTGGCTCGACGGTGAAGGAAACATCCTTCAAAATCCACTCGATGCCGTCTATCTTTTGCATTGCAGCCGGCCCAGCTTCAAAGGCCTGCTGAACGGCGGCTTTTTGCTCTTCGCTAAGTTTCTGATAAGTGAACCACACATGGCGAAACTCAATCCGATTGCTGCCGTCGCCTTGCGATGGGTGTGCGGGGCTGACGATCTCGGGCGGTGTATCCAGCAGTTTGAAGATGCGCTCGCTGGCTGCCATGGCCGATTGCAGGATGTTGTACTTGTCGCTCATGTCCTGGATGGGCCGCCAGAAGCGCAAAGAATACTGCACAAACATATTCAAAACGCCGATCGTCACGACGCCCGAGAGCACGCCTGAACCGCCGCGCCAGATAACCAGCGCAATGGCCACGGCGCTGAGCAAATCGACAGCCGGATAAAAAAGCGCGTAGGCAAAGATGGTGTCTTTGAAGGCGATCATGTGCTGGCGATTGACGTCTTCAAAGTCGTCGAAGGCGCGCTGCTCGCGGTTGAACAGCTGCACCACGCTCATGCCGGAGATGTGCTCCTGGGTAAAGCTGTTGATGCGGCCGATGGCGGTACGGACGCGCCGATAACTCTCGCGTACATGGTCGCGAAAGAGACGCGTAACAATCAGGATAAGCGGCAGAACGGAGAAGGCCCACAAGGCCAGCCACCAGTTGATCCTGAGCATGACGGCGGCCATGATGGTGAGGTTGAGAAAGTCGTCGATGATGGCGAGCACGCCCGCCGTAAACATCTCGTTGATGGCATCCACGTCGCTCGTGATGCGGGTGACCAGGCGTCCCACCGGATGAGTGTCGAAAAAGCCGATGTGCATCTGCTGCATGTGGCGAAAAATCTCGCGGCGCAGGTCGAACATCAACTTCTGGCCGGTCCATTGCATTAGATAAGTCTGAATAAACTCGAAAAGATAAGCAGAGAGCAGGACGACCAGGTAGACCTCGGTCAACTGCGTGATGCCTTGAACCGGATCTGCGGAGAGGCGGCGAGTGAGCGCGTTCCTCGTGCCCAGACCGTGAACCAGCAGGTTGGTGGTCAGCGAGGTGGAGTCGATGGGGAAATAGCGGTCGATAGCCACCATCACCAGGTAGGGACCGGCAACGTCGCAGAGGGATTTGATGCTGATGGCCACCGTAGAAACCGTGGCCTGCCACCAATAAGGCCGCAGATAGTGGCCGAGCCGCCGCATGAGCCGGGAGTCGTAGACCTTGCCGACCGGTTCCTCATCGGGTTTTTTAGGCTTCTTTTGTTCCTGGTCCGCCATCGGTTGGGTGGGGTTCGGCTTCCTCTTCCATTGTAAGGGGGCAGGGGCGAGTGCGAATCTCGACAAAAAACGCGAAGTAACCTGCTCTCCCGGACCCGCCACGGAGAAATTCAGCTAACGAAATCCGACCACCCCGCCGATTTTATCTAGCAGTGGACCGCAAGACCAATGCGTGTACCCTCGCCCTGCTGTTGCTGGCGGGTGCGGCGTTGTGCGCCCAGGAGTATAGCTTTCGCAGCTTCGGGAACGCCGAAGGGCTCAGCAACCTGGCCGTTCGCCGCCTCTACCAGGACCGTGTAGGCTTCCTGTGGGTGAGCACCGAAAACGGAATTTTCCGTTACGATGGCGAGCGTTTTGAGGCATTTGGAGCGGCGCAGGGCATGCCGCCCAACTCCGTCTCGGCATTCGGCGATGCTCCAGACGGATCGCTGCTGGTGGGGGGAGACTTTGGGCTCTTCCATCTGCGCGGCAACCACTTCGAAAAAGTTGCAGCCAATTTCAAGACCATCAATTGGGCTCAAGGCATTGAGGCGGATGGAAGGGGGCACACCTATCTTGGCACCGACTCCGGTCTTGTCGTGCTCTCTTCTCAGCCGGAGCAGGGGTGGTTCTCGATGCAGAAGCTTGTCCAACCGCCAGGCGCGTCGGGCCCCGAAGCCTACGGCATTCTCGTCGATGGCGATGTTGTGTGGTACGGATGCGGACTGGAACTGTGTCGCATCAACCAGGGCCAGACCGAGGTCTTCGGGCGGGCTAGCGGACTTCCTCCCCGGCAAGTGACGACGATACGAAAAGACAGCGCGGGCAATCTCTGGGTTCGCGTAAGAAACGAAGGCGTGTATCTTTTGCCGGCGGGCCAAAGTCAATTTCGCAGACCGGATTCGCCGTTTCCCGACAAGATAATGATTGGAACTCCGGCCATCGACAGCGATGGGCGACTACTGCTGCCGTCGGTGGATGGATTGCTGATCCATGACGAGCAGGGCTGGCGCAAGATCGGCCGCTCCGCCGGTTTGCGCGGCGATGTATACGCCGTGTTGGAGGACCGGCAGCACTCGCTGTGGATGGGAATGGCTGGCCGCGGACTCGTCCAGTGGCGAGGGTATGGAGAATGGGAAAGCTACTCGGCGGCAGACGGTCTGGCAAGCGATGTCGTTTACGAGATTCTGGCCGAGCCTGGCGTGCTGTGGGCGGGCACCGAGGGTGGACTGGTACGCGGCGAGCGACTGGCCTCCGGCATCCATTGGAGCAAAGTTGCGGGCCTCGATGGGATCCCCGTTCACGCAGTGCGTGCGGCTCCCAATCTCACAGTTCCCAACCGCGCCAGTCCGAGTCACACAGTTTCCAATCAGGACCTGTGGGTTGGCACCGAAATGCGTGGTGTCGGGCGGCTGAATCTGCGCAGTGGCCAAGTGCAGTGGTTCGGCGAGGCGCAGGGATTGTTGGGCAAGGCAGCGTACACCTTGCACTTCGATCGCGAACAGCGGCTGTGGGTGGGAACCGAAGTTGGATTGTTTGTAGCGACGGCCCCCTATGCGCGGTTTACCCGCGTCGCCGAACTGCCCTCTTCGCGCATCTGGACGATTGCCGAGGCAAGCAATGGCACGGTCTGGGCAGGTGGAGCGGCTGGGCTCTTCGCTTTTTCCGGCGCACTCTGGAGGAACTTCAAACGCTCCGATGGCTTGAGTAATCAGGAAGTGCTCTCGCTCGGCGCGGGCTCGAATGGGACCATGTGGGTCGGTTATCGCTTCGGCGGCGGCATCGATCGCGTCCATTTGCAAACGAACGGCTTGGCAGTCGAAAAAGGAGTGCAGAGACCGGGCACCGATGGGCTCATCTATTTTCTTGAGTTCGATGCCTCGGGAAAGTTGTGGGCAGGCACCGAGCATGGCGTAGATGTGTGGAATGGCGCCCGCTGGAGCCACTACGACATGGGCGATGGGTTGACTTGGAACGATTGCAACCTGAACGCCTTTGCCGAAGAGCCGGACGGGACGGTGTGGATCGGAACCAGCGGCGGACTCTCACGCTTCAAGCCGCGTCCGAGCCATGAATCGGTAGCGCCGCTTGAGGTGGTTTTTACGCGGCTCCTCATGGGTCAGACAGATGTCTCCAATCAGATCAATCCATCGTCCGGGATTCACTTGAGCTCTCTGCTCGCGCACTATTCAGCGCTGAATGCCTCCAGGGAAAATGGAGTTCTCTTCCGCTATCGGCTCGAAGGCGCAAACTCCGCCTGGACCGAGACCGCGCAAAGAGAGCTGCAGTTTGCCCAACTCGCGCCCGGAGACTATCGGCTCGAAGTCGAGGCCCAGGACGGCGACGGAGTATGGAACGGGCACACGGCAGAGTTCGCCTTCAGAATCCTCACTCCGTGGTATCGGTCGTGGTGGTTCATCCTCGTCTGCGCTCTGATCCCCGCGATGGCGGCTGCGGTCGTGATCCGATCCCGCATGGCGGAGTTGAGAAGAAGGGAGCTTGAACTTCAGCGGCTGATGAAGGCGCAAGACGAAATCAGGAATCTTGCCTTCTATGACACCTTAACCGGCCTTCCCAATCGCCGCCTGTTGCTCGACCGGCTGCAGAAGACCCTGGCCGCGAGCGCCCGGAGCGGCCGCCTGCGATCGCTTCTGTTCGCCGATCTCGATAACTTCAAAACATTGAACGACACGCTTGGCCATGAATCCGGCGACATGCTGCTTCAGGAAGTGGCTCGGCGTCTCTCCGCCTGCGTTCGTGAGGCCGACACGGTTTCGCGTCTCGGTGGAGACGAATTCATGGTGATGCTGGAAGAATTGAGCGAAGTCCCCGAGGTTGCCGCAGCCCAGGCCGAGATCGTCGCCGAAAAGATACTGCACGCCGTCGGCGAGCCGCACGCGCTTGATGGCCGCGAATTTCTGATCACGACTAGCATCGGAATCACGGTCTTCGGCAATGGCCTCGAAGGCAGCAACGAAGTCTTGAAGCAGGCCGAAATCGCCATGTATCAGGCCAAGGGAGCAGGCCGCAACACAACGCGCTTTTTCGCGCCAGCCTTGCAGGCCGCCGTCAATGCCCGCGCCGCCATGGAAGAAGATTTGCGCCTCGCCATCAAGACGGATCAATTCCTGCTCTACTATCAGCCGCAAGTTAGTCGCGGTGTGCCCTTCGGCTGCGAGGCGTTGATCCGCTGGAAGCATCCCGAGCGCGGTCTTCTGCTGCCAGGAAAATTTATCCCCTTAGCTGAAGAGTCGGGACTGATTCTTCCCTTGGGAGACTGGGTTTTGGAAGCCGCTTGCCGGCAGATTGCCGCCTGGGCAAATCGTGAGGAAACGGCCAATCTCACGGTCTCCGTCAATATCAGCGCCCGCCAGTTCCGTCAGCCGGAGTTTGTAGAACGCGTCTTGACTGCGATTGATCACTCGGGTGCCAACCCGAAAAGCCTGACGCTTGAGCTTACCGAGAGCGTGCTGGTGGAAAATGTCGAAGAGGTCATTGCCAAAATGACGGAACTCAAGTCGCATGGCTTGAAGTTCTCTCTCGACGATTTCGGCACAGGCTATTCCTCGCTCTCTTATTTGAAGCGCTTGCCTCTGGACGAGCTGAAGATCGACCTGTCGTTTGTACGCGACGCCCTGAAGGATGCCTCTGGCGGCGCCATCGTACAAGCCATCATCTCTCTCGGCCGCGCCATGAGTTTGCCTGTCATAGCGGAGGGCGTCGAAACCGAGGAGCAGCGCAAATTCCTTGCCAGTCTGGGTTGCCATGCCTTCCAGGGTTACCTGTTCAGCCGGCCGGTGTCGGTTGAAGATTTTGAGAGGTTGTTGCTCAAACCGGGCCAAGGCATCAAGTCCGGAGCTTTTTCCGCAGCCCTTTTAGCCGCGCCGTGGGAAGAATAAAGCTGCGATAGCTGTTCACCGCCCATCCGTCCCAAAATCCATTGATTGTAAACAGGTTAGTTCTTGAACGACGCGCAAAAGCCAGGCCCCGCATGTTCAGAATTGGCCCCGGCCATCCATAAACGGACAACCGCACCCGCCCGAGCCAGCCCCAAAAAATCCTCACGCCTTGACACAATCGCCCGCTCCCTTGATGCTAAACAGTTCCGGCAATTCAGTTTTTTTAAACTCAGGGGGCATCACATCTTGCGGGTTCGCGTCTTCTACCACGACAAATGCTTTGACGGAGCCTGCTCGGCCTCCCTGTTCACACGCTTCCATCGTGAGCGGATCGCCCCAGACTCCATCTACGAGTACCACGGCCTGGTCCATCGCGCCGGCGCACTGTTCGATGAAGCCGACTTTACCGGCGACGAAAACGCCATCGTCGACTTCAAATACTCCGCCTCGCCACGGATCACATGGTGGTTCGACCATCACCTCTCAGCCTTTCTCACTCCTCAAGACCACGAGAATTTCCTCGCCTGCCAGAAGGACCCAAACTGCGGTGGCCGCAAGTTCTTCGATCCCGATTACACCTCCTGCACCAGCTTTCTCGCGCACATCGGCTCTACTCGTTTTGGCTTCGACACCGCGCCGGTCGCCGAGCTGATTCGTTGGGCCGACATCGTCGACGGTGCGCGCTACGAAAGCGCCGAGTCTGCCGTCGAAATGGCCGCTCCCGCAATGAAGCTGACGCTCATCATCGAGTCAATCCAGGACGATGCCTTCATTCCGCGCCTCATTCCGCTGCTCACCGAGATGCCGTTGGCAGAGGTGCTTCGCCAGCCCTTTGTGGCCACTCTGCTGCCGCCCTTGCTCGAACGCCACCAGACCTCCATCCAGCTGATCCGAGACCGCGCCGAGGAGCGCGACGGCACCATCTTCTTCGACATCACAGACCAGCCGCAGGAAGGCTATAACAAGTTCATTCCCTACTATCTCTACCCCAAGGCCACTTACTCGATCGGCCTGTCGAAGTCCAGCTTCCGCACCAAGGTTTCCGTCGGCTCGAATCCATGGGCCAAGACCGACCCGGCCAAGATGGTGAACCTCGCGCAGATATGCGAGCGCTACGGCGGCGGTGGCCACGCCCGAGTAGGCGCCATCAGCTTCCCGCCCGACCAGGCCGATCAGGCACGAGTAGCCGCAGCAGAAATTGTGGCGGAGTTGCGGGCCAAGAACCCGCTCGGTTAGGAGCAGGATCATGCGGCTGTAGCCGTCTGAGATTTAGCAACGGCACTGTTGTCGACAACTGACTACATGGGCTACAATGTAGCTCAGGAGTCTTCCATGCCCGCCAACGCCGTTGTCCGCGCCAGAATTGATGCTCATGTGAAGGAAGAGGCCACGGCAATATTCGCCGCAGCCGGTCTCACGCTTTCAGACGCTTTTCGCATGATGCTCATGCGGACCGTAGCCGAGCGAGCGCTGCCTTTCGAGCCTTTGATGCCCAACGCTGAAACCGTGGAAGCCATGAAGGCCGCGCGCCGGGGCGAACTGGTCAAGGTAGGCGGTGTCGAGAATCTTTTGGCAGATCTTCATGCGGACGATTAGCCGTACCAGCCGATTCAAAATGGATTACAAGCGCGAGGCAAAAGGCCGTTATCGGGCGACTTTGGATGCGGACTTATTGGCAGTCGTTTCGCTTCTGGCCGCAGATGCCTCTCTGCCGGATAGATTCCGCGATCACCCGCTGACCGGCGAGTGGATTGATCATCGCGACTGTCACATCAAACCTGACCTCATCCTCATTTACCGAGTACCGAACGCTGAAGCGTTGGAATTGGTCAGGCTGGGATCCCACAGCGAGTTGAGCTTATAAAAGCTTGTCTCGATTTTCCTTATACTTTCACCTTCATGCTCGGCCAGTCCGCGCGGCGGTGTTGTTTGAAGGCTTCAACGCCTTCCTTGAAATCCTCCGTCGAGCGCTGCTGCGCATTTACCTCGATGGCGTCTTCGAGTTCCTCATCCAGCCGGCGGCGTGCGTGTGCAGCCAGCAGCCGCTTGACCGCCTGCATCGCCTGAGGGCTGTTCTGAAGCAGCGTCTGGGCCAGCGCCTGTGCGGTTTGCATCAACTCCTTGGCCATCACCACCTCGGTCACCAACCCCAGTTCCAAAGCCTCTTGCGCCTTCAGCAGCTTGCCCGTCAAGAGCAACTCGCGGGTACGCTTCTCACCCACTTGGCGCAGCAGAAATGAAGCCGCAATGGCCGGCACAAAGCCCACGCGCACCTCGTTCAATCCAAACTTGGCCTCCGGAGTGGCCAGCGTGAAGTCGGGAATGGTAGCCAAGCTCATTCCGCCGGCAATGGCCGGGCCGTTGACCGCGGCGATCACCGGCTTGGAAAAATCGTAGAGCGTGCGCAACACACAGGCCATGTTCTCCGAGTCGCGGCGATGCTCCTCGCGCGTGCGGGCGTTCGTGGTCGCGAGCTGCTCCATATCCAGCCCGGCGCAGAAGGCCGATCCAGCTCCAGTCAGAATCACCACCCCGCACGGGCAGAGCTCTGCCTCGTCGAGCGCTATAGTCAGCTCCTCGATCAGCTCCGGCGAGAGCGCATTGCGTTTCTCCGGACGGTTCAGCGTGATGGTTTTCACCCCGTTGGCAGAATGTACAAGAATCGTATTGAAGCGGGCCATAAAATTCTCCTCGATCGCAGGACCGCCAGCCCAGGTCCATGCGTGGAACAGCCTATCGTAGCGCAAATTTGCCTTCTGCGGACAGTAACTCAAGTCACATGCTGCGTTATAGCGGTTTTCCAGTTCCCGTAGAGTGGCGTCATTGCAGTCAAGTGGCTTTTTCCTCAAGAAAAAGCCACTTTCCACGTTGTCGGACACATCGTGTGAACTGGAGAACCGCTCTGGGTCACTGTTTGCTTTGATAAGGCGCAGCTTCAGCCGCGCAGAGAAGCAGCGATGATCGCGGTCAACTCCGAAAGATCGCCGCGCATGACGGCCAGGTCGCGCGCATGGTAGAGCCGCTGCGTGTCCTCCGCCGTCCGCGCCACCCGCGCCCAATCCAACGGATGGCCCGCCGCCTGAGCCAGATCGGAAGCGAAGACGCGGAGGGTCCGCGAGTTGCCGTCGCGAAAGGCGTGAATGGCGTCGAATTCGCTGTAATACCAAGCCATCCGTTTTGCAAAGGCTGCGGCATCCAGCCCCTGAAGGTCATTCTCCGTTTTAAGAGCCGCAAACGTAGTTGCCAGCGCGCCGGGAACATTCTGTGCAGCCCCGTAAGCAATCACGAAACCGGAACGATTCTTCCCCGTCAATCCGACATCTTTGCGAACTTCCCCTGCCCACGAGTAAACGCGGCCAAAGATGCGGCGATGCGTCTCCTGCAAGCGGGCAATGTCGAAAGCACCTGTGATGGGACGGCTTTTCAGGGATGCGTTAGCCAGAAAAACCGCATCCGCCTCAAATTGCTCCAGTCTAGCCTGGTCGCGAATATCTCGCAGATTGATGAGAACATTCGTGCCGGGATAGACATACGGATCGCGGGCGGTCGGAGTCATGCAATTCAGGAGGCTGCCGGCATTGCGGCGGTGTAGTGGGCGCAAAGTTCGGCTTCAGCTTGCTCGATAGAAATCATTCCAGCCAGAACACGGTCCTTAAGCGACAGGCCAAAAGAAGTAGGTTTCAATCCTTCCAGCAGCAGGCTGGCTTCGCCCTCGGCAAAGCCTCGTTCAAGCTTTTCCTTTTCCTCTGGCTGTAACACAGGGACCTCCCCATTTCGGGCGATTGAATGCCCTCCACTTGCGTCGAGTTTACCATCGTTTCTGAATACATTTCCAAGCATTTCCGGCCCCCGTGTGGCACACTGAAGCCACCATGCTGATCGAAATTTGGGAGCGTCTGCGCGGCTACGACAAGTGGATTGAGACTGAGGCGACAATTGAATCGACCGCCGAGGTATTTTTCTCTCCATATCCCACAACCCATACGGATAACTGGTGTGACCACGTCATCCTTTGGACCGACAGCAGCGGTGAGCAGCACAGAGCACCACTTAGAGCCCGTGAGTTGTCGCCGTTCTTTCAGTTGGTGGAAGGCTCGACGTTCACCATTCGTTTTAATCCTGCCCATCCGGAGGAATACTACCACCGATCGTTGCTTCAGAGAGACATCCGCCGGACGGCGGGGTTTGCGATATTTGTTCTCATGGTCACGCTTCCCATTACCTGTTTGTTGCTGTTCGGGCACTCCTACGCGAAATGAGATGTTTCGTCACAGTTCTCACCCTTTAACCCCGGTGTGGCAGAATGGGAGCCACCATGCTGATCGAAATTTGGGAACGACTATGCGGCTACGACAAGTGGGTTCAAGTCGAGGCTACCGTCGTGTCGTCGGAGTTAATTGAGCCGATGATTAAATCATCGTGTAATGGAAGTTTCTTCAACAAGCACCCGATTAAAAACCCTTTTGTCGTGTGGTTATCTAGATGCGCTATTCGATGGACGGACACCTCAGGCGGATCGCATACCGCCAATTATTCAGTATCCGAATCATCAGGGCTGTTTCTGTTGTACGAGGGACAAACGGTATCCATCCGCTGCAATCCAGCCAATCCCGAGGAGTTTTACAATCGCTCACTATATTTCAAAACAGGAAGTCTATGGTCCTCTTATCTTCTATTTACGTCTTTTGCATGATAGCTCCGATCATTTTTCTCGCCTTTCAAACCGTTTCGCTACTTCGTCACTTTCGATAGTCTCTGCCGCGTGAAAGCCAAAAACTGATAGCTGATAGCTGACAGCTGACAGCTGACAGCTGTTTTTTCACAGCCCCAACTCCCCAGCCCGCCGCTTCATCGCCTCCAAACAAAACGCGATATGCGCGTCCAGCTCCACGCCCAACTCCGCCGCGCCCAGCACAATATCCTCGCGATTCACCCCGCGCGCAAAAGCCTTGTCCTTCATCTTCTTCCGCACGCTGGCCACTTCCACGTCCGCAATCGCCTTGCTCGGCTTCACCAGCGTACAGGCCGTCAAAAGGCCAGCCAGCTCGTCGCAAGCGAACAACGCCTTCGCCAAATGCGTCACCCTCGGCACGCCGCTATACTGCGCGTGGCCGAGAATGGCAGTGCGCATCTCTTCGGGCCAACCCAGCCTCTCCAGCTCGCGCACGCCCACAAACGGATGCTCCTCGGCCGTCGGATGGCGCTCGTAATCGAAGTCGTGCAGTAGGGCCGTCGTTGAGTAAAGCTCGACAAACGCGCCGCGTTCATCCCCAGCCAGCCCCAGCCTGTCGGCCTCCGACTCGCCGTAAGCCGTGACGCAAGCCTCAACTCCCAACGCATGCTTGCGCAGACTCTCGCCCTCGGTCCACTCGGTCAGCAGTTGCCACGCCTGCTCACGGCTGTTGTGGAAATCCTTCCCCCGTGCCTCGTCGCTGGTGCAATTGTCCATAATTCCACAGCCCTCGTTGTTGTCCAATTAGATTCCCTGTTTCTTGCGGTTTCTCCCGCTATTTCAAGGCTATAGACCGTAAACCTCGGCTTGACACCAACTTTTCACTTGACAATTATGGTTCACTTACACGAAAGTAACATAAGAAAAAATTGCGGTGCTTGGATGCACCGCGGAGACCTTGCTCTGGCACTCCGCACACCGCTCATGGATACGACACTCGTTAGCGTGGAAACACGCGAAGTAGTACGCTGCACGTTTATTGACTGCAAGCTTGTTCAGTTCAGAACGTCTAATGCCCTTTGCAGAAGGTGCCGTAGACCACTGGATATCGAAGAGCCTCAGCGGCCCGGCCCAGTCCCGGTTGATTATCACCCGGTTGAGCCTTCGGCGGAAGCAGGGCTCAAGGTGGCAGGCCAGGTCAAGGAAATTCGGCGTGCGCGCCATCTGAGCCAGCGCCAGTTGGCTGGCCGCATGCAAGTGCCCCGCACCTACATCTCAAAGATCGAAAATGGCAAGGCGATCCCAACCCTCAGCTCTCTTGAGCGGCTGGCCGCGGCTCTAGGCGTCGATGTACGCCAATTGGTTCGCGACGCCCGCAGCCTCCGCGACGACGAAGTGGCCTCGATCCTCGCCGATCCGTTGCTGGCTGAGATTGCCGCCTTGCTACCGGCTCTCGATCCCCTCTACCGCTCGCTCATCGTTGGCGCGGCGCGCGACATGTCCCTGGGCAACCGGCGCATCGCATAGAGTGTCCTAGGATATGACCCGGACCGGGTCCGTTTCGTCTAAGGTCTTAGGGCGGACGAACGCAGCCTTCCCCCCGCTGCTCAACTCGCGCGGCCCCGCGCTCTGAGATTAGAGCAGCAAGCGATTGCGGCGCATGAGCGCTTATGCTACGGTCGAGGATGCAACACCTTACGCTCCCGGCGACGAACTTATTGTCGTGCCGGAGTTCCCGCAGAGGCGATTCCTTTGATTCCTGCTGGCACGCTGCGCATCGATGAGCTGACCGCCGAGGAGCGCGCCGTCTATGCGACCCTCAAGCCCGAGCGCCTCCCCGAGCATGTAGCCATCATCATGGACGGCAACGGCCGATGGGCCGGTCGCCGCTCCCTCAAGCGCTTTCTCGGCCACCAGCAAGGAGCCAAAAGTGTGCAGCTGGTTACCGAGACCGCCTCGCGCATCGGCCTGCCCTGGCTCACCCTCTACGCCTTTTCACTTGAAAACAACCTTCGGCGTCCCCGCGCTGAGGTCAACTTCCTCATGCGCCTGCTCAGGAGCTATCTTGAGTCCAACCTGCAGCGCATGATGGATAACAACGTGCGCATCCGCTACATCGGCCGCACCCACGAGCTGCCCCCCGAAGTCCAGGAAAAGATGCGCTGGGCCGAGGAAGCCACGGCACGCAACACCGGCACCACCCTTACGCTGGCCCTCAATTACGGCGGACGCTCCGAGCTGGTCGACGCCTTCCGCGGCCTCGCAGCCGAGATGAAGCAAAAGAGCCTCAACCTCGACAGCCTTTCCGAGGAAGACATCCACCGCCATCTCTACACGGCGCACATGCCAGACCCCGACCTGCTGATCCGCACCTCGGGCGAGATGCGGCTGTCCAACTATTTGCTATGGCAAATCGCCTACACCGAGATATTCGTCACCGAGCGTCTCTGGCCCGACTTCCGCGGCATTCATCTGCTCGAAGCCATTGCCGACTTCCAACGCCGCGAGCGCCGCTACGGAGGCTTGGGCGAAGGTTGCGGAGAAGTCGAAGAAGATCCCGAGCAGATCAAGATTGCGGCAAGCTAGGATTTCTCATGGAAGGTCCTAAGAGCCTATCCGTAAATTAGTAGCGCCGACCTCCTGGTCGGCTGTTCTGTGGGCCTCCAGACCCACAGGCAACGTCTGGCGGCGTGGATGCCGCCAGTACAGCCGGTCTGGAGACCGGCGCTACATTTCTTTCTCAATTTACGGATAGGTCCTAGGTACTTTCGTTCTTCCAGCCTCGTCTTTTTATCGATTCAACCATAGCCCCGCAAGCCGGTTATGACGAAGAACTGAAGATGGAGGAATTTCAGTTGGAAAATAGCGAAATGGCGCCTAGAGAAGCGCCCAAGCAGGAGGACTCCGCGATCCGGGCGAAGCGTTTGGCCGAACTAGTCCGCGTGCGTCTGAAGGAAAAGTTGGCGCAGAGTGCAGGCGCAGAGCCCTTTCTCTATTGGCTGCGATTGGACGGCGCAAAGAACGCCTGAAGCTGATCGGTCCGCGTCATATCCGGTTCCTTTTCATGAGGATTGGCGTGCTCAGTGCTCGCTGGGTGACACACACCGCGCCCCGGCAGTGTATTCTCAACCCTGAATGAAACGAGTACTCACCGCTCTAATTTTGATTCCTTTTGTTCTGCTCCTGGTCTTTGTCGGACCACGGTGGCAATGGCTCTTTACCGCAGCCGTAGCGGATGTGGCTGCGCTGGCCGCATGGGAATTTCTCGCCATGGCGAAAAAAGCAGGAGCCAGGCCGCCGCGCTTCGCGGTGCTGATAGCCACTTTTGCGCTCTTTGCGGGCATCTATTGGTGGCCCGATCAGATCACGGCTGTACTCGGCCTTTTAAGCCTGGGATTGCTCGTTTATTGCACGTTTTTCAGCTCCGTCGAGCGGGTCCTGGCCGACGCATCGACCTCCATCTTCTGCTTGCTCTACATCGGGTTCACAATGACTTCGCTACCCGCCTTGCGCCAGAATCCCGAGGGCAACGGCGCATCGCTGGTCACCTTCCTGCTGTGCGTGGTTTGGGCCGGAGACATCTTCGCTCTCTACGTGGGCCGCACCTGGGGCCGTCACAAGTTGGCGCCTTCACTCAGTCCCAACAAAACCTGGGAAGGCGCGCTAGGCTCTGTGGCCGGCAGTCTGCTGGCAACTTGGGGCTTGCTGGCTCTCGCCCAACAGCTCCAGGCCTGGGACTCGACCACGCTCTCCTTTCCCGAAGATCCGCTCTACTGGTTCGTTCTGGCCGTCCTGGTCAACATAGCCGCGCAGATAGGCGATCTGGCCG
Source organism: Occallatibacter sp. (assembly GCA_049518535.1). Taxonomy (GTDB): domain Bacteria; phylum Acidobacteriota; class Terriglobia; order Terriglobales; family Acidobacteriaceae; genus Telmatobacter. Next base: position 26,391 of record JBEKRS010000008.1, on the reverse strand, counting down.
AATCCGCCCTCAAGCGTTCGGCCGGCGTCAAGGATTCGGGCTCCATTTTGCCCGGCCATGGCGGCGTTCTCGACCGCATCGACGCCCTGCTCCTTGCTGCTCCCGTGCTCTGGTACGCGCAGGTGATTCGCCAGTGGCTCTGAGCCCGAAACAGAAGAGAGCTAAATAGGCGCATAATTGCTGAGTATGGTTTTACTTCGTGAAGCGGCCCGAGCGCCTACGGAGAATTATTCCGAGTGTACTAAGGGACTTTCAGAATCATTGTGCAAGGAAAACGAAGCGGCCGAAAGCGAAGAGAACGTATGACAAAGTGGATTTTTTGGGCCTTGATTTGCTTGATACCAATGGTGCTTCAATCGCAGGCACAGCCATCTAGCTCACCCTCAAACACTTCTATTTTATGGCTGGAACCGAGTGACTCAATGTTTGCAAAAGCAATTGACGATGGTTTCTCTGGGAAGAAGCTCACGAAGGATTCACACTATCACACATATCTAAACTGGATAAAGCCAGCCGTAGACTCGCGAATCGAGGTTGTTCCACCGATATTCTGTGCGGTGCAGGCGGGGCAAACTGCACATGACAAACTTGAATCTAAGCCTGATTTGGAATCCGTGAAAAGTGTGTGTCTGGATCTGGTAACTGTTACGCTGGTCCACTATTCGCAATCACTCGGCGCAAACTGGCCGTGTGTCTTCCAGAAGGGTGACCTAACATTGCAGCCCTTAGTCAAGGTGCCCGATCACAATCCGCAAGTCGCAAATTTCTATGGAGGATTCCTTGCTGGAGATGTGGTGGGTTACCGCTATTTGGACATCTATTCGTTCCGGTTTCCGCCGACGCTGATTGATGGAGCCTCTTTGATTTATGCCGACGAAAGCGGCCAGCACCACACCCTGAATTACGACTTCTCGATGTTTGCGAAAGACGTTCCACGTTCGGAGGAACTAACGTCTGCTCAAGCACCAGTACTGCCAGAGGCCATGAAGAATGCAATAGCCGCGAACTCAGAAGCAGGCAAGTCTTCACCTGCGGCAGCGGCAACATTGGCATCCGTTGGTCACATACAATCACCGGAAGAAATGGCTGCGGAAGTAAAGGCTGGGGAAGCATCGAAATGCGCTGTCATAACGAACCCACCCGGAGCAGAAGTTGATATAGACGGTAACCAAGCTGGGCTTTCGCCGATGGTATTCGTGCTGCTAAGAAAAGGCGATACGCCCCGGGTCATCACAATCAAGTTGAATGGCTATAAGACAGTTGTGAAGAGTGTGGTTCCTGATGGAAAGATGATTCCGTTAGGGTTGACCTTAGAAAAGGAGTCACAGTAGCAAGGTGAGCGAGTCTCAGTTCAGAACCCGCGACTTCAAAAACATTATGAAAAAACTCGCAATACTCGGTTCCACCGGCTCCATCGGCCAAAGCACCCTTTCCATCGTCGAGCAATTTCCCGACCGCTACTCGGTAGCCGCGCTGGCCGCCGGCCGCAATCTCGACCAAGCCTTAGCGCAAACCCTCCTCTGGCGGCCGAAACTCGTCTCGCTCGCCACCGAAGAACTAGCCAGCCAGCTCTCCGCCAAGCTCAAGCAAGCTGGAATCACCAGCATCGAAGTCGTCCACGGCACCGAAGGCACGGTCGCCTGCGCCACGTTACCCGAAGCAGACTTCGTCGTATCGGCCATCGTCGGCGTCGCCGGCCTAGAAGCCACGCACGCGGCAATTTTGGCTGGAAAGCCTGTCGGCCTAGCCAACAAGGAGTGCATGGTCGCCGCCGGCGAAATCCTCACCGCGGCAGCCCGCGCGCGCAACGTCCCCATCTTGCCCATCGACAGCGAACACAACGCCGTCCATCAATGCCTGCGCGTCGGCGCGCACTCTGAAGTCAAGACCATCTGGCTCACGGCCTCCGGCGGACCCTTCCGTAACCTGCCTCTCGATCAGTTCGCCAGCATCACTCCTGAGCAGGCGCTCAAGCATCCCACCTGGGTCATGGGCCGCCGCATCACCATTGACTCGGCATCAATGCTCAACAAAGGTCTCGAAGTCATCGAGGCATGCCGGCTCTTTGACGTGACGCCCGCGCAGGTCCGCGTCACCATCCATCCCCAATCCACGGTTCACTCGCTGGTTGAGTACGTGGACGGCTCGATCCTGGCGCAAATCTCCGTCACCGACATGCGCCTGCCCATCCTCTACGCCCTCGCCTTTCCGGAGCGCCCGGCCTCCACGCTCACCTTCGATCTGGCCGCCCTCAGCCACCTCGACTTCGAGCAGCCCGACCTCGATCGCTTCCCTTGCCTGCGGCTGGCCTTTGAAGCCGCGGCAAAAGGCGGCGCGCACTGCATCGCTCTCAACGCCGCTGACGAGGTAGCCGTCGAGGCTTTCCTGGAGCGGCGAATCCCCTTCCTCGGAATCCCGCGTACAATTGAGAAGGTGCTCGCAGCCACGCCCGAGGCGCATCCGGCCGCCATTGCCGAGGTGCTCGCTCTGGACCGCGAGGCGCGTCAAACAGCTCATGCGCTGCTGGCGTGAAGCCGCCAGATGCTCGACAACACTGTTTCGAGGGATTAACCGCAATTTATGCATGAATTACTAGTTGACGTTGTCTCCTTTATCGTCCTCGTCGGCATCATGGTCGTGGTCCACGAGTTCGGACACTTCGCCGTTGCCAAGCTCTGCGGCGTGCGCGTCGAGGCTTTTTCCTTCGGCTTCGGGCCGCGCCTCTTCGGCTACAAACACGGCGACACCGACTACAAAGTCTGCCTGCTTCCCGTAGGCGGCTTCGTCAAAATGACCGGCGAAAGCCCCGAGCAGAATCTAGAGGTGCCCGGCACAGCCCCTGAAGTACATGTGGACGATCCCGGCTCCTTCATGGCGCATCCCCGCTGGCAGCGCATGTTGATCGGCGTCGCGGGACCTGTCTCGAACTTCATTCTGGCCTTCCTGTTGATGCTCTTCTATTTCGGCTGGATCAACGAAGTTCCCTCCGTTGAAGTCAAGACCACGACTGTCGAATGGGTGATTCCAAACTCGGCAGCAGCGCAGGCCGGAATCCAGCCCGGCGACACATTCACCCACTTCGCCAATGCCGACAATCCCAGTTGGGAAAAGGTCTACGAAGGCCTCAAGCTGAATGCGGATCAGATCATACCGGTCTCGGTGGATCGCGGCGGAAAAACGTTGCAGCTCTACATGCACGTGCCCGCCTCGGCCAAAGCCGACGAGTTCGATCCGGGCGATGCAGGCATTCTGCCCCAGTTCGTTCTGGGCCCCATCGGTGTCTCGCAAGTGCAACCCGGGAATCCGGCGGCGGAGGCCGGCCTGCGCGCCGGTGACAGCATCGAGTCAGTGGATGGTCACCCTTTCCACACCGTCTCCTCCCTGCTCGCCTACATGCAGGCTGGCGAAGGCAATCCGATTACGCTCACCGTGCTCCGCAACGGCACCACGCTCTCCCTGGTGGCTCACCCGGCCAAACTCGATGCGAACCGCTGGATGTTGGGCTTCGTGCCCGTGCAGATTCCGTATCGCCACGATCCGCTCCCTCTGCCCAAGGCCGTCTCCAAATCCACCACCTTCTGCGCCGACAATTCCTTCCTGATCTTCGAGGTCTTGCGCGGCATCTTCACCCGCAAAGTCTCCGTCTCGCAGCTTGCCGGTCCGGTAGGCATCGCGCGCATGGCCGGCGATGCGGCCGAGACCAAGGGCTGGTTGTACAAGTTCAATCTGGCCGCCGTGATCAGCGTCAACCTGGGCATCCTCAACCTGCTGCCCTTCCCCATCCTGGACGGCGGCGGAATCTTTCTGCTCTTGATCGAAAGCACCATCCGCCGCGACATCGGCATCAACGTGAAGGAGCGCATCTATCAGGGAGCGTTCGTGGTGCTGCTGGCATTCTTTGCCTTCATCATCTTCAACGACGTCTCCAAGCTCCCCTTCTTCACCCACCTGAAGCCGTGACCGCGCCGTTCTGTTGAGTCGAGATGATAGCGATCACTTGCGGCAAAATGCGTAGAAAAGGATGGAGAACTCTCCGCTTGACAGTGCCTTGAGGGGAGAAAACCCGGAGAAACAAGGAAGAGTGTGGAAAAGATCGCGTTCCACGTGGAAAACTGGTACGAAATTCCCTCATTATCAGACCCCTGGGAGACCCCTGAAGAATGTCAGTGACCACTGAAGTGAGGGTGCGCTATGCCGAAACCGACCAGATGGGCATCGTCTACTACGCCAACTACCTGGTCTGGTTTGAAATTGGCCGCGTCGAGGTACTGCGTACACTGGGCTTTTCCTATAGCCGGTTGGAAAAGGAACACCAGTGCATCCTGCCGGTGATCGAGGTCAACTGCCGCTACCGCTCCCCCGCCCGCTATGACGACCAAATACTGATCGAAACCCGCCCCTCGTTGCTGCGCGGCTCCGTGCTCAAGTTCGCCTACCGCATCCTGCGCAAAGCTTCAGCAGACGTCGAGCCCACGCTCCTCGCTGAGGGCGAGACCGTGCACGTAGTCTGCGACGATCAGTTGAACAAGAAGCCCCTCCCGGAGCAATATGCCGCCGTTCTGCGCACCATGATAGCTGAGAAGTAAGCATAGCCCAGGCGCACTATTCTGAAATTCCGCTCGTATCAAGCACTGCAATAATGTGGTCACCTTGTCGGCCCGTCAGCGCGCGCCAGAGCTTCGAAGGCCACTTTGGATCCATACATGGCCGCTCAATGAGCAAATAAAAAACCGCGCAAATTGCGACCGCCGGGAGCGCGGTCAGCAGAAGCTGAATCAGGTAGTTGACGAAGAACACCGCCCCCGGAATAATGGCGTACCGTGTCACCTTGAACAACACTGCAATAATCAGGTTGTGTAGCAGATATATCGAATAGCACATTCCGCCGATTACTGCGACCCATTGATTTGCAAATACCTGACGCAAGCCATGGCTCCGCATCGCCGCCACGCATAACACTCCGATCGGCAAAGGCATCAGACCCTGTACACAGAAGCCAGTGGACGCCGTCACAAAAATCACGCCTAAAGCCGCTACTCCCGCAACATCCCAAAGCCAGGACGACCTCATCTTCTGGAGATCCAGTACAAAAATGTCAGCCACCAAAAGCCCCATGAGGAAATACTGAAGATAATATAGGATGCTCAACTCAACTCTCGACCAAGACGATTGAAAGGGTATCTGTGCCAGCGGGATAGAGAGGATACTCACCAGCATCAACACGCGCCGTAACCCTTTCGAGCGGATGCGATAGAACTGCATGATCAGTGGCGCAAGCACATAGAACTGGATCTCCACTTCGAGGCTCCAAGCTACACCATTGATCGAACTCTGACGTCCGTACACCAGGTTGTGCTGATAAAAAGCACTTGCTAAAGCATGAGCGACAAACCCCTGCGAAAATCCATGCTGGTAAACGGCAAGTAGCAAGGCGGCCAGGACCAACGACGCGATATATGGGGGCTCCAATCTCGTTACGCGTCGCAAATAGTATTTACTCAGCGACACGGACTTAGCCCCTAAGAGAAAGTGTCGAGCAAACGGCAGAGCCAGAATCATACCGCTAATGACAAAGAAAATTCTGACACCTCGACCACCATCGCCAATAACTCGCGCCAGAAACCAATAATTGTGCTCAATCGCAATAATTCGCCCGGATCTCAGCGAGAGTTCATTTAATAGGTGAACTAAAATCACGGCGAAGACCGCTATAAAACGCAATCCGTCAACCTCGGGAATCCACTGCCCGTCTCTGGTGACTCTGCGAAAACGATTGAGAAAAATGGCGTCACTGCCTTTCAAAACTGTCAAGGCTGCTGTCCACCAGCAAGATCTCTGAGCGCTATCCAGAATGCTCCTGTCGCAAGGAGTTCTTGTATAGCGCCAATTATACGAGGCGCAGTTACCTCAATTTTTTCACGACTCCTCGGTGACAGATAAATAAACAAATGAGTAGCCCAAGCTATTCTATTCGCCATGGAGCCCATCCTCGCCAGCACCCCTGAACTACAAGCCGTACTCGCCGAACTTTCCAGCCGCGAGCCCATCTTTCATCGCCCTGAGTTCGGAACCTCACGCGCCAATTTCGAGCAGATGATGGTGGAGGACTACTGGGAGGTCGGAGCCTCGGGCCGCCTTTACTCGCGCAACTTCATACTGGATGAGTTGGAGAAGCGATTCTCCGTTCCTCATGCCGACGTCTGGGAAGCGCGAGACTTTTACTGTCGCAAATTGTCCGAGGATACCTATCTGCTGACTTACACGCTGCTCCAGGACAACGCGCGTCTCACCCGCCGCTCAACGATCTGGCAGAGCACTCCCGGCGGTTGGAAAATTGTCTATCATCAGGGAACCCTCGTTCAGGACGCTTGAGATGCGGCAAATTCCCTGCGCCTACAGTAGTATTTATTGCTGCGGCAGAAATTCGATTGGCAGAGGAGTCAAGGACTGATGCCAGACCTTCAATGGCTCGACCGTTACTCCGGACAAACTCTCGATGAACTGCTTGCGCTCTCCGACACATATCGGATCGACTCGCTGGTCGTGGCCTTGGAGCAAGCGCTCAATCAGAAGGCAGCCGAAGTCGGTGAACAGGATCTGTCGGACGAGGAGCGCGTCGTCCTCGCTGTCGAAGCTCTCGAACGCGAGGTGAACAACGGCGGATATAGCCAGTTCTTCACTAATTCATCAGGCGAGTATGCCTCGATCATTGTGAATTCTCTGCTGCTCATCGGCTGTCCTGAAACAGCAAATATCACCAGTGGAGCAATCAATGCTCTCGGTATTCAGGATTTTTCTCCCGAAGCCCTTGACGCCGCCTTTGAATCCGAAAATGATGAACGTGACGAGCAACTCGATGAATGCGACGGTCTTTATTCAGGCACCGGGGAGGACATCGCAGGCCAACTCTTCGAGTTTGTCCGAGCCAACAAGGATGCAATTCAACTTTGAGAACCTATCTGTAAATTAAGAAAGGAATGTAGCGCCGGTCTCCAGACCGGCTGTACTGACGGCGTCCGCGCCGCCAGACGTTGCCTGTGGGTCTGGAGGCCCACAGAACAGCCGACCAGGAGGTCGGCGCTACTAATTTGCGGGGTAGGCTCTAAGAGCAGCGCGATTGAAGCGCGTTCAGCGCAGAACTACAGCGAGCGCAAGACCGTCATATCCCTTCACTCCAACCGTCTGAAATACCGTTGCGCTCAGCCGGGGTTCGGCGGCCAATCGCGCGGTGAAACGCCGTATGCCTTGCACATTTGAATCGTCGATGTCTGGCTGAACGACCTTCCCATCGCGGACGACGTTGTCGGCAACGATCACCGTTCCCGCGCGTGACAGCTTCAATGCCCAATCGAGGTATTCCGCGTAGCTCTGTTTATCTGCATCGATGAAGATGAGATCGAAGGGCGCAGCGGGGCTCGTCACCAAAGTAGGAAGGCTGTCGATCGCTCGTCCCAAGCGCAGATCGACGCGGTCAAGCACTCCGGCGTTTTGCAGATTCGTGCGCGCAACCTCCGCATGATGCGGATCGAACTCGAGCGTCACAATGCGCCCGCCATCGGGAAGAGCGCGGGCCATCCAGATCGTGCTGTAGCCGCCAAGGGTTCCGATTTCCAGAATGCTTCGTGCGCCGGTGATACGCACCAGAAGATCGAGAAACTTGCCTTGCAGTCTTGAAACGTCGATTGGCGGAAGGTCAGCCTTCTTGTTCGCCAACAAGGTGGCGTCGAGAATCTGGTCGCGCGGGGCCAACAGATCCCCGAAGTAGTTGTCTACTTGTGTCCATAGTTCTTTCAAGGTGTTCTCCTGTCAGCGCCGCTACTTCTCCCGCGCCACCACAAAATCCGGCACCCACAGCAGGGCGCGCTTGAACTCGGATTCAGGCAGCGAGGTCAGCGCCTGGCGACTCTGCTCGGCGTAGCGGTCGGCAATCGACATAGCGTATTCAACCGAGCCGTTCTTCACTAGAATCTCGCGAATCTGCTGGCGGCTGACGTTCTCAAAGCTGCGGTCGTCCAAAACTCTCTGGATGGCCTGGCGATCGGTGGCCGTGCCGTGGTCGATCGAATGAATCACCGCCAGCGTCGCCTTGCCCTCGCGCAGATCGCTCGCCACCGGCTTGCCCAAGACTTCCTCAGTGGCTGTCAGGTCGAGCACGTCGTCGACAATCTGGAAGGCCAGGCCAACAGCACGGCCATAGGCGGCAAGGCTCGTTTCTTGAGTCATGGTTGCGTCGGCCAGAACTGCGCCCAGGCGCATCGAAACCGAGAACAGGCAGGCGGTCTTGCGATAGATCAGGTCGTAGTACTCAGCCTCGGAAACGGCGCGGCCCAGCTTCTGAATCTGCAACAGCTCGCCCTCGACCATCTGTTGTGTCAGGCCAATCAGCAAGTCAAGCACGCGCAGGTTCCTCTCTTCGAGAGCCACCTTGAAGGCCTGCATATAGAGCCAGTCGCCGGCCAGTACGCACTTTTCGTTGCCCCAGGTCGTATTGGCGGAAGGCCGTCCACGCCGCGTGTCGGCGCCGTCGATAATGTCGTCGTGAACCAGCGTTGCGGTGTGGACCATCTCCACCACCGCGCCCAGCCGGATGGCGCCCTGCCCCGCATAGCCCAGCGTGTGCGCGGACAACAGCAGCAGCGACGGCCGGATGCGCTTGCCGCCGCCGCCCCGCAGGTATTCGGCGATCTCCGTGATGGTGCTTACGCCGGAGGCGGCATCGCGGCCCAACTCCTGCTCGATCGCTACGAGATCTTCCCGCAGCAGATCGAAGACCTCTTTCGCCGTTGCTATCGCCAGTGTGCTCAAATTTCTCCGGTTCCCGTGCCTAATCCTACAATGTGGCGGCTGCCGCTGGCTCGTTGACCCAAGCTGAGGCTCTCCCCGATTAATTGGTGCGGTAATTGGTGAACTGCAACTCCAGGCCCAGGTCCTTGGCGCGCAGCAGGGCGATGATCGCCTGCAACTCGTCGCGATCCTTGCTCGATATTCTGACTGTATCGCCTTGGATACTGGCCTGCGCCTTCTTTTTCGAGTCCTTGACCAGGCGCACGATCTCCTTGGCCTTTTCGATGGGAATGCCCTGCTGCAGATTGATCTTCTGGCGCACGCTCTTGCCGGAAGCCTCTTCCACCTTCTCGAAGGTCAGATTCTTCAGTGAGACGCTCCGCTTGACCAGCTTCTGACTAAGGATATCCTTGACCGCTTCGAGCTTATATTCGCCGGACGAGACCAGTAGTATGGCCTCCGAGCCCTCCAGCGTGACGTCTGAGTGGGAATCCTTCAGGTCGAAGCGTTGGCGAATCTCCTTCAGCGCCTGGTCGATGGCGTTGCGAACCTCCTGAATATCCACCTTGCTGACGATGTCGAATGAATTTTCCTGAGCCATTCTTCTATTCCCTCAAACATTAAAAGTCCGCTGCATGCAATGCCTGCTCCAGCGATGCCTCTATCAGTTTCCCACGTCCGCGCCGATGTCAAACAGTCGAAAGAAGTTTTTCGTGGTTGCGGAGGCGATTTCTTGCTCTTCGACGCCCAGCAACCCGGCCAGAGTCTGTGCGGTTCGTGCCACAAAGGCCGGCTCGTTGCGCTTGCCGCGATTGGGCGCCGGAGCCAGCCAGGGCGCGTCGGTCTCGACCAGAAGCCCATCCAGAGGGAGCCGCGCCGCCACATCGCGCAGCGGCTGGGCCTTGGGATAGGTGAGATTGCCGGCAAATGAGACCAGAAAACCGAGGTCCAGCGAGCGCCGCGCCTGCTCCCATCCGCCGCCGAAGCAGTGCATGACGCCGCCCAGGCCGGTCGCCCGCCAATGCGCCTCCAGAACCTCGAATAGATCGTCCCATGCGTCAATGGCCCCGTCTTTCGGTCGACAGTGAATCAGAATCGGCCGCTTCCGCGCGGCGGCGACTTCGAGTTGTCGAATGAGCCCCCCACGCTGGATTTCGTGCGCCGCGCCCTCGTGGTAGTAGTCCAGGCCAATCTCCCCGCAGGCAATCACCTCCGGCTGGCTCAGCAAAGTGTCCAGTTTCGATACAATCGCCTCGTCAATTTCCGCCGTGTTGTGCGGATAAACGCCCGCGCTGGCATAGAGCTTCGGCATGCCTGCCCCGCTCTCAGGCCGTCCATTGAATTCGCGGCAGATCGCAAGCGCCCCATCCATCCCCGCCGCCTGCTCGCCAATGCCGATAGCCAGCACCGTTCCCACGCCTGCTTCCCACGCACGGCGCAGCATCGCTTCGCGGTCGTCGGCGTAGCGCTCGCTGTCCAGGTGTGCATGAGAATCAATCAGCATGAGGCTTCAATCTGGATTGCATCTGACAGTTTTTCTCTTCTTTGGTGAAATTCAGTTGAGTGCGATGGCTGGAGGATGAAGTACGCGCAGTCCCAAGTGGATTTCGAAAGCGTTGAAGTCGCGATCTTTGTGGAGGAGTTGATGACCAGACTCGATGCAAAAAGTGGCGATAATGCAGTCAATCGTCTTTCGGATCGTGATGCCTTGGTCTCGCAAAATCCGGTAGTTTTTTGCGGCAGCGATAGCCAACTTAGCGCCCCCCGAATCGAAGACCGCGAATTGCTGGAAATCCGCGCAGAACCCGCGAAACTCGCTGTTCGAGCGGACTCCTTGCAAGACTTCGCAAAGAATCAAACTCGTTAGGCCGACCTCCTGTGTGCCAAGGGTCTGTTTTAGCCAGATCGCCTGAGGACTTGCTATGCCTCGCAAAGCATCAATCCAGACGGATGTATCAACAATGACCATGCTCTTCCATCTTCCTCAAAGAGCGGCAGCTATTTGACTGCCTTATCAAAAAGCCGGGTCAGATGCCGCTTTCCGCCCTTCGGTTTATCATCCCAGTCGAGGAAGCGGCCTTCGCGAGAGGCAGCCAAATCACCCTCCCACTGGATTTTGCCGAACCACTTCTTGATGCCTTCCTGGGCCTTGAGCCGGACAGCCAGACGCATGCTGGCCTCTACCGCGGCTTTCTTCGTAGTGGCCCCCGTAGCCTTCATCGCCTGCTTCATCAACTTGTCGTCGATCTCGATATTGGTCCGCATAGCCGCACCTCTCGATGTGTAAGTATCGCACGATTCGTGTGTATATAAGAAGCTCCCCTAATTGAGATGAAGTCCGGTGAACTCGCCAGGGACGACAATCTTCTTCACGCTGCTTCTCTTCTTCAATTCTTTGCAAAATCTCTCACGGTCGGCGTTATAGCCCTCGAACGTGATCCGCGCATGGGTGCCTGCAACCTCAATTGTCCCCATGGAGGCGGTTTCGGCGTACTCGACTTCCTTCCAGGGAATCGCGACCTTCCTTCTCCACCACCAGTGACACTCAATCCCATGCTCGTCCGTGACGATGGTTTTCGGCCATCCGAGAAGAAAGCAGACCACGAATCCCACGAGCACCAGGCATCCGAACGGCGGCCAATCCGGCTCACCCCACTTCCGGCAAAGAAGGACGGTCAGCATGGCTGACACCCCACCAAACAACAGCTTCAGCGCTACCGATCCGCGATAGATCAGTTTCTTGCCTTTTTTTGCGGCGTGACTCAACCGAGCTTCAAGGAGAATAACGGAAATGCCCGAATAGACCGCCGGGGTCAGCCACCAGTTGTATGCCATTACTTCAGTCGTGCACCCAGCGGCACATCTTCCAAGAAGCCAGCCAGCACCGGCGCGCCGTCCGTCGGCAGCGAAGCAGCCAGCAACATCCCATTCGATTCCAGCCCCCTCATCTTGCGCGGAGCTAGATTGGCCACGATCACGATCTTGCGCCCAATCAGCTTCTCCGGCTCGTAGTACTGCGCGATACCGGCCAGAATCTGCCGCTTCTCATAGCCAAGATCGACCTCCAGGCGCAGCAGCTTGTCGGCCTTTGGCACGCGCTCGGCCACGAGAATCTGCGCAACACGCAGGTCCACCTTGACGAAGTCGTCAATCGAAATCAGTTGCGGTGCGATAGCCTGCTGCGCCTCAGTACTCTGAGCAGGCGAACCAGCAGCCGGCTCAGCAACCGGTGTTGTGCTAAGCCTGGCGCTGGTCAGATCCGCGGCAACCCGGTGCACCTTCACCGTGGCAACTCCTTGATCCGGCGAAACCGCAGTGGTTGGCGTCAGCGAATCTTCCTTGGCCCGTTCCTTCGAGGTATTAGCCGGAGCCGTCGAAGTCACGGAAGGAGATGCAGTCGCGGCTGTCGGCGCCGCTGCTTGCGTTTTTGCGGCGGAGCCGCTGTTGGCCCCACCGCCAGCGGCCTCAATAACAGTCTTGCTGTTCTGATCTTCGATGTTTTGCATACGTTCGATTGCATCCTTTTCCGCACGAGGAAACAGGGGCGCAGGCTCGCCAAATTGCGTCCCGGCCTTCAATCCTCCCCACGCGATGTTTGTCAAAAATGATTGCTTCGCCGCATCCGCGATCTCGCCCTGTCCAAGCTGCTGCCAGACCTTCGCAGCCGACTCCGGCAAGATGGGATAGACCAGCGCCGTGATAATCCGAATCGCTTCAGCAGCCGTAGCCAGCACCCGCGCCTGCAACAGCGCATGATCCGCCTCGCTGCGGTCGGCAGGCTTTTTCCAAGGCGCATTAGCGGTCAGATAGCCGTCAGTCTCCGCCACCAAAATCCACAGCGCCTTCAACGCCTCAGAAAAGTTCATCTCATCGAAAGCCGGTCCAAACGCCGCAATCGCATCCTCCGCTGTCGAGCGCAACGCAGTCTCGGCAGCGGTCTCCGCTCCAGTCTCCGGCACAACGCCGCCAAAGTACTTATGCACCATGTTGACGACGCGGCTCACCAGGTTGCCGTAGCCGTTCGCCAAGTCTCCGTTGTAGCGCTGGACCAGCGCGTCAAAAGAAAAGCTCCCATCCTGCCCAAACGGAATCTCGCGCAGCAGAAAGTACCGCAGCGCATCGGCCCCCAAAACCTCCTGAACGGTCTCGGCGCGCACAATGTTGCCGCGCGACTTCGACATCTTGCCTTGGTCGAAGAGCAGCCAGCCGTTGGCTCGCACCGAACGCGGCAGCGGAATCCCGGCGGCCATCAAAAATGCCGGCCAATAGACGCAATGGAAGCGGCTGATCTCCTTGCCAATCAAGTGCAAATCCGCCGGCCAGAACTTCTCAAAGCGCGCCTTGTCTGCGGGCGCGTCCGACCCATAGCCCAGCGCCGTGATGTAGTTGGCCAGCGCGTCGAACCAAACGTAGATCACGTGCTTCTCGTCGCCCGGAACCGGGATCCCCCACGAAAAACTCGTCCGGGTCACGGACAGATCCTTCAGCCCGCCACGGACAAAAGAAATGACCTCGCGCCGCGTCGACTCCGGACCCATGAAGCCGGGATTCGCCTCATAAAACTCCAGCAGTTTGCGCTCGAAGGCCGACAGCTTGAAGAAATAATTCTCCTCGCTCACCGTCTCCGTCACGCGCCCGCAGTCGGGGCAAACGGTCCCCGGAGGTCCGTCCACATAAAGCTCATCGCTCACGCAGTACTGGCCCGTGTACGAGCCTTTGTAGATAAATCCGTTGTCGCGCATCGTCGCAAACAACTTTTGCGTCCCGCGCTCGTGCCGCTCTTCCGTGGTGCGAATAAAGTCGTTGTAACTCAGCCCCAGCCGGTCCCACAGCCCGCGAAATTCGCCAGAGATCGCCGTGGCAAACTCAGCAGGCGTGCGTCCGGCCAGCTCAGCAGAGCGCTCGATCTTTTGCCCGTGCTCGTCCGTGCCGGTCAAAAACCAGGTGTCGATGCCCAGCGCCCGTTTCCTGCGCGCAATCGTATCGCACACAATGGTCGAGTAGGCGTGGCCCAGATGCGGCCGCGCATTCACGTAGTAGATCGGCGTGGTCAGATAAAAACGATCAGGAATGGATTGAGGATTCGTCATAGGTGGGATTACTCGCGCACTGCAACCCTCATCAGCAAAGGGGCGCAAGTGGCGCTTCCTCTCCATTTTACGGCATCTGCAGAAGATAACGCCCCGTCAGCGCACAATAGTGAAATGAACAACGACTACAGACACGGGTTTCCCTGTTCTCTGCTTGCCTGTTCCCTGCTTATGGGTGCCCCCCTCCCCCCTATTTACCGTGGAACTGTGAAACTGTGAAGACCGCGTTCTCCCGAGACAACCCGTGCGAGCGCAAAGCGAGCGGCTGCCGCACCGCAGGTGCTCTGTTAGAATCACCTTGAAAATCAAGGATTTTTGAGGCGTATCTACGTGTATCTGGAAATACAGAAACGGTTCGAGAGCCATCTTCGCCAGGTTTTAGCGACAAAGTACGATCTTCAGGTCGAGAACATTCCGCTGGAGACTCCGCCGGATTTGCAATTTGGCGAACTGGCGACACCAATTGCATTCGAACTGGCCCGCAAGCTGCGCAAGGCCCCCAAAATTATCGCGCAGGAGATTGTCGCCGCGCTCGGCCATCTCGATGGCTTTTCTTCTTTCGATGTAGCCGGAGCGGGCTACATCAATGCGCGTTTGGACCGCGCCGCGGGCGTGCGCAGAACAGCCCTTCAAGAGCCGAAGCACTCGTCCAAAAGGCTGCTCCATGTAATGGTTGAGCACACCAGCATCAATCCCAACAAGGCCGCGCACGTTGGGCATCTGCGCAATGCGATTCTTGGCGACACGTTTGTGCGGCTGCTGCGCGCCGTCGGGCAAAAGGTCGATGTGCAGAATTACATCGACAACACCGGCGTCCAGGTGGCTGATGTGGTGGTGGGCTTTCTTCATTTGGAGCAAAGCGGGATACCTGGAGTTTCGACTGCGGAACAACATACGCTCGCTGGCATCAAGAAGCTGATGGCATACCTTGCCAAAGAGGTCGAGGTGAACCCGTCCAACAGAGAGAATCTGTTCGACTACTATTGCTGGTATCTCTATGCGCGGGTCAATGTTTGGTACGAAGCATTTGAAGGTTTTGACCAAAATCTGAAAAAGCATACCGAGCGCAAACAGATTCGCTTAGATGTTCTTCACCAAATCGAAGCCGGCAACAACGAGGTCGCAGAGATGGCCGAGTTGATTTCAACCGCAGTCTTGCGACGGCACTTGGAGACGATGCTGCGCCTCGGCATCGAATACGATTTTCTGCCCCGCGAGAGCGAGATTCTTCACCTGAATTTCTGGGACGCTGCGTTCGTGAAAATGCAAAAGGCGGGAGTGCTCCGTAAAGAGACGCAAGGAAAAAACACAGGCTGCTGGGTGATGACTCGCCCTGGATCAAAAGCACTCGAAGGCGAAACCGACGAAGATGCAAAAGTTATCGTTCGCTCCAATGGCACTGTAACTTATGTGGGCAAAGATATTGCCTATCACTTGTGGAAGTTTGGCCTACTGGGAAAGGATTTCGGTTACAAGCCATTCTTCACTTATCCCGGCCACGAGTGCTGGATCTCAGCCGAAAAGGGCGACGAACCACATCCGCACTTTGGCGGCGCGCAGGCTATCTACAATGTTATCGATGCACGCCAGTCCGACCCACAGGCCAATGTTATTCAAGCTCTGCGCGGCATGGGGTACACGGACCAAGCCGACCGCTACACCCACTTCAGTTATGAGATGGTCGCGCTGACGCCGCGTTGCGCCGTCGAGTTAGGCTATGACGTCTCCGAAGAAGATCAGGCGCGGCCATACATTGAGGTCAGTGGCCGCAAGGGCTTCGGCGTCAAGGCCGACGACCTGATCGACAAGCTCATCGCCGCCACCCGCGCTGAGGTGGACGCGCGCCAGACGGGCCGCGGCGAAGCTGAACGGCAGCGCATCGCCAAGCAGATCGCCATCGGCGCGCTGCGTTACTTCATGCTCAAGTTCACGCGTAACTCGGTCATCGCCTTCGACTTTAAGGACGCACTGAGCTTCGAGGGCGAGACCGGCCCTTACATTCAATACGCCGTAGTTCGTGCGCGCAATATTTTTCGCAAGGCTGAAACGACGCCGGAGGAAGTATTAGTCGCGATTGCCGCCATCGATCCCACTAACTATCTCGCAGGTGAAGCTGCTGGAGACATCTGGGCGCTTTGGTTGCGCGCTTCGCGGCGCACAATGGTGCTGGAGCAATGTATTAGTACGTCTGAGCCAGCTTACTTAGCCAAGCACGCCTTCCAGTTAGCCCAGGAGTTCAATAACTTCTATCACAAGCACCATATCCTCACCGAAGAAGACCCGGCGCGCAAAACCTTCCTGCTTGCCACAGCAGCCGTCGCGTTGCGTGAGTTAGTGCTGGCGCTAAGTTGGCTGGGCATTGAAAGCCCGGAGGCGATGTAAGAACAGCCAGGTCTCTGACTGCTTGATTTCGTTCCTTGAGGTTTGTGCTTTCCCACCCATTCGCCAGGAAAAAGCGAATGGATGGGGCACGGGGCTGATACAAATTCACACCGTCAGAGATCTAGTAACTCCTGACCCACTCCAGAATCGACCTTACCGCAACGCCGCTCGGTCCTTTGGCGATGTAGGGTTTGCTATCTTCCACCCAAGCCATGCCGGCGATGTCCAGATGAATCCACGGCGTGTCTTCAGCAAAGACTTTCAGAAACTCGGCAGCCGTACTCGCACCGCCATAACGGCCGCCGGTGTTCTTGATGTCGCCGATCTCGCTCTTGATCTGCTCGGCGTACTCCTCGCCCAAGGGCAACCGCCAGAACTTTTCGCCGGAGGTCGCGAGAGCCGCTTCAAACTTTGCCCAGATCTCATCGTCGTTCGAGAAGGCTCCGGCGTTGACTTGGCCGAGAGCCACAACACAAGCTCCAGTCAGTGTTGCAGCGTCGATCAGGTGGGTTGCGCCCAGTTGGCGAGCGTAAGTCAGCCCATCGGCCAGCACCAGCCGGCCTTCGGCGTCGGTGTTGATGATCTCGATGGTTTTTCCTGGCTTGTCGGCGGAGAACGGCATCGCCGTCTGCACATCGCCGGGTTTCTGCGCCTTGCCGTCGGGCATGTTCTCGGAGGCGCAGACTACGGCAATCACGCGCACCTTTGGCTTGAGCAAAGCGATGGCCCGCATCGCGCCGATCATGGCAGCGCCGCCAGCCATGTCGTACTTCATCTTTTCCATGTTGTCGGCGGGCTTGATGGAGATGCCGCCAGAGTCGAATGTGATGCCCTTGCCGACCAGGCCCAGCACCGGGCCATCGCTGACGCCTTGGGGTTCATAGCGCAACACAATCAGGGCGGGCGGCTCCGCTGAGCCTTGGGCAACGCTCCAAAAAGCGCCCATTTTCAGCTCGTGCAGCTTCTCGCTGGAGTGAACCTCCCAGCCAAGGCCGACTTCTGCAGCCATCTGCGCGGCGCGTTGGCCCAGAATCGTAGGCGTGAGTTTGTTGCCCGGCTCGTTGACCAGCGAGCGCGTGAAATTCTGGCTCTCGCCCAGGATGACGCCCTCGGCGAAGGCGGCCTCGACTGCGGTTTTATCGGCTCCAGCTGGCGCGGCCACGGTGAACGACTCCACGCTCTGGTCCTTGCGGTCGCTGCGATACGTATCGGGATCGAAGTCGCCCACAAAAGCGCCCTCGACGGCGGCTCGGGCAGAGTGTACGGCCGGAAGCGATTCAGCTTCGGGCAGAGCCAGAACCAGCTCACGAATGGCGCGCGGCTTGGTGAAGCGCACGGCAGTTCCGGTAGCCAGGCGCACGCTGTGAGCTGTAATTTTGGCCTGCTTGCCCAAGCCGACCAGCAACAGGCGCTTGGCGGCGAGGCCAGCGGGGGCATGCAAGAGCACCGTCTCGTTAGCGCCGGCTTTGAATTCGCCGCTGGCGAGCACAGCCGCAGCGGCTGCTTGGACGGCAGCGTCGGCAGTCAGCAATACGGGCTGGGGTTTGGCGTCAGTGGCTTTCGAGGTTTGGGTGTCGGCGGCCAGAACGGCCAGCAGTTCGGTTTCGACTTTGGCAAGGGGAGCAAAAGAGAGTTGAGTCCTCATAGTTTCTATTCTTTCATCCACGGGGCGGATTGTGGCAACTCAGGATGAGCAGACCTGAATGTCCAAACGCCGAATTGAGTACATAGAAAGATTACGAATGACACAGAATGAATAATTGTCATTTCCTGATGACTGTGTCATATTATAAGAAGGTGACCGATATGGATGTAGTTGTCAAAGATTCTCTTCATGCCAAAGCTCGCCTCAGTCCGAATGGGCGCGTTCTCATCCCCGCCGCCATTCGCGAGGAGATGGGCTTTGCGCCCGGTGAGTCTCTGCTTATTGACGTTGAGGACGGCGTCTTGCGCATTGAGTCCTACCGCGCTCGCATTCGACGCATTCAGCGCGAGATCGCCCAGTTCGCCAAACCCGGGATTCTGGCTTCGGACGAACTGATCGCCGAACGGCGAGAAGAAGCGCGCCGGGAAGAGGAAGAAATCGAGTGCGAAGCGGCCGCACGCCGCGCGGGTTGGTCCAAGGCGGATCAAGTTGCCTGACCTGGCGGTGCTCGACTCATCCGCTATTCTCGCCGTGTTCTTCAACGAGCCGGGAGCGGAGATTGTTATTCCCATCCTGCAGGGTGCGCTGCTCAGTACGATCAATCTCGCCGAAGTCCATACCCGCATGTTGGAGAGTGGCGTACGGGCTCAGCAGGCGTGGACCTGGGTCACCAACTTGCAATGCGAAGTCTGCTTTTTCACCGATGACCACGCAAGAATCGCGGCGGAACTGAGGCCCATCACGCGCCCATTCGGGCTTTCTCTGGGAGACCGGGCATGTTTGGCCCTGGCCATGCAGCGCAAGGCAACGGTCTACACGACGGACCGGGTTTGGAAGAGCCTCAACCTGGAAATTGAGGTCGAAGTGATTCGCTGAGTTTGCAGCATAATAATTGCGCGGTTAGCCGTTTTGCGCCGCGAGCCACTGTGTGAGGCTTCGGATGAAGAATTGGTACAGGAAATATTACCGGCGCATTATGGTGCCCCTTTTATGCTTCTTGCTTGTCTACCTGATCTGGACGATTATTCACGTGAGAGTCACGGGAGTTCAGATTTTCTGTTGGAGCGTGATGCTCTTGGCCAGCGTAGGCTTCACGGTCAACAACCACAGAAGCGAGGCATTGCACCAAGCCTTGATTAGCTTGTTTTATGCGGCTTTCGCTGTCGAAATGTGGTCGAAGGACCGAAGCTTGCCTTGGGCTCTCCCGTGGGTAGTTTTGGTGTCAATTTCCACGTTGGGCGCCATTGATGCATACGCCAAGAGCAAAAAATCCCATCGCGACGCGGAAATCCCCAGCGACGCATCTGCCGAGCTTCAAAGCAAGAGCAGCTGAACCTCTCGTTGACTGCATTGCATCTGTGGCGATCACAACTCAATGACCGGGATCGATCTTCTTTTCAATCCAGCCAAGGGCTTTGGCCTGCCAGTCAGGGTGGGCCGCGGCGTTGATGTACCGCTCAAAGGAGTAGATTCCCGACTGCTTGGCCAGCCGCTCGAATTGCATGGTGACAGAGGCCGACTCAAGAACGACGCAACTGCGCTCCATCCCGGCGGTCTTGAAGAGCCCCTGGCCCTCGACCATGACGGCCTGGGCATCCGGCTGCACTCCGCCCGGCCGCAGGGTGCGCATATCGATCAGAACGCCAAAGGTTTTTGGAGATCCCACGAGGATCGCCTTAGCCTCCTCGCGCCAAAGCTTCATTTCGTCGAGGCTGATCGTGCCTCCAAAGGTGAGTTGAAAGCCGAATTTTTCCTTGGTTATTTTGTACATAGTGGCCCCCGAGATTGAGAATCTCAGCCAAAGATAGCATTGCATCGGCTGTGAAATGGAGGGAGCCGAGCCGTTCTATTGCGGCTGGATTCAAACTGGGACAGCTGGATTTTATTGGGAACGGCTGGTCAGCGCCCCATGCGGTGTTTGCTGGCGTTGACGGCGGCGCGAGAACTGGAGAGCGGGAACGTCGGGAAGATTCTTTCGATGCAGACTCGGCTCTGGATACTCCTTGCTCAATTCATCTGTCATCAAAGGACACTGACCAAGCTTCAGCGGAGGCGTAGAATCATCCCTCGCCAAGAAAGGGTGAACGAAATGAACTACTACGAAAGTGTCGTTGTGGATTATTTACGGGCCGATCGTTCGCTATTCGTGAACACTGAGTGCTGTATTCAGCTGATTGAGGCTGATAACCCAGACACCCTTGGTCCTCACTCGCACTGGTATTGTGATGCCGTGGTTGCCGACTTTGAGCGCTCGTCGGTTTTTCTTTGTGAGATCACATATAGCGCAACGCTCCAGGCTCTACTGACGCGATTGCGAGCTTGGAACGAAAACTGGCGCACAGTTCTCGATGCCCTCGTTCGTGATAGCCATCTTCCATCAAAATGGCCGGTGCGTCCCTGGCTATTTGTTCCGGAAGGGTCCGTGGAGTTGCTTCTGAAGGGGTTGAAGAAAATCAGTGGCGATAACAAGCTCAATTTTGAGCCGAAAATCACTCCACTAGAAATGGTTCAACCGTGGGAATATAGGTCCTGGAACCGGACATGCGAGGAGAAAAAGCCAGATTGCATCCCGCTGGAGATGCAGAACTGAAGGAACTTGGACACCGCTTACAGACAAGGAAAGACAAGGAGGCCATAAGTGCCCGCCCTTAAAGACATGATTGATGACCCGAAACCGTTAAAGCCCAGCAAGACTGAAGTTCAGTCGGAAATGTTCGAGCAGTACCATGCCCATGGGCTTAAATCTGAAGATCTACCGGACATGAAGCTGGGGCTTCGCAAGAAATTCGCAAAATACCTGGAATCCCAGAAGGCTTGAGATGCGTTTCGGGGTCCGTTTCTCCTGAACGGCTCGTTACCTCCCCATGCGGTGTTTGCTGGCATTCACGGCGGCGCGGGCTTCGCGGTCAGCCTCACGGCTGCGCTCGGTTTCGCGCTTGTCCCAGTCCTGCTTGCCCTTGGCCACGGCCAGTTCGCACTTCACCCGCCCATTGCGGAAGTAAAGCCGGGTGGGGATGAGCGTGTGGCCCTTGATCTGCGTCTTCGACAGTAGCTTGCGAACCTCGTTCCGGTGCAGCAGCAACTTGCGGGTGCGCGTCGAGTCGTGGTTGGCCATATTGCCGTGGGAGTAGGGACCAATATGCACGTTCAGCAAAAACGCCTCTCCGTTCTGGATGAGGCCGTAGGAGTCTTTAAGGTTGGCCTTGCCCTCGCGGATGGACTTGACCTCGGTTCCGCGCAGGGCCACGCCGGCTTCAAATCTCTCCAGCAAAAAGTAGTTGTGGCTGGCGGCACGATTGTGCGCGGCGTCCCGTTCGCCCGAGGCCACCGGGTCGCGGGGCTTGGCGGGCTTCTCCGGACCGGAAGTTTTAGGCTGAACGATAACGTGGCTGGTTTGGCGAGCCATAGGGAAACACCCTCGAATCTTAATCCTAGCATTCTAGCGACTTTCGGCCGGATCTCAGGTGGGCTTTGTTAAAATGGGGCAGCGTTGAAATGGGGCAGCGTTGGAAGGAAAGTATCGCCAGTAGAAATTGCGTCAAAATGCGCGTCTGGGGCGGCCAAGGCGGCCCGCAAGCGCCCGATGAGAAGTACGGGCCGGTAAAGACGCATAGGAGAGTTCGATGAACCGACGCGTTGTTGCTCCGGCTACCTCCAGCACAGTCTTCTGGATCGCGCTTTTTGCCATTCTGACCGTCTTCGGCCTGTCGAGCGTTGTGCTCTCTGCCGAGTCGGCTAACACCTTCTTCAAGCGTGGCCAAAGCGCCGAGGCGCGCGATGACTACGACGCCGCCTTCGACAACTACCAGAAGGCTCACAACAAGAACCCCAAGGACCTGCACTACCGCGCCGCCTTCTATCGCGTGAGAATTACAGCATCATCCGCCCACGTGACCAAAGGGCAACATCTGTTAGATGCAGGCAACGATCAAGCGGCGCTGGGCGAGTTTTTGCGTGCCGCCGAGATCGACCCCAGCAATGAGGCCGCGCAGCAGGCCATCGCCAGGGTGCGAAAAAAGAACGGCGAGGTAGGGCCCACCGGCGAGACCAGCGTTCCGGAAGCGGAGGGCAAGCAGGAGGAGCTCGACTCGATGGCATCTCCGGCCATCCTCCGGCCGGTCTCAAACGAGCCGCTCACCCTGCATATGCAGGAAGACGCCAAAGTGGTCTACCAGGCGGTCGGAAAGGCCGCCGGAGTCAATGTGCTCTTCGACCCGGAGTACACCTCCAAGCGCATTCAGGTGGACCTGAACAACGTTTCGCTGATGGACGGACTGCGCATTGTGGGCACCATCTCCAACACCTTCTGGCGGCCGGTCACCAACAATACCATTTTTGTGGCCGCGAACACGCGCACCAAGCACACCGAACTGGACGAGCAGGCTGTTCAGACCTTTTATCTCTCGAACGCGTGGCAGCAGAACGACCTGACCGACGTGCAGACTGCCATTCGCAACGTTCTGCCCAATGCCAAGGTCTACGGCGTGGCCAGCCAGAACGCCATCGTGATGCGCGGTACGCCCGACGAGTTGCTGCTGGCCGAAAAGCTGATCAACGATCTGGACAGGGCGCGACCCGAGGTGGTGGTCGACATCGCGGTCCTCGAAGTTAGCAAAAACTTTGAAAAGACTCTGGGCATCTCCTGGCCCAGCAGCGTGGGAGTGGCGCTGCAACCGCCCAACAGCAGCAGCACGAGCACCACCACAACCGGAACGACCAGCACTTCGACCAGCCCGACCCTCTACGAACTGAGCCACCTCAAGGCCTACGATTTTGCGGTAACCGTCGGCTCGGCCACTGCCAATTTGCTGCTGACCGACACCAACACCAAGATTCTGCAGAATCCGCGCATCCGTGCCACCGACGCGCAGAAGGCGACGATGAAGATCGGTTCCAAGATTCCCATCGCCACCGGCTCTTATCAGACAGGCGCGGCCACTGCGGTGGTCAGCTCGCTGGTCAATACACAGTTCCAGTATCAGGACGTGGGCGTGAATATCGAACTGACGCCGACCGTTCACTTCGATCGCGACGTGACGCTGAAGATCAAAATCGAGGTCACGGCGCAGAGCGGCTCGGTGACTATCAGCGGCGTAACCGAGCCAATCATTTCGCAGCGCACCGTGGACCAGGTGATCCGTCTGCGCGAGGGCGAGGCCAGCATTCTGGGCGGCATTCAGGACGACCAGGATACGGTAAGTTGGAACGGCATTCCAGGACTCAGTTCGATTCCCGGCCTCAAGTATCTGTTCGGCTCCAAGGATCACACCGTTCAGGATGACGAGCTGGTCTTTCTGGTGGTGCCGCACGTGGTGCGCACGCAATCGCTGGAGCAGGTAAACCTGCGCACGGTCGACACCGGCGAGGGCACGTCGATCGAGCTGCGCCATCTTGACGGCGTCGGCCCGAATCCGGGCACGAATCCCGGTTCCAATCCAAACACGAATCCGGGCTCAGTCCCAAACCATCAGCCAACTAACAACCACTCCAGCTTTGGCACGGTGCCCGGCCAAAGCGCCATGTCAGCAGGTCCGGCGGCACTCGAACAACTACGCCAGGCCGCGGAGACGAATGGAAACTCTCCGCCAACAACTTCAGGGCCACCTCTGGCAAAAGTCAATTTCGCGCTCTCTCAGCTACCCAATCCGATAGCCCTCGGTTCCACCTTCCAGGTTCCCGTGGTGCTGAGCGGAGGAGTGGATGTTGCCTCGGTTCCCTTGCAGATCACATACGATCCGGGCAAACTTTCCCTGATCAATGTGGATAGCGGAGACTTCCTGAGCCGGGATGGGCAAGCCGTGGTGCTGACCCACCGCGACGATCCGCCGGGCTTGATTCTCATCAACGCCTCGCGTACGCAGGCAGCGGCTGGGGTGAGCGGAGCGGGTGTAGTCTGCGTCCTTACTTTCCAGGCCAAGGCAGCCGGAGGAAGTGCCATCTCCATCCCGCGTCCGGGGGCAATCAACAGCGCCAAGCAGCAGTTGCCGGCCCAGGGCTCGCGGGTTGACGTTCAGGTGAAGTAGGCCGATGAGGCACATAGCAATGAAACAAGCTCGGCCAATCCGGATCGTCCGCAAAGGAGAGCGGGGGCTTACGCTGGTCGAGCTGATTGTGACCGCGGCGATTCTCTCCATTCTCGCTTCGGCCGTGTATCCCGTTGCGCGCTTCGAGGTGAAACGTCAGAACGAGCGCTACCTTCGCTACGATCTGTGGATGATGCGCGACGCCATCGACCACTACAAGGACGCGGCCGACAAGAATGCCTTCCAGGTCAAGCTGGATAGCCAGGGCTATCCACCTGACCTGGAAACGCTGGTCAACGGTGTGGAGATTCAGACCAAGAAAGTGAAGTTTCTGCGCCACATTCCGATCGACCCCATGACCGGCAAAGCCGAGTGGGGATTGCGCTCGATGCAGGACGATCCCAATTCGGACTCTTACGGCGGGCAGAGCGTCTTCGATGTCTATTCCAAGTCCACGGGGACAGCCCTGGACGGAACAAAATATTCCGACTGGTAGCCAGACGGTCTGGCAGTAGAAGGTGCAGTGAGCAGGATTCACAAAAAAGACGCGGGCTTTACGCTGATGGAGCTGATGATCGTTATGGCCATCATCGGCGTGCTCGCCGTGGTGGCCATTCCCAAATTCGAGGCCGCCATCCGGATGGCCCGCGAAGCCGCGCTCAAAGAAGATCTGCACGTGATGCGCGCGGCCATCGACTCCTACACCATGGACAAGCAGAAAGCGCCGCAATCGCTCGACGACCTGGTCCAGGAAGGCTATCTGAGGGAAATTCCCTTGGATCCGTTCACCCACACCAAGGACAGTTGGGTTACCGACACCGGCGACGCACTGCACTCTGTGGATCAGACCGATCCTGGTGTCGACGACGTCCACTCCGGCGCGCAAGAACAGGGCTCTGACGGCCAACCCTACTCCAGCTGGTAAACTCGTAGACAGTTTTCCAGAGGCGAAAAATGGTCCGTATACTTACTCTTCTCTCGTTGATGGCCGCGCTCTGCGGTGCCTTGTCCGCACAAACAAAGACCATCACCATCCGCATGCTGGATGGCAGGACCGGGAAGCTCATTGCGACCTCGGGTTTCCTGGTTCGAATCGATCACCAACAAACGGTTCATGCCAATTGGACGACGCAGAATGAGGACGGAACAAACAAGTTGACCCTGCCCGAAAGCGCTTCCGCCTTCAGCATTCAAGGGACATATGAAAGTTCCACGGAGCTTTACGTCAACTGCGATTCCCTAACCATCAAAGGCGCGGAACCAATCGACCGCTGGTATACGATCCCTGAGATACTGACTTCGGGAGTGGTAGCTCCCAACGGCTGTGGAAAGCTGAAGGAAACCGCCAAACTCAGGCCCGCACCCAAACCTGGAGAGTTTATCTTCTTTGTCCGCAAGACAAGCTGGAAAGAGCAGATGAACCAGGATTACACAAATCACTAGAGCATTTCTCTCTTAGATGTATACTGTATTTGGCGATTGTTCGCGCATTCAACCGATGGCAAAGGCATATTCGGATGACCTTCGGCGGAGATTTCTGTCCGCCTACGAAGAGGGTGAGGGGACGCTGGAAGAGTTGGCCGAGCGTTTCATGGTCAGTGTGCCCTACGGGAAGAAACTACGAGGGCAGTTTCTGCGTAGCGGTCAGATGGAGCGCATAGAACAACATCGTGGCACACCGCGCAAATTGTTGGATGAGCCACGGGAGCAGTTGCGGCGTTGGGTGGTTGCTGCTCCGGATCTGACGCTGGACCAGTTGCAGCAGAAGTTGGGCCAAGAATGTGGACTTGGCATCAGCCGCGCACAGGTGGCCCGAGCGCTGAAGCGGATGGGGCTGCGGCTGAAAAAAAGTCGCTCCACGCCACCGAGCGGGACACAGAAGAAAACCGCCGTCGACGGGAAGAGTTCGTTGCGAAGCTCGGCACCATCCCGCCGGAGAAGCTGATCTTTCTTGACGAAAGCGGTGTCACTACGCGCATGACGCGTTTGTATGGACGTGCGCTTGGCGGCACCAGAGTCCATGAGGGCGCACCAGAAGGCGACTGGAAGATTCTCACCATACTGGGCGCGATGAGCACCCGAGGCATCGTTGCTGCGATGACCGTCGAAGCAGCAATGGACCGGGAGATATTCCTCGCCTATCTGGATCAGGTCCTGTGTCCGCAACTGCAACCCGGCGACGTGGTGGTGATGGACAATCTCAGTTCGCACAAGGTTGACGGAGTCCGCCAGCGCATCAAGGCCCGCCAAGCCGACCTGCTCTATCTGCCTCCCTACTCGCCCGACTTGAACCCTATTGAAAAAGCCTGGTCGAAACTCAAGCAAATCCTTCGTCAGGTAAAAGCTCGCACCGCCGAAGCACTCGATCAGGCCATCGCAGCGGCTATACCGGAGATTTCACCCGCCAACGCACAAGCGTGGTTTCGGCTCTGCTTTCACGGTATATAGCTAAATGAGAAATGCTCTA